>JBDSAA010000019.1:0-31083 GCA_039922375.1 Ferruginibacter sp.
ATGCAGCAGAAATTTTACGGTATACCAATGCCGGCTGGAAACCATCCGACATAGAATCCTTTAGCAACATGCTGCTCACCGTGTATTACCCTTTGATGCGTTTTTATTTTCCGCAGGCAAATGGCAATTGGGATGGGGCTATCATTCATTCAATCATGGCGATCGCCATATTTACTGACAACCGGACAATGTTCAACAACGCGGTGAATCATTTTATGCATGCACCCGTAAACGGTAGTTTGCTTAAATATATTTATCCAAACGGACAATGCCAGGAAAGCCCGAGAGACCAGGGGCATGTACAATTGGGCCTGGGTGAATTTGCCGGTGCTGCTCAAATTGCATTTACACAAGGTGTTGATCTTTTTTCGATAGCTGGAAACCGACTTGCACTCGGCTATGAATACACTGCAAAGTTTTTGCTGGGAACTCACCCTCATTGTTATTGCACAATTTCAGAAAAGGCAAAGAATATAAGGGATTGTTATGAATATGTCTATCGGCACTATACAGCAATGGGAATGGATATGCCCTGGACAAAAATAGCCGCGGATTCCATGCGGGCAAAAGCTTCCAGAAGCCTTTTGTCAGCAATTCGTGAACCATCGGCCAGGCCCGTAGCAAACCGGGGGGTGCCCAGGCCTGGTAGCATTGGATATATTGCCGGAGCGACCGATACCAGTGCTACTATTATTCCAGGTAATGCATTAATAGTTGTTCCCGGTCAATCCATACAAGATGCACTGAATGCTGCTGGCGGTACAGGTAAATGGGTGTTGCTTAAAAAAGGCCTCCATGTATTTCCGGCAACGCTTAAAATTCCGGGTGGTATTACACTGGCGGGGGAAGGATCTGGCACCATACTTTTTCTGGACACTGCTTCCGGTTCAAGGGAGGCAATGGTGAACGCAGATGTCAATTTAAAGGACGTAGTGATCCGCGATCTTGTAATTGAAGGCTCTAACCGAACCAGTCCGACCTCCGATCCTAACAGCAGCCGGTCCAACAAGGGTGGTTACAACCGTGGAGGAATTGTGTTCCGTTCCCTGGTGGATGGACAAATGAAAAACATCAGCCTGGTAAACATCACTGTACGAAACTGTACTTTCAATGGGGTTTTAATAAGTGGTGCTGAAAATTTAAATATTTCCAATTGTGATTTGAATGAGAATGGTGGCAACGTAGTACCGGGGCCGAAACTGCAACACAATTTATTGCTGACGCATTGTGCTAAGGTAAAAATTACGGGTAGCAGGATGGCTACCTCACCTTTTGGAAGCGGTATTGCCTTGGATCACTGCACAAATATATTTGTCAGTGATTGCGAAATTACAAGGAACGCATGGTATGGATTATTGGTAACAGAAAGCAGTGACATTACTGTAAACATAAATTTGATAGAAGCCAATGATAGAAGTGGAATAATACTGGAGTTTTTACGCAAAGGGTCGGCTAATATAATGGTGAACAATAACCTGGTTCAGTACAATGCGGGATATGGCGTAGAATCGTATGCAGCCCGTAATGCAAAAGTTGAAAATAATAAGTATGAAGGAAATGGAAACAGAAAGGAACAGCAAAAATTAAGCAGTGAAAAACTAGTATTGATGGAGTAAATAGGTTTACATTTTTAAAGGTGTAAACTTTGTACTCAATGAAATTTAAAAATGATTAGCAAGTTTTATTATTTAAATTAATCCGAATGGTTAAGTATCAAAAGTCTTTACATTTTTTCTCGCTCAGCGCCTTATGCCTTTTGATGGTTGTTACCGGCCCTGTTGCACGCACCCAAGATGATGTTTTCAAAAAAAAATACATCAAGTCTGCCATGCTGAAGGTTACAGAATGGCAATTGAAAAATCCCAAACACAAACCAACTGATTGGACCAATGGTGCTTTTTACGCCGGTGTTACAGCGGCATACAAAACCACCAAATCGAAACTTATCAGGGATTCATTGATGGCATTGGGCCAGCGTACCAACTGGCAACCAGGGCCAAGGTATGATCATGCTGATGATATGACGATCAGTCAAACTTACATTGATTTTTACCGCAGCAAAAAAGATCGCTCGATGATACAGCCAACGATCGATACCGTGCAAAAAATGAGTACCGTCCCCGGAAGAGAAGTACGCCTGCATGGAATTACATGGTGGTGGTGCGATGCCCTGTTTATGGCTCCTCCCACACTGGCAAAATTAGGCGTTACATTGAAAGACCCTGCGTACTTTGCGCTCAACGACACTCTCTTTCAGCAAACTACCAACCTGCTTTACAACAAAGACGAACATTTGTATGCGCGGGACGCAGGCTACCTCGTTAATGCTCAGGGAGAAGGCAAAAAGGAAAAGAATGGAAAGCTGATCTTTTGGTCCCGCGGTAATGGATGGGTAATGGGCGGACTGGTGAGATTGCTGGATGAATTGCCCCAAAATTATATTAACAGGGATTACTACCTAACCATCTATAAAGAGATGGCTGAAAAAATTATAACCCTTCAGCAGGCCGATGGTTTATGGCGTGCAAGTTTACTTGATCCGGACTCTTATCCCGGCGGTGAAGGAAGTGGTTCAGGATTTTTCTGCTATGCACTGGCATGGGGTATCAATAAGAAAATATTAGATAAAGAAAAATACCTACCTGCCGTTGAGAGAGCGTGGATAGAATTGAACACATTGGTATCGCCAGAAGGAAGGGTAGGCTGGGTTCAGCCAATTGGTGCCGATCCACAAAAAAACTTTAGTGCTGAAAGCTGGGAAGTATATGGAGCAGGGGCCTTTTTGCTTGCAGGCTCAGAAGTAATTAAATTGAAACGATAATTTTGCTGAAAAAAGAAATGGGTATTTGCAGACCGCAAATACCCATTTCTTTTTTCAGCAAATGCTCATTTTCGTTTGTGCCTGCCAGTTTGATTATAGTTGGCTGATCAACACAGCTTAACCTTATTGTACAAATTCCATGTCAATACTTTTTCCTGCGTAGCCTCCCTGTGGTAATGCCACTTCAATGGTAGAGGTACTGGTTTTCCCGTTCCAAACAGCCTGGCTGTTTTTGACATTTATTTTAACAGGCAAAGAAATTTGAAGCTGTAATGTTTTTAATAAATGAGTCGGATCAGACACTGTCATTCTCTTAAGCTTTTTACCTTCCATTTCAATCATAAGCATGCAAGGGTTGCTGGCCATAACAACTAGTTTTTCTGATACTTTCAAATTGCCAGGTTGGTAAAATACGGCTTCAACTATATTGAGTTGTTGATGGTGAACCGCCTGCAGTTGTGGCGTGTTGGCAAGGATAGAGATAGGGGATTTTTTTCTATATTGATCTACTGCAGAAACCTTTATGGCAGGCACTACGATATAAGCATAGCCCGCATTAACAGGAGCTTCACCATGATTTAACCATGCGGTAAACAATTCTTTTTTTACAGGTTCTTCGGTTGCCCAGTCCTGGTGGTTGATTTGGCGCCAACTGCCAGTGACAGTTGTATTGCTAACATTCAAAGGAGCAGGAGCAGGAAAGATATAAGCAACACCATCGTGGTGTATCCACTCTATACCCGTTAATTGGTGAACACCTTTTTGTACCTGCTCATTCCCTTTATTGGTTTTCACCATTATAGTTCCATTCAGGTTACACTGGTTAAGTGTGGTAGCAACAGGGTAGGCTGCAGTAGAGGTGATGCCGGCACCCAGGCAAACATATTCATTGTTAAAAAAGAACCAGGCTTTCCGGGCTTGCAAAAGATCATGCGGGCTGCTGAAATCAGTAGCGGCAGCACCATATGCTCCATTAGAAACTCCTCCAACGAAATTCGTAAGCCCTTTCTTTGCAATTTGTTTAAAGGGTGGGAGGGAAGGGCTTTGTACGATAGTAGCCCCAGGGATTTTTTGCCAGTCCCAAACAGGAAATACATCTACATATTCTTTACCGCTAAGCGTGATAAAATTTGAGCCATCGGCAAAATGATGATTTTTTAGCCCTTCTTCATTGTGTGGTTCTTCCATATTATTTTGCCGGGACGAATGCATGCGAACCGAAGAAAACCAATGCAACCGCTCATGGGTAAAATATGCTGAGTGCCAGAAAAAGCGGTTCCATTGCAGGTTAGGTACTATTGAGCCATTGCGGATCTTCACGAGGTTTTCCAATTCGGCTTTCCGGTAATTGGAGGAAGCTAACAAGTTGGAAGGCAGGGTTGCCCCTTCTGGTGACAAAGTTCCCTTGCGGCTAAGGTCACGATTTTTGGCGCCTATGTCGGGATACTTGCCAAAAGCCATCGACTTGGAAATGCCATCCAGGTAGTAATCAATCAATAATTTTAAAGCGGAATCGGGCAGGGTAAATTTTGTCCCTGCAATTTTAACCGCCCAGTAGGCGAAGGCACTCGCATATCCGCTTCCATAAGTGAGCGTAGATATAACATTGTCGGTGCGGTGATGAAAACTCATGTCCGGCTGCAAGCCTCTTCCACCGCTGACCTTAATTTCATCGGCCATTGTCTTCACGACCCTTTCCACAATAGACTCATCTCTTTTAAATAAGCCCTGTTTTCCCAGCATACCCGCAATCTGTATCAGGTCGCCACCGGGCCTTGCACCAAAGGCTTCGAGGTTGGCACGGTTTGCAATTTTTAATCCTTTTGTTCGCTGCATATCGGAAAGGTCCTCATCCAGGATCAACAGGGTATTGATCATCAAATTGGGTGTGCCCATTTCATTCCACCACCAGTTCTGGCAAATGAAATCATGGGCCAGCCAAAAATCCAGGGCAGCTAAAGCAACTGCTTTTACTTTCTTATCCTGGTAAAATGCAGCACCAGGTTTTTTGTACGCCCTGCTTAAATCTACCATGTGCTCCAAATGTTCCCGGTGCTGAAAGCCAGTCCGGGAAGTATCTACATAGTTAATATTTGCCCAGCTTCCATTTTCCTTTATCGAGGCAACCAGTTGCTTGATCAACGTTGTATTCACAGCGGGTTCCAGCAAATCATCAACAATTCTCTTGCGGATAATTTCAATATCTGATATTACCTTTTCCGGGTTAGACGCTTGTTGGATTCGTGTATTTTTTGTGGTCAAGTTTTTTTCATTTGCAGCAACTGACTTTTGCTGGGAATAAAGTTTTGCTGGCAGCAACGAAAACAAAAAAATGATAATTGGCATTGCTTTAAAATATCGGCGCAATATTTTTTTCATGTATATTTTTTAATGATGTGGTTCAATCAGGCATTTTATTTATAAAGCATAAGGTTGTTACTTCTTATTCCATGTTTGGAGGGGTGTTATTTTCTTTATACTCTTTTTTCCCGCACTACCGGGCACGAGCGCAACATTAAAGGCGATGGTGGTATTTGCCGGCACTGTTACTTCAAAACCAACCAGTATTGTTCCGGGGTTAGGCGCATCATAGTCGTTTGGTGGATCAGTTGACCATGTTTTCATCACCAGGTTTGATGGTCCCTGTACCTGCAGTTTTAAGGTCTTCCCATCTTTGGTTAATTCAGCAGTATGGCTGCCAGTGATCTTCACATTGGCGGGTGTAAGCATTGTCCAGCGAATAATGCTTTCCTTATCGTTGGTTACAATTTCATCCCTGACTACCACATAACTTTTATCAACAATAGCTATGCCCCGGTTTGATTTTGACAGGTTGCCTTTATACACTTGAGACAGATCAGTTACTACGTTCATGAAAGTGGGCGACTTTCCCGAGCTTATAATTGGCGCAAAACCCGTAACATCCTGGTGTTGGTTATTGATGGTAAGTGTATTGTGAACGAGGTTGGTTAAGCGAAATACTGTCCAGCGCTGTGCATCCTGTGTTCTGCCAAATAGTTTAATTCCTTTTGATTCAAGTGATTCATATTCCTGCATGCCAAAATCCATCGCCCATCTTACACCATCCGCTTCCATTATAAAGGAGCCAATGTCCATGTGAGCATGATTGACAGAAACGGAACCCCCTTTCGTAGCAACATAAATGGCATTGGAATCCGTCCAGGAAGTACGCATCATCGCCACGGGGTTTTTACCATGGCCTACCCATATGTTACCTGGAGGAGGCGTAATTTTATCAAGGCCAATGCCACCGCTCCAAAGCATAATGGATGGAAGCAGGCGATCCTTTTCAAATGATGCAGGAGGAAGTTTTTTTAAATAACTTTTTTCTACCCATAACAGCGATGGATCTTTTACTTTGTCTGCCAGCCAAAACATAGCCGGATGCAAGCCGCCATTTGATCCTGCATCAGAATAATTAAATGGCTGACCGGAGGGGCCGGTCATATTTTCCATAAAACCTGCTGTGAGTAGAAAGCCCGGTAATTGGCTTAATCCAAAATCTTTTCCAAATAATTTTTCAATTGCGCTGATGAATAACACATTGAAGCTGGTGCCATATCCCCAATAACCATACCCTTCAGGGTACACGCCGTCTGGCGCATAATCTTTCATCGGTAATACAATGGAGCCTATAGCACGGTTGATGATTTGCCTGGCCAATACTGGTTCGTCCTCATAAATTGCCATAGCGCCATAGGTCATGCCGGCGTTGCATACCTGGTTCCAGTTGTGTTCTGCTTTAAGCCAGCTATTACATTTCGCATCAAGAGAAGGCTCCAATCCCTTTTTTAAAATAGCTTCTTTGATGGTCGCTTTAGATGACGCAGGGAGTTGGTCGTACAACCAGTCGTATCCAATGGAAACAGCCATGGTCATTTCTGCCACATCCAAAAAATGGGATGGGTTCCAATCACTAAAGGCGGAAATTGCCAGTAATTCCTTCTCTGCCCGCTGCATATATTGCTGCCTGCCGCTGGTACGATAAGCATAGGAGAGGATAAACAGGCGACGCAACGCTTCCCTTGATTTGTCAAGTAGCCTGCGGCCGATTTGAATTCTTTCGACCGGCGGCAGGGTTATCAGCCTGTCGGATTCGGATAAGATCGCCTGGTGCAGATTGCCCCAGGTGGCATCTGAGCTAACTGTTTTTTTAACAACAGCTACCTCACTTTTTAAAAGTAAAATTCGTGGGTGCCCTGGTATTTGTTGATTTTCAGCTATATAATTGTCCTGTGCAAAACCTGTGAAGGAGGCGAAAGTAAATGACACGGCGAGATAAAAGAAATTGTTGAATTTCATGTTGCAATCGTTAATTATTATTTCAAAAATATGGCACGTCAATATACGTAAATATGAAGACAGTTAACGATTGAGTGGAGGCTTTTGGAACAGATTTCCGCGATGAATATTAACGCATTTAAACAGTGCATATATCAAAACAATACAGCGACTATGCTACCAGGTATGTTGATGTCACCAAATCTTACATTGGCCTGGCTTCGGGGAATAGTTATCTATTAAATATTTAAAAATAATTCCGGTAATATTTTTTAACTGTAATTTTAAGAAAAAGTTATCTTTAATAATCTTTTACCAGGACACTTGTTTAATTAATGAATGATTGCTTATGAATAATGATGAAACATTGTGGAGAGGGCTAATGGCTGGAGATAAGGAAATGTTTTTGGCTTTATATGAAAAATATTATCATAGCCTTTTATTTATTGGATTGAAAGAAATAAAAGATGCTCAGCTGGTTAAAGACTCCATTCAGCAATTATTTTTATATCTCTGGGAAAAAAGGGAAACCATCGAAGAGGCAAAAAATGTCAAATCTTATATTATCACATCCTTTTTACGCAAGCTCACCTATGACTGGAAAAAATCTGAAAAGTCAAGCGGTTTGCAGGTTGTATGGAATAATTTCTCGGAAGATCCATTGCCTAACCCAGAGGAAAAGCTCATAAGAAAGGATGAACAAAATCATTTATTTAAGCTTTTAATGACTCATATCAATGAGCTTCCAAACCGCCAAAAGGAACTCATAGTGCTTAAGTTTTATGAAGGGCTCAGTTGTGAAGAAATTGTACAAAGAACAGGCTTGTCCCATCGCACCGTGTATAATAAAATTCATGAGGCATTAAAAAAACTTAAATTGGATATGGTTGCCAACCAACATTCCCATACTGCCGCACTTACATTGTTAGTAGCCCTTCTGGCTTCTTCAGCAGTTATTGCCGGATCGTAAAATTCGGCTCTTCCGCCTCCTTATTTTTATTAATTGTTTCCTTCAAAATAAACAAAGAAAATTTTCTTTTCAATTAACGGGTAAAAAATACCTGCAGGATACTCTACTTTAAAACCTTTTATTAAATCCACATTATGAAGTCTGATAAAATGGACATTGCAGATTTATTAGCTGATGAATCTTTTATTAATTATTGTAAAGGGTCATCACCGGAAGATGTGGCATTTTGGGAAAATTATATTGCAGACAATCCGGATCGTCTGGTATTGGCGGGATATGCAAAAGAGCAATTTGTCCAATTATTTAACGCTTTAGCGGAGGCCGATAAAACAGAGCAGGTAAGCAGGTTAAAAAACAGGTTAAACTTAATGGAACCTGCTACCGTTGTTAAGATGGATGGATTTGAAAAGAAAAAATCCAACAATGGTTTTTTATTGGTTCTAAAAATTACAGCTATCGCTTCTGTATTGTTTATAGCCTTCCTTTTTACTACTAATTATTTCAATACCGGCAAAAATAAGGGCACAAAAACGTTCCGTGCGGCCTATGGTGAAAGAAAGAATATTCAATTGCCCGATGGTTCTGACGTTACTTTGAACGCAGGAAGTAAGATAGAGATCAATGAAAACTTTGGGGGTACCACAAGGGATGTTTATTTGGAAGGAGAAGCATTTTTTGATGTAAAGCATAATGCAAAACAACCCTTTATTGTTCATACCCTTGCCATGGACGTGAAAGCCCTTGGGACAGCTTTTAACGTGAAGGCCTATCTCAATGAAAAAATCACGGAAACCTCTTTACTGCGGGGGCTTGTAGAAGTTACCCTCAAAGAAAGCCACAATCGCACAATGCTGCTTTACCCCAACCAGAAGATAAAGTGGGAACAACCCCTGGCTAAAACCGTTAATACCCATTCATCAAAAGAACACAATGGAAGCAGCTCGAACGGAACTGATAGCCTGCTGAAAAAATTGATAATAAATGATGAAGGTGAAATAAAAGAAGTAGCATGGAAAGAAAACAAACTAATATTCGAGGACGAATTGTTTGGCGATATAGCCATATTACTTGAAAGATGGTATGGAGCAAAAATTGAATTCAAGGATGATGCCATTCGTAATTACCGCTTCACCGGGATGTTTGAAAAGGAAGATTTAAACACGGTGCTTGATCTCTTAAAAGAATCCAGGAGTTTCAATTTTGAAATAGAACCTGGTGAATCTCTAAAAGTAAACTTGTCAAAATAAAAAGTACAGGGAAGAATGCGGGAACATTCCCCCTGTACTAAAATTTTTGAAACACTTCAGTGAATAAAAGGTGTTTCTATTTTTTAAATTAAAAACCAAAATAAAGGTATGAAAAAAAATCATGCTTATCGGTGGAGTTATACCAACCCATCGCTAACGAAGCTGCTTAAAATTATGAGACTAACTTCTTTTCTCCTATTCGTCTGTGCAATGTCGGTCAATGCAGGAGGGTTTTCCCAAGATGTAAAAGTGAATCTTTCGCTAAACGGGGTAAAACTTACGAAGTTCTTCAAGGCCATTGAAAAGGAAACTAAATATCGATTCGCATTTAGCAACGATATTATTCCAGAGGGCCGGATCGTTACGATCAATGTAAAACAGGCGCCATTGTCGCAGGTGATGAATGAAGTAATGTCGCCAATAAACCTTAAATACCGGTTTGACGAACAATCTGGCATTTTTGTTATTTCCCTGAAAACGGACTACCCTTTTAAAGAGATGCAAGCTGCCGTGGTTCGCACGATTACGGGTAATGTAACCAACGAAAGAGGCGAACCCCTTCCCGACGTGTCGGTTCAGATAAAAGGTTCATCTAAAGCTACCACTACTTCTGCTAACGGTACTTTCTCAATTGATGTGGAAGACAATGCCAAAGTCCTCGTCTTTTCATACGTTGGCATGACTACTAAAGAAGTGAACATAGAAGGCAAAACTTCAATACAGGTGGTTCTTCAATTGTCTAATAAGGCATTGGACGAAGTAGTCGTAGTGGGTTATGGTACCCAAAAAAGAACGCTGATCACGGGCGCTGTTTCCAGTGTGAGCAGTAAAACTTTGAATGAAACGCCGGCGCTAACTATTTCCCAGGCATTGCAGGGGCGGGTTGCAGGCCTTCAGGTAACAAATAACGGAAGCCCTGGTACAGAGCCAATCGTGCGCATCAGGGGTATCAGCTCAATCAGCTTTGCTTCGGATCCATTATATGTGGTAGATGGATTTCCTACAGGCGACCTTGCGGCAATTGATGTAAAGGATATTGAAACTGTTGATGTACTGAAAGATGCTTCCGCAGCGGCAATCTACGGTTCAAGGGCTGTCAATGGTGTAATTATGATTACTACCAAAAAAGGTAGAAGAGACAACAAATTGCGGGTAACACTTGATTCATATTATGGCACCCAGGAAGTAACCGAACGCCTTGCGCTGCTAAATACTGAACAATTTAAACAGTATGCGCTTGCCTATAGGGGTAGCCAGGTGGATCGGCTACTGCCTCCGCGTATCGACCAGCCAACACATGTAGGCGCTTCGCAAACATATGGACAAACCAATACCGACTGGCAGGATGCTTATTTTAGAAAAGGAAATATGACCGGGCATAATATAGGTCTGAGTGGCGGAAATGAGGTATCCAGATTTTATGCGTCAGCCGGTTTTATGGACCAGAAAGGTACTGCTCCCACTGTTGGTTTTCGCCGTTATAATTTCCGTATTAATTCGGATCATATCATTAGTAAAGTATTCACTTTTGGAGAAAATTTATATGTGGCTTCCAGCGATCAGGATTACGATAATAATGAAACTGGCTCCAGAACAAATTTGGTGAATGTGATAAGGATGATGCCGCATATTCCAGTACATGACCCAACTTCCAACGGTGGCTATAGAGGAGTAAATTCTACGTTGGATGGGGGCGACCCCACCAATCCTCTGGAAGATGCCGAATTAAAAAATCCGGGTAACAGAGCGACAGCAAAGGTTTTTGGTACTGCTTACATGGAAATTAATTTCACTAAATGGTTAAAATTTAAGTCAACGATGGGTGTAGACTATGCCAATGCGTTAGACTACCGCTTTTCGCCTATTTTCAACGACAATGGAGCAATTGCCGGGTCAAGTGCAACTCTGGCTACTATTACCAATAACCGCCGTGCTTCTACGGTACTGTTATACACAGAGCAACTTTCATTCGACAAAACTTTTGGCGATCATCATATCAATGCAATTGCAGTGTATGAGCAGCAAAGCCAAAAAACAAGACAGGAGAACGCTAGTGGTAACCAGTCATCCAATGATCTGAAAACATTGACAAATGCTACCAATACAGCTTATCTGTCGCGTATTGATGAAAATTCTTTATTATCCTACCTGGGCCGTGTGAACTATGATTATAAGGGTAAATATTTATTGAGTGGCGCCATTCGCCGTGACGGACTTTCGGTGTGGGCACCCGGTAAAAAATGGGCCACTTTCCCATCAGGTTCTATAGGCTGGCGGGTTGACCAGGAAGATTTTATGAGGAGCCAGTCAATGATTTCTGAGTTAAAATTAAGAGCAGGTTACGGTCTTACAGGTCTTAATGGCCTGGTGTTAGGCAGCACTCCATGGTTGGTTACTGTAAATTCCAACAGTGCTTATTATCCCTTTGGTGGTTCAGCTACCGGGGGACCGGCTTCTTCCATTCAGCGCTTGGGAAATACGGACCTGGAGTGGGAAAAAACAAAACAGTTGAATATAGGTGTAGACCTGGGATTGTTTAAAAACAAAGTGACGTTAACTGCTGAATATTATCAACGCAAAACGGATAACTTAATTTTAAGCGTGCCACTTCCTCCTTCATTTGGTTATATAAATAGTACCGTGCTTCAAAATGTTGCCGCAATGGAAAATAACGGCTTCGAAGTACAATTGGGATATAATGACAGGGAAGGCGAACTGAAATGGAACGCCAGCGCCAATCTGAGTTTTAACACCAATAAAGTTACAAGGTTAGCTGAAGGTGTTGCAAATATTGAAGCTGGGTCCGATGCGGATTTCGGCGCGAACAGTATCACCAATACGGCTGTAGGACAACCTATCCAGTCGTTTTACGGCTGGGTAGTGGAAGGTATTTTCCAGGACGCCTCAGAAGTAAGTAAACATGCTACACAAGTTGCCGGAGCTAATGGAACAGCCCCTGGCGACCTTAAATTTCAGGACATAGATAAGAACGGGGTAATTGATGGTAATGACCGCCAATTTTTAGGAAGCTTTATTCCAAAAGCAACTTATGCCCTTAACCTGGGAGCCAACTATAAGAACTTTGATCTCTCCGTTTTCTTCCAGGGGGTAACAGGCAACAAAATCTATAATGCTGCACGGGTTATCACTGAAGGCATGGTACGTTTCTTTAATGCGGGTACACAAGTACTGAATGCGTGGACACCTACGAATAAAAATACAAATATTCCCCGCGCTATTTCTTCTGATCCAAATCAAAACGCCCGCCCTTCTACCCGCTTTCTGGAAGATGGTTCTTACCTGCGCCTGAAAAATGTAATGTTAGGGTATACCATTCCAGGTAGTTCAATAGAATCTTTGACAAAAGGGGTTTTCAAGAATTTCCGTGTATATATATCGGCTCAGAATATCCTGACTTTTACAAATTACAGCGGGTACGATCCGGAAGTTGGTAACAGAACGCCTAATTCATCCCTCACCAATGGTATCGACTTTGCTGTTTATCCTCAGCCAAAGGCTTACCAGGTAGGAATCCAGGCAACTTTTTAATAGCATAAATTCAGTCAACTTTTTTAAATATATTGGTATGAAACTAAACATTAATAAATCGGTTATACTGGCCATCCTGGTGCTCACCACTATCATTGCCTGTAATAAAAAACTCGATGTGCTCGATGATAATAATCCCACCACGGAGAGTTATTTTAAGACAGCAGCAGAGTTGCAGAATGGCGTAAATGCAATTTATTCTACGCTACGTTCGGCACAACTTGTTGGCCGGGAATGGTTCTTTACACATGATATGAGAGGTGGGGAAACATCACCTGGTGGCGCCCAGTTGGAGGCTCCCAGGGCAGAGTTACTAAAGCAAGCTTCACCATCTCCATCAAACTCTGTAATGACGAATGTGTGGACGGGCGCTTATCAAATGATCAACAGGGCGAACCTGGTTCTTTCCAAAGCACCCGGAGTAAGCGATAACACGGCATTGAGAGATCGGCTGGTTGGTGAAGCAAGGTTTTTAAGAGGATGGGCTTACTTTGAATTGGTATCGCAATGGGGTGAGGTTCCCCTGTATACCGAAACGGTTTCTTCTGCATCAGGGTTTAAAGGTAAATCCCCTGTGGCTGAAATTTATGCATTTATCGTCAGCGATTTGACGGATGCAGCGCTGAAATTGCCAGCAAGTTATGGGGCCTCCGATAATGGGCGTGCCACCAAAGGTGCAGCCAATTCCTTACTGGGACGGGTGCAAATGCAAAAGGGCGATTATGCCGCTGCAAAAGCAGCTCTGCTGCAGGTTTATAACAAGTATACCCTGGTAGATAATTATCTATGGAATTTTGATGGTGATGCCAAAGATGACAATAATGTCTCAATCACAACGGGTCACGAGTTTAATTCAGAATCTATCTTTGAAGTTGTATTTGTGGATAGGGGAGATAATAATTTCAACTGGGGTTACAATGGAGAAGGTTCTACAAGCCCCTTAAGTACGGTTCGCAACCAGGAGTATGGCATTACCTGGGGCAATGTAATTCCTTCAAATCGCTTGTTGAATGAATTTGAACCCAATGACCCAAGGTATAAATTTACCATCTTTGAAGAAGGCGATAAAATTTTAACTCAATCACCGGCAGGAGCAAAAACACTGGTATCCGCTGATATGAATATCGCGGCTTCCACCAAAGGAAATGTGACCATTAAAAGGTTCTTTCGTAAATACGGAATATATGATTGGGTTAATTCCGGTTTTCATCCCGGTGGTATTAACCAGCGTGTAATTCGTTATGCTGATGTACTGCTGATGCTGGCCGAATGCGAAGCAGAAGTGGGCACCCCGGTGCAGGCTGCAGCTTACATCAATGAGGTTCGTAAACGTCCAAGTGTAAATATGCCTCCGGTTGTAACGTTAACAAAGAACGATGCATTAAAAGCTGTGATGCATGAAAGATCTGTTGAATTGAGTGCTGAGCAGGTAAGCAGTATCGATATATTACGCTGGAGGAAAAAAGGATATTTCCCTTCCATTATAGCTGATCGGGTATCAGGACAAGTGGATTTGTTTCCGATTCCTTCGAGTGAAACATCTACAAACCCCCTATTGAAATAACCTGAGGTGATTTTTCTTTAATAGAGGCTATGCAAGTAGCCTCTATTTTTTTATCAAATTATGTAGTTGACAATTCGCAAAGGGAATATAAATGACGCATTTGATTTTGTTGTCCAGGCCAGGAAGCATTGAGTATCATCGTTGTGTCACACCCGTGTACAGCATACCTTTGGTGATCTTCAATTACCTAATGATAAATGACTCCGCAGCGGTTGAACAGGGTAACTGGCAGGTTTTAAAACGCAGGTAAAGTTGCTTGTGGCTGTAAAAGTACAAGAGGGCGATGTAACAATGTTCAACATTGAAATACAGCCCGGACAAAAAAGCTGTAGGGGGGAAATTGTTTATTCAGTTAAAAACTTTTTCACATTTGCATTTGTGAAGTAGCCATGGACGTTAGTTCTAAGAATCATCTAAAAGTATAACTTGCAATCCGCATGAAATTGAGATTCATTTATTATTGTTCTGTTGGTTTTTTTATTGCTATCATTTTGCTTGGTTCCTGCAGCCAAAAGAAAAGCAGCAAAATGTTTACGCACCTCAGTGCCGCCGAGTCGGGCATTTCTTTTAGCAACGATATTCATGACAGTGATTCTTCACATTCCTTTATCAATGAGTTTGGCTACATGGGTGGTGGCGTAGGGATTGGTGATTTTAACAATGACGGGCTGAAGGATATTTTTTTTACCGGCAACCAGGTAAGCAGCCGGTTGTACATTAATAAAGGCGGCAATCAGTTTGATGACATTACGAAAAAAGCCGGCATCGCTACGGATGTTTGGTGTACCGGTGTTAGCGTTGTTGATATCAATCATGACGGGTACGACGATATTTATGTTTGTGTTTTTGGAAAGGACCTTCTGCACCGGGCAAAAAATTTATTATTCATTAATCAACATGATCTTTCTTTTAAAGAAGAAGCGGCGGCATATGGCCTTGCCGACAGCGGGTATTCAACACAGGCAGCATTTTTTGATTATGACAGGGATGGTGATCTCGATATGTACCTTACCAATTATTTACTGAGTGCAAGCAATACCAATACTATTTTTCCCCGTGATAAAAGTGGACGCTCTGCGGCCAATGATAAACTCTATCGGAATGACGGTGATAGTGCAGGACATCCTGTTTTTGCGGATGTTTCGATGCAGGCTGGCATTAAAGAGGATGGATATGGCTTGGGCGTAGCCGTTAGTGATTTTAATAATGATGGCTGGCCGGATATTTATGTAGCCAACGATTTTGTCACCAATGATGAACTATGGCTGAACAACCGAAATGGCACATTTTCTAATTGTATCGACAAAGCGATTCAGCATCAGAGTTATTCAAGCATGGGTACAGATGCCGCAGATATTAATAACGATGCGTTGCCAGACATTCTAACGCTCGACATGTTGCCCGAATACAATGAACGAAAAAAGACGTCTTTCTCTTTTATGAATTATGAACGATATGAGGCAGAACGGGCCATGGGGTATGAGCCGGAATTTATGCGCAACATGCTTCAGCTAAATAATGGCAATCGCATGCTGGGAGATACCAGCATGCCTTTTTTTAGTGAGATAGGGCAGTTGGCAGGAATACAGGCAACCGATTGGAGCTGGAGTGTGCTGCTGGCTGATTTTAATAACGATGGGTGGAAGGATATTCATGTAACCAATGGAATAGGGAGGGATTTTATCAATGCTGACTTCCTGGAATTTAGTAATAATATTTTTAACAGCACCAGGGACAGGGCAGAACAACAAAATGCAATCAGGAAAAAACTAGCTTCACTGAAACATGTAAACCTTCCGAATTACTTATACATCAATCAGCATGATTTAACTTTTATGGATGATTCAGAAAATGGCGGTATAAATGAACCATCCATGTCCAACGGTGCCGCCTATGCTGATCTCGATAATGATGGTGATCTTGATCTGGTGATTAATAATATCAGTAAGGAAGCGTTTGTTTTCATTAACAATACCAGTCAAAAAAACAAGCCGGCAACTGCTCATTTTTTGAGTCTTCAATTGAAAGGGGACAGCATCAACAGGCATGGCTTTGGTTCAAAGGTTTTTGTGTATAATAACGGCAAGGTGCAACTGCAGGAACAAAACCCGGTGAGGGGTTATTTTTCATCTGTAGACCAGCAACTAATTTTCGGCTTGGGAAAAAATGAGCAGGTGGATTCACTGGTGATCGTATGGCCGGATGGTAAAAGGCAATTAATAAAAAATATAGTGGCGGATACCACGCTGATCCTTTCAGGGAAAAATGCAGGGAACTATCAACCTGCAGTAAATGCCAAAGGCTCTTTTCTTTTTTCAGAGATTAGTTCCTCATCAGGTATTTTATACAGGCACCAGGATAATCCCTTTAATGACTATACCATTCAACGATTGTTACCACAAAAGTATTCGCAGTTAGGGCCGTTTATTACTACCGGCGATATCAATAATGACGGCACCACTGATTTTTTTATTGGTGGCGGATTTAATTTTTCCGGCAAAATTTTCACACAACAAAAGGGGCAAAAATTTATCTCAAAAGATCTTACCGACAGCATGAAGTTTGAAGAGGATATGGATTGTATTTTATTTGATGCGGATAAGGATGGGGACGCTGATCTGCTGGTTACTTGCGGCGACATGCAATACGAAGAAAATTCAATTTACTATAAGCCACGTTTGTATATCAATGATGGGAAAGGTAATTTCAGTTTGCAATCCAATGCGATCCCGGATTCAGTAAAAACAATTGCCGGGTGCGTAACTGCCGGCGACTATGATGGGGATGGTGACCTGGATTTATTCATCGGCGGCCGGGTTTCAACAAAATATCCATTGCCTGCAAAAAGCTTTTTATTGCAAAACAACTGGGGTGTTTTTACAGATGTCACAGAAAAACTTTGCCCGGCTTTGCGAAATGCCGGCATGATTACTTCCGCAGTGTGGACGGACTTTGATAACGATCAACAAGCCGACCTCGTTATAGCTGGTGAATGGATGCCCGTAAGATTTTTTAAGAATAACCGTGGCAGCCTGGTTGAAACAACTGCGTCTATAGGGTTAAACCAAATGAATGGAATGTGGCGGAGTTTGATTGCAACCGATATGGACAACGATGGAGATACTGACCTGGTAGCGGGGAACCTCGGATTGAATTGTGAATACAAGGTAAGTGCAACAGAGCCAATGCAACTATACGCCACGGATCTGGATGGTAATGGAAGTATTGATCCTGTATTTTTTTATTATGTAAAAGGATTGGATGGAAAGAAGTATTCCTATCCAGGCATTGGCCGGAGCAGGTTGGCAGACCAGGTGCCTGCCATTAAAAAACAATTTTTACTGCATGAAGATTATTCCCATGCATCTTTCAATGAAATTTTTAAAGGCAAAGCCAGGGAAAACATATTGCAGCTGAGTTGTGATGAAACGAGGAGTTGTTATTTTGAAAATACGGGCAATGGGAAATTCGTCAAGCACCCGTTGCCGGTAGAGGCGCAATTTGCACCCGTAAATACAATTATTTGCGATGACCTGGACAACGATGGATTTAAAGATATTCTGCTGGCGGGAAACGAATACCAGGCAGAAGTAATGACGGGAAGGTATGATGGATATTATGGTTGTTTTCTAAGAGGCAGCAGTAATAAGAGCTTCACTCCCGTACCTGCCGTTGAAAGTGGTTTGGTCTTGAACGGTGATATAAAAGATATGGCATTGCTTCGGCTATCCAATGGGCAGAAAATATTGTTGGCAGCAGCTAATAACGATTCATTAAGGGTATTTAAGATAGGGGTGGCATCGAAGGTGCCGCGTCCTTAATTGTTATTATTTCCTAGCTGTCAAAACGGTTTCATAGTATGCATACAAAACTAAACCCTCGCCGGATGCAATTGCGGCGAGGGTTTAGTTTTGTGATCAGGTTGATTATATGTTTTTATGAAATTCAGGACTGACTTTTTTCGAAGGCCTATTTCTTCATCCATGTCTCAGCAACATATTTTCCAAGCTTTGTACCCATCTGAAGCCCTGTTTCATTATCCGTTCTAAAGTGAATGCCGGCGTAAAACCTTGATTCTGCGCAATCCTTCGCCAGTTGCTGAAACTGTTTCGCATCGGCAGGAAAGAAATACTCCAACACTGCACTTGTAGTTGCACCGCCGGCAGCATGACCCGAGGGATAACCTGGAAAAGGCGGTGTGGCAATCAACGGTTTATAAGTGCTGTCGTACTGGCTTGGCCTGATGCCCCAGTAAGTATATTTCGCATCCATAATTGCAATGGCAGCATCATGATAAGCTGTATGCAATACCGCGTAAACACGTGCCACGGCCGGCGCATCATCCATCATACGGTACTCAAACATTTTGAGGCCTGCTACCTCAGACCAAAAATCAAATCCTCCATTGTTTGCCCAATAAAAGGCCAGTGACTTTGATTTAAAAGTTTGCTTGAAATTCTTCAGCTCTTTCATATCGGCTTCAAAGTCCGGGGGAGTTGTTGGCCTGAACTGGCCAGGTGAGTTTAATACTATTGGTGAAAATGAAGCCAGCGTTATTCCCATTGGGTACGGGCCGGTCCATTTTTTCGGGTCCTTGTTCATCTTGCCATCCCACACGGTAGCAGACCCGTCCTTCTTTGCCTTTTCAATAATTTGTTTTGCTACCTGCTCGCCTAATTTCCAACCTCCATCAACATCACTGGGAAATTGTACTCCTGCGTTTACCCGTGACTGGGAAGCGGCATGTGCGAGTTGTAAAATTGAATCGGCTTTTTCGGGAAAAAAATAAGCAAGCACTGTTGCGGCTGCTGCGGCTGTTACAGAATGTTCACAAGGATAGGAATAGGTGAGTGGATTGTTTACAGAAATATTTAACATAGGATCCATATCATGCGGACGTTTCCTCTTGTATTTTATCTTTTCTTTCCATGCCAGTATTGTTGCATCGTAAATAGCAATATTCATCCACGCTGTTGGAATACGCATCCATGCTTCAGGCTTTGAAGTACTTACAGCAGGTCCTATTTGGTTCCAACGGTAGGCGGGGGCTCCGGCATTCCAATATTTAATTTCTGTCAATTTCTTTTCATCCAGCTTAGCTAAATGCTGTTTGATCAATTTTAATTCAGCTTGTGTCTGAGCGGCTGTTGGAGGAGCGGCAATTGTTATTAGCTGCGGATCGTCTAAGAGTTTTGTGCTCCAGTTAGCCGCTTCATAATTTGCAGACTGACGCGGCACGTTCATTTGAGCTGTTGCAATTATCGCGGTAAGTGTAACAGCAATGAAGAGAATGATCTGTTTCATAATAGTAGATTTATTTTTATTTTATGATTGATTTCGTTGGCTTTTTTAAAGTTTTTACGTGTTTCTTATACAAGGATATTTAATTAAATCAGACACCAAAACACATGGTCAATAAACAACGGATTATCGTAAACGAACAACGTATTTAAGATGATCACACAATGATTAAGGGTGAATTAGACTTTGGTGCAGTGTAGCTTTTTGCAGGAAAAAATTGTTGTAGAAAAGTTTTTTCCATGGGATCATTACTATTTACCATAGAGTCTTACCAGCAACAAACCTGATAGACTTTTTGTGGTTATTCGTTTACTGAAAAGTCAATTCTGTAGATTACAAAATTTGCAGGAAAAGATTTGCCGATATTTATCTTTAAATAACAAGATGAAGGCATCAATTGACATAAAACGGTTCAAATTATATCTATGGATCGGGCTGGCCTATTTATCACTTTGGTTGGTGAATGATCTGGCAAAAAATCCTGAAACATTTTTTGAACGAGCTATAAACAATATATGGAGGTTAGCGTACGTCCTCAGTCTCAATTTTATTTTTTTTGAATATGCACTGTCATTTATCAGGCAGAAAAGGAAAAGTATATTTTACAATATTCTCATCGCAATTCCCATCCTGTTCGTTTTGATAATGTTATTTTCCTGGGGTTTGTATGCATGGAGACTTATTGGGATGGCTTTACATATTTACACACCATTGACAAGTTTCAAGTCAATAGATCATGGCGTTACAGAACAAATGGCCTATAGCATGATGTCGCTTTTCTTTTTTGGAGTTGGCGTACACTTTTATGACCATGTTAAATTGAAGCAAACTACACAGCAATTACAGATTGAAAAACAGCAGGCCGAGTTGAACTATCTCAAGTCACAAACCAATCCCCATTTTTTATTTAACACGCTAAATAATATATATTCATTGGCACGGGACAAGTCGGACCTGGCACCGGAGTCCATTTTGCGCCTGTCTAAAATTTTGCGTTTTATGTTGTACGAGACCGGAGGAGAGTATATCGCAATAGAGCAGGAATTAAAAATTATCATTGATTATATTGACCTTGAAAGATTGCGGTATGATGAATCATTGCGAGTTAACTTCAACCATGACATTGAAGATATGAAGCAATCCTTGCCACCGCTGCTGCTCATCCCATTGGTTGAAAATGCTTTCAAACACGGTGTTTCTGAAACAAGAGATCACCCCTTTGTTGACATACATCTTTCGGTTAGCAAGCGCCAGCTGGTATTTGTTGTAAAAAATTCTACTGAAGGATTTTCGGGCGAAGGAGGGGGGAAAGAAAATATCGGCCTTTCGAATTTAAGGCGTCAATTGGAATTGCTTTATAAAGAATTCAATTTAACTGTGCAACAGGGACAATCTGTATTTACAGCTACGTTAAAAATCAATCTCGCAAGCCATGTCTAACATAAAATGTATTATTGTAGAAGACGAGCCATTAGCAGTAAAGGTTCTAGCTGATTATATTTCACAGGTGCCGTTCCTGGAGCTACAAGGAACATTTAAAGATGCTATTTTCGCAACAGACTTTCTGCGGAATCATCAAACGAATCTTATTTTTTTAGATATCCATTTGCCTAAATTGAAAGGCATGGCTTTTTTGAAAACGATTACACATCCACCGGCCGTAATAATTACCACTGCCTATCATCAATATGCCGTAGAGGGTTTTGATTTAAACGTAACGGATTATTTGTTAAAGCCCTTTGATTTCGAGCGTTTTTTGATAGCGGTAACTAAAGTAAAAACTGCGGAAAAAGAAAGGCAGCCATCACATGAAAGCGCCGAAGTAAAAGATTTTATATTTCTGAACATTCAAAAAAAGAAGGTAAAGATTTTATTCTCAGAGATTGTTTATATAGAAAGCCAACGTGAATACATCAGGATTGTTACAACCAAAAACGAATATATTTCTAAAATGAGCACGCATGAAATTGAGGCCATTTTGCCACCAAATCTTTTCAAACGGATTCACCGGTCATTTATTGTTTCAGTAAGTAAAATTGACTCGTACACCGCTGAAATGGTTGAGGTGCATGGAGTATCTATTCCGATTGGCAGAGGCTACCGTGATATTATAGAAAATTTGTAGGTTTCGATGCACCAGCTTATATCTTTTGAAATATTAAATAAGATTACAGAAATCTACTCATACTTTTTATTCACAATAGGCTTCTTTTTTCCACACAGGCGACTTGATTCTGCGGCCATGCTTCTTTATTAACATTGTCCCAATAAACTGATCTTTAATTACTTGAAGCCAAGGAGTTCCTTTTTATTGTCTTTATAATTATTTATTAACCGTTACAATTTAAGACCCTTAACGGCGTTATGATATTGTCCGTTATAAGTCTTAAATAAATCGTTTTTGAATTTATCTGCTGACCTGGCAATGAGAAGATCTGTTCGAAGGTGTTGAATATTTGAGGACCTTTGATTTTGTTATTCCCTAATATCCCGTATCCTGCTATGAAGAACAAGCTTCTGCCCTTACTGATGGTGTGTTTGGTAGTTTGCTTTTTTTACAAGCACGCCAGCGCCGAAGGCAGGGGAAGTACTGCAGGTTTGCCTTATGGTGCCGCTGCAGAGCAAGGTGTCTTTTCCTTATATGGCTATGCGCAAGTAGGCGAGAAAATTGACTGGCGAATTGCAAGGACGCTTTCCGCAGGAGGTTCTGATGGTAATTGGGTGATTAAAGTTTACTCACCCGCTGGTCTTGTAAGCACATGCACTATTAATAGTTCGACTATCGGAACAAATTGCACAAACGCTAAAATCACCATTACGGCAGCCACGGCCGGTATCTGGACGCTTGTGGCAACACCTTCCGCCACCAACCCAGGCGATGCCGTTAGTTTTGACCTAAGTGTTTATACTTCCGCAAATGTGCCTATTACGGGTAGGGTTTATACGTATAGCCTTCATGGGGTGGATAAATCAACTGCTGTAGAAGCCGATTTTACTTTATACTATCTTAACCACGATGGGTTTCAATATTCCGCGGTATATAGGGGAATGAATGGCATTAATTATACAATCGTTTCAGATAAATATGGCGTTCGTACCGCCGCTGCTTCCTGTACCTCATCCTATAAGAGTGTTTCTTATTCAACAGTAGGGATAAGCCCTGTTGGGCCAGATGCATCTACCTGTGGGAATAAAAATAAAATATTTTTTAGCCCTTTTAGTGCGGCATTGCCCACTGCGGCACCGCGTTTTAATATTACAGCAGGTAGCGGCCAGGTCCAGGAACCATTAAAATTTGAGCCGCTTGAACCTACCATTTCCATACCGGTTTTTGCTAGAACGGTGTCATGTTTACAGGCTGGTACGATTAGTTTTGATGTTGCCAACATTACCGGAACGGGTTTTATTTACATTGACGTAAACAACAATGGCATATTTACTGATGCTGCGGATAGAATAGATACGGTGCCGTTTGTGAATGGTTCAAATACATTTTCGTTTAACGGATTGGATGGGTTGGGTAATACCATACCGATCTGGCAAGCGATGAATATTAAAATAGCCATCAACCGGATAGGGGAGAACCATTTTGTTATGTGGGATATTGAAGTGTTTGGCGGTGGTATTGAAGTTACCCGGCTAAATGGCAGCGGGGCGCCTGATAAAACCTTATTTTGGAATGATACACAATTATCCACAGTTACCAATTGCTCTCTTACAAGTGCAGTTAATGGAACTGCCGGAATAAACAGTTCCGGCGGTGTTCATGGGTGGAATGTGTGTGGAAGCTGCTCCCCATTTAATAATAGTTGCAGCGGTACTAACGGGGCAGAGAATTTTGGATCATGGGGTAACAGGCGATTGATTGACAACTGGGCGTACATTACCGCTGAGGCGCTTAACCAGACGATTTATGTAGCCCCATTAAGGGATACTACTAGTTCAAGCATTTGTTCAAGCCAGTTGCCCTTTACGTGGAGAACCCACGTTTATAATGCCGCAGGTTCGTACAATGATACCGTAGTAGATGGCGATGGTTGTAATTCTATCGCGACGTTACTGCTAACCGTTAAAGCTACCAGTACCAGTACAACCAATACAAGCGTTTGCCCCAATCAACTGCCTTACTCATGGAACAGTAATACCTATAATGCAGCGGGTTCTTATAATGTAACGCTGGTAAATGCGGCGGGTTGTGATTCTGTTGCTACTTTAATCATAACCGTTAAAGCAACGAGCAGCAGCATTACTAACGTAAGTGTTTGCCCGGGTCAACTGCCATACTCCTGGAACAGTAATTCTTACAATGCAGCGGGTTCTTATAATGTAACGCTGATGAATGCTGCGGGATGCGATTCTGTTGCTACTTTAAATTTAACAGTTAAAGCAACGAGCAGCAGCAGTACCAACATAAGTGTTTGCCCTAATCAACTGCCATACTCCTGGAACAGTAATTCCTATAATGCTGCGGGTTCGTATAATGTAACGCTGATGAATGCTGCGGGCTGCGATTCTGTTGCAACATTGAACCTAACAGTGAAAGCAACGAGCAGCAGCATTACTAACGTAAGTGTTTGCCCCAATCAACTGCCATACTCCTGGAACAGTAATACCTATAATGCAGCGGGCTCTTATAACGTAACGCTGGTAAATGCTGCGGGATGCGATTCTGTTGCAACATTGAACCTAACAGTGAAAGCAACGAGCAGCAGCATTACCAATACAAGTGTTTGCCCGGGTCAACTGCCTTACTCCTGGAACAGTGCTTCCTATAATGCAGCAGGTTCGTATAATGTAACGCTGGTGAATGCGGCGGGTTGTGATTCTGTTGCTACTTTAAATTTGACCGTTAAAGCAGTTACAACAAGCATTACCAATACAAGTGTTTGCCCGGGTCAATTGCCATACTTATGGAACAGTAATTCCTATAATGCTGCAGGTTCTTATAATGTAACGCTGGTAAATGCGGCGGGCTGTGATTCTGTTGCTACTTTAAATTTGGTCGTTAAGGCAGTTACGACAAGCACTACAAACGTGAGTGTTTGCCCGAACCAACTGCCTTACTCCTGGAACAGCAATTCTTATAATGCAGCGGGTTCTTATAATGTAACGCTGGTGAATGCTGCGGGTTGTGATTCTGTTGCTACTTTAATCATAACCGTTAAAGCAACGAGCAGCAGCATTACTAACGTGAGTGTTTGCCCGGGTCAACTGCCTTACTCCTGGAACAGCAATTCTTACAATGCAGCGGGTTCTTATAATGTAACGCTGGTGAATGCTGCGGGTTGTGATTCTGTTGCTACTTTAATATTGAAAATTCAGGGCAATGCCGTTATCCAGCCCAAGGTTCTTTCTGGTTGCAGCAGTGTGATTTTTGAAGGCGTTACCTATTCGGCATCCACTGTGATCAAGCGTACGATAAAGGGCATCGGTGGCTGTGACAGCGTTTACAACATAACCAGTATTAATATCGCAAGTCAAAACTTTGAGCTTAAAATTGCCGCTAATCCAAACCCTGCTACCAAAGGGCAACCTGTAAAAATCATGACCAGTTCGCTTGTTCCATATACTGTTACAGCCTGGTTGCCGGCGAATATATTTATGTCCCAAAATTCTGCCACCCAGGCAATCATTGCTGATACACCCACATTAGTTCGGGTGATCGCAAGATCTGACGCTGGTTGTATCGATACTGCCTATATTTCGCTTGCGATAAACCCGCCGAGTGATTTCTATATTCCAAATGCATTTACACCTAATGGCGACGGCAACAATGATTATTTCTCTGTTTATGGAACTTCAATCAAACAGGGATTACTGCGAGTATATAATCAATGGGGGCAGCTTGTATTTGAAACAACTAACATAAAAAAAGGATGGAATGGTGTTTACAAAGGCGTGTTGCAACCTGTAGGTGTATATGCATATGTGGTGTTTGCAGAGATGTATGATGCGACCAAAGTTACCAATCATGGCTTCTTAAATCTGATCCGATAGACTATGCGATACTATTTATATTTTATAACTTTTATTATATTTCTGTCCATGGTGAAATACTGCGGTGCCCAGGTGGATCCGCATTTCTCACAATACTATGCGTATCCATTGTACCTCAATCCTGCATTTACCGGTGTAATTGATGGTGATTACCGTGCAGCGGCTATTTACAAAAATCAATGGGTTAGTATTGGTAAGCCTTATTCTACCACGGGTATTTCGCTCGATATGACTACCAACGCTGACCTGAACCTGGGATTAACGATATTCAGCCAAACAGCCGGCGATGGCGGCTACAGGTATACCCAGGGAACTTTTTCATTGGCATACCAGGGATTGCGCTTAGATGATGATGGATACAAGCGGATCATCATTGGGATCCAAATCGGGTTTATTAATCGAAGGTTTGACCCTTCCAAGCTTCGATTTGGCGATCAATGGACACCTAATCTTCGTATCGATCCCAATATTTCCACAACCGAAATTTTCAGCCAAATGTCAGCTTCTGCTTTTGATGCAGCGGCGGGAATCTCCTACTCGGACGATGACCCACAAAAAAATGCAAATGTGTATGGTGGCTTTTCAATGAATCACCTTACAAAACCCATTGATCCTTTTTTGGTCTCGGGAGACAAAAGAAAATTACCCTACAGGTACACTTACTATGCAGGCGTGAAAATAAAATTATCCGACAACGCCTCTGTTACTCCTAACCTTATTTACATGAGGCAAGGGAATGCAGAAGAAAGAATGCTCGGGGCTTATCTTCAAAGAGGCACAAATAATCCAAACCTGGATGTAATGGCAGGTGCCTCCTTTCGCTACAAAGATGCCTTAGTGCCTTATGCCGGATTGAAGTATAATAACCTGCAGCTTGGGGTTAGCTACGATGCCACTATGTCTACCCTGGGAACGGCGGTACCTTTTACCAATAGCATTGAATTATCCGTTTCCATCACGGGGAAAAGAAAAAATAATGATCGCCAACACCAATACTATTCCTGCCCTCCCCGCTTTTAACCGCCACGCGATCTGCATTACTCGCTTTTCATTTTCTTCGGGTGTAACGGATCTTTGGTACAATTCTACCACCGGGCAACGACGGTGTATTCGCTCTGCAAAAAGTGTAAAAAAAAAGAAATCTAAAAATTTGTTAAATACCAAAAGTTGGGTATTTTGTGCAAACGATTGCTCTCTTTGCTAAAAAACACCACCATACACGATATTGGGCGGGAGTTAAATCTGACACCCGGAACTGTATCGAGAGCATTGAACCATCATCCCCGGATCAGTAGCAAAACGAAACTTCTTGTTCAGGCAAAAGCCAAAGAATTACTTTATCAGCGTAACAAAATAGCCTCTTGCTACGATCAGGAAAATCGCACACTATCGGAGTCATTATACCCAGTGCTCAAATGAATTTTTTTGGATCTGTTGTGCATGGAATTGAGCTAATGGCAAGCAGTAATGGATATAATATCATTCTTTATCAAACCGAAGAAACAGCTATTCCGGAAAAAAAGCAATTGACGCATTTTTGAGCGCAAGGGTCGACGGTATATTGGCATCAGTTGCTAAAGAAACTTCTGATTTCGGACATTTTCGGAACCTGCTGGACAGATTACATATTCCTTTGGTAATTTTTGACAGGACCACTGATGAAATGAAAGCTCCATGTGTTGTTATTGATGATTATAAAGGAGCCTTCATTGCTACGCAACACCTAATTGAGAATGGATATAAAAGGATAGACCCTGTTTCAGGCCCTCAGTATATTAAGTGTTTCCAGGATCGGTTAAATGGGTATAGTGATGCGTTAGCAACGAACAAAATGGCGATTGATAAAAATTAATTTATTCCGGAGATTTAGCAATAGAATCAGGCAAGCTGGCCATTGAGTATTATTTTGGATTACCCAATATCCCCGACGCAATTTTTGCAGTTGAAGATTATACCGCACTGGGGATTATCCTTGCCTTAAAAGAAAGAAAGATACATATACCCGGTGAGGTTGGTGTTATCGGCTTTGCAAACGAAAATTTTGCTGAATATATTACGCCATCATTGTCGTCGGTGGATCAGCAAACCATTAAGATGGGAAAAACTGCATTGAGCTTATTGATTGATATCATATCTGCTAAAGACGGGAAGTCTAAGGTGACATTACCTGAAAAAATTGTGCTTGAACCTTTGTTACATTTCAGGCAATCGTCCGGGGGAAATGAATCCATAATGCCTGACACATAAATTCTTCATTATTCATTTTTTAATAACCAAAACCATCCAATCATTATGACACCAATTTATTGTAATGACAGTTAAGTTTACAGCTGTGCAATCGAATGCATAATCCGTGTTTATCACAACAGCTATTACTTTAATTATTTAATTAAAAGTGATTACAAAAATGTTCTGGTATTAATTTTTTCAACCAAAACCAAAAAGCTATTATGAACAAGCATACAAATGCGTATTGCTCAGCGGGCAAAAGCTACCAGAAGAGCTTCCCTGAGCGTTACTTCACTAAGTTGATTTTTTGTTCCTTAATCATCCTGTTTTGTTTGGGAGTACAGGCGCAAACCAAAATCCATGTAAATGGTATCGTAAAAGATGAAAAGGGTAGCCCGGCATCCAGCACCAGTGTAGCGGTAAAAGGAACAACAACTGGTGTAACTACCAAGGCCGACGGATCTTTTTCAATTGATGTTCCCAGTAAGAAATCAATACTGGTTATCACAAATACGGGTTACTTATCCCAGGAAATGGTGGTCGGCGATAAAACTAATTTCAATATCGATCTTGTTGTATCAACAAGCCAGATGAATGAAGTAGTGGTGGTGGGATATGCAACACAAAAGAAGGTAACTGTTACAGGCTCTGTAGCTACCGTAAGAGGTTCAGATCTGGATAAATCCCCTACGCTCAATCTTTCTAATTCCCTTGCCGGACGTTTGCCCGGTGTAACGGCCCTGCAGCGCACAGGTGAACCAGGCAATGACGGTTCTACAATTCGTATACGCGGTACCAACACTATGGGGAACAGTGGTCCGTTGATTGTAATAGATGGGGTACCTGACCGTGCAGGTGGTATTGACCGCCTGAATCCTGCTGATATAGAAAGCATGTCAGTATTGAAGGATGCATCTGCGGCTATATACGGGGCAAGGGCTGCAAACGGCGTCATCCTGATTACTACAAAACAAGGTAAAGTTGGCAAACCCACTGTATCGTATGATGTTAGTCGTGGCTGGCTGCAACCTACAGTTGTACCTAAAATGAGTAACTCCGCTCATTATGCCGAATTGCTTAATGAGCAAAAAATATTCAGCGATGTGCCTTACCAGCAATGGACGGCAGCATTGGAATCCTTTAAAACAATGGGTTCATATACCCGCACTGACAATGGGGCAAAAGTAAATGCAACCTATACTGCAGAGGATATTCAAAAGTTCAGTAATGGCAGCAGCCCGTTAACGCATCCGAATACAGACTGGTATGGTACCGTATTTAAGGATTGGTCTGCGCAAACGCAACATACCCTGCAGGTAAGTGGCGGATCAGAAAATATTAAGTTTCTTTCTTCTGTAGGTTATCAAAACCAGGATGCATATTATAAGAATTCTGCAACCAGCTACAAACAGTATGATATGCGAATTAACGTGGATGCCAAGGTTAATAAATACATCAATGCAAACGTGGGGCTTACTGCCCGCCAGGAGGCACGTAACTTTCCAATAACTGGCGCAGGTGATATTTTCAGAATGCTGGTTCGTGGCAAACCTACAGAAGTGGCGGTTTGGCCAAATGGAGAGGCCGGTATTGATATTGAAAATGGCCAAAACCCGGTATTAATTACCACAGGAGAAACAGGTTACGACAGAAACAAACGAGATTATTTTCAGACCAATGGCCAGGTGGAAATTCGTAATCCCTGGATTGAGGGTTTGAAAATTACCTTGCAAGGTGCGGTAGATAAATTTAATGGACGCACCAAACGCTGGCAGAAGCCATGGTCGTTATACTCCTGGGATAAAGTATCATTCGAAGCTGATGGCAAAACCCCAAAGCTGACAAAACAGGTGCGTTCCACATTTACCGATCCCCAGCTTAGGATGACCGACGAAGAAGAGTTGCGCATTGCGCTTACGGGGTTGATCAACTATGAGCGTTCGTTTAAAGACCATAACATTACCATTTTGGCCGGTATTCAAAAAGAAACAAGGGAAGGCGATAACTTCTTTGCCTTCAGAAGAAACTTTATATCACCACTTGTTGATCAGTTTATTGTTGGCGTACCTACCCAGCAGGATGCAGGTAATAACTTAAGTTCGGCTACAAGCATCTTTGGCAAGCAGGCACGGTTAAGTTACTTTGGCCGGGTGGCTTACAACTACCAGGAAAAATATCTTGCCGAATTCCTATGGCGTTATGACGGTTCTTATATTTTCCCCGAAGTAGCTCGTTTTGGATTTTTTCCAGGAGTACTGGTAGGCTGGAATGTTACAAAGGAAAAATTCTTTGAGAACGTAAAGTTATTTAGTAACCTAAAACTCCGGGGTTCTTATGGGCAAATGGGAAATGACAGAGTCGAATTTAATGGTGTTTTGCAGGAATTTGCCTATTTACCTTTATATAATTTAGGTACAGCCCAGGTAATTAACGGGCAAATAGTAAGTACACTTACAGAGCCACGTGTACATAACCCAAATTTTACATGGGAAGTAGCCAATAATTTTAATATAGGATTGGAAGGGGCCATACTGAACAATAAAGTATTCTTTGAATTTGATGTGTTTAAAAATGTACGTAAGCAAATGCTAATTGAACCCCAGGGGTCTACCCCATGGAGCAGTGGTATTGCGACAAGGCTGCCACCCAAAAATCTCGGCGAGCTGGAAAATAAAGGCTGGGAATTTAGAGTAGGTTATAATGGCCAGGTGAGAAAAGATTTAACCTTCATTGTAAGTCTGAATGGCGGTTATTCAAAAAACAAGATCACCTTCTGGGATGAAAACCCGGGAGTACCGGCACATCAAAGAGCAACCGGACATACTTTTGGAACAAGCGGCCAGGCATTTCTTGTTTATGAATATGATGGGGTATTTAAAGATGCTACTGAGATTAGCGGTAATAAAATCGACTATAGTGCTATTGAAGGAAGTTTACGTCCCGGTGATATGAAGTTCAAGGATATTTCCGGACCTGATGGAAAACCAGATGGCAAAATCAATAACCTGGACCAGGTAAGAATGGATAAAACACGTGACCCAAGATTCACCGGAGGCCTTAATATTAGCGTGAACTACAAGAATTTCGACTTGTCAGCTCTTTT
>JBDSAA010000020.1:0-30654 GCA_039922375.1 Ferruginibacter sp.
TTGGTGGATAGCATACATAAATCTGCAAGATTTTTAGCTATTTTGCAAATATCTTGCAGATTTTAATGCACGTTGGTATATACTATCCTTACCCAATCGGCTTTAACGACTTTTTGAGGGACGACTACTTATTAGGTTAAATATCCCTCTCGGAAATTTTTTCCAAGAGGGATTTTTATTACCAGTCATCACTATTTTATAGCCGTCTATGTAAACCAATGTTCCTTGCAATACAAAGTACCTATCTTTGTTATGTACATTTCAAAACAAAGTATAAAGTATAACCATGAGACATTTATTACAACTGCTGACTGCTATGAGTATAAGTTTTGTTAGCTTCGCACAACCAGGAGGAAAAGTATCGGGAGAAATTAAAGATGGCGGCAATCAAAAAATTATAGATGCCGCTTCGATCTCTTTGCTGAGGAGCAAGGACAGTAGTATTGCAAAAGTTGCAATTACTGATAAGCAAGGAAATTTTACATTTGAAAACGTAAAGACCGGCTCGTATGTAGTATTAGCTACTTCTATTGGCCATAGCAAAGCTTACAGTAAAATATTTTCGATATCTGCTGACCAGAATTCTTTTAACATCGGGACTTTACAGCTTGTACCAATTGATAAGAATTTAAAGGAGGTTACGGTTACATCAAAGAGGCCATTTATTGAGCGTAAAATCGACAAGACTGTTATCAATGTAGACGCCGCTATTAGTAATGAGGGTTCTACCGCATTGGAAGTTTTGGAAAAAAGCTCCGGTGTTACAGTTGATAAGGATGGGAATATAAGTTTGAAAGGGAAAGCGGGAGTAATGGTTATGCTTGATGGCAAGCCTTCTTATCTCGGCGCCCAGGAGCTAGCTAATTTATTAAGATCAATGCCAGCCAATAACCTGGATCAGATTGAAATAATGACAAACCCCTCGGCCAAGTATGATGCGGCGGGCAATTCGGGAATAATTAATATCAAAACAAAAAAGAATAAACAAAAGGGATTTAATGGGAGTTTAAATCTTGCTTACGGACAAGGAGTATATGAAAAGACGAACAACAGTTTGAACCTGAATTTTAGAGAAGGGAAATTTAATGTATTCGTTAATCTTAGCGGAAATTATCGTGAGAGTTTTAATAAGATTGATATCAGGCGTAAATATAAAAATACGGACAAATCTTTGAACGCAGTTTTTGAGCAAACTGCCAATGAGATGAGATTCAACAATAATTACAATGCAAAAGTTGGTGCAGACTTTTATGCCAGCAAGAAAACAACATTTGGAATCGTCTTAACTGGTTTTACTACTCCGTCAAGCCAGGTGGCAAATAATACGAGTTATCTTAAAAGCAATATTGGCATAGTAGATTCTATTGTAACTGCCGCCAGTCATGAAGAATCCAGTTGGAAGAATGGGGCGGTTAATCTCAATTTCCGTCATCAGTTCGACTCCACCGGGCGGGAGTTAACTGCGGATCTGGATTATCTCACCTACAATTCGCACAGGAGTCAAAATTTTACCAACACGTCTTACAATGGGGATTGGTCAATGAAAAATTTTGACAAACTAATGGGTGAATTACCGTCTCTGATCAATATATACACTAGTAAAATAGATTATACGCATCCTTTAAAAAGCGGGCTTAAAATTGAAACCGGACTAAAGGCCAGTTTTGTTGAGACCGATAACACAGCCGGGTATTTCAATATTGTTGGAACCAACAAAATACCTGATTATGAAAAAACAAACCAGTTTGTTTATAAAGAGAATATCAATGCAGCCTATTTTAACGTAAATAAGCATGTGAAAAAATGGGGGCTGCAAGCAGGGTTGCGTCTTGAGAACACCAATTACAATGGCCGGCAGTTTGGTAATCCACAACGGGAGGATAGTGCCTTTAAAAGAAGCTATACCGGATTATTTCCTACAATGTTTGTAAGTTATAATCAAAATGAAAAAAATCAATTCGGGTTTTCTTATGGCCGTAGGATCAACCGTCCTAATTACGAAGACCTGAATCCGTTCCTCTTTTTCCTTGATAAATATACCTATGGCTCTGGCAACCCGTTTTTGAAGCCATCCTATGCACACGTACTTGAGGTATCACATACGTACAATCAATTTTTAACTACCACCCTCAACTATTCAAATACAAAAGAGCTGTTCAGTGAAACCTTTGAGCAAAAAGGATATGCTACGATAGTAAAGCAGGGCAATTTCGGATCCGCAAATAGTGCGTCCCTATCAGTGAGTGCGCAAGTAACTGTAATGAAATGGTGGACAGCAAATCTTTACACTGAAGGAAATTATCATGAATATAAAGGGTTATTGAATGGGGAACAACTTCATGTAAATGCAGGCAATTTCCTTGTTAACATTAACAACCAATTTAAATTTAAAAAGGGATGGAGCGCCGAACTATCAGGTTTTTATCGCACGCGGGGTATTGACGGTCAAATAATCATTCAGCCGATGGGACAATTAAATGCGGGCGTCCAAAAGCAGGTATTAAAAAACAAAGGCACGTTGAAATTAAATGTCCGGGATATACTGTACACAATGCGTGCAAAGGGAGAAATCAACTTTCAAAGAACAGAAGCTTCCTTCGAACAGGAAAGAGATTCAAGAGTAGCGACGCTTAGCTTTGGTTATCGTTTTGGAAAACCTATCAAAGGTGTGCAAAAAAGAAAAACCGGTGGAGCAGGAACAGAGCAAAACCGGGTTAAAGGAGGGAATTAATTTTAAAGTTTCTGATATTTCCTTTATGAAAACAAATAAAACACAGCTCGGAATTGAGCTGTGTTTTTTATATTTGCATACATTTTATAAATAATATTTCAACTATGCCATCATTCGATTTTGCCAGCAAGGTAGATCTTCAGACCCTTGATAATGCAATCAACACTGTGAGTAAGGAAGTCACTAACCGGTTCGATTTCAAAGGCTCGCATGTAGTAATTGAATTAAATAAGAAAGATTTTAAAGTAAATTTGGAAGCCGACAGTGAAATGAAGCTTAACCAGATAATAGATGTGCTGATAAGCCGAAGCATGAAGCAAGGACTTGCTGCTGAGATTTACGATCTAGGCAAAGAGCCGCATCAGAGTGGCAAGGTGGTAAAAAAGGAAATAATTGTTAGAAATGGTATTAAACAGGAAGATGCAAAAAAAATTGTGAAGTTGATTAAGGACAGTGGCTTAAAAGTGCAGGTAGCCATTATGGATGACATTATAAGAGTAACAGGCAAAAAAATAGACGATCTCCAGGATGTAATACAGGCATCAAAAAGCTGGAATGTAGGTATCGCTTTGCAACAGACCAATATGAAGAGCTAGGAAACCTTCGCCGGTATTTAAAGAGTTTTGGTTTTGTCATTAAATCAATTTGCCCTACATTTGCAGCTCAAAAATCGCATGGCAAAATCCATGCACAAACTTTTACAATTATGAAAAAAGATTTGCATCCCAAAAATTACCGTTTTGTAGTTTTCAAGGATATGAGTAATGGCACAACTTTTTTAAGTCGTTCTACTGCCAATTCAAATGAAACTATTAAATACGAAGACGGAAATGATTACCCTGTAATCAAATTAGAAATTTCAAATACATCTCACCCGTTTTATACAGGTAAAAATGTGTTGGTTGATACTGCAGGGCGTATCGATAAGTTTAAAAAACGTTACGAAAAGAAAGCGAATTAGTAAATTACTAAAGTTTGTTTTTCATGGCTATACTTTAAGTCCCTCCGGTTGTTCCCGGGGGGATTTTTGTTTGATAATTAAGCAACTTATAATATTGATTATCGTGAAAGAGGCAATTATTTCAATCATTTATTTAAAGTATTTTTAGCGGGTGAATATATTTCTCGATGATACTGAAGCCAGCCTTAACCTGTATCCGTTTACGGCTACAAGGCATGCTATTGATATAAGGGTTGGCATATTGACGATCAGGGAAAAATGGGCTTATTTTCCGCAGTTTGAACTAATTGATGATGCTCCTGCATTCACACCTGATAGTTCAAACGCACAAAGCATTTCTTCAATCACAATAGGCGCAGACATAATACCTACAAAAGATTGGCTAAGTAAGTTTGAAGAACTAATGGCTCAGTCGGGATTTGAAAATATTGCCCTAACTGAGAGTGACTGTGTAAAAAGATTGAAGTATCCATGGCAAATATTTCAACACAATGAGTGGGCACTGAGGAAAGATTATGAAATGATCACCGCCGGGAGAAGTTCGCAACCCATTTCATCTACCAATAAAATAGTTGGTGCCGAAAATATTTTTTTAGAAAAAGGGGCTTTTGTGGAGCATTCTATTTTAAACGCCTCTGCCGGCCCCATTTATATTGGCAAAGATGCACAGGTAATGGAAGGCTGCATGATACGGGGAGCGTTTGCACTATGCGAAGGCGCTATCTTAAAAATGGGCAGTAAAATATATGGCGCTACTACTGTTGGGCCGTTCTGCACTGCTGCCGGAGAAATCAAGAATTCAATTATGTTCGGCTATAGCAACAAGGCCCACGATGGTTACCTGGGCGATAGTGTGATAGGAGAGTGGTGTAATTTAGGGGCTGGCACTACCAATTCTAATGTAAAAAATACTGCAGGAGAAGTGAAAGTATGGAGCAATGCTGCGAACGATTACCTCCCTGTAGGACTAAAATGTGGTTTGCTAATGGGCGATTACAGCCGGTCTGCGATCAATACATCTTTCAATACTGGCACGGTGGTAGGCGTGTGCTGTAATATTTTTGGATCACACTTTCCACCAAAGTTTGTAGCTGATTTTACATGGGGAAAAGAAAGGTATACCTTTGAAAAAGTGCTAAAGGATATCAGCAACTGGAAAAAATTGAAGGGGGAATCCATCACAGAGCCCGAAAAACAAAAATTGAAACATCTTTACACTCAATCATAAACAAACAAAATGAGAAAACAAATAGCTGCGGCTAACTGGAAAATGAACCTTACCCTTGAGCAAGCTGAGAAGTTAATTACTGATTTAATGGAAAGCAATATTGACCTTAGCCAAAACCAGGAAGCGGTATTTGGCGTTCCATTTCCTTACCTGCTTAGTATATTAAATAAAATACAGGGAAGACAGAATGTATTGGTGGCGGCACAAAATTGCTATAGCAAACATGCCGGTGCATATACTGGGGAAGTAAGCGCAGAAATGCTAAAGAGCATTGGAGTTCCCTATGTGATAATTGGCCACAGCGAACGAAGAGAATATTTTAATGAGTCCAATGAATTACTTGCAGAAAAAGTGAATATTTGTTTTGAGTATGGCTTAAAACCCATTTTCTGCTGCGGCGAGGCTTTGGCCATCAGGGAAGCTGGTACACAAAATAGTTATGTAGAAAATCAGTTGAAAGAAAGCTTGTTTCATTTAAATGAGGAGCGTCTAACAGGATTTGTAATAGCTTACGAACCCATCTGGGCTATCGGCACTGGCAAAACAGCCACGAGTGAGCAGGCACAGGAAATGCATGCACATATCAGAAGTGTAATAGCTAAACAATACAGCAACGAACTCGCAGACGGTATTTCAATATTATATGGAGGCAGCGTAAAAGCAGCCAATGCAAAAGAAATATTTGGTCAGCCTGATGTTGACGGGGGATTAGTAGGCGGTGCTTCGTTGGTAGCTGCCGAATTCTCAACTATTATTAATAGCCTGAAGAAATAAAAGAAATGTAAAAATGGACTACATCAAGTCCAAAGCCTTTGCAAAAAAGGTAACATTGAATGGTAATACCATAGAACAATATCCACCGCCGACTTTATAAACAACAACAGAAGCAACTAAAGATGCGAAAAAAAGTATCCAATATTTGCCGGTAGATTTTTTTGTAGTTTCCATTATTCAAATGATTTTGGCAAAAATAGGGCAAAACAAACAAATTAAATTTGCCTTGAGGAGTTATTTAATTTTTTTGTACCATTCTATTATACATAGCTTTAAACGGTTAATTTATTCTTTTAATCGTTTAATGATTGTGTATTTTTTACATTTTGCTGCAAAGGATTTATATTGTTGTCCCTTAACCTTTCTATTAAATGATACTTAACTTTTACATTCGCTTTTCTACCAAATTCGGACAAACATTGTTTGTGTCCGGAAGCAACAACGCATTGGGTAATGATGATATCAAGAAAGCCGTTCCTTTAAAATATTTCAATGCTGATTTTTGGCAAGGCAGGGTAGAGATACCCGCAACAGATTTTAATACACGAGACATAGAATACAGGTATATATTTCAGGATATTGACGGCAGTCATATAATTGAATGGGGAAATGATAGAGTGATAGAATTTAAAAAGATCAGTGCCGGTGAGATCGTATTAATTGATACCTGGAATCATGCAGGCCAGGTTGAAAACGTATTTTTTACAAAAGCCTTTCAGGATGTTTTACTAAAACAAAAATCTCCCTCAGCAAAGCAAAAATTGGTAAAAACCTACACGCATGAATTTAAAGTAAAGGCCCCTTTATTAAAAAGCGATGAAGTATTGTGTATAGGCGGCAGCGGGCCATCATTGGGCGAATGGAAAACCAGCAGCCCATTGATCTTATCAAAGGAAGGAAACTGGTGGTCAATAAGATTAAATCTTGCTGATTCAATTTTCCCCATCGCTTATAAGTATGGAGTGTATAATTCGAAAACGAAGACCTTTCAATCATTTGAGTCAGGCAACAACAGAACCTTGAACAGTGAAAGCGGCAAAACATCCCTTACTATTATTCATGATGGATTTGCGCAATTTGATTTGAGTAACTGGAAGGGGGCGGGGGTTGCGATACCTGTTTTTAGTTTGCGAAGCACAAACGGATTTGGAACTGGTGAATTTACAGATATAAAGTTATTGGTAGATTGGGCAAAGACGACTGGTTTAAAATTAATTCAGTTATTGCCCATTAATGATACAACCGCTACGCATACTTTTCTAGACTCCTATCCCTATGCGGCCATCTCAACTTTTGCGTTGCATCCATTGTACCTTAATCTCGAAAAAGTTGCAGAAAGCATGCATACTGCGCCCATTAAACTTTTAAAGAAAAAACAGGCTGAGCTCAATAATTTACCATACCTCGATTATGAAAAGGTAATGAGTATAAAGTTTTCTACGGTTAGGGAATTATTTGCTTTGCAAAAAGAAGCCTTTTTAAATGACGCTAAATATGTAGAATTTTTTGGATTAAACAGCCACTGGCTTATCCCTTACGCAGTGTTTTGTTTTTTAAGAGACAAATACAATACGGCCGATTACAATCAATGGAAGTCACAAAGTATTTATGATGAGGCGGCTATTCAACGATTGGCTTCGCCCAATCAAAAATATTATGACCATATTGCCTTGCATTATTTTATTCAATACCATCTTCATTTGCAATTGAAGGATGCTACAGCTTATGCTCACAAAAATGGCATCATCGTAAAGGGTGACCTTCCTATTGGAATTTACCGCTATGGCTGTGATGCGTGGATGGCTCCCGAATTGTATAACATGAATGCCCAGGCCGGGGCGCCTCCCGATGATTTTGCAGTGAAAGGACAAAACTGGGGTTTTCCTACCTACAACTGGAAGAAAATGCAGGAAGATAATTTTTCGTGGTGGCGTAAGCGCTTCGAACAGATGAGTGAGTATTTTGATGCTTTTCGTATCGATCACATTCTGGGGTTTTTCCGTATCTGGAGTATTCCTTTAGATGCCGTTGAGGGTATATTGGGAAGATTTGTTCCGGCCATTCCCATCCATGTCAATGAATTGCATCAGCAGGCTATTGTGTTTCAATATCATCGTTACTGTAAGCCATATATCCCTGATCATATTGTAAAGGAGAGATTTGGAGAATACGAAGGACAGGTAAAAGAAAAGTTCCTGTTTTGGAACGATGGGAATTTTAAATTAAAGCCTGATTACGATACCCAACGGAAAGTAGAATCTTACTTTCAACAGCAACCTGAATCAGCGGAAAATATTTGGATAAAAGAAGGCCTGTTTGATATGATCAGTAACGTGATATTTTATGAGGAAGAAGGCTCACAAAAGCAGCAGTTTCATTTTCGCATCAATATGGATCAAACTACTTCTTACCGTGAGTTGGATACCCATTCAAAACAAAAACTCAAACAACTTTATATTGATTATTTTTTCCATCGGCAGGATGATTTTTGGAAGATGGAAGCCCTGAATAAATTACCCGAATTAAAGAGGAGTACTAACATGCTGGTGTGTGGCGAGGATTTAGGTATGGTGCCAAACTGTGTACCGGAAGCCATGAGGCAATTCGGGATATTAAGTTTAGAGATACAGCGAATGCCAAAAGCTGCTAACAAAGAATTTTTTCACCCCGCTGAAGCCCCTTACCTGTCAGTAATAACCCCTTCCACACATGACATGAGTACACTACGGGGCTGGTGGGAAGAGGACCAGCCAAAGACCCAACGTTTCTATAATAATGTTTTAGGACACACGGGAATAGCGCCCATATTTTGCGAAGCGAAAATCAATAAAGAAATAGTCATCCAGCATTTATACTCACCTGCAATGTGGAGCATTTTTCAAATGCAGGATATTTTAGGATCGGATGACTCACTTAGAAGAGAAAATCCGGCAGATGAACGAATCAATATTCCTGCTGATCCAAAACATTTTTGGAAATACAGAATGCACCTTACACTTGAAAATCTGATCAGCAAAAATGAGTTCAATAAGGAACTGCTGACCTTTGTTGCTGCAAGTGGCAGATAAATTATGTGGAAAATAGCAAGCATAAAAAAAGGATACAAAGTGAATCTTCGTATCCTTTTTTTATACACTAATGTTATTTACTTTTTAATAAATGACAGTACAGCTTCTTCTTTATCTACAACTGTTTTTAGGAAATATTTACCTGCAGGTAATTTTTTAATATCGATTGATAAAGTACCCTGGTTATTAAAAGCCAATTGGCTGCTTTGCATTATCCCGCCACCTGTATTTATTATAGAAACAAAAGCCTTATTGCTTTGCATTGATTTACCCTCTACAAATAAATAGTCCGATACCGGGTTCGGATATACTTTTAAATTCGAGATGTCGAAGCCACCGTTTTTAACCAAGGCAATATTGCTGTAATTAAAAGTGCCGTTGGTTTCATTTATTTTGAGCCGGTAATAATTATATCCTTTAGCAGGAGTTTTATCCATGAAGCTATAATTGGAAAGGGTGGAATTATTTTTTGCTGCAATACTGCCATTTGCCATATTCACAAAAACCCTGTTATCATTACTGCGCTGAAGCTGGTAATTGGTAAGATTACTTTCTTCTGCGCTCGACCAATTTATAATATTACTGCTTGTACCCGCCTTTCCGGCTGTGAAAGAAACAAGCTTTAGTGGTAAAGGCACCGCGGCAGATACTGATACGCTATAAGGCCCCGTCACATCATTTTTAAAAGAACACATAACAAGGTAGTAAGTACCAGTGGTAGTAAAATTATAAGTAAACCCTGAGTTAGGGCCACCAAAATCGTCATTTGCCACTAGTGCATTGGCAAGTGGCAGGAGTGGATTAAAACCACCCGAATTATATAATATGGTGAAATTATCCCAAATGCTATTGGTGCTGACCGTAACAACTCCTGCGATGGGTATATTGAGTGTAATGACGTCAAAATGAACACTTGTGCCCGCAGTAGATAAAATGGTAGGGGGAGTTCCTTCGGCAGGCCTATGAAACATGGCATCAGTAACTGCAAGAGCGCCTGAGAAATTAGCTTGAGAAAATACTGCGATAAAGCAAACAGCAAAAAAGGATGTAAGTAAAAATTTTTTCATTGGAAAAGGTTTCGTTAATAAAATATTGGGTCCAGTTTCAAGCTTACTCGATGAACATATAAGTAACTTTGAAAGTATGAACCTTAAAGCTAAGCATTTTAATCTGTTGTTTAAACATTCCTTTACTATTTCTAAAGGCACCAAAAGTCACCAGCCGACTTTAATCGTAGAGCTGGATCACTTTGGAGTAAAGGGGTATGGTGAGGCACCAGCCATTAGTTATTATGATATAACCGTCGAAAAGATGCTGGAGCACCTTGAATTAAAAAGAAACTTCCTTGAAAAATTTGCCTTCTCTGATCCTGAAAGATTTTGGCATTATTTGCATCACCTTTTTCCCAACAATCCCTTTTTAGTGTGTGCGTTGGATATGGCAGGCTGGGATATATATGGCAAAATAAAAGGAAAACAATTGCACCAACTCTGGGGTTTGGATAATACAAAGAGTGCCATTACCGATTTCACTATTGGTATAGACAGCATTGAAAATATGGTGATGAAAATGAAAGAACAGCCGTGGCCAATTTATAAAATAAAAGTAGGTGTGCAGGATGATATTGAAATGGTAGCAGCATTGAGAAAACATACAGCGGCAGTGTTAAGGGTGGATGCGAATGCGGGATGGAGCCTGGAGGAAGCCTTACTAAAAATACCTGTTCTAAAAGAGCTTGATGTAGAGATGGTAGAACAACCGCTGGCCAAAGACAATTGGGAAGGGATGAAAATCCTTTATAAAGAATCCGTGATCCCACTCATTGCAGACGAAAGCTGTGTTGGCGAAATGGATGTACAAAAATGCCATCATCATTTTCACGGGATCAATATCAAACTAACGAAGTGCAGCGGCATAACGCCGGCCCGGAGAATGATCGCAAAAGCAAGAGAACTGGATATGAAGATTATGATCGGGTGCATGAATGAAAGTTCAATAGGTACCGCCGCTATTGCACAACTGGCACCTTTAGTTGATTACCTTGATATGGATGGCCCTTTATTATTGAAGGAAGATACCGCAAGGGGAGTCGGGTTTGAGTTCGGGAAAATAATTTATAATGATACACCTGGCTTAGGAGTAGTGGCCGAACCTTTTTAAATTTTATTTGGTAAAATAATTTATCAGCCTTTACTTTGCAATGAACATGAAAAAAATAACACATATACATCACCATCATTTTTTTACCAAAGGGTAAGCTATGCTGATGTGTATGTAATAAAACATATTTTCAATAAAGGGCTTACTCAAAAGGTAAGCCCTTTTTGTTTCCAGGCCTTTGGACTTACGTGAAAATGCACGCCTGAATTCATAAATATTTTCGGATACGCTTTAAAATTTTTTAAACAAGAACAAAAAATAATTATGCTGAAAATCGCTATTCAAAAATCGGGCAGGCTTTACGAGGACTCGATCAGGTTGCTAAAAGAGTGTGGAATAGAATTAAACAATGGCAACAAGCAATTAAAAGCTGTTGCCTTCAATTTTCCACTGGAAGTATATTTTTTAAGGGATGATGATATTCCTCAATATGTGTATGATGGTGTAGCCGATATCGGTATTGTTGGCGAGAACGTGATGCTGGAAAAAAACAAAGAGATCGACCTGGTATATCGCCTTGGTTTTGGCAGATGCAGGTTAAGTATTGCAGTACCTAAGACCATGCAATACATATCACTCGAAGACTTAAATGGTTTAAAAATCGCTACGACTTACTCCACAATTCTGCAGCAATTTTTAATAAGTAAAAAGATCGATGCCGAAATTCATGAGATCAGCGGATCGGTGGAAATAGCCCCTGGTATTGGATTGGCAGATGCGATCTGCGATCTGGTGAGTAGTGGCAGCACCTTGTTCACAAACGGGCTGAAGGAGGTGGAAGTAATATTGCAGTCAGAGGCGGTATTGGCAGCCAATCAAAATTTATCCGATGAAAATAGACTGGTGCTGGAAAAATTGTTATTGCGTATCAATGCTGTGAAGACTGCCAAAAACAATAAATACATTTTATTGAACGCACCCAATCACCAGCTAAAAAATATTTTTTCTTTACTGCCAGGTATGAAAAGCCCAACAGTGGTACCGCTGGCCGAAGAAGGATGGAGCAGTGTTCAAAGTGTGGTAAATGAAAATGATTTTTGGGAAGTAATAGAAAAATTAAAATTATTTGAAGCCGAGGGGATCATTGTAATTCCAATTGAAAAAATGATTGTATAGATCAGCCGGTAGCAAATAGTTTTTACCGACACAAAGATGTTCGTTAAAACCATGCGGGCTAAAAGTTTATTTTATTATGGAAAAAATATTTATTAATCCAATACAAAACGATTGGGCTGAATTACTGCAACGGCCTGCTTTTGATAGTAAAGCGCTGGAGGGGACTGTGTCTGCGATACTTGATGATGTAAAGCTAAACGGCGACGCTGCGATTAAAAAGTATGCAGCACAATTTGATAATGTTGTATTAGATCAGCTTAAAGTTAGCGAGGCAGAAATAGAAGAGGGCGTATTACAGGTAAGCAACGAACTAAAAGCTGCGATACAAACAGCAAAAAATAATATTGAGAAATTTCATGCGGTGCAGGCACAAGAACCTGTACAAATTGAAACCACTACCGGGGTATTGTGCTGGAGGAAACCGGTAGCCATTCAAAAAGTTGGATTATATATTCCTGGTGGCACGGCGCCATTGTTTTCAACATTGCTGATGCTGGGGATACCGGCGGTGCTGGCAGGTTGTAACAAAATTATTGTTTGTACGCCCTGTGATACAAACGGAAAGGTAAACCCGGTAATTTTGTATACGGCGCAATTGATTGGTCTCAGCAATATTTATAAAGTGGGCGGTGTGCAGGCAATTACTGCAATGGCTTATGGCACAAACACCATTGAGCAGGTGTATAAAATATTTGGACCAGGCAACCAATACGTTACCTGCGCCAAACAGTTGGTGAATAAAGAAGGAGTGGCAATTGATATGCCGGCGGGGCCAAGCGAAGTGGCTGTGTATGCCGATAAAAGCAGCAACCCTGTTTTTGTAGCGGCAGACTTGCTTAGCCAGGCAGAACACGGCGTTGATAGTCAGGTAGTATTGGTTGCAGCCGATGCGGCAATAGCTGAAAATGTAAAGCTGGAAATCGATCGTCAGCTTCCATTGCTTTCAAGAAACGGCATTGCGGCAGCAGCATTACAAAGCAGCCGGTTTATAGTAATGGAAAACGTGAATGAGGCATTTGATTTGCTAAATGAATATGCTGCCGAGCACCTCATCATCGCATCAGACAATGCTCTGGAATTATCCGCTAAGGTTTTAAATGCGGGAAGTATATTTCTAGGACATTATTCTCCGGAAAGTGTGGGAGATTATGCCGCGGGAACCAATCATACGCTGCCTACCAATGGTTATGCAAAAGCCTACAGTGGCGTATCTTTGGATAGCTTTGTAAAAAAGATCACCTTTCAATATTTGAGTAAGGAAGGGATACAAAATATTGGAAATACAGTTGAAAGAATGGCGGCAGCAGAAGGGCTGGATGCACATAAAAATGCGGTAACAGTGAGGCTAAATGCAATAAATGAAACTGCATCGGTTCAGTTGGAAAAAACTAACTAATGCTTTTTATAAAAAGAAACTACAGTATATGAGAGACACTGAAGATAATAACCCGGCTGCAAACACTCCTTTAATGGCTGGCCCATTTAATTTGAAAAATTTAATAAGGGAAAATATCAACAATCTTACCCCTTATTCCTCTGCCCGCCACGAGTTCACGGGTTCGGCTACGGTATTGCTGGATGCAAACGAGAACGCTTACGGATCGCCGCTCGAAGATAATTTTAACCGGTACCCTGATCCATACCAGTGGCAATTAAAATTCACGCTCGCAAGGATCAAAGGGGTGCCTGCAGAAAATATATTCATAGGCAATGGCAGCGATGAAGTAATAGACCTTGCTTACCGTATTTTTTGTGATCCGGTTAAGGACAATGTGATCATATGCCCGCCCACTTATGGTATGTATGAAGTAAGTGGCAATATTAATAATGTTGGCATTAAAAAGGTTAACCTAACGCCGGATTTTCAGTTGGACGTACAAGGCATACTGGATGCAGTTGATCAACATACAAAATTGTTATTCATATGTTCGCCCAATAACCCTACCGGCAATAACATGAACAGAAATGATGTGGAAATACTATTAAATAATTTCCCCGGTATTGTATTGATTGATGAAGCCTATATCAATTACTCAAAGCAAAAAACATTTATACAGGAGCTAACCGAATATCCAAACCTAATCGTAATGCAAACGTTGTCTAAAGCCTGGGGGCTGGCAGCATTACGCTTGGGGCTTTGTTACGCTTCAATGGATATTATTGATGTTTTCAATAAAGTAAAACCTCCCTACAATATCAACGAAGCGTCACAGGAATTGGCGCTTGAAGCATTGCAGCATACAGAGCAGGTAAATAATTGGATAAAGGAAGTCATTTCTCAAAAAAGTATTCTTTCCAAACAAATGAGTAAACTATCCTTTGTGGAAAAAGTTTTTAACAGTGATGCTAATTTTTTGTTGGTAAAAGTAAAGGATGCAAACGCCTTATATGAATACCTTACTACAAGAGGGATTGTGGTGCGCAACAGAACCAAAGATGTATTGTGCGAAAATTGTGTGCGTATCACTGTAGGCACGCCGGATGAAAATGGAATATTGATTGATAGCCTGGGAAATTTTATGAGCAAATAGATTTCTATCAAAAAAAATGATGAATTATGTATAGACCCAAGTTTTTTACCGCTTTCTTTTACTCAGCCTTTTTGTTGATGATTATGGCCTTCGGCAACCATTCGGCCAAAACAAAAAATACTGGTGCGAGAGCCGACAGTAGTCTTGTTTTGCCTGCCGGATTTAACGCCACAAAAGTTATCACCGATCTGGGCCGTGCCCGTCATATTGTGGTGGCTCCCAATGGCGACGTTTTTGTAAAATTGGAAAAACTAAAAGATGGGAAAGGCATTTATCGTTTACACGACACCGATGGAGATGGCAGTTTTGACCAGGTGACCGGCTTCGGTAGTTATGTAGGTACTGGTATTGCAATAAAAAACGGCTGGCTCTATGCCTCTTCCAATTCAGACGTTTTCCGCTACAAACTCAATGAGAAGGATGGCACAATAGATGAAGCCTCGGTTCAAAAGATTGTTACAGGGTTGATAGACCGTGGACAACATAACTCCAAATCAATTGCCTTGGATAATGCGGGAAATATCTATGTAAATATTGGTTGTCCATCCAACGTGTGCCAGGTGCAGGATAGGGCTAAAGGTTCACCTGGCCAGGATCCTTGCCCATTATTGGAAACCGCTGGAGGCATCTGGCAATTTAAAGCTGACCAGTTAAATCAGTCTTATTCAACGGGCATTCGCTATGCAACCGGTTTGCGCAATGTGGTAGGGCTCGATTGGAACAATGAAGTAAACGACCTCTATGTGATGCAGCATGGAAGAGATCAATTATACCAGAATTACCCGGATTTGTTTGATGAAAAAGCTGGCGCCGAAAATCCTGCAGAAGAAATGTTCCGTATAAAAAAAGGTGCAGACTGCGGCTGGCCTTATTGTTATTTTGATAATGACAAAAAACTAAAATTATTAAACCCGGAGTACGGCGGAAACCGTGTAAAGACTGGCCCTTGTGAAGGCAAAGAAAAATCAATTTTGCAATTCCCCGGTCACCTGGGCCCTAATGCATTATTATTTTATACTGGCACAAAGTTTCCTGCCAGGTACCGCAATGGCGCCTTCATCGCTTTTCATGGTTCATGGAACAGATCACCACAACCCCAGGCTGGTTACTTTGTAGTATTTGTTCCTTTTAAAAATGGCGCCCCATCTGGTGCATGGGAAATATTTGCCAACGGATTTGCAGGTGCCAATATCAACAAAGCAAAGTATCGTCCATGCGGACTGGCACAGGCTCCCGATGGATCTTTGTTTGTCTCTGAGGACAATAATGGAACAGTGTGGAAAATTGATTACAGCAATAAATAATAGAAAAAATTATTGGCCGGGCTTCGGGACAAAGTTCAACTTCACAGGCGTCGCACTCTTGTACATTTGATCATTGAGCAGCACTGGCCTGCGAAATTTTTTAAAGTATTTAAATGGAAAGCAGATCGGGACAATGATCTCAAAAACTTATCAAACCAAAATGAAAAAAATAATCATCATAACCACTATCTTTTTTTTCGCACTTTCTTCATTCCAGCTTTCATCACAACCAGGGATAAAAGCTTCTATGGAAAGAGGCAAAAAAGTGTACGAGATGACCTGCCTCGCCTGCCACCAGGCAGATGGCGAAGGGATGCAACGCATGAACCCCACGCTTGTGAAAACGAAATGGGTACTAGGTGACAAGAAGGCACTGATTAACATTGTACTGAATGGGTTAAAGGGCGGTGAGATTGAAATAGACGGTGAGAATTATCATAATCCAATGCCGCCACAGACAGGTGTGTTGAACGATCAGCAAACAGCAGATGTGTTGACTTATGTAAGAAACAATTTTGGCAATAAGGCCTCCGCAGTAACACCTGCAGAAGTCAAAGCTGCCAGATCAAAAACAAAGCCCGTTGCAACAAAGAAAATAAAAAAAGCATAATCCAATAAATGAAAAAAATATTATTCATCGACCGCGATGGCGTATTGATCAAAGAAGCGCCGCCAACTTACCAGATCGATTCTTTTGACAAAGTGGAATTTTATCCTGATATGTTTTACTACCTGCGTAAAATTGCCACTGAACTTAATTATGAATTTGTAATGGTATCCAACCAGGACGGATTGGGTACTCCATCTTTTCCCGAAGCATCCTTTTTACAGATACACAATTTTATCCTTAAGAGCCTGGCCAATGAAAAGATCCATTTTGCTGAAGTATGTATTGACAGAACATTTGCAAAGGACAATATACCTACCCGCAAGCCGGGAACAGGTATGCTGACAAAATATTTAAACAACCCCGACTATGATCTTGCCGGTTCTTTTGTTATTGGTGACAGGATCACCGATATGCAACTGGCTAAAAATATTGGTTGTAAGGGATTTTGGTTAAACAACGATGCCACATTGGGTTCATCGGAAATTAGCGCTACAATTGATGAACTAAGAAAAAGCGTGATCGTATTGGAATCTCCTGAATGGCTTGAAATTTACCAGTATTTAAAATTGCCGCCAAGAATTGTAAAGCATGAACGCAAGACAAACGAAACAAAAATAAGTATTGAAATAAACCTGGATGGCACAGGTAAAGCGAATATAAAAACCGGTCTGCCCTTCTTTGATCACATGCTCGATCAAATTGCCCGCCACGGAAATTTAGACCTGAATATTGTTTGCAATGGCGACCTGCATATCGATGAGCACCACAGTATAGAAGATGCTGGCATAGCGCTGGGCGAAGCCATGGCAAAGGCTTTAGCAGATAAAAGAGGGATTGAGCGTTATGGGTTTTTATTGCCCATGGACGATTGCCTGGCCCAGGTGGGTATCGATTTCGGAGGCCGCAACTGGATTGTATGGGAAGCCGAATTTAAAAGAGAAAAAATAGGTGAAATGCCCACTGAAATGTTTTTCCATTTCTTTAAATCTTTCAGCGATGCAGCTAAATGCAATTTGAATATTAAAGCAGAAGGAGACAATGAGCACCACAAAATTGAATCTATCTTTAAAGCATTCGCAAAGGCAATTAAGATGGCTGTAAAAAGAGACATCCATAACGATTCTTTACCAAGTACAAAGGGAGTGCTTTAAAAAGGTTGAAGGTTGAAGGTTAAAGGTTGATGGTTTTCGGTCTTACTGGTTCGTCATCCATGTGGAGTCATTAATAAACAATTAACCAACAACAAAAATACTAATAGCACGAGTTTCAATAAATAGCTTACAACAAGTAGCTAACAACAAACGTAACCATCAACTATTAACCATCAACTATCAACCATTTAAATGGTAGCAATTATAAAATACAATGCGGGAAATGTGCAAAGTGTGCAGTATGCTTTGCAGCGGATAGGCGTCGAGTCGGTAGTGACCGATGATGCGGCTTTGATACAAATGGCTGACAAAGTTATTTTTCCTGGTGTGGGTCATGCTAATTCAGCTATGCAATATTTGCGGGAAAGGCAATTGGATAAATTGATCATCTCTTTACAACAACCGGTGCTGGGTATCTGCCTTGGCCTTCAGTTGATGTGCAGTCATTCGGAAGAAGGTGACACAGCTTGCCTTGGCATATTTGGTGAAGCAGTAAAATTGTTTCCAACACCAGCAAACGGTAATGTGAAAATTCCGCAAATCGGGTGGAATAATATTTACGATTACAAGTCAGTATTATTTGATGGCCTTTGTGACGATGCTTTTGTTTACGCCGTTCACAGTTATTTTGCGGCTGCAGGCACCGAAACCATTGCCACCACCGATTACATATTGCCTTATAGCGCCGCACTGGAAAAAGGTAATTTTTATGCTGTACAATTTCATCCGGAAAAATCAGGTAAAGCAGGAGAAACGATCTTAAAAAACTTTATTAATATATGATCATCATTCCAGCCATCGATATTATTAATGGTAAATGCGTCCGCCTTACCAAGGGTGATTACGCCAGCCAGGTAGTGTACAACGAAAACCCGGTGGAGGTTGCAAAACAATTTGAAGCGGCTGGGATTACAAGGCTGCATATCGTTGACCTTGATGGAGCAAAGGCGGGCAGTATAATAAATATGAAAATATTGGAAGACGTTGCTGCCGCTACAAACTTAGTGATCGATTTTGGCGGTGGCGTAAAAAACATAACAGACGTAAGTAATATTTTTAATGCTGGCGCCGCCATGGTCACCATCGGAAGCCTTGCAGTTAAGCACCCTGAAATCCTGGAAGAATGGCTGATGGAATTTGGAACTGATAAGTTCTTAATTGGGGCCGATGTTTTGGATGGTAAAATAAAGATCAGTGGCTGGCTCGAAGATGGCGGCATTAATATTTTTGCCTTTATAGGCAAAATGTTAAGCCTCGGCGTTACCAATATTTTTTGTACGGACATTTCAAAAGATGGCGCAATGCAGGGGCCTTCAATTGAACTATATAAACAAATAATGGAGGAACATCCCGAAGTAAATTTAATTGCAAGCGGCGGCGTAAGTAATATCAATGATATTATTTTACTGGAGGAAATAGGCTGTAAAGGCGTTATCATCGGTAAAGCAATTTATGAAGGAAAGGTTCCGCTGAATCCGTTGAAGCAGGAGGATGAAACGTTTCGGTATTTCAATTGATTTTCACAATTAATGATCAAACTTTATAATGAATAGTACCTCGCCGAAGAGAGAACAATTGCCCGTTGCAGCAGCAGCAGGAATCGCTGGCCGTGGCCTTACTAAAAGAATTATTCCCTGCCTGGATATCAGGGATGGCAGAACGGTGAAAGGCATCAATTTCGAAGATATCCGTGATGCCGGCGACCCGGTAGAATTAGCGATAGTGTATTCTGATAAAGGTGCGGATGAATTGGTGTTTTTAGATATTACCGCAACAATAGAAAAAAGAAAAACATTGGTTGAGCTGGTAAAGCGGATTGCAGCCAATATCAATATTCCTTTTACTGTAGGCGGAGGCATCAGTACTATTGAAGATGTAGCATTGCTATTACAAAATGGAGCGGATAAGGTTTCAGTGAACACCTCGGCATTTAAAAATCCTTCGTTAATAAACCAATTGAGTAACGAGTTTGGCAGCCAGTGTGTTGTGCTGGCCATTGATACAAAAAAGGAATCAGATGGTGAATGGTACGTTTACCTGAACGGTGGCAGAACAAAAACTGAAATGAAAACAACGGATTGGGCAAGCCAGGCGGTGGCTTTAGGTGCAGGGGAAATATTGCTAACGTCCATGAATAATGATGGAACTAAAAATGGTTTCGCATTAGATATTACATCAACGTTATCTAATAGTTTACCCGTTCCCGTAATTGCATCCGGCGGGGCAGGAAGGATGGAACATTTTAAAGATGTTTTTCAACAGGCAAATGCGGATGCGGCACTGGCAGCAAGCATTTTTCATTATAAGGAAATTGAAATAATCGCCTTAAAACAATACCTGGCAGCCCAGCAGATAAGGGTGAGATTGTGAGAAGGGTGAATGGTGAATGGTCAATGGTGAATCAATCTCGTTTACTTGATGGTATTTATACTTTCTCGTAAAGGCGCTAAGGAAACACTACAAGACGCAAAGATGAAACCATAATCTTTGCGTCTTTGCTCCTTTATTCTCTTTGCGTGGAACGACAGACACTGCCGTTTTTCGTTCCTCGTTGCTGTAAAAGTACAAGGGAGTGACACAACGATGATCCATATAGAACAAATGCTGGTAAACAAATACCTTTAAGAAAAACATTGTGCTTAATCAAAAGAGACAATTAAAAAGAAGATGACGATCGATTTTAATAAATATGCAGATGGGCTTGTGCCTGCTGTAATACAGGACGATGTTACCGGCAAAGTATTGATGCTTGGATTTATGAATGAAGAAGCGCTTGCTAAAACGCAGGAACTGCAAAAAGTTACTTTTTACAGCAGAAGCAAACGCAGGTTGTGGACAAAAGGAGAGGAGAGCGGTAATTTTCTTTTATTGAGAGATATAAAAGCAGATTGCGATAGCGATACCTTGTTGATCAAAGTAAATCCTGTGGGGCCTGTCTGTCATACGGGAGCGGATACCTGCTGGAATGAAAAGAATACCAATAATAATTTTTTGTTTCAACTGGAAGAGATAATTAAAGAGCGAAAAAACAATCCTTCAGAAAAGTCGTACACCAGTTCTTTGTTTGCAAAAGGCATTAATAAAATTGCGCAAAAGGTAGGTGAAGAGGCAGTGGAACTGGTAATTGAAGCAAAGGATAATGATGCAGGATTGTTCAAAGATGAAGCTGCCGACCTATTGTTTCATTACCTGATATTGCTGCAAGCCAAAGGTCATTCGTTGAGTGAAATACAGGAGGTATTGATTAGCAGGCACCAGAAAAAGGTGTGAATAGAAGGACGGGTAGTCTAGAAAGATGGTGGTATCAGCTTTCGTTTCTGCGCTATATATTCCTCTTGGGTAATAGCGCCTTTTTGTAGCAGCTCAAATAGTTTATGCAATTCATCAGCCACCAATTGTTGCGATGGAACAGCTCCTACGTTGGTGTTTTGTGCAATAGCTTTTGCTAACTGGGCAGCCTGGTTGCTTACCTGCGCTCTTTTGTATTCTTCCTGTGCGTGGGTAATGGTATCCTTTAATAATTTAGGGCGATGAATAAGTTCATAGGTTGTTTCGCCCATCTCAGCGGCCGTTTGAATATCAACATCACCAAAGCCAAACAATCTGCCCCAAAGGCTTTGTTCGTATTCTACATTATTTATTTTATCAAGCGGGCTTTCTTTGGAGTAACGGGTGAAGAAACCGCTTTCATCCACTACCCTCAGGTTGGTTACACACCATAAATTATTCCTGTAATTCAAATATTCATACATGGGGTATAAGGCAAGCACGAGGGTGATGATCAGGCCGGTAGTATCTGCAAGCCATATTAACAAAATAGCAGCTACCACCCACACAAATATTGGCAGCACAAGCTTAACCCAATGCTGCCGCGTGATCAGTAAAATCTTTTCTTCTTTTTTTAACGCTGTTCTCATGCCATCTATTTTTCATAAATATACATAAACATGGATTAACCCATATCCATGCATCAAACTGCATAAGGTTGCCAACCTTTTAAAGGCTGGCAACCTTTGAGCCAGTAATCACTAATTTATGACATTGTTTTTGGTGCTGGCCCCTCCCAATTTTCAAATTCCTTATTTTTACTTCCTTATTAATTTACTATGACTCCGGAAAGAAATGAAAGGCTTACTGCTGTGTTAAATAAACGGCAACCTGATCTTACAGTAGTGCTAGAAAACGTTTTTGATCCTCACAATATTTCGGCAGTTATGCGTACCTGCGATGCAGTGGGCATCCAGGATGTTTATATACTCAATCATAAAATCCCACCTCACCGTAAATGGGGGGCAAAGAGTTCATCAAGCGCTGCCAAGTGGCTTACCATCCACCAGTTTACAGATGCTAAGGAATGCCTGGATGAGTTACGGAAGCATTACAAAAAAATTTACACCACTCATTTGAGTACAGATGCAGTTGGCTTGCACCAGTTGAATTTAACCGAACCGGTAGCGTTGATTTTTGGCAATGAACACAGTGGCGTAAGTGAAGAGATCATTGCTATGGCAAATGGAAATTTTATCATACCGCAGGTAGGGATAATTAAATCTTTGAACATATCTGTAGCATGTGCAGTAACTTTATATGAGGCCTTCCGACAAAAGAACGAGGCGGGTCATTATAATATCGCAAAAATGGAAACTGAAAAGTTGTCTGCACTACGAAATGAATGGGGATTTATTGACAGCTAATGACAAGTATCAAGCATCCGCCAGAATCACCCCGCTTCTTTTCAAAGCCTGCTCAAAGGTGGCAAGCACATTCCCCTTTCCAATTGCAAATAACAGCCGGGCTTTCTTTAATTCCTGCATAACCTGCACGCTTTCAATTTCTGAAAGTATAAGTTTTGTTTTTCGATTCTTTGACTCTTTATGTAAATCTGCCAGCATGCGAATGCCGGTAGCATCAATGATGGGTACCCTTCGCATTCGCACGATAAGTATCTCGGGTGTTTTTTCAATAAATTTCATTGCTTCTTTGAATTTATAAGCAGCTCCAAAAAACAACGGGCCATTTATTTCAAATACTTCTACTCCTGCAGGAATCAAATATTTACTGATCGGTTCGTTTTCGTCTTCCTGCTCACCGCGGTTTAATTCTTTTGTAAGAATATTTACGTTACTTGATTTGGTCATGTTCCGCATAAACAGGAATGCGGCCAGCACCATACCTATTTCGATGGCCACGGTCAAATCAACAATCACTGTTAATAAAAAAGTGATCAGTAGAACTGCTACATCACTGCGGGGGCCTTTTGCCACCGATAGAAAGCTGTGCCACTCACTCATATTGTATGCCACCACAATTAATATGCCCGCTAGGGTAGCCATTGGTATCAGGGCCGCCCATTTGCCTACAAAAAGGATGATCATTAATAGTACGATCGCATGTACAATACCAGCTACTGGTGTACGACCGCCATTTTTTACGTTGGTGGCGGTACGGGCAATGGCACCTGTAGCAGGTATGCCTCCAAATAAGGCAGAGAAAATGTTTGCAGTTCCCTGCGCCACTAATTCCATGTTGGAGCGGTGACTGCCTCCGATCATGCTGTCAGCAACTACTGCGGAAAGTAGTGATTCTATGCCGCAGAGCAAGGCGATGGTGAACGCCGGTTGTATCAGGCGCTTGATGGTTTCAAAATCAAAATGGGGCAGTGATGGCACAGGAAAAGAGGAATGTATGCTGCCAAAACGGCTTCCAATGGTTTCCACCGGTAAATGAAAAAATTGCACCGCAGCGGTGGTAATTAGTATCGCAATTAATGACCCCGGTATTTTATGCGTTACATGGGGCCATGCCAGTATTATAATAACAGTGGCCAACCCGATAAGGGTGGCTGTAATACTAATGGTATTGAAGGATAAAAAATAAGCCTGCCATTTCTCAATAAAGTCTGCCGGGACGGTACCCATCTGTAATCCAAAAAAATCTTTCATTTGTGATGAAAAGATGATCAACGCAATGCCGCTCGTAAAACCAACAATTAAGGGATGAGGGATGAACTTAATGATTGAACCCAGGCGTGCAAATCCCATAATGATCAACATGATGCCGGCCATAAAAGTCGCAATGATCAATCCATCTATCCCGTATACCTGCACTATGCCATACACTATCACTATAAAAGCGCCGGTGGGCCCGCCGATCTGTACCTTACTGCCACCTAGTGCTGAAATAATAAATCCAGCTATCACTGCGGTAAATAATCCCTTTTCGGGTGATACGCCGCTTGCGATTGCAAATGCGATTGCAAGTGGCAGTGCTACAATACCGACGATTAGTCCGGCTAAAAGGTCTTTGCCAAACTGCTGCCTGGAATAGTTTTTAAAAGTGTCAAATATTTTTGGCCTGAACATATAGTTCTTTTCAAAGGATTTAGTTCATTATAAAAATGGAAGTTTTGAACCTCATGTGTCACAATCCATTGGGTCAGACCTAAATTTTTATCCAGAATTTTAAGTCATTATCCAAGTCGGAACCAACGACCAGGAAACCTTCTGGTATTTCATCTTCAAGGCTGTGAAAAGTGGCTAATCTTGTGCCTGCAGGTTTTTTTTCCAATTGTTTTTTCAGGTAGTGTGCGTAGTAATGATACAATTCACCGGAGTGTTGGACGCTGTTGTCAATCTTATCTGTAAAAGAAAAATTTTCGTAAAAAGAATTATAAAAATAGAAATGATCATAATTTTTAAAATCCAATTGAGTAAAGTTGCCATGGATAAACGCAACGTTTTGTAATCCCAAATTACACCTGGCATCTTCTGCACAAGCCACCAACGCTTCCCTTTGTTCTATACCTGTGTAAAACGCTTGTGGCATAAAGTGGGCAGCGGCCAGGCAAAATTTACCCACCCCACTTCCAATGTCAAGTATCCTTGATTTTTTTTCAGCGGCTAAAAAGGCAGCCGCTTTATGGGCAACTGTCAGAGGGGTCCAATGTGCCGTTGCCAGGTTTTGAATGGAGGACGGGTACAATAAGTGAAACTGTTTATCTGAATCAAACCATTTGTCATTTTGTGGTGTAGCAGTAATTGCCGGGGAGTGCATAGTTACCAGGAATTTATAAAATATGGAATTATGCCGGCGAAAGGAATTTAAACACCGCGGAGGTGTTTAAACAAAATATCTTTCTTTCGTATGCATTTTTAAACTAATTTTTCTATGTGCAAAGTTACCTTTTATTATTTTTTGATTGACTAGTTGTTGTATCCCGTTCATTTTAAACACTTTTTACGAGCGATCGAAATCCATACGACATATTATTTAGTATATAGGGGCAAACGATACAGCTCCTCAAACACACAGTTAGCCTCACTGGCAGGATGCTTAAATTAGCGGTAAGGCTTTATCTTTGTTAAACAATGATTTTATTACCTAACGCATCATTTAAAAATTGTATTAAAGCAGGCAGGCAGATAGCATCAGTATGGAAAATTTAAATTCATTCATGGAGTCCGGGATATTGGAATTGTATGTTGCGGGTAAATTATCCGCGGAGGAAACAGGCAAAGTAGAAGAAATGGCGAATTTATTTGAAAAAGTTCGCAGTGAAATTGATGCAATAAGTGAAGCGTTAGAAATGGTAGCGATTTTACAAGCCATCGCTCCTGATCCGATCATAAAGCCATTTTTATTGGCAAGTATTGACTATACCGAACGACTCAAAAATGGTGAGCAACCTTCTTTCCCCCCCGAAATGAAACAAGGCACATTAATAAATGATTTTTCCCTATGGCTCAATCGGGAGGATATGATTTTACCGGAGTCATTTAGCGACGTGCATGCAAAGATCATTGGTTATACACCTAAGGCTATCACAGCAATTGTGTGGATAAAAAAAATGGCGCCACAGGAAGTTCATGATAATGAGTTCGAAAAGTTTCTGATTGTTGAAGGAACCTGCAATATCATCGTTGAAGAGGATGTTTACCCTTTAGTGCCGGGTGATTATTTTACCATCCCCCTGCATAAAGCTCACCAGGTTATCGTTACATCAGGTATTCCCTGCAAAGTAATTTTGCAAAGAATAGCAGCATAATGATTTATTTATCATAAAGTAAAATAGTAGTGATCGCAATTTGAAGATTTTATTTACCTGTATAGTTACAGTTTTTCCATCTCAGAAATAAGGAATAAAAAAATATCAAGTCTCCCCGCAAACATTCCTACACCACATTTGCCAACAGGCCTTTGTAATAGTGTCAGTCAACCCTTACCTTTGCGCCCAATTTATTGTATATGCTCCCAGATGTTTTTATTGTAAAATGTCTTTGAGTATGCACTTTGATTGAGTTAAAAAAAATGAAGTACATCAACGAAATAAACAAGCGCAAGACATTCGCCATTATCTCTCACCCCGATGCCGGTAAAACTACCTTAACTGAAAAGTTCCTGTTATTTGGCGGAGCAATACAAACGGCAGGAGCGGTAAAAAGTAACAAAATAAAAAAGCACGCTACGTCCGATTTTATGGAAATTGAGCGCCAGCGTGGAATCAGTGTTGCTACCAGTGTAATGACTTTTGAATACGACGGCCATTTGATCAACCTGCTGGATACTCCCGGCCACAAGGACTTTGCAGAAGATACTTATCGTACTCTAACGGCGGTGGATAGTGTAGTGCTGGTGATTGACAGCGTGAATGGGGTAGAGGCACAAACAAGACGGTTAATGGAAGTAATAGCCATGCGCAACACGCCGGTTATTGTTTTTATTAACAAGATGGACCGTGATGGTAAAAATCGGTTCGACCTGTTGGAAGAGATCGAGAATGAATTAAAGATACAGTTGCACCCAATGACAGTGCCGATCAATAGTGGAAAAGATTTTAAAGGTGTATATGATCTCTACAAAAAAAGCCTGATATTATTTGCTGCCGGCACCAAGGCCAACGACGAGGATGTAGTGGAGATAAATGACTTAAGCAATGCGATCCTGGATACCAAAATCGGAGAGAAGGACGCCAATGTTTTGCGGGAAGATGTTGAATTAATTGATGGGGTGTACGGCGCACTTAACCTGGATGATTACCTCAGTGGCAAAACCGCCCCCGTATTTTTTGGAAGTGCGGTCAATAATTTTGGCGTAAAAGAAATGCTGGATACTTTCATACGAATTGCACCTACACCAAGGCCCCGCCATACTACAGAACGGGACATAAATCCTGAAGAAGAAAAATTCAGCGGATTTATTTTTAAAATACACGCCAACCTTGACCCCAAACACAGGGACCGTATTGCTTTTTTACGGGTGTGCAGCGGAAGGTTTGAACGCAACAAATATTATAAGCACGTGCGCCTTGAAAGAGACTTCAGGTTTAATAATCCTTATAGTTTTCTTGCCCGCCAAAAGGATGTGATCGAAGAGGCATTTCCCGGCGACGTGGTGGGTTTGTTTGACACAGGCAACTTTAAGATAGGTGATACCCTCACCGAAGGTGAAAAATTTTATTTTACAGGTATTCCATCGTTTTCACCCGAAATATTTAAGGAGGTTCAAAACAAAGACCCTATGAAAACAAAGCAGCTTGAAAAAGGCCTGCTTCAGTTAACGGATGAAGGTGTGGCCCAGTTGTTCACTCAATTTGGTGGTAATAAAAAGATCATCGGCTGCGTAGGTGAGCTACAATTTGAAGTAATACAATATCGCCTGCTGCAGGAGTACGGAGCATCTGTGCAAATGAATAGTTTGCCGTTTTACAAAGCCTGTTGGCTTACAAGCAACGACGCCAAAAAATTAGAGGACTTCACCCGTTTCAAACAGGGGAATATCGCCGAGGACAAGGATGACCACCTGGTATACCTGGCGCAAAGCGAATGGTTTTTAAATACAGAAAGACAAAATAATCCTGATATTGAATTTCATTTTACGAGTGAGATACATAAGTGAGATTGCCAGCCTTGCATCAGTAGATTTTCTACGGGATTCAGGGTTCAACAAGATCGTCATTTTTACCTTCTAGATGAAGATTAGAACTTATCTTATCAGGACCAGGTTACCGCTTCTTACGTTCATTCCACAGTCATTTAAGCTTTTGATATAATAAACATAGTTTCCGGGATCTATAGGTGATCCTTTGTAAGTGCCATCCCAGCAATCATTAACATCCAACGTGTGAAAAATCAAATTTCCTAAGCGATTGTAAATGGATATATCAGCCCTCTTTACTGTTCCGAAATGTAATACCTTAAAGCAGTCGTTCCGTCCATCTCCATTTGGCGAAAATGCATTTGGAACAAAGAAATTTGGATCAACAGGTGCCTTAATTAATACGGTAACCGTATCAATATTTGTGCATTTCGTGGTTGTGTCTGTACCTGTAACCTGATAGAGCTGTGAGGTGATTATTGAAGCTACTGGGTTGGAAATATTGATGTTACTTAGTCCTTTTGCTGGCGACCACACATAGGTATCTGCTCCACTAGCCATAAGCTGCGAATTGGAAACCACACAATCAATATCATTCGATTTAAAAGCTTTGACTGAGATGCCTTGGGAAACAGTTATCGTTGTAGCCAACATAGTGGAATCATTGCATGTGTTATCTTTAATCTTAACCGTAAATGTTGTGGTGGCTACTGCATGGAAAACTGGATTACTGATATCAGGACTGTTCAAAAGGGTAGCCGGGCTCCAGAGATAGGAAGTGCCGCCACTTGCTGAAAGTGATAGGTTATTGTTTACACAGATGGCTTCATTTTTAGAGATAGTGAAGTTAGGTAACGGTATAATAGCAATTTTTACAGAATCAATTTGAGTGCAGTTATTCGCTCCCGTTACCGCTACAATGTAAGTTGTATTTGAAATTGGAGTTGCAAGAGGGGTAGAAATCGATGGATTACTTAGTGTAGCAGCAGGTGTCCATGAATAAGTTGTTCCTCCTCCGGCGAATAGTTGCGTGGCCGAGTTGCGGCAAATGGTTGAATCGCCCGATTTTATTATTATGGGTTGAGGCTTAATGAAAATAACCACGGTGTCACTTGCTATACAACCATTTGCATTGGTGCCAGCAACAATATATTGAGTGGTAGTTGCTGGTGTAGCTAGAGGACTGGAGATTCCGGGATTATTTAATCCGGTTAAAGGTGACCATGTGTAATTTATTGCGCCTATTGCATTTAATTGTATAGCCTTTCCTCCACAAGTTGAAGTGTCAGCAATGGTTTTTACCAAAGGAGTATCTATGCTTATTTTAATGCTATCCCTTTTTATTAATACTGGTGAAAAGGAGATGTCGTCTAAGGCAAAGTCATTTCCTTGCACAAAAGTATTTTTATTAACAATTGATATAGTGGCATTTGTACTATTTCCTGAATTCCAGGTGGTATAAAACTGTTTCCAAGTGCAAGTGGGTAAACTCGCCGTGATTAAGTTGCCCAGGTTGCCTCCATTGATAGCAAAACTCAATTGGGCTGGATTGGGAGGATACAGGGCCTGTATCCATATGGAAAATGCATAATTCGTATTTGGTGACACGACTACTGTTTGTGTCCATACGTTTACGTCCGCAATCGGAGCACCGTTTACAAGCATCATATTGCCATTCCCGGTAGTATGATCCGGGCAATTACTTAAACTTGGATTCCAAACTTGCGGATTAGTACCGACAAAATATTGTCCTTCGGTTATATTTGGGTTAGCAAAATTATATTGGGAAGTAAACCCCGTATTGCCAGAAGTAAAATCCCCATTTGTAATAATATTGTTGCCGGGAACTTCTGCATTAAAAAAATAAGTGATTGTTTTCGGACTGGATGTTATAGGATTGGGCGAATTGGGGTCACTCAAGTAGGTGGTGGGTGACCAACAAAAATTCAAAGACGGTATAGTTTGCAATTGTTTTGTATCCTTGAAACAAATGGTTGTATTAGAAGTACTAATGATATTTTCGTTAAAAATGTTTACGGAAATAGTTTTTGTAATGGTATCGGTACAGGAACCTGTCTGAATACTGTATTTTACAATATAATTTCCTGGTGCCGCATATAAATGTACAGGGGTTAAATTATTCGTAACTGCATTGCCATCCCCGAAAGACCAAAAAGTATTGACTGGTGTAATGCCAATATGAAAGAATTGAACTGACAATGGATTGCAGATATCTTGTTTGTAAGAGAAATCAAAATTACATTGTCCAGTTATCTCTGTATTTCGTTCGTTGGTCTGCGAAGGGCAGAAAGGTGTATTACCAAGGCTGTCATTGCAATTTTTCCCAATGCACATAAGTGTCCTCTGAACCAGAAAAAAAATTACGAATATTAATTTTTTTTTATAATCGATATCCTGGAATGAAATATTTAAATTTTCGGTAGTTTTCTTTTTTATAATTTTATAATTTTTTTAGTTGTAGTACCTCTATCTGTTCGCACATTGACCCAATAATTTCCTTTTGGTTGGTGAGTAAGGTCTATTGTGACAGTAAAAGAACTATTCTCATTCACTTTCTTTTCAAATACCATTTGTCCCAAATTATTTACAATTTTAATATTAGCAGTTCCATTAAAATTGCTCAGTTGTATTTTTACCAAACCCCTGGTAGGTGAAGGATAAGCGGTTATGAAAAAATCACTTTTGTCCATCTTTGCACTTCTGGTAATTGAATATTTCGTTTGTCCTGTATTCTCCAGGATAGCTAAACGATAATAGTAAGTCGTATTCGGCTTTGCGGTCCAATCAATAAAAGAATAAGTTTTTCCTGGTTCATGACGTTTTGAGTTTAACGAGCCTAATGATATAAAACCTGAGGAGCCTGATTCAGATCGCTGAATAGTGTAACTTATTATTCCAACCTCCTCTTCTACAGTCCAGTTTAAGTTTATACTTTTGTTTTCTATTACAGTTGCCGTAAAACTTCTCACTGTAACAGGTAAGATGACACAAGTATCAACAAAAGCAACTGTGTCAACAGGTATTTTAAGACTTAAAAGATTCAATCCCTGGTCACCTGCTGTAGTTCCCCAGGCATTATTGGCATAGCCAGTGCAAACCCCGTTAACACCAGCCGTGACATCAATA
>JBDSAA010000021.1:0-18353 GCA_039922375.1 Ferruginibacter sp.
AACGAGCGATGATCCTCTGGCAAACAGAGGCAATCAGACGCTGGTTACTCATCTGCAGATATATTGCAGCAGCTTACTGGAATTTTATTGCCCTAAAACTAAAATCTACTTTTTGAGGGACGACTAACTATAAAACCTTATCAGCAAGCCAAAATAATTATCGTTCCATCCCTCCACCATCTCTTCATAAGCTTCGTCGGGAATATTAGTATGCACCAACTCTGCCGATGTTCCTTGTTTATGCGGATGAAGCTTTATCGTTACTATAGATTCTTCATCCTGGTCACCAAAATACCATTGCTGCATTATTTTTTTTCCTTCTTCAAAAGCAAGGTTTTTACCAACAATGCTTCCCTCCCACAATGAAAATTCACTACCTGGCTCGGTACTCATTTCTGCTTCTTCGCCTGTCCATAACTGGATGGTAGCAGGAAGTGTTAGTGCCAGGTAAACTTCATCTGGCGAAGCGGGAATTATATAATATTTTTTAAAGTCTTTCATATATTACTAAAGTTTTATAAAGATAAAACCCTTTTCTTTATTGTCAATAAATGATGTGCCTGATGGAGTTTAAGAACTACCTTGCCCCACTCAACCAATAAAATGAATAATCAATTTGATCTGCTAATTGACAGTTACCTTGATAATAACGTAGGCATTGACCCTGATTTTTTAACGCCGGCTTTATCAAATGGCTTAATGAAAAATATACAGCAATTACAAGAGGATGGCATCATGACCGTAGCCGGCATCGGCAATAATCAGAACAAGGATCTGAACCAACAAATGCGAGGTGATAAAATTTATTGGATGGACAAAAACAATGAAAATATTTTTGAAAAGCAATTTCTGCAACAGGTAGAAAATTTCATTGATCATTTGAACAGCACATGTTACACAGGTATTAATGGCTACGAATTTCATTACGCCGTATATGAAGAAGGAAGTTTTTACAGGCGGCATAAAGACCAGTTTAAAAATGATAGCGATAGAAAATATTCGCTGATCAATTATTTAAATCAAAACTGGCTGGAGGAAGATGGGGGACAATTGCTGGTTTATGAAAAAGGCGAGGCACAAAAAATTTTGCCTCACTCGCAAACGGCTGTGTTTTTTAAAAGTGACGAAATGGAGCATGAAGTAACAAAAGCTAACCGAAGCAGGATGAGTATTACTGGTTGGTTGAAAAGGATGTAGCCGGTTGAAATATGTAACTGTAAATAATACCTCTTTTGAAGAAACTGAACTATCCTTTCATACAGGTATCTCTCAGCATCTTCATATATTCTAATCCCTTTTTGCGGGCAAAATCAATATTGCGATCTGGGATATTTTCCGGGTCTTTATAATGTTCTAAAGCTTTGTCTATACTGGATTCACGCAGCAAGTGAAGCATTGGGTAAATGGATCGGTTAGTATAATTTGCTGCATCACTCTCTGTTGAATCAGCAAATTTGTAGAAAGGATGAAAACTGGCCAATTGATATATCCCTTCATATCCCTGGCGCTTTAATAATTTTTCTGCAAGCGACACCATATCGAGATAGTCATCCAATGCTTCAAATGTGTTTGGAAAAATTAGGAAAATTGTTTCAATATTTATTTCATTATCGAGCCTTGTGATTTCTTGTAAAAAAGCCTCCATGCATGTGTTTATCGCACTGCTTGTTTCTACTGCATAATGCACCTGTTGCTGCTTCATTACTGTTGCAGCAAAAGGACAAAAATTGCACTGAATCACCACGTCATTGATCCATTTTTTTGTCTGATCAATTATTTGTTGTGAATGATCGATATTCTCCACTGATAGATTTTTTGTGCAAAGCTAGCCTTATTAATAAATTTCCCTGGCTAATAATAAGCAATCATTTTTTGGGTGCCATTCGGCTTTTTTCTACCTTTTCAGTATGAAAAAAATGCTGGCTGGTTTTATTTTTTTTACTGCTGTTGCTTCAGCTCAAATCAATCCTGCCAAGGTCACTATTGCACGTGATAGTTTTGGTGTGCCCCATATTTTTGCTGCAACCGATCCGGAAGTGGCTTATGGGTTGGCGTGGGCACACGCTGAGGATGATTTTAATACTTTGCAGTTGGTCATACTTTCCGGAAAAGCTAAACTAGGCACAGCTTTGGGTAGAAAAGGTGCAGAGGCTGATTATGTGGTAAATCTTTTGCGGTGCAGGCAATTGGTGGATGAGCAATGGCATACCTTAAACCCCGATTTCATCGCTTTAATTAAAGGATATGTACAGGGGCTTAATGATTTTGCCAAAGCGCACCGTCAAAAGATAAAAAATAAAAATGCGTTCCCTTTTAATGAAAAAGAATACCTAACCGCTACCGTTTTTTCACTCAGCATTTTTTCTGGTGTTGATAAAGTGCTGCCAAAAATTCTAGGTGGAACGATTGGTGTAATTCCTGGGTTCTCTTCTCAGGGTTCAAATGCATTTGCTTTTCATTCCTCAAAAACCACCACTGGCGAAGCCTTCCTCGCTATTAATGCGCACCAGCCGCTTGAAGGCCCAACCGCTTTTTATGAAGCTCATTTGCAAAGCGAACAAGGATGGAACATGTTGGGAGGCCTGTTTCCGGGTGGTTGCCTTATTTTCCACGGAACCAATGAAAACCTTGGCTGGGCGCACACGGTTAACAATCCGGATAGAATAGATGTTTACCAGTTAGAGATGAATCCCGCCAATAATAATCTGTACAAGTTTGATGGACAGTGGCTACCCCTTGAAGTTAAAAAAGCACGGTTGAATGTAAAAGGTATCCCGGTTGCTCTCAATAGAAATGTATACTGGAGTAAATATGGTGCGACCGTTAAATCAAAACAAGGTGTATTTGCTTTACGGCTGCCTGCCAATATGGATTGTAAGGCAATGGAACAGTGGTACCGGATGAACAAAGCAAAAAACTTTACTGAGTTTTATAATGCCCTTGCCATGACGAGCTTACCAATGTTTAATATCGTATACGCTGACAAATACGACACAATTTTTTATATCAGCAATGCTAAAGTGCCTGTAAGAAATTCCGGTCCACAATACAATTGGCAGGGTACATTGCCCGGGAATACTTCTGCAACACTATGGACACAGTTTAAACCTGTGACTGCACTGCCGCAATATATAAATCCTGGTGCAGGTTATCTGTTTAATACAAATCATTCACCGTTCCTGGCAACAGACCCAAAATTTAATCTTGCTTCTAATAAATTTGATAAGAATGACGGTTTTGAAAAATACATTAATAACAGGAGCCAACGTTTTACAGAACTAATTAAAGGTGTAGATAAAATAGATTATGATTATTTAAAAAGGATAAAGTTTGATACACAATATCCCCGGCAATTGGAGTTTGCTTATGGTATTGATAGTTTGTTGTTGTTAAACGCTGAAGAATACCCTGCACTAAAAGAAGTGATTAACAACCTGCAGCAGTGGGATTATAAGGCTATTAAAACAAGCAAAGGTGCAGCGGTTTTTTTATTGCTGTTTGATTATTTTTCACAAAAATTAAGCGGCAGCAAATCCAGAAAAATAGGTAAGATCGAGGGCGTAGAGGCTTTTCAATATGCCAATGATTATATGATAAAACATTTCGGCACCGTAGATCTTAAACTGGGTGATATACAAAAACTAGTGCGTGGGAATGATGCCCGCCCCGCGGATGGATTGCCGGATGTACTTGTTGCAGCTTATACAATTCCATACCAAAAAGGGTTACGAAAAATCACTACCGGCGATGCTTATGTTTGTTTTGTCCGTTACCCAAAAAATGGCTTGCCGGTCATCGAATCGATCAATACTTTTGGGGCATCACAGGACCCTTTGTCGCCGCATTATAAAGACCAAATGCAGATGTTTCAAAATCAACAATTGAAACAAATGACGCTTGATAAAAACAAAGTTTTTCAAACAGCCGAAAGAATATATCATCCATCTGTTAAATAGAATACTGTTGATAGCATTAAAAAAGCCGGAACTAAATCCGGCTTTTTTAATTATGATATTCTTTCTAAAATTGCTTGCTGCGATTATCCTTAATGGTGGCAGTCTTTTTCAAAGATTCAAACCAGCCAGACATTTGCTGAAGTAGTCCCTTTTTCTTTTGTTCTGTTTGTTGAGCAATCGCATCAGCAGTGTCTGCAGGTTTGTTGCCGACGCTATTTACCTTCAAAACATACACACCATTTGTACCTACAATAGGTTCAGATACTTTTGTTTGAAATGCCTTATTAAAAGAAGCACCAATTACTTTTGGCTCGTTCCCAACACCGTTTATGATCATGGCATTAAAGGTTAACGTTGAGTCGGCTCCGGCTGATCCAACCGGAACATTATAGGCGGCCGCAGCAGATTGAAGGGTTGGTGTAGTGGTCAGCTTTTTACTAATAAGCTCTGCTTTTTTTAAGTTCCTAACGGTGAGCTCCACCATTGGCCTCGCTGTTTTGGCATCCGGCAAACCTTCTGGTTGAATCTTATTAACTATGGCAACTACAAACTGGTCTTCAATACTAAAAGGTTCACTTACTTCTCCTTCCTTGGCATCAAAGGCCCATTTAATTAATTGCCTGACATCTTGTAACCCACCCAGCCTGTAATCGTTCTGCTTAATAATGTCGGGAACATCAACTTTTGGAACACCATTTTTTGTTATGTAAGTTTCTAAAGATTTTGCGTCTCTTGCTTCGCCCGCCAACTTGGTAGCTTTTGAACTGGCGCTGTTCACAGTTTCATCTGACGCTAAAATTTGCTTTGCGAGGTAAGCAACTTTATAAGCCGGTTCAAAATTCTTTTGACTCAAAACCTCTATATAGTGCCATCCAAAATCTGTGTGTACAGTTTTCTTATCGCCCGTGTTGCCATAAAAAATTGTTTCAGAAAATTCCTTTGCAAGATTTCCAAATTGAGTGGAAGAAAAATCATATTCACCACCTTTTTCTTTACTACCCTGGTCGTCACTGTATCTCACTACCATTTGATTAAAATCTGCTCCACCCTGAATTGCGGTAGCAATGCTATCAATTCTTTTTTTGGCAATACTATCTTCGAGCAGTGGTTGGCCTGTTTGTGGATCTTTTGTACTTACAAGGATGTGACGCACTTTAACACTATCCGGCATTTGGCGCACTGCTATCATTTTCGCCAGTACGAAATTCCCGCCGTCAAGATATGGCCCGAATACATTGCCAACTGACAATGACGCTATCGTATCTTTTTGAGCCATTGCTAACTTTGATTTTAGCGTATAGCCATCATAGTAATTTATTGAGCTCATATTTCTTGCAATAAAAGCTTTTGAGTTTGTATCTGCTGCAAAAGAAGTTTTCAAAGCTGCAACAGCATCTAATGATTTAAGCGTATCAGCCGCGGAAGGATTAGCGCTAAAGGATACATAAGAAATATATCGCCCACCATCCTGCTTATAGATGGCTTTGCGTGTTTTCATATAGTCCATTATTTCTTCATCCGTTACTTTTACAGTACTATCGCTAATAACACTATAAGGTATCGCTACATAAGAAATGTTTGCAAATGTTTTTGATTCTGCAATATCTTTTTGTTGCATCCACGAAGGATAGTATGCACTTGCGGCCAGCATGCTATTATACTTATTATATAGTGCCTGTAATTTCATAGGCTCCACTATCTGGCTTTCAATTGCTTCTCTTTGTTCGCCTTTTGATTTTTTTGCCTGCTGCCACCACTCCTGAACTTTTGCTATATCATATTGCCCGGTTGCTTTATCGCTAAATGCCTGTTTCAAAGCGTAAGGAGCGTCATTGCTAAACATTATACTGCTCATCTCTTTGGGAGAAAAGCTAAGGCCAAGTTTTTCAAATTCTTTTATCAATACTTTTTCTGCTACCAATTGGTCCCATACAGATTGACGAACCTCATAGACCTGGCTACCGCTGATCCTTCCACCATATTGTTCTTCTGCCTGTTTTACTTTTGCATTAAACTCATTAAATTCTATTGATTCGCCGTTAACCTTACCTACACTGGAAGATGGATTGCCACCAAAAATTCCACCACTCCCGCCCGGTTTTGCATCCATCAATATAAAACCAATTAAACTAAGTGCAATTACGCCTATTACAATGGCTGCACCTTTATCACGAATAGTCTGTATTATTTGCATGTTTATTTTAATTAAAATTGACGGCAAAAATAGTGTAAAAAAGGATATGAACATGTAAAAATACAGTAGGGGCAAACTGCTTAAAATTGAGTTGCAATAAGCTTTTACCAAAATAATAATGAACACATTGTTTGCTACTTATATAAGATTAGTTTTAACCATTCTGCCTGTTGCCTGGGTAATGTTGCCACTAAATTTAAAAATTTTGAACGTTTCTTTTTTGCCTTTAAAAATCTTTTAGAATACTTAACAATACTGATAGTATCATACAGTAATTTTGTATGGGAAATGGCTGTTATATTGATTCTTAGAAGCTATCAACATGACATTGTTAATAAGCCATCTTTACTGTTAACAAGCTTACTGTTTTATAATTTTTTGTGAGGATACTTGGAGTGGAATTTGGCCGTTGTTTATAATATCAGCAGTACAATGTTGGTGGAAGATAAGTTATCAGGTACCGGATTAACATAGACAACTTTCAATTTGGGAAAAAGTTTATCAACCCGAAAGTTTATCAACCGTTGGTGCAGAATTATAGTTGTTTTTACTTTTAACCTTTGCCAGCTACGGTCAAACAACTAATATGGTTAAAATATAAATGTTAATTAACTGTTGATGAGCGTGGATAACACCGATATTCTGATTTAGCAAAATTTTTAAAAATTTTGTTTCCACATATTAACACTCCTAGTAGTAGTAAGTTTATATAAATAAAAAAAGTATTAATACATATTATGACAGATATTAACACTGCAAAATCAAATATTCAATCCGCCGGATTTTTAGATATTGATATAGATGTGAACTTAGATTTGTTTGCAGAAATAGAACGTTTAAAAAAAGAAAAAAATGCCATAATCCTGGCTCACTACTATCAGGAGCCTGATATACAGGATGTAGCAGATTTTATAGGCGATAGCCTTGGCCTTGCACAGCAGGCAGAAAAAACACAGGCGGATATTATTGTATTCGCAGGAGTTCATTTTATGGCTGAAACAGCCAAGATATTAAACCCCGGTAAAAAAGTTTTATTGCCGGATCTTAAAGCAGGATGTTCATTAAGCGATAGTGCACCGCCGGAGCTTTTCAAATTATTTAAAAACAAGTACCCCGATCATTTGGTTATTACATATATAAATTGTTCGGCTGGAATGAAAGCTTTGAGTGATATTATATGTACGAGCAGTAATGCGGAAAAAATAATAGAAAGCTTGCCGCCTGAACAGAAAATTATTTTTGCTCCCGATAAAAATCTTGGCGCTTATCTTAATAAAAAGACAGGGCGTGACATGGTTTTGTGGAATGGTGCCTGTATGGTGCATGAGATATTCAGCCTGGAGAAAATAACTAAATTAAAAATACGCCACCCGCAGGCAAAAATTATAGCGCATCCGGAATGTGAAGATGCTATATTAGCGGTTGCAGACTATATAGGCAGCACTACAGGATTATTAAAATATTCTCAACAAAGTACCAGCGACGAATTTATTGTAGCTACAGAGACAGGCATACTGCACCAAATGCAAAAAGCAAGTCCACACAAAACTTTTATTCCGGCTCCACCCAATAACAGTTGCGCATGTAATGATTGTCCGCATATGAAATTAAATACGCTGGAGAAATTGTATCTATGCATGGAATATGAACAACCGGAAATAACGATGGATGAGAATTTAAGAATAGCCGCTAAAAAACCAATTGAAAGAATGTTGGAAATTAGTAAGAAATATGGCCTTTAGGTAAATGCTTTGTTGCTTTTTATATTGACTACCTACACAAAATATAAAAAATAAAAATGTTGTATCTCCCTATTTTAACAGTCAATTTTTGTATTTGAAGAATTTATAATTTTAAGTTTATATTCTTACCTTGGTTTATAAATAATTATCTATGGCCATTCCATCAATAGACCTGGCTGAATTTTTAAGCGGGGATCAAAAAAGAAAAGATGCATTTGTTCAGGAGTTGGGCAAAGCCTACGAAGAAGTAGGGTTTGTTGCAGTAAAAAATCATGGTGTACCTGACGACTTAATTAGTGACTTGTATAAATATGTGCAGGAATTTTTTTCATTACCGCTGGAACAAAAAAGGAAGTATGAAATACCAGAATTATCGGGGCAGCGAGGATATACAAGCTTCGGAAAAGAACATGCTAAAGGCAGCGATGCTCCGGATTTGAAAGAATTTTTTCAATACGGGCAAATTCCCCGTGATAATTATAAAGAAGATGAATATCCACCCAATGTTTCGGTGAACGAAATTGCGGGTTTTAATAAAACTTTTTTTGATGCATACCGGGCTTTTGAAAAATCCGGAACCGCTATGTTACAAGCAATAGCACTGTACCTGAATTTGGATGAAAATTATTTTGATGAGTATGTTTACAATGGTAATTCAATCTTACGTGCTATTCATTATCCCCCAATCATCCAGGAACCTAAAAGCGCCATCCGTGCTGAACAACATGAGGATATAAATTTAATAACACTTTTAGTTGGTGCGTCTGCAGACGGATTGCAAATTCTTACTAGGCAAAATGAGTGGGTTGGAGTTACTTCACTGCCCGAACAAATAGTGGTGAATGTGGGTGATATGCTGCAGCGTTTAACTAATAATAAACTACGAAGTACCACCCACAGGGTAGTTAATCCGGCAAGGGAGCTTTGGCATACATCCAGATTTTCTATTCCTTTCTTTCTGCATCCTAAATCAGGCATGAGTTTACGTTGTTTGGAAGGATGTATTGATAGTGGACATCCCAAAGCATACGAAGACAGCACCGCGGGTGAATACCTTGATGAAAGGTTAAGAGAAATTGGCTTAAAAAAATAGATACACCTTTCCTATAAAAAATATTTAGATATGCCCATTACTGCTGAGTGATATTAGTCCGCCATATATCGTTTTTAAAGGCAGTATTGTTGCATAGTCTTACAGCTTTTGGAGGTCCTCAGGGTCATTTAGGGATGGTAATGAAAACCTTTGTAGAAAGAAGGCGAGATGTAACAAAGGAAGAGTTAATGGAGTATGTTTCTTTTTGTCAAATGCTTCCCGGCGCTTCGTCCACACAAGTACTTACATTAATTGGCTATAAAAGAGGAGGAGTGCCGTTAGCAGTATTGACCCTAATTATTTGGATCTTGCCCGCATGTATTTTAATGGGGGCTTTGTCATTTTTGGTTGGAAAAATTGGTTCTAAAAATTTAAATACAAGTATATTCCAATTCATTCAACCAATGGCCATCGGATTTTTAGCGTATGCTGGTATCAAGGCTTTTAAAATTACCATTAACAATACTATTACTCAAATCATTATGCTGGTTACTATGGTGGTAACCTATTTATTTTTTAAGACACCCTGGGTTTTCCCCCTATTGATCGTATTAGGAGGGGCGGCAACAAACTTCAGTAGCAAACGTATTCCCGTTCAGGAAAAAATAAAACCGAAGCAAATACGCTGGACGAATATTTGGCTATTTGTGCTTGTTTTTGCCATTGCAGGGTTATTTAGTGAAACAGCCCGTAAACAGGACTGGCCTCACCGGAAAGCATATAATCTTTTTGAAAATTTTTATCGTTTTGGAAGTTTTGTATTTGGCGGAGGGGATGTCCTGATCCCTATGATGTTGGATCAATACGTTGCCCGCCCTAGCGCACCAAAGTTTGTTGATACCAGGCATAATATGATTAGAATAGAAAAAAGTGAATTACTTACAGGAGCGGGTATCGTAAGAGCCATTCCAGGCCCGGTATTTTCCATTGCTTCTTTTACCGGCGGGATTGCCTTAAAGGATGAAGGTAAATTTCAACAATTGTTGGGATGTGTGATCGGTTCCGTTGCCATCTTTTTACCAAGTGCCCTGTTGATCCTTTTCTTTTTTCCCGTATGGCAGTATTTTAAAAAATACGTTGTCGTGTATCGGGCGCTTGAAGGAATTAATGCGGTAGTGGTGGGATTTATGTGGGCTGCTATGCTCTATCTCATGAGAGGTGTGTCAATTACGGATTTCAATTTTGTAAGCACCCTTAATTTAATTGTTATCATAGGCACCATAGTTGCGCTTCACTATAAAAAAATACCTGCGCCCTTTATTGTAATTGTTTGTCTTTTAATCGGTTGGGTATACTAGATAATGGCTGAGTGTATAACTTATTTATAATAACCATTCTTTTCAATTTCCTCTTTTACAATATCAGGGACCATATAACGGATAGATTTATTTTGTTTTATCAACTCACGGATATGTGTAGACGATAACTGCAGAAGCGGTGCTTTTAATTGGTATATATCCGCGTTCAAAGTATTTTCAATTTTAAAACCCTGGCGTTCATAAATATAAAGTGGGTGATTTTTTATTATGAAAGTATAATTTTTCCATTTAGGTAGGTTGCAAAAACTATCACTACCCATGATTATTGAAAATTGATGCTGAGGATATTTTTCAGTAAGAAAGGTCAGGGAGTCAACTGTATAAGATGGCTTAGGTAATTGGAATTCAACACTTGATGCTCTTATTTTATTTTCTCCATCAACAGCCGATTGAACTAAGTGAAGCCGATCATATTCGTTCAGTAAAGAAGAGGAAGGTTTGAAAGGATTTTGCGGTGAGATTACCAGCCAAACTTGCTGTAAATCTGTATGATTTATGACGTGGCTTGCTATTATTAAATGGCCATTGTGGACAGGATTAAAAGAACCGAAATAAAGCCCAATCTTCATATTTTACACAAGTTTAAATGGTTGACTTTACCGTAACCTCCTCAACCCAAATATTCTCAGCTTCATTTAATCTAAGGCTCAAATGATAGCCAGCTACTAAAATAGAAATTGGATCTCCCAACGGAGCGACTTGGTCTATCACAATTATTTCCCCCGGCACACACCCCATCTCCATTAATTTCAAGAAGATGTCATCTTTTTCAAAGGATTTTATTAACACCGTTTTGCCTACAGCAATTTCTGATAATCGTCTATCCATCAAGTTTGATTTAGTCTTACAAAGGTATCATTCAGAATTGTTTAATAATTTTGATTTTAATAATTAGCCGCATGGGAATCAAATTCTTCTTTAATAATGTTTCGTTTAAGCTATTACAACGAAAGAAATTAAAAGCTTTTATCGAAGACATTTTTAAAAAGGAGATAAAGGCATTGCTTTCACTCAACTACATTTTTTGCAATGACGATTTTCTGCTCTCCATCAATCAGGAATTTCTGAATCATAACCAATATACAGATATCATAACATTCTCTCTTTCTCAACCGGAGAAACCTATCGAGGGAGAGATTTATATTAGTACGGATAGAATTAAACACAATGCCGTCCATTTGGGAGAGGATAAAAATATTGAACTTCACAGGGTAATCTTTCACGGCGCTCTGCATCTTTGCGGATACAAGGATAAGACCAAGGCAGATAAAGAAAGAATGACTTTTGCCGAAAACAAATACTTATCCAAATATTTTTCCTGATGTTCCACGAATAACAGATGTTCCACGTGAAACATTTATATACCCTACCTCTCTAACTAGCTTTAATTTAAGGTTTTTGATTGACCCTCACTTGTGTAACTTTGCAGCTATGTTTCAAGAGTATGATTTAATAGTTGTCGGGGCTGGCCATGCAGGTTGCGAGGCAGCAGCTGCCGCAGCAAATATGGGCAGTAAAGTGTTGCTTATAACCATGAATATGCAGACGATTGCTCAAATGAGTTGTAATCCGGCAATGGGTGGCATAGCTAAAGGACAGATTGTACGGGAAATAGATGCAATGGGTGGTTACAGTGGTATTGTAACAGACGAAAGTATGATCCAATTTAGAATGCTCAATAGATCAAAGGGGCCGGCAATGTGGAGCCCACGGGCCCAAAGTGATAGAATGCTTTTTGCAGCCAAGTGGAGGGAAATGCTAGAAAACACCCCTAATATTGATTTTTACCAAGACATGGTGAGTAGTTTACTTGTAAAAAATGGCCGGGTATATGGTGTGTCGACAGGACTGGGCCATAATATAAAAGCAAAATGCGTTGTTTTAACCAACGGGACGTTTTTAAACGGTATTATTCATATAGGGGAGAAGCAACTGGGGGGAGGGAGAATGGCTGAGAAAGCCGCAACGGGAATTACAGAACAATTGGTTTCACTTGGTTTTGAGAGTGACCGGTTAAAAACGGGTACGCCTGCACGACTTGATGGCCGGAGTTTGGACTATAGTAAGATGGAAGAGCAAAAGGGGGATGAGGAGATTGTTGGCTTTAGTTACTTGGACACAAAGAAAATATCGGTTGCTGGCCAACGTAGTTGTTGGATCACTTATACTAATAGCAAGGTTCACGACATATTAAAAACCGGATTTGAAAAGAGTCCTATGTTTCAAGGACGTATCCAAGGTACAGGCCCACGATACTGCCCTAGCATCGAGGATAAAATAAATCGGTTCGCAGAAAGAGACCGGCATCAATTATTTGTGGAACCAGAAGGGTTTAGCACAATTGAGATTTATGTTAATGGGTTTTCCTCTTCTCTGCCCGAAGAAATTCAGCATCAAGCGCTTAAGCTGGTGCCAGGTTTTGAAAACTGTAAAATGTTCCGACCTGGTTACGCCATAGAATACGATTTTTTCCCCCCAACACAACTAAAGTTTAATCTGGAGACAAAATTGATCGAAAACCTCTTTTTTGCTGGTCAGATAAATGGCACGACAGGGTATGAAGAAGCTGCTTGCCAAGGGTTGGTGGCTGGAATAAATGCCCATCAAAAAGCGAGGGGATTAGAACCCGTGATTTTAAAACGTAGCGATGCTTATATCGGTGTGTTGATTGATGACCTGATTAATAAAGGCACCGATGAACCTTATAGGATGTTTACCAGTAGAGCCGAATTCCGAACATTGTTGCGTCAGGATAATGCAGATATACGTTTAACTGAAATAAGCTATAGGTTAGGCTTGGCGTCCCAACAAAGAATGGACCGTGTAAAAGAAAAAACATCTTCAGTTAGTTTGGCCAAAGAAATTCTGGGCAGGCTTTCACTGGATCCGGTAGAGGTTAATCCATTGCTAGAGGATGCAAATTCAAAAGTGCTGGCAACACGTCAAAAAGCGCATCAGATATTGTTGCGTCCCAATATCAGCCTTGCTGCTATGGTAGAGGCTATCCCTTCAATGAAAACCGCTTTACACGGCTTCGATCGTGAAACGTTAGAACAAGTTGAAATTTTATGTAAGTACGAAACGTATATTAATAAGGAAAGAGAGTTAGTGGGGAAAATGGGTCAGTTGGAAGACTTGGTGATCCCGGACAATTTCAGTTACGACAAGCTTTCTTCATTAAGTAATGAGGCAAGGCAAAAATTTACCAAAATAAGACCTCGCACGCTTGGGCAGGCATCCCGGATTTCAGGGGTCAATCCCAGCGATGTTCAAATACTGATGGTTTATATGGGAAGATGAGTTTCAGCTTAAGAATCTCTGCATGGCGTTATGACATAAGTATTTGATTATCAAAGAAATCAATTGCTCTCGCTAACCAATTTTTATATAATAAATTTAAATTTTAGATTCTATGCCCCTTCATTTTTCGGCCGAAACACCCAAGGAACTCGTGTTTGAACATGTAGCAGAATATCTCCACCAACAAAAATTGGCTGTAGTTAAGGAAGATAATACCCGACCCTGGGGAGGTTTTTTTGTTTTGGCTGAAAAGGAAGCTGAAAAGTTTATCGCTTTGTATTTTCCCCATCTTACAAAAGAAGAACTAACGATAGCAGGAAAATTAAGTCCAAAAATATTGGTGGTGGCTCCCGAGAAAAGACTTAGCTGGCAATACCATCACCGCAGGGCCGAAATATGGAAACTGATTGGAGGAACTGCCGGAGTGACAACGAGCGATACAGATGAAGAAAAGGAAACTACCACCTTAAACAAAGGGGATATTATTCAATTAAGGCAAGGCGAGCGCCACCGCTTAATAGGCCTGGAAGGTTGGGGTATAATTGCTGAAATATGGAGGCATACAGAACAGGACAATCCGAGTGATGAGGATGATATCGTCAGAGTACAGGATGATTTCGGAAGGTAAAGCGCTAGAAAATAAAGTTTTACCTTAGGCTTTAGTCAAAACTTATCCTTAAATTAGCTTCATATGAATCTTATATAAAACTAATCACATTCAAATTAAATTATTAAACTAAAAGAAATAATATGCCAGTCTTAACCATTTTAATCGTCTTAATTGTTGCAGGAGTAATATTATATTTAATAAACCGGTATATACCAATGGATGGCAAGATAAAGAGCATATTGAATATAGTGGTCGTGATTTTGATCATTGTGTGGTTACTTAAAGTTTTTGGAATTTTGGGCTCTCTTTCTTCCATCAAGGTATAGAGCTTCTGTTTGAGGATGAATATAGGTGTTATGTGATTTCATTCCAATGGATTATACTAAGGTCATTTGCTAAATGAACGGAATAATCTTTGTATTTAGAAAACAAAAAAAATCATGAAAAAAGTTTTTTCTTTATTAGCAATTGCTGCTATTTCTTTATCTGCCATGACCTCATGTGCACAAGATAAAAGTTCCCGGCCCAGCCCGCCAGCCAAGAGTTCTGTTACTACAGACAACGGTGTAACAATTAGTATAGATTATAGCCAACCTTCGGTGAAGGGTCGAACTATAGGGAAAGAAATTGCCCCTTACGGCCAGGTGTGGCGAACTGGTGCTAATGAGGCCACTGTATTTCAAATAAATAAGGATGTAACTATATCAGGAAAAAAACTTGCAGCTGGTAAATATGGTTTCTATACCATACCTGGCGAAAACGAGTGGACCGTTATATTTAATAAGAAATCCGACTTATGGGGTTCTAATGGTTACGACCAGGCAGACGACGCCCTGCGAATTGTAACCAAACCAGTAAAAACGAAAAGTTTCACCGAGAAAATGACTTTTATAGTTAATAAATCCGGTACAGTTTCGTTAATGTGGGGCGATGCCCAAGTGGATTTTGCCGTAAAATAATACAACTTAATTTTTAATGACGTCACTGAATATTTCAGTGGCGTTTTTATTTGATTAAACATTTCCATTTTTCGCAACCCACTACAAAAAATCCAGTTTTTTTTATTCTTAATTTTGCATACATGGAAGAAGTAATAATCAATAAGGTAACAGAAAGTTCGATTGTAACATTGGATCTCGAAGAATATTTATCAAAAGAGGACATTGTGTTATTTGATCTGAAGGATTATTTATTTATGGGGCAGATATTAAAGGAAAAAGATTTCAGAGAGGCACTTAAATGCCTGGACCTATCTGTGTATACAAACCTAGCTGTTGCAGTTACATGTAGTGCGGACGCCGTGATACCAGTGTGGGCCTACATGCTGGTAGCAAGCTATTTGCAGCCCGTTGCAAAGGATATCCTTTTTGGCACGAAAGAAGACTTAAAGAATAAATTATTGCTTAAAAACATTAGTAACTTGAACGTTAGTGATTTTGCTGATAAAAGAGTAGTAATAAAAGGGTGCGGCGAATTTCCTGTTGGTGAAGCCGCATACCTGGAAGCAACAAAATTATTAAGGCCGGTTGCCAAAAGCATTATGTATGGTGAACCCTGCAGTACAGTGCCCATTTTCAAAAAGAAGTAGCAACTATTGCTTTACATTGTTTTTTATTTCACAACCAACATTTTCAACACCTTTTATTGTTAAAACAAAATGGTTGATGCATTATTAAAAGGTTTTGCAGTTAGCCTGCTGCTGGTTTTTTCCGTAGGGCCAATAGTTTTTACCATAATTAAGCAAAGTATTATTAATGGCCGTGCAGGAGGTTTTAGCTTTTTAGCCGGTGTTTGGATAAGCGATTTATTAATTGTGGCCTTGAGTAATGTGTTTTCGGAATTGATAACAACCTTACTTCACTTTAAGAGAACCATAGGTTTTACGGGAAGTGTGTTTCTAATTGGCTTGGGCGTGTTTTATATTTTTTTTAAAAAAATAAAAATGCGGGATGTGGATGAAGGAGCCATAAGGGTTTCAGCAGGCACACATGTGAGGTTAGCTATATCAGGCTTTTTGATCAATACCTTAAATCCCGCCGTTTTTGCATTCTGGTTAACAATGGCAACCACGCTTGCTATATCAAATACTGTGAAGGAACGCATCGTTATTTTTGCTACCTGTATCATTATAAATTTTGCAGCCGATGCGCTAAAAGTGATGCTGGCAGATAAGCTTAGCAAAAAAATTACACACAAAAACCTGGTCCTGATCAACCGGCTTTCCGGATCACTTTTATTAATTTTTGGTCTCGCGCTTATGGTAGGAGTATTGTACACTTTAAAAAAATAATAACAAATCAATTGTTTGTTTTGCCTTACTACTCTTTACTTTGTAAGATGAACCGCATACTATTTTTTGTTTTCCTCCTATATGCAAATCAGGCTTTTGCTCAATCATCCGATGTACTTTTATTAAAAAAAAATGAAAAGACCATCAGGCGATATTTTGCAGGAAGTCATATTAATCTTACCACAACAACTGGGGCATACCTTGATGCCCAAATTACTCTAATAAAAAATGACACCTTATTTCTTAAGCAATTTGTTATAAGGCAAGTGCCCACCAGGCTGGGCGTGTATGTATTGGATACGGTTACAACTTACTATTATAAATATCATTATACCCAAGTGAAGGCAGTTGGAACAACCGGAAGAAAATTTGATCTATCTGCCAGTGCAGCAAGCTTGATCGGTGGTGGGCTATTGCTTACATTGGCGAATGGTGTGGTTTTTTTAGTTGATAGGGAAAAGTTTAGCCCAGCATTGTTGGTTGCCTCTGCCTCGTTAGCAACGATTGGCTATGTAATGGCCAAAGCTGGTGGTAAGGGGATGATGATTGGTAGAAAATACTCTTTAGTATGCCTTAAGCTTTCGGACAATAAAAAACTGTAATTGGATTTTCAACCGCTACACTATGCAAAAAGCCTGGCGCATTTTTAAAAAGCTTTTTCTTTTTCTTTTCATCTTTCACTTGCTCTATATTTTTATTTGTAAATGGCTAGACCCACCCATAACCATTACGCAATTAGTAAGTGTAGTGCAGGGGCACGGCTTAAAAAGGGACTACGTAAATTCGGATCAAATGGGCTCCAATATTAAACTGGCTGTAATGGCAAGCGAAGACCAGTTGTTCCCACAGCATGACGGATTTGATATGAAAGCAATTGAAAAAGCAATAAAATACAATGAAAAACATCCCAACAGAAGAAGAGGTGCAAGTACTATCAGTCAGCAGGTAGCAAAAAATGTTTTCTTATGGCAGGGTGGAGGCTTTATACGTAAAGGATTGGAGGCTTATTTTACTTTTATGATTGAAATGCTGTGGAGCAAAAAACGAATCCTGGAAACATATTTGAATGTATCGGAAATGGGTGAAGGCATTTTTGGAATAGAAGCTGCAGCACAAATTTATTTTAATAAAAGTGCAAAAGCACTTACAAAAAGTGAAGCTGCTAAAATAGCTGCCAGCCTCCCTAATCCTAAGATGTATACTGTAAAACCAATCAGCAAAAAAGTAATGGATCGCTATGATGATATTTTAAGACAAATGAATCGGCTCGAAGGAGATGCCGATATACAAAAAACTATACAATAAAAAAGACACCTCTTCTTTTAAAAATCAAACCCGGCATGTTGCTAATTTTTTTCGAAATTGCACTATGAATTTTAGAAACTTTAAAATGATTGGCTACGTCGTATACGGACGCGGTGCATTTAAACAATTAGATGAGATATTGCAGCCAAACCGAAAGGGTGATGCACCCATTATTTTTTTGGTGGATCATTTTTTCGAGGGAAAAGAATTGGCTGCAAGAGTTCCTGCAAAGCGAAAAGATAAAATCATTTTTGTGGATGTAACAGTTGAGCCAAAGACAACTTATGTTGATAGTATAGCGAATCAATTGAAAGAAGAATTTGGTACGGTAAGTGGCATTGTTGGTATTGGAGGCGGGTCTGCAATGGACCTTGCAAAGGCTGTATCACTTATGATGACCAACCCCGGCAGGAGCGCAGATTACCAGGGCTGGGATCTTGTAAAAACCCCCGGGGTATATAAAGTTGGAATACCAACATTAAGCGGTACCGGTGCGGAAGTAAGCAGGACAACTGTGCTTACCGGCCCGACAAAAAAGCTGGGT
>JBDSAA010000022.1:0-6644 GCA_039922375.1 Ferruginibacter sp.
AGCGAATCGCACAACATCCCATCAACAAAATAAAAGACCTCCTTCCACAAAACTGGAAACAAGCATCACAACTTTAATAACCATTCTATTTTGAATCAACAAGATGGTGTCTGCCGGATGATTACGGATATACGCTGTTCAGCGACACCGAGGCTTAGGTGGTTTTGTAAAATTTATACGTAGCCCACCTGTTGACTTTAAACGTTCTTTCGCCGGGCCGGGAGGGAAGCAAGGGAGTTGCGTTCGTGAATGCAAAGCGTCGTCGATTTACATTTTAATCAATGGCAGCAAACAGTAAGCGGTATAGGCGCAACGTCGCCGGCCCTGCTTCTGTGGTTAGTGTAAGTTCCTCTCTCCGAGGTCGGTGCTCACCAACCACTTATTGCTGCGGCAATTTGAAATGCAATCCTGTAATGGCCCATGCATTACAATTTAAATATTAGTAGTAAATTTGGTTGCTTATAAAATTATAGAACTTTATTTTTAACGATTAAAAACTACCAATATGATACAGGTAAAAAATCATTTTATATACAACCCAGGTGGTGAAAATGAAGGCAGTACTTCCCCCATTGATAATGAAGATAAAAAAGACAGCGCCGACGATGCAGCTAAACCAAAAGAAGAAAAATCTTTTGTGAAGAAAATTAAAGATGCATTACAGGATTGGTCTAATGATGACAAACGGGAAACTGACTTTGATGAAAGAAGCCCGATAACATAATTATCCATCGTACATTACGTCAAAAGTTTATTAAAAATTTGACGATCTAAATTTTTAATAAACTTTTTCCTTTTATTGACAGCAATCTTTCTTTCGTACAAAGATTGCTTTGAAAAGGTTTAGAAAAAAGTTACCCATTGATGTAAACATGGTGGCTGATCAATTAAACACTTTTCCCTCCGCCTTGGTTCGTGGCACACGAACCTTTCTCCGCAATCAACCAACTGGCCAGGAATATCACAACCAGTCTCGCCTTTGGTGGCACACGAATTAATCTTCATTCGGCCTTATTTACACCTGAATCAATTAATTTTTTAAGAAAAGTTGTAAAATGTTGTATGGAATTTTTACAACCCAGGAAATCGCATACAAGTATTGGCGAAATTTATTTTTGGACAGCCACCATTCATAAATGGCTGCATTTGTTAGAAAGTGATTCAAATAAACAACTGATTATTTGCTACCTGAATAAACAATCTGATGAAGGGTTTATTACGGTTTATGCTTTTGTAATAATGCCCAATCATATTCATTTAATCTGGCAACAAAACAAACTTAATGGAAAAGAAACACGGAAAGGAAGTCTGCTTAAATATACCGGTCATCAATTTTTAAAAACATTAAAAGCTGAAAGCAAGTTGTATCTGCATGAAGTCAATGCAGCAAATAAAAAACATGAGATATAGCAAAGAGATTCGTTAGGTGTAGAAATTTATAGTGTGAAAGTGGCGAGGCAAAAGCTTGAATATATACACAATAATCCTGTTACTGGTAAATGGCAGTTAGCAAAAGATTATCTCAGTCACCGATATTCTTCGGCAAGGTTTTATGAAACGGGTATAGATGAGTTTGGTTTCTTGAAAAATATTTTTACTGTGTTATATGGGGATTGATTGCGGAGAAAGGTTCGTGTGCCACGAACCAAGGCGGAGGGAAAAGTGGAAAGTAAATATATGAACGTGAGTGTTTCTTCGTGTTGCCTATAACGAGTGTATATATGTTATTAGACGCAACTTAATAATAAAACCGTATTGGTTTTGCGTACGGGATTACTCTTCGTAATAACGCACCGTGCCTGGCCCCGGGACCTTAATGGGAAGGGGAGTATAATATGTTTGCCGTCTGCAAAGGGAGTGTATTCTTACTACCGTGTTCGGTGAAGGACACCGACCACGGTAGTAAGAACACCGACCACGGAAGTAAATTCCTTTTTTGAGACCTTTATTGAGTTGTATTTACAGGGATATAAATATCAAAGGTTGCACCTTTGTTTAATTTCCCTGACGCGATTATAACGCCTTTATGATTTTCAATGATCCTTTTGCAGATTGCAAGCCCCATGCCTGTTCCATTATACTCTTCCTTACTGTGAAGCCGTTGAAATACATCAAATATGCGTAAGCTGTATTGCGGATCAAAACCTATCCCGTTATCGGAATAGGTGATGTGGCAATAACTCTCTTTCGGGTGAAGGTGGCCTTCTTTGTTGAGATTCATGTTTATGATCTCAGTTTTTATTTTTATAATTGGCGCTGTTCCTTGTTTTGAAAATTTAAGTGAATTGCTTAAAAGGTTTTGAAGAACCTGGCGAAACTGGAATTTGATAATGCTGACTTGTGTTAGATTGTGAGCCTCGATAATTGCACTTTTTTCTTTAATAATATCTGCGAAATCTATCAGTACTTCATCTAATATTACAGATAGATTTATTTTTTCAAACTTTTCGCTATTTAGTTTTACCTGGGAATAAGTCAACAGGTCTTCAAGTAGCGCCTGCATTCGTATAGCTGTCACCTCCAATCTTCCGAGATAATTTTTGCCCGATGTTGAGAGATTTCTTTCTTCATCTGACTGTATGCATTTTACAAAATTCTGAATTTTTCGCAATGGCTCCTGTAAATCGTGGCTGGATATGTAACTAAATGTAGTCAGGTCTTTATTGGCGCTTTCGAGCTCATCATTCTTTTGTTCCAATAGAATGGATTTCGATTTTAATTCTTCGCGATCTTTGAACTGCCCGGATAAATCTGTGAGAACAATACTCCAAACGAAATTGTCATCCATCGTAAAAGTATTAGCAGATAAAAGCACTGGTATACTCTTTGCTTCATGTACACACATATAAATACTTTCCTTTAGCGTAGTCATCGTTCCCGCGGCAAGTACTTCATCAAAGTGCATACTAAAAGGACCACAAATATAATTGCTGAATTTAGTTCCTATTATCTTTTGCAGATCCAAATTTACCTTTTCCGAAAAACAAGAATTACAATAGATGATGTTTCCTTCTTTACTGACTATAACTGCTCCCTCATGCATTTTCTCAATTAAAATTCTATATATTTTATCAGCGCTTGTTTCTGTGTAAACTTTGAGGCCTTTTTTTCCAGTGATGACTACCGCATCTATACTTTTTTCTTTAATTGCTTCAATAGCGGACTTTGCTTCAATTAATTGTTTTTGAAGTAATTTATTTTCCAGCATTAATTTTTCAACTTCTGACAAAAGAAGTACTTCGATATTATTCTTACGCATTTAAATAAAATTAAATTAGATAAGATGAAGTCCTTCGAGAACCATGTCAATATCTGACAAATCACCAATCATCCTCACTTCCGGTAATGGAAATTTTTTTATCAATATTGGTACTGCAATTATTTCCTCTTTTAGTGCTATAGACGGCTGCTGGTATATATCAATTATTTCCAACTCATATCTGCCCTGTAAATATTTTTCGCAAATTAATTTTATATTTATTATTGCCCTCATCGAGTTTGGTGAAACACCGGTAACAAATAATTGAAGAATATACCTTTGCCCAACCGTGAGATCAGCTTTGGCAAGATTTACATTTGGGAATACTTTTTTTGACATTTTACTTGGCTTAATGTTCAGAACAGCTTTTGCTTTAGAAGAGATTGGCGAAATAAGCGTTTATGCATCGCGTTATTTGATACCAATTGATTCTCTCGATGTTGATAAGTTTTGATGTTCCTTTTCTGTTCTTTTCGCTCCACTTAATAATTTTGATTTGGGGATAACAATTGGAAGCAGGTTAATTCCTTTTTTTGTAATATTGAATCGATGAACTTCGCTTGAATGCAACATTCCCCTGGATTTCATTATGCACATGCTACGAGTCCGCTTTGAATCTACTTCAATATCCTGAACCATCATCCAGGTATCCACCATCGAAGAAATTCCTTCATCACTTGGATTTCTTTCAATCGAACCTACCGTTATCGCGGCGGTAAACATAACCGTTATTTGCTCAATTTTTAAGTAGTCTACAAACCTGGTTAACATGGAGCGTACGTCACTATTTGGCCCTTCAGTCATCAGGTTGGTGATGGGGTCAAGAATAACCACGGAGGGTTTCAGTTCATTGATCATTTTCTTAATTGCAATAAAGTGCAATTCAAGGTTTTGCAAAGTGGGTCGTGCGTAATAGAAGTTCAGGTGACCAGATTTTATTATCGGTTCCAGGGCAATACCTATGGACCGCATGTTCCTGATAATTTGATTGGGGGCCTCTTCGAAAGCGCAAAAAAGGCATCGATAATCATTGTTACAAGCGCTATATGCAAATGTAGTTGCTACACTCGTTTTGCCTGTACCTGCTGTTCCTGATATAAGAACACTGCTACCAATAAAAAACCCCTTTTTATCCAACATGATATCCAGGTCAGCAATTCCTGAAAGAATTCTTTTTGAACTCGATTTCTGTTGCAGGGCATCATTGTTGATAGGTAAAACAGTTATTCCTTTTTCATTTATTAAAAAAGGATATTCGTTATTACCATGAATGGAACCACGATATTTAACAATTCTAAGCCGCCTGGTTGTAACCTGGTTCTCAACGCGATTATCCAGTATTATCACACAGTCGGCTACATATTCTTGCACACCGTCTCGTGTGTGAAAAGCATCTCCTTTTTCCCCGGTAATTATTGCAGTTACATTCTTATCTTTTAGCCATGATAGAAGCCTTTTAAATTCTGTGCGAAGTATTTTATAATCAAAGCCATAAAACAGCGTATCTAATGAATCAAGCACTACCCGTTTTGCTTTTACTTTCATAATTGCCTGTTCGAGTCTTACGAATAATCCTTCAATATCATATTTGCCTGTTTCGCGGACTGCCTCTCTGTTAATGGGCATATATTCCAGGTATATTTTGTTATTACCGAGGTGTTTATTAAGATCGAATCCCAAAGAACGTACGTTCATTTCCAGCTCGCTTGTCTTCTCTTCAAAAGATAGGAAAACGGCGGGTTCATCAAAAGAAGTAATACCATTTATGAGAAATTCCATCGCCATGATTGTTTTTCCACATCCTGTATCACCCAATAGAAGTGTGGGTCTGTTTTTTGGGATGCCCCCATTTGTAATAACGTCGAGTCCTTGAATGCCGGTGGGGGTTTTAGGAAATTTTAAGTTGGCAATTTTTTTATTAAATGTTAGCATAAGTGATTATTTGAAGTCGCATTCTTGGATGCCGACAAATTCATTATAAAATTTGCTCTTTCGGGCCTGCTAAAGGTTTTTTCTAATATCATGGTGAGCACTTTGTTAAGAACGAACTCGAGGTCTGTTAAATTCGTTTTTTTTATATAATAGTATGCGCCTGTACGATAGAAAAGATTTGCGATATCTTCATGCATGGAAGTAGAATAGATGATAACCGGAATAAGTTTTAAACGTTCATCAAGTTGCATCTCCAAAAGGCATTCGATACCGCTTTTACGTGGCATATTACAGTCTAGAAAAAGTATGGTGGGGAGTTCATTGATATCACTTCGCAGATAAGTGATTAGTTTTTCACCGTCAATAACTTCATTAAATTGTGTGCTGATTGGTATTGCTTTTAACGCTCTCTGAAAGAATCCACGGTCATCATCATCATCATCCGCCATTAAAATATTAATGGGAGTTTTGGAAAAGGAAAGAGGCTGTACATTGTGCTCCATGAGTTAAAAAAAATAGCAAATACTGGTGAATATTCTTATATATTTTCACGAGCTAAATCTTGATCCGTATAGTGGATAAGATTTTACTAAAAACTGAGAAAACACATACGGCAAGGTTGTATTATTTTAATTTAAATCATTACACAATTCCATAATTATATTACACAATTTACGTATTGTGGCCATATTGTATATTGCGGCTACTATTAATTCATGCCAATCTATACCTTAACTGTACTTTGTTTTATGGTCAAACCTGAGTTGAATATCTTCCATCATAGCGGGAGATAGCAATTCTGTTGTAGGTATCCAATGCAAGGACAGCAGGTTTACCTACAATAATTTGTACTGGCGGATTTTCTCCGCCTTGGTTCGAGGCACACGAACCTTTCTCCGCAATCAACCAACTGGGCAGGAGTGTCACAAACCAGTCTCCGCCCTTGGTTAGTGGCGCACGAACTAATTTTCATTCCGCCTTATTTACACCTGAATCAATTAATTTTTTAAGAGCAAAGCTGTACATTGTTTTATGGAATTTTTACAACCCAGGAAATCACATACAAGTATTGGCGAAATTTATTTTTGGACAGCCACCATTCATAAATGGCTGCATTTGTTAGAGAGTGATTCAAATAAACAACTGATTATTGGCTACCTGAAAAAACTATCTGATGAGGGGTTTATTACGGTTTATGCTTTTGTGATAATGCCCAATCATATTCATTTAATCTGGCAACAAAACAAACTGAATAGAAAAGAAACCCCAAAAGGAAGTTTGCTTAAATATACCGGCCATCAGTTTCTAAAAACTCTAAAAGGGGACAGCAAGTCGTATTTATATGAAGTCAAGGCAGCAAATAAAAAACATGAGATATGGCAAAGAGATTCGTTAGGTGTAGAAATTTATAGTGTGAAAGTGGCGAGGCAAAAGCTTGAATATATACACAATA
>JBDSAA010000023.1:0-55121 GCA_039922375.1 Ferruginibacter sp.
GGTAGATAACATACATAAATCTGCAAGGTTTTTAGCTATTTTGCAAATATCCCGCAGATTTTAAATGCACGGTCTTTTAATGCAACCTCGCGCAATGGGCTTTAGCGACTTTTTGAGGGACGACTAAATAGTTTAATCGTTGGTTGTGCATTTCAGTACTATCCAATAAAACAGGATGGTTTTTATGCTCCCAAAACTTATATTTGAAATTACTGCTACTTTTTTTGCCTGCTGCCTCAAAAGTATCCAGCATATATTCCTTTCTGCTTTCTTTTGAATTATTGATAATCGCATCTATTAATTTCATGGCAGTAAAGCTTTTAATATTACGCCAGATTGTACCCAGGTCTTTGCCTTCTATACAACTGCTTATTGTATGCAGTGATTGGTCATTAAAACCCGGGCATGTACATTTAGGCCCTGGTTAGCCTGGCAGTGCCTTATGGTATCCAATAAGATTGTTTTATTTTATACATTTCCCTTGTAAATACATCTGTCCACCCAACTACCGTTGACGTTGTAAAATACACTGCGCTGTTATCAACAAACTTATACCTGGTACTCATGATATTTTTATTTGTATAACCATACGCTGAGTTTATTAAGATTACCGTAATTAAAACTCGTTGAGGTCTTGTTCAAGCTAAAGCACGGGAAAATCGGAACCGTATTAGTTTTCCTGTAAATAATAGTGGAAGTACATTTTAACTTGCGACAGTAGTAACAAGGCAGACACAGGGCTGGAGCCCTGCGCCTGAGGGGCACTACTTACCTTAGAATACTTCGGCAAAATGTGTGAACAATTTAAATAACTCATTTTGCTACAGGCCGCTGATAGACTCCGAACCCGTAGATTATAGTGTTTCGGCTTAATCCCAACCACGGGAACAATGCCTGCTATTTCAAATTCCTGTATTCATAAATTTTTTCACGCAGCTTATTAAAAAAACGTACCCTTTCCTTTTCACCACTTTGACTTATCATAGTTGATTTCTGAATGAGGTTATCCAGATTTTCACTCATGGCTTTATTAAAGCGTTCATCCCTGGTATAAACGATAAATAAAACCCCGTAATTTAAAAAGGTTATTCTTGATCCATCCAATTCGGCCATTGTTGTATTGTCTCCCAAAATAAGTTCGTTCACATACAACCGGTATTGTGCAGACGTTGCAGTTGGCTCCTGCCCCACTGCAAATTTTAATCCGCTTTCTGCCTGCTTTTCAAGGTGATTGATCAAATCCTCTACTCGGGTATAAAGCAGTTCGATGTCTGATGAATCTTTAAAACAACCTGTTTCCTTAAAAAAGTTAATTTGCCTCAACGTACTGTCTATACTTTCGGGATTCCATATTTCTGTAATTGGGATTTTTAAATACAGGTCAGATATCTTTTTTGCAATGGCATCATATTGAACAAACCTTTTGTCTTCCAGGTCAAATTTTACTTTCTCAAGGCTTTTGTAATTTAATATCGATTTCATCCAGAAGTATATTTTAAACCTTACGAGGTCCGGAATAAGAAAATGGACAAAAGGTGGAATATCCTTTAGCAGGAAGTACATATGCTTCTCTTTAAAACTATTGAAATGCGTTAGTTGGGCCAGTACATTTTCGATCCATTCTTCAAAGCTGCTTTCATTATTTGATTTAAGCTTACTGTCAAAAATAAAAGAATCACTTTGAAGATGAAGAAATGAATCAAGGGATACTTTGTAATGCCTGCAGAGTTTCTGAAGCTCATCAAAGCTAACGGACTTTTCGCCCCTGATACGTCGGTAAGCACTATCATTACTGATGTTTAGAAATTCGGCCATTTCATCAACAAAGGAAATATGACCTGGTAATTTCCCTTTCAAATGTTGAAAGAAAAGGTGCTGTACGTCTGGGGATTTCATTATGGTGTTTATAATTTATAACAAATTAGTAAATACAAGGGTAAGATATAAATTAAGATGACGTTTTCAAATAGCCGAATTTTTTTTGCCTGGAAAAATTTTTCCAGTAGATAATTCTTTTGCATCGATCAATGTACCTATAGCTATATATCTCGTTCATCACGAGTTGCAAGTTGCAGCGAAGAATCAATAGGGGTAGGGGATGCGGTTTAATGTATAGTTATTCATTCTTAAACGCAGAATGGAAAACGGATTGCATTTAAGGTTGAGCGCATTTAAAAGTTTACGGTTGTGTGTACTCCTGCGTCATGTAGTACAAGCGAAGAAAAAATAGCTTGAAGGGTATAGACATCCTGGGCGTTAATTGTGCAAAGCTGAGGTCTCTACAACAGATTGTTTTTTGCCAGGCTCATTAGCATCTTAAGGAGGTCAAAACTCAGTTGTGGCTTTTTTATGATAAGCAATTTTAAAGTGCGGCTTCACAACCTGTACATGTTTGAAGCCAATACCGGAAGCAAAATGAATCCGACGGGTAACCAACGCATTGGCAGGTCATCCGCCGGATAGATTTTTTAGCTTTACTTATATTCAATATAGTTTTTGTTATCCGTCTCGTTTATGTCCGTCCATAAAGTTGTTACAATACCCGCCAACTGTTGTGACATGGCTGCCAGTTGTTCAATTTGCTTGCGCTGGTCGGGCGGCATTTTTTCATCACCGGCAAAGTGAGCCATAATTCCGTTTCTAAATAACGGAGATGCAAATGATGCCAATGGTGCCGGTGCATTTAATTGATTGACCAGGTAATAATTAAAATAACCATCCAGGTGTCGAGAAAGAAATATACTTGAATATGCAGGAAAACTAATACCCCCGGGTAAACTGGCATTAATCGATTGTACGGTTTTTGTCCTTATATTCAGTTTGCCATCTTTCATTGTTACAATCCTGTATGGACTAGGGGCCGTGACCAATGAACCAGTTTGGATATCAACCAATTCTTTTCCATCGTGAACGTACGACGTAATATCGTTTGCATGATAGTGCCCTGTAAAAATGATCTTCAGTCCTGCATCCATAAGGGTATCAGCAATACGCTGCCAGTCATCTACTACATAACCCGGGTCTAGTTGCGACTGGCCCGCATAATGTTCGACAAGGTTGTGGTGCATCATCGCAAATATGGTAATGTTCTGTTGCTTCGCCGAAGCAAGCTGGGCAAGAATCCACGTAAGCGTTGCCGGTTTAATTCTTCCTGCTGCCACATCGCCACCTGGGCCATACTCTTCATATTTACTAGCATCAATGGCAATAATGCGGAAACCATCCTGTGGCTGCACCACATAACTCAATGAATTAGGATCCCTTGAAATTGCATTGTTATAACCAAAGTTGCCGTAAATCGTTGCAAATTCAGCCGGTGTCGTTATATCAACCGGGTAGGCATTATCGCCGTCAAATATTTTTGCTTTAGCATTATTAATATCATGGTTTCCGGGCATCACATATACTTTAATACCATCCATACGGAGTTGGTTTAGAAAACCAGCCATTGCTAAATTGCTGATCTTTTCACCGTCTTTGGTGATGTCGCCGGGAAGCAGCAATATATCCGGTCTCTCTGCTTTTATGTCCGCCAATACATTTCTAAATATGGGATCACTGTATTGTACCAGTTTAGGGTCCTGATCCAGATAGCTTTGAAACGCTGCCCCTGCAGCTCCATTATTAATTAATAACGAAGGGGCCATGTAGTGGATGTCAGAAACTACCGCAATTGTAAGATTGGGATTTCCGTTTTTAATGTTGCCCTTGCTGTCAGTTTTGTCGTTAAAAAATTCCTTTTTGCAAGACAAAGTAAGCTGGCTTATCAGTACTATAAGCAGCAAAAATTTTGATTTCATGTTTTTATTTTTTAATGGTGATAAATATTACCCTCCTGATCATGGACTAGAAGGGAAAGTTAAAAAGTTATAATTGTGGGGGGAACGGGGTGGTAGTGTCAAAAGTAATAGGCCGGGGAGCCATTCCCAAATTGATTCTTATGCGTTGATAGCAGATTTTATTGTTATTTGCTAATGCCGGGAATAAAGCCAATATCAGTAGTATTATTTGCAGTAATTACAAAAATCATCGGCGACTTTAGTGGGAATTGCAAAAAAATTATGATGTATGGTGGGCAACACCCGAGATAAAGTGCGTTCATTGTTTTTATTGAGTTGCGAATCGATCTGCCACGGTAAGCAGGAATTTCTTGCTTTTGGCTGGTGTTATGTTAATAGTAAATGACGTGTTGATTTGTGCATGGTGAATGTTGAAATATTGACCATTCACCATGCACTTAACTTAACACTAGTAATACTCCATTTTTTTTTAATTAGATAGCAATTACCGCCATCAATTTCAAAAAAAGTTATCAAGCCTTCCTGTCTTGCTTTTTATCCAATGTATTCATAAGTATGTCCCAGATGATAAAATAATTGCCATAGTTGACGTTAAATTTTTTGTGGTGATTGTCATGGTTGGTAACCGTATTTTGCCAGGCAAAAAACCAGTGGCGACGCATTTTCTTCGACATCAATTCGTACCCGCCATGACCAGCCACATTGGACAGTAAGTTGTATGCATGAAAAACACCAAACATAATAGGATGAACAGGGATGATAAAAATGAGCAGGATATAAGCCATGCTGTGTATAATTGCCTCCAACGGGTGAAAGGCCAGTACATCGAAAGGTGTGGGCGTGGTAGATTTGTGATGGGTAAGATGCACATGGGGGAATACCCATTTCAAATGCATAAAGCGATGTGCCCAGTAAAAAATGGTGTCGTTTGCAAAAACATTCAGTATAAAAGAAAAGCCAAAGTATAGCAGGCTGTACTCATGAATATTAAAATATACTTCGGTGTAGCCACGTATTGCGGCTTCGTACATAAACAATGCTGCAAGTGAAAAAATAATGATCGCACCCAGGGACGATTTTATTTCCCGTCGCATCTGGGCGCCGCCGGGCTGCTTTTGCTGAATTTTAAGAGACTGCCATTTATTCGTGTTCCTGATATAAAACTCGTAATAGAACAGTATAGCTGGAACAAAATAATATAGTAGCATAATAGCCGCTACTACTGCCAGGTGCGTAAGGGATGATACCAGGGTTTGCATAATAAAGATTTTTAAGCTTGGTGAATAAATCCAAACCTACAATTGAAAGCAGCCTGGAGAAAATGGGTAAATACTGCATCCCATTCTTTATTGGCAGTTATTGCTGCCGGGACAACTTTATTAAAAACGAAACTTAGTTTTTAATAAAAAATATTTACAAACAGGATGATGCTTGAAAAATACCAAACAATATTGCGGACTTAGAAAAAATTACTAAAGAAATCTACAGGCGCAGAACTCGAGCCCTGTGTCTTCCTTGTTACTCCTGTCGCAGATTAAAATATTCCACTATTATTTACCCTGTAACAGCGGGCTTTATAGCTGGCATTGGTTGTATAGTAGCGCAGTTGATTATTTTGATGACAAAAACGGACTGTTGGATATGTTGGTTTTAGAATGGTTTTTAATCGAAGACTAGTAAAAGTAGACACAGGGCTGGAACGCTGCGCCTGATGGGCATTGGTTGTATACCAGCGTAGTTGATTATTTAACTGTCAAAAAAGGACTGTTGTGTATTTTGATTTTAAATGGTTTTTAAATCGCAGAGTAGTAAAAGGGAGACAAGAGCTGGAGCCCTGCTCCCGATGGAGCAATGTGAGTGATTTCTTTAAATAAATTTATCGGTAAAAATTTGTAGACTGCCGCTTTGTGAGCCTCAGTAACATCGTTTCGGGCATCACATCAAACAGGAAACCGGTTAAGACGCTACATACTATTATCCAGGTACTGCTGTAATTCAGCATCTGTTTTTATCAACACATCTCTCACCTTACTTCCCTGGTTGGGGCCTACCACACCGGCGGCTTCCAGTTGATCCATCAGCCTTCCTGCACGGTTGTACCCCAGCTTCATCCTGCGCTGTAGTAACGATGTACTGCCGCTCTGGCTGGCAACTATTAAGCGTGCTGCATCTTCAAACAAAGAATCTTTATCGTTGAGGTCAAAATCTTTTCCTTCCATCTCTTTTTCATCTACATATTCAGGCAATAAAAAGGCCTGCGCATATCCACGCTGGCTGCCTATATAATCTACTACCTTGTCTACTTCGGGGGTGTCTACAAAAGCACATTGCAGGCGAACGAGTTCTCCATTGTAGCTGATGAGCATATCCCCTTTCCCTATCAGTTGCTCTGCACCACCGGCATCTAAAATGGTGCGGCTGTCTATCTTGCTGCTCACCTTAAACGCAATACGGGCGGGGAAGTTGGCCTTGATGGTACCAGTGATAATATTTACACTCGGGCGCTGGGTAGCAATGATTAAATGAACCCCTACCGCTCTTGCCAACTGTGCCAACCGGGCAATGGGCATTTCCACCTCTTTACCGGCAGTCATTATCAGGTCTGCAAACTCATCCACCACCAACACAATGAACGGCAGGAACTGATGTCCTTTTTCAGGGTTTAGTTTACGTGCAATAAATTTTTCATTGTACTCCCTGATGTTGCGGCAACCCGCTTCCTTCAGCAAGTCGTAGCGGTTATCCATTTCTATACACAATGCGTTTAGCGTATGCACCACTTTTTTGGTATCCGTTATAATGGCATCTTCTTCCCCGGGCAACTTTGCAAGAAAATGTTTTTCAATCGTTTTGTAAATACTCAGTTCCACCTTTTTAGGATCCACCAACACAAATTTTAACTGTGATGGATGCTTTTTATACAACAGCGAAACAAGGATCGCATTTAACCCTACTGATTTACCCTGGCCGGTGGCACCTGCCATCAGCAGATGCGGCATGCTGGCAAGGTCAACAATGAAGTTCTCGTTGTCGATCTTTTTACCAATGGCAATGGGAAGTGAAAAATTATTATTCTGAAATTTTTCTGAAGAAAGCAATGTCCGCATACTCACGATGGTCTTTTTGGCATTGGGCACTTCTATACCAATGGTACCCTTCCCAGGGATAGGCGCTATGATACGGATGCCCAATGCGGCAAGGCTAAGGGCAATATCATCTTCCAGGTTTTTAATTCTTGAAATGCGTACACCCGCAGCAGGTATTATCTCATACAGTGTAACCGTGGGCCCCACCGTTGCGGAAATCTTTTGGATGTGGATATCGTAATTCTTCAGGGTATTGATGATCTGGTTTTTATTTGTCTCCAGCTCATTGGGGTCCTGCACTATTTTTTCGCTGCCGTGGGCCTCCAGTAATTCAAGCTTGGGATATTTATAATCCCGCAGATCCAGTATGGGGTCGTAAGGTGTATCAATGCCCTGGTGTTTAGGGGCGAAGGCGGGATGCTCCTCTTTTTCTACTTTTTCCGGAACAGTTTTTATTTCTAATTCAATGGGTGTCAGGTCCTCATTCTTTTTTGATTGCCGTACACTAATTGGTTGAACGATTTCCATTGACTCCAGCGGCATTTCAGTTTCCCGCTGGGGTTCTTCTTTATTTGGATTGGTAACAATGAGCGGTATATCCCTTTCTACTACCTGTATATCATGCTTGAATGAAGGATTGTATTGATCTTGTAAGGGAAGCATGGCACCATCGCCTTTCATTAGGTTTCCCCTTACTTCGGCACTACTCATTTCACCCACGGCGAGGTCATCCTCATTTACCGGTACAAAGTTTTCTTCTTCCTCCGCTGCATCATTTGTCCCTGGCATTAGCATCGATTTGGAAGGTAGGGCAAACGCAGGATTAAACCGCCAGATGATATAACCCAACACAGCAACAGCCAGTACAGCCAGCGTACCTACCTGGCCGATCACCTGGTATAACCAATCCCGGCTGCTATCGCCGGCAGATCCTCCAAAGGGAAACCTGTTCCCCTTCATGATCACTGAGGCGGTAACACTTAACAGCGGCAAACCAACTATTAGGTATTTTAAATTGCGGGATACGGAAAAAACTTTTTTTCCAAAAAATAAATTAACACCGCTTACAAAGAAAAAAGTGCAGATAAGATAGGAAGCGATGCCAAAGCCATGGCGAATAAATATTTCGGACATGAATGCGCCAAAAGTTCCCAGCAGGTTTTGAACTTTGATATCATTTGACAGCAACATCCGGTAGCTGAACTTATCCTGGTCTTCATCCCAGGTAAACAGGTAAGATGAAAAAGCTATAAATAAAAGAAATGCCAGCAGCAAAAAAAACGTCCCGGCAATTTTGTGTGTACGCTCATCTTTCAGCAATTGCCTTACTGCTATCTTTTCTTCAATTTCAGTTTTCAGTGTCTCCTTACCGGAGGATTTTGATTTAGCAGATTTCACTTTAGTGGCCATTATAACAAAGATAATTAAAACCATTGCTGAAAAAGCGGCTACAGCTAAAGGATTTATCAAAAAATTAATCGGCGAAAATGTGTAAGTTTGAAAAAACGTACTGCCTTGACAAGATTGATGATCATTGTTATTTTCCTATTCATTACATGCCGGGCTGCGGCACAAACACCAGGAACACTTCCCTCTATTGACGTTTCAATGATAACGGAATTTATCCCCATCACTGATAAATGCGAGATATATGTTGACAGCAACCGTACCGCAACACCCGCCACTATATTGAACAAAGATTGGACACCGCTTGTCAATTTTAATACAGATCAATATATACCCAGTAAATGGATCACTAAACCGATTTATTTAAGATTTGCGCTCGAAAACAACAGTGATACGCTACAAAAAATTTACTTTATTGCGGGCTACTATATCAGAAGAGCAGAATTCTTTAAAGTACTGCCCGGCCAACAACTAATCCCATTAAAAAACAAGGGCAAGTGGGAGGGATTTCAACCTTTTAAATTAAATGGAAAAGAAAAGGGAACCTTTATTGCAAAATTCTTTTATTCCAAAAGACTCTTCAATAAAATTCACCCGGAACTTATTGCGAGGAACTATTTATTCAAGTACCAGGTTTTAAAGTCTTATAAAGATGATGGGCAACCTATTACGGGTTACGTATTAAGCGGCATTATGCTAATGATGATCTTTTTTACCGGGGCCAATTATATACAAAGTAAAAAAAAGGAGTTTTTATATAACTGTTGCTACTCTATCTGCATGTTTGGCCTCATCTTTTTAAATACCGTCTTCGAGAGAAAAAGCAGTTACGTGAGCAGTCTGTTTCATGAGTATTTGGATTTTTTGCTGCTGTCAACAGGAACTGTATTTTATATTGCCTTCACAAGAAAGTTTCTTGAAACAAAAGTGAACTATCCGCTGCTGAATAAAATATTTGTGAATGCAGAAAAGATAATAATAGTTCTGCTTGCCTGGTTTACATTCATTGTCTTTTTTACTGATAATTTCTTTCTGCAAAAAAGGGTTGAAAATGGCATGAAGATCATGTTTTTATTAGTTGGCCTTGCCTACATTGTAATTGCCCTTGCGCAGAAGAATAAGCTAATAAATTATCTCGCCATAGGCAATGCGATCCTTATTGTTTTCTCGATGATCTCATTCACTTTACTCCTGTTGCATTATAAAAACAACGGCATTTTTACCAATTCCATGATCTATTACGAAGTAGGCGTAGTAGGTGAACTGATCTTTTTTCTTTTAGGGCTTACTTATAAAAACAGGAAAGAATTGATTGAAAAAATTAAAGAACGGGAGTCATTGAAACGGGAGGCTGAAAGGCAATCTTATGAAACCAAACTTGCGGTATTAAATGCGCAACAAACAGAACGGAACCGCATAAGTGCAGACATGCACGATGACCTGGGAGCAGGTGTAACTGCGATCCGGCTTTACAGTGAGCTGGCTAAAAAAAGAATTGGAAATAATGTGATACCAGAGATCGAAAAAATATCGTCCTCGGCAAATGAATTGCTCAATAACATGAACGCCATTATCTGGACAATGAGCAGCAGCAATGACACCCTCGATAATATGGTTGCCTACATAAGGGGCTATGCACTTGAGTATTTTGAAAACACAGGCATCAACTGCCACATATCGCTTGAAGATAACCTACCCAACATGGTTGTAAGTGGCGAAATAAGAAGAAACGTTTACATGGTTATAAAAGAAGCGTTGAATAATATCCTGAAACATTCTAAAGCGACAGATGTAAACATTACCCTTAAGAATGAAGTAGAGGGCTTAACACTTTATATCCAGGATAACGGAACAGGGATAGACTTTGACAACCTGCGCAGGTTTGGTAACGGCTTAAAAAATATGAGAAAGAGAATGGAAGAATCGCAAATGGTTTTTACAATAGAAAATAAAAATGGCACGCTGATTACCCTTCACCGCAGGCGAAAGGGTTAGCTTTTATTTACTATTCCAAGTGCCAGCAGTATCCAACCGGCAATTAAACACAATCCACCTAGCGGGGTAATGGCACCCAGCCATTTAAAGCCTTGCTGCCCCATTGCTTCCAGCAAAGTAAGCAGGTAAAGTGACCCGCTGAAAATCAATATCCCATAGCAAAATAACCGGCCCGACCACAGCAAATAAGCGTTAGGGAATTCTTTAAATAATATGGCAACAGCCACCAAGGCGAATACATGGTAAAACTGGTAACGTACCGCTGTCTCGAAAATCGCCAGGTATTTGTCGGTTAATATTTTTTTTAGTGCATGTGCACCAAAAGCGCCCGCTGCAACAGCTATTGCACCCAGGAAAGCGGCTGTTTTTAAGAAGATTGTATGCATATAAAATTATGTAGTGGAGGTGGCGAGAATGCCCGCAAAGAAATTTTCCGTTAAAAGATTTGACTGCAGCGTAAGCGTTGCCCGCATGTAAAACAGCTCCCGTTCTTTTACTTTTTGCTCTATAAAAAAAAGTAACTCAGCAGGGTTTATCTTTTTTATCAACGGCCTTTTTTCCTTTTCCGATAAAACCCTTTGGAGTATTTCCTGGGAGGTGCAGTTGATATAAATTGTTACGCCATGATCATTCATCCACCGCATGTTGTTATTAAAACAAGGAGTGCCGCCGCCACATGCTATAATAGTGTTTTTCATCTTGGCACAGGTTCTTAATGCTTCGGCTTCCAATACCCTAAAATGGCCTTCGCCTTGGCTGTCAAAAATATCTGCGACTGTCTTGCCCGCTTTTTTTTCAATTAATTCATCAAGGTCTACAAATGAAAATTGGTTTGCATCGGCCCATATTTTACCCCAATGCGTTTTACCGCTACCCATAAACCCAACAAGGAAAAAGATTTTCGCTCTGTCAAATGGAGCAAGGTATGTAGCATTAATGTCTGTCAAATCATTCTTTTTTGCAAAGAAAGACAAATATTAAATACATGTAAAATTTTAAGGCCTTAAAATCCCGTTCACAGGATAGGGATGGTAATTATTTCTTTTTATAATCGCCCCTTTTCCACGACTTAATAAATTCGTTCCAGGCAAAGGGATTAAAGATATTCATTGGAGGGGCCTGGCCTGCATAATAAGATTTTGCGGCTTGCTGGGTGAGGTATCTCCCGGCAGCTTCCCTGCCATCGGCCGGCAAGGTGGCCATTAACAATCTTCGCTTATTTTCATCATTGTTTTTTCGGGCAATTTCAAGTTGATCATCCGGCACTACTGTATTTATAAAGTCCCGTTCAAACTGCTCCCGTGATGGCCTTGATTTGATAATGGTGGCTGCCAGGTAAACCGTATCATTTACCATTAATTGTAAAATACTGTACTGGCTGCCTTCTATGTTTTTTGGAATAGTTACCAGCTTGGGTTTATAACCTACGCTGGAAAATTCAATCATATCGCCCTTTAAGGCAACAATGCTGAACACCCCCTGGTTATTTGTAATGGTTCCTCTTGAAGTACCCTTAATAGTAACACTAACAGACGGTATTCCCTGCAGGCTGTCTGCTGTCATTACCACGCCATACAATTGTACTACTGAATCTTTGAAAGTTTCAAATTGAGCTTTGGAAGCAAGAGGAAAGAGGCAAATAGCAATAAAAAGATATAGTAAAGATTTATTCATGTACTCAACCCTCAAAGGTTTTAAATGTTTTATTTACGATGACTAATTGATGGAAAATGCTAAAAAGAATGAACCTATTGTTGAGTACCAAAAATAACAACATTCCTCAATTAATAAACAAAGTAAGGTCTTCAATGTTTAATTTTGCCGCCAAAGCAGGTTTTTTAACAAATATATTTGAACGATGACAAACGAAGAGATACTGAAGGCATTGAGCAATGTGCAGGAGCCCGATCTGGGAAAAGACCTGGTAACACTCAATATGGTAAAGGATATAGCTATTGATGGAAAAAAGGTATCCTTTACAGTGGTGCTTACCACACCGGCCTGCCCGCTTAAAGACATGATTATGAACGCCTGCATCAATGCAGTGAAGATATTGGTGGATAAAGAAGCGCAGGTAACGGTAAATTTTACAAGCAATACTACTACCAACCGTAAAGATGCCAAAACAATTTTGAAGGGTGTAAGGAACATCATCGCGGTGGTGAGTGGCAAGGGTGGCGTAGGCAAAAGTACCGTGGCCAGCAACCTGGCTTTGGCGCTGGCACAAGGTGGCGCATCGGTGGGATTGATGGATGCAGACATATATGGCCCGAGCCAGCACATTATGTTTGGTGTACGGGGCGACAGGCCGCTGATGAAAGAAGTGGATGGCAAAGGCATGATCGTGCCAATTGAAAAGTATGGAATAAAAATGATGAGCATTGGTTTGCTGGTGGATGAGAAACAGGCCGTGGTTTGGCGCGGGCCAATGGTGAGCAGCGCCATCCGTCAATTTGTAAGTGATGTAGACTGGGGTGAACTGGATTACCTGGTGATAGACATGCCGCCGGGAACTGGTGATATACACCTGACCATTGTGCAAACGGTACCCGTTACAGGTGTAATTGTTGTAACTACGCCGCAATTGGTAGCGCTGGCAGATGCTAAAAAAGGCATTGCCATGTTTAGCCAGGCACAGCTTAAAGTGCCCATCATCGGGCTGGTAGAAAATATGAGCTACTTCACTCCTGCCGAATTGCCTGAAAACAAATATTATATTTTTGGAAAAGACGGGGGCAAGAACCTGGCGGAAGAATTTGACATTCCTTTGCTGGGACAAATCCCAATCGTACAATCTATCCGGGAAGGTGGCGACAGCGGCGTACCGATTATGATCAGCGATGACGACGAGGTGGCAAAAAAAGCCTTTGCAGATTTTGCAGGCAATGCGGTAAGAGGGATTGCGATGAGAAATGCAAATTTAGCGCCTACGGAAATACAGGAGATGGCGACCACCCTTTAAAAACGGTTTCACCTCTTGTGAATTGTTATCTTTACTCCACTTTTAGAACATGAAACCCATTACTACAGAATGGATGAATTCTTCCAGCAGATTATTCGGCAGTGGTTGGGTAACCAACGAGATGCAGATAATGAAAGTATTGACACAACAACCAAAGATGCTGCCGGTATCTGTGGAGCAAGCCAGGCAGCAAGTGAGGCGGCTAAAGGAACAGAGCCTGTCAATCGTAAAGAAAGGTTACGATATAACACAATCGTAAGGGAAATGTCTTTCTGTTGAAACAACAGATATTATTCGTTGACCCAGTCATTTATTTTGAAACTATCGATATGGCACTTGATAAAAATGTTCTGTTGAGATTTCTATTCAGTTGACTTGATACATCTAGAACTTTGTAAAGTGTATAAAAAGGAATAAAAAGTGTTCAGGTTTTTTGTCCGGGCGGCAAATCAAATGGCACCATCGTTGCATCGCCCTCTTTTACTGAATACCATTGGGGAGCTTTTCCCACGTAATGCCTCAATGGAAGCAGTATTTAATTCCGGCCATAATTCTCAACACAATGTCACCATATGCAAAACATAATAAAAGCGATTGCAACTTGTACATTCCTTTTCCTCGTTGCCTGTTCTTCAAATAAAAAAATGAGCGCCATCCCAGATACTTTTTCCACCCTCGTATTCGACAAGCAAGGCCATCGTGGCTGCCGCGGATTGATGCCGGAAAACACCATTCCTGCAATGATAAAAGCAGTCGACCTCGGTGTAACTACCCTGGAGATGGACGTTGTTTTTACCAAAGACAAAGTAGCCATCCTTTCGCACGAGCCATTTTTTAACCATGAAATAACAACCGGTCCCAACCAAAAAGCCATCGAAGAAACAGCGGAAAAAAATTACAATATTTATCAGATGAACTTTGCGGAAACGCAGCAATTTGATGCGGGCCTGAAACCTCACCCCCGCTTTGCAACACAACAAAAAATAAAAGTAACCAAACCATCCCTTGCATCAGTGATAGACAGTGTTGAACTTCACTTACAGATTAATGATCTTCCAAAAGTTAATTACAATATTGAGACAAAAACAACTGCTGCTACGGATAACATTTATCATCCCGAACCAGCAGAATTTGTAGAAAGATTGATGCAGGTGATAAAAAGCAAGGCTATGGAAAACAGGGTGATCATTCAGTCATTTGATACCAGGACCTTACAGGTAATGCATAAAAAATACAGTAAGATCAAAACCGCTCTGCTCATAGAAGACTTTGATAAAAGAACGCTGGATGAGCAATTAAACAACCTTGGATTTACGCCTTCAATTTATAGCCCAAATTATAAGCTGGTAAATAAAGAACTGATTGAAGCATGCCATAATAAAAAAATAAAAATAATTCCCTGGACGGTAAATGACACCACTACCATAAACCACTTAAAACAATTAGGTGTGGATGGAATTATCAGTGATTACCCTGATTTGTTCAGTAAGTAAAACATTCAACGTGTTTCAAATAAAAACAAACAACATATTATTCCTCAGCTAAACTTGCAAACGCTTTGCGGAACTTTGAGCCAATAATTAAAACGGCAATAAAAATAATATTATGGCTCACGAATACTCTCTTGCCTATGCCCGCGAATTGGATGACAATGATCCGCTAAAATCTTACAGGGAGCAATTTTATGCGCCGTACCTGCATGGCAGAAGGGCTACCTATTTTTTAGGGAACTCACTTGGGCTGCAACCAAAAACGGCGCAGGAAGAAGTGCTTAAAATAATGGAAGGCTGGGCAAACTTTGGCGTAGAAGGTTTCTTTATGGGCAACGATCCATGGCTCAATTACCATAAACATATTACGCCATTGCTTACCAACATCATTGGGGCAAAACAGGAGGAGATCGTTACGATGAACCACCTTACTGTAAACCTTCATTTACTGATGATCTCATTTTATCAACCTTCGCCAACAAGGTATAAGATTATTTGCGAAGCAAAAGCATTTCCCTCGGATCAGTATGCATTACAATCACAGGCAAAGCTGCATGGCTTTAATCCTGATGAAGCGATCATTGAAGTCCATCCAAAACCCGGCACTGAACTAATAACGACAGCAGACATTGCAGCAGCAATTGAAGGACATGGTGATAGTGTAGCCCTGGTTTTATTCAGCGGAGTGAATTATTATACCGGCCAGGTTTTCGACATCAGGGCAATAACAGCAGCGGCACATAAAGCAGGTGCCTATGCAGGCTTCGACCTGGCGCATGCTGCAGGAAATATCAAACTAGACTTACATGACTGGGAAGTAGATTTTGCTACCTGGTGCAATTATAAATATTTAAACAGCGGGCCCGGGTCGATTGCGGGTGCATTTGTTCATGAAACTCATTTGGATAATACTAAGCTACCGCGGCTGGAAGGATGGTGGGGGAATAGTATAACCACCCGTTTTAAGATGGAAAAGAATTTTACTCCATCTCTTACTGCCGAAAGTTGGAGTATGAGTACAACCCCCGTCATGCTGTTGGCTGCACACAAGGCTTCGCTGGAAATATTTGCCGCGGCGGGTTTTGACAACTTACTCGCAAAAAGTAAAGTATTAAATGAATATCTTTTTTTTACGCTTCAACATATCAACCAGCCTGTAGAAAAATTCACCATCATTACACCCGGCAATATTGAAGAAAGAGGTTGCCAGGTTTCTCTCTCGATTCACGAGAATGCCAAGGCGGTATTTGATACGCTAATGCCCTTGGGCATTTTTGCAGACTGGAGGGAACCCAATGTGATACGGGTGGCGCCCGTGCCTCTGTATAATACCTTTGAAGAAATATTTATATTTGCTGATACTTTGCAGCAACTTTTAATTACATAATGAATGTACAAATTCCCCTACTTTACCGAAGAAGATACAGAGAAAGTAATTGCGTTTATGAACGAAAATTCTTTTGCGGTGATTACCGGTTTCGGTGAGCAGTACCCCGTTGCAACCCATATTCCCCTGGCGGTTGAAATAAAAGAAGATGGTAAAATATTTTTGTCTGGTCACCTGATGAAAAAGACGGACCACCACATTGCATATGAAAAAAATGAAAACGTACTGGTGATCTTTAATGGTCCGCATACTTATGTAAGCGCAAGCTGGTATAGTAATCCGCAAGTAGCAAGCACCTGGAACTACCTAACGGTGCATGCAAAAGGCAAAATAAAATTTACTGACGACGAGGGAACGTACGAGGCGATAAAATCGATTACCAATAAATATGAAGGCACTGAAACAGTCGCAGCCTTCGATAAGATACCCAAAGAGTATGTAATGAAAATGATCAAAGCAATTGTAGGCTTCAGCATTGAAGTAGAAAGTTTTGACAATGTTTTTAAACTGAGCCAAAATCATACTGAAGAGAACCAGCATAGTATTGCAACTCACCTGCAGGCAAGGGGCGACGAACATTCAATGGCAATTGCATACGAAATGGAGAAGCGATCCTGAATGGAAATCCTTGGCTACATTTCAAATTTTTATGTACTTGATTCTATTTAGATTCCGGGGATAATATTATATGGTAACAAGGTTCTCATTATTTGCTAAAGGTTAGAAACAAATGACGTTTTTATCCGTAGCTGGGATACAATGCTGCCAGGCATTCCGGCGGCTCAAAATGGGCTCCATTAGAGCTGCCTCTTTGTAGAATGATAAGGATGCAGCGCCTGCGTGCCATAGGTCGCTCCACTTGGCAAAGGGTTGCTGCTATCGAGCAGATGGCCTTTGTATTGTTGCTACAAAGTGGAAACTCCTATGGAGTTGAAAGCCTATACTAACGGTTCAGTATATCTAAAATAATTGGTCGAAGTGGTAAACTCTGATTATGAATTCAATAAGGACAAAGTTTAAGTTTTTAACCATTTAACTTTGCTCAATGACAAGACAATACCTCATTGAACAAATTCAACAAAAAAGATCTTATCTCTGTGTTGGCTTAGATACTGATCTTGCTAAAATCCCTAAACATTTACAATCGCATCCTGATGCCATCTTTGAATTCAATAAACAAATTATTGATGCTACCAAAGATCTTTGCGTGAGCTATAAAATAAACACCGCTTTTTATGAAGCCATGGGATTGAAGGGTTGGGAAGCCATGCAAAAAACCGTTGATTATATTCCCGCTGAACACTTTACCATTGCTGATGCCAAACGTGGCGATATTGGCAACACTTCTTCACAATATGCCAAAGCTTTTTTTGAAGTATTGAATTTTGATGCCATTACGGTAGCGCCTTATATGGGAGAAGATAGTGTGCGCCCATTTTTAGAATATGATAACAAATGGACCATCGTGTTGGGGTTAACCAGCAATAAAGGCTCAGATGATTTTCAAAAATTATTGGTGAATAGAAAGAGCGAAGAAGAACTGCTGATGATACCGGATATTGTGGATCCTTTCAGGCCGGTTTATTTATACCAGAAAGTAATTGAAAAAATTGCGGGATGGGGTACACCTGGTAACTTAATGTTTGTAACCGGTGCAACCAAAGTGGCTGATTTTGAAGATATCCGGGACATTATTCCTGAACATTTTTTATTGGTGCCTGGTGTTGGTTTCCAGGGTGGAAGCCTTGATGAAGTTTCAAGATATGGGATGAATAAAGATATTGGGCTGCTTGTAAATGCAAGCCGTGCTATAATATACGCAAGCGAAGAGGAAGATTTTGCGATTGAAGCAAGGGCGATTGCGCAGCAGTATCAGCAGGAAATGAGCGGCTATATTGTATCATTCTCAGCTAACTATAACCCAACCTCAGCCGACGGTTGAAAACGCCGTCAACGGTTGAGCAGGGTAAACCAGTTGATTTTATAACGCAATTAAAGACGCCCAATGGTACGCGGTAAAAGAGGGCGACGCAACAATGATTATTATTGCTTCACAGCCCGACGAAAAAAATTAATTGTATAGAATTGCTTTCCAATTACAAGCCTTAAGCCGGATGCTTCAATATTTCCATCATTGATTTTGCAAGTAATTCAGCCCATTTTGCATACTCCTTTTTGGATGGATGCAGCAGGTCGGCCGCCAGGAAATCTTTCTTATCCGCATCATGGCGCTGGGATGTGGTGATATCAATAAAGTGGGTTTGAAAATGTTCTGCTTCTGTTTGACAGATAAAATTGTACACATCGATTTCATCCCTGATCTTTTCCGGCGACTTGTCAATTGCAAAAGGAGTTACACCCCAATCGGGGATACTTAGCACTATTACATTGTTTGCATTACCCCCTGCCCTTTCTATCGCCAACTCCATCAAAACCCTAAAATGCAACCTGAACTCATCCGCACTTCTGCCCCTGTATTGATTGTTTACCCCAATTATTAAACTGACAAAATTATAAGATGATAAAAGCACGTTTTCATCAATCGCCGCTTTTAGATCTTCAGTTGTCCAGCCTGTAGCGGCGATTATTTCGGGTGCGTAAAAATTGAATCCGGCTTTTCGCAAAAGCTGGATCGTTTGATAAGGAAAACTTTGAGCAAGACTTACCTGTTCGCCAATGGTGTAGCTGTCGCCTAATGCCAGGTAAGAATATTTCATACCTAAATGTAAATAAAAAAGCTGCTTCAACAGAAACAGCATCACTAATTTATTCAACCATTGTATCGGCTGATCCCGTATCACCTTCAGCCATTGCGATCATCGCCTTATTAATATTTCATTGCCAATTTCAATTTACCCCACAATTCATTATCAAAACTACTGGGTCCCAACGTTGACGTGCCTGCATTATCCCCAAGCCTTACCACCACTACATCCAGGCTGGGTATTACATATATTTTCTTGTCGTCTTTCCCCAAGGCTGCAATCATATCGCCAGGTACATTTGACACTAAAGGAATTGGAAAAACAATTTGACTTCCTGGTGCCATTAAAGAAGGTTTTCCATTCAGCCACCATAAATATCCATAGCTTAAATTATAATTTTGCGAGCTGTTGATCATTGTCCGGAAATAAGCTGTATCATTTAATAAACTGTTTCCATTCCATTTACCCTTGCTTAAAATCAGAGAACCAAATTTTGAGGCTTCTCTTGTTGTGCAGTACATGATATAATTGTACCAAAAAGCATTAGGCATCCCAATTTTATCGAACAGTTTTTCCTTGCAGTATTGATTGAAGTTTTTACCGCTGGCCTTACTTAAAACAGTTTGCAATAAATGATAAGGTGCATTGTGATAAGACCATCTTGTACCTGCATCAGCTTTATAGATAAGGCAGTTTGGCGATGTGCAATCCGGGTCCGGAACGCCATCATCCAGGCCAGTGCTCATTGCTAACTGATGTTTTACAGTAATCAAATTCTCTTTTGCCAGCGGCAGAGATGTCCAACCAGCACCGAGGTACTGTGAAGTCTTATTGTTGATATTAATAATGCCATCCTGTTGTGCAATGCCTGCGAGGAAGCCAACTACACTTTTTCCTGCGGATGCGATGTAATATTTTGTGTCTTTTGTCCAGCCATTCCAATATTGTTCTTTTACTATTTTTCCGTGATGCAATACAATCAGCCCAAAGGAATTTTTGGTTCCTGCAAAATCAAATGCAGCCTGCAAGTGCGATTCATCCCAGCCGACAGATGCCGCAGTTTTAGTTTCCCAGGTGTCAGCGGTTAACGGAGGATAATAATATGGTGAGGAGCTGGTACCGGGAGCTTCATCACCAGTTACATTTTTTTTACAACTGAAAAGAAGAAAAAAAGCACAAGCCATTAACAGGTATCTCATATGATTTTTTGGAATAGACGGTTAGGCTATGTAAATGTTTAAACCTGCACATTATTTTTATGGCTTGCAATAGTAGATTTATATGAACGAGGTGATGGCTGAGTCTATCGTAAATGTTGAAACAATATCGTAGTCAATAATAGCTTTGGGAAAACATGGCATCCGGCTTTCTGCGCCTTAATCCTTTTTTTCTGGCTTGCCGTGCATAAAACTTCCAATGGGCGAACTATACCAGGGAACAATCTCCACTGCAAATAATCCTGCTGCCACGGCCGGGTCGCTCGATACGATTTGTTCCGCCTCTTCTTTTGTTTTACAATCGAAGATAAAGATCCCCCTCCAGGCCAACCCATTTTTTCCAAACGGGCCAGCCACTTTTAAGATGCCATAGTAATACAACCTATTGATATTGGCCATATGACCCTGAAACAATTTGGCTTTTGTGGTACTGTCAAAATCCGTTTTAGGCCCTGTTTTTAATAATACAAACCAATATTGTTCTATCTGATCTTCCGGTCTTTTAGGCTTTGTATTTTGATCCTGCGCAAACGTAAATGAACTCATTAACAGGAAGGAGCACAAGACAACGTAATTCAGTTTCATAATAATAATTTTAATGAAATTACTTTTTGTCATTCGATTCAACAACAATTAAACGATAAATGCTAGATGCTTTATATTTGTGCCGCTGCCATGCTGCGTTACCTTAAAGTTCAAAATGCTTTTTAACAATATTGAGTCTCAAATAAACAGAGGCATTCAGAATGCATAACCCTTCATTATTTCAATGACAGTAAATCCCGGAACTTCAATCCGGAAACAATAACGATAAACTTCAAATCATTATGGCCGCCAGAACTGATAACTTTCAATCACCGGATTACTTTAATGTAGACGAATTATTGAGCGAAGAGCATAAACTCGTTCGGGAAAGTGTACGCAATTATGTGAAAAAAGATATTTCACCCATCATTGAAGAGTATGCGCAACGGGCAGAATTTCCTCAACAGATCATAAAGCAATTGGGCGACCTCGGCTGCTTTGGCCCCACGGTACCTGAGCAATACGGCGGTGGCGGATTGGATTACATTAGTTACGGATTAATGATGCAGGAACTGGAACGTGGCGATAGTGGGGTTCGCTCTACAGCCAGTGTGCAGGGCAGCCTGGTAATGTTTCCCATTTATCAATACGGAAGCGAAGAACAAAGAAATAAATATTTACCTAAACTGGCGAGTGGTGAATGGCTCGGCTGCTTTGGTTTAACGGAGCCTGATCATGGAAGCGATCCGGCTGGAATGCTCACTAACATAAAAGACAATGGCGACCATTTTATTCTGAATGGGGCCAAAATGTGGATCAGCAATGCACCATTTGCACAGGTGGCAGTGGTTTGGGCAAAAGATGAAGCCGGAGAAATTCGTGGAGTAATAGTGGAAAGAGGAATGGAAGGATTTAGTACACCTACCACCCATGGCAAATGGAGCCTGCGAGCCAGCGCCACCGGTGAACTGGTTTTTGATAATGTAAAAGTGCCAAAAGAAAACATTTTACCCAATGTAAAAGGATTGAAAGGGCCACTAGGCTGCTTAACCAAAGCCCGGTACGGCATTGCCTGGGGTGCAATAGGGGCCGCCATGGATTGCTATGATACCGCATTGAACTACGCAAAAGAAAGAATGCAGTTTGGAAGGCCCATCGCCGGGTTTCAATTGCAACAAAAAAAGCTGGCCGAAATGGTTACCGAAATAACCAAGGCTCAACTATTAAACTGGCGGCTGGGTGTATTAATGAATGAAGGAAAAGTAACACCACAGCAGGTAAGCATGGCAAAACGCAATGCCTGCGAAGTAGCTACCAATATCGCAAGGGACGCACGCCAGATGCTTGGCGGCATGGGCATTACCGGTGAATACCCAATTATGCGCCACATGATGAACCTCGAAAGTGTGATCACATATGAAGGCACCCATGATATTCACCTGCTGATTACAGGAATGGATGTAACGGGTTTGAATGCGTTTAAGTGACCCCCGTCCCCTGAAGGGGTGACGAAACAGATTGGATTGGCAGTTTCCGTGTAATTCGTGTAAAAAAAATCTAACCAAAATGAGCAGCACTCCAAACGTTAATACTATAAGAAACCTCTTTGGGGCGCAGGGGGGCCTTGTCTCCGTAATCGGTGCCGGCACCATGGGTAATGGTATTGCGCATGTATTTGCACAGGCTGGCTTTAAAGTAACCCTGATCGATGTAAGTACTGTTCAATTAGAAAAAGCCATCGTTACCATTGCTAAAAACTTAGACAGGCAAATTGCAAAAGCTACTCTTACCGAAGAACAAAAAAAGACAGCATTAGAAAATATTACGACCTGTATAGATATCGCAACGGGAGTTAAAAACGCCGGCCTTGTGGTGGAAGCCGCAACAGAAAACATTGAGCTTAAATGTAGCATCTTTAAGCAAATGGATGATGCTGCACCTCCCGAATGTATATTGGCTACCAACACTTCTTCTATCTCCATTACAAAAATAGCAGCGGTTACAAAAAGGCCGGCGTTGGTAATAGGTATGCATTTTATGAACCCCGTACCGGTAATGAAACTCGTAGAGATCATCAGCGGCTATACAACAACACAGGAAGTAACGAACAATATTGTTGAGCTTAGCAGACAATTAGGAAAAATACCTTGTGTGGTGAATGACTACCCGGGCTTTGTTGCCAACCGCATTTTAATGCCAATGGTCAATGAAGCCATTTATAGTTTGTATGAAAATGTAGCAGGCGTTGAGGAAATAGATACAGTAATGAAACTTGGGATGGCACACCCGATGGGGCCATTGCAACTGGCTGATTTTATCGGCCTTGATGTTTGCCTTAGCATTTTAAAAGTGTTGCAGGACGGCTTTGGCAATCCTAAATATGCACCTTGCCCCTTATTGGTTAATATGGTAATGGCGGGCAAACTGGGCGTTAAAAGCGGTGAGGGATTTTATACTTATACCATCGGCAATAAAGAATTAGTAGTCGCAAAAAGGTTTTCATAATTGAAATGGTGATAAGTGGGATTATCAAGCAGCAAACCTTATGAACTTTTAAATTTAATTTTTAATTTAGTACCTGTTTCAATCATTAATATATTTCTATTATGGGAAACAAAGAAAAAGCTATCGACACATACATTCTCAAATCCGCAGATTTCGCCATACCTATTTTGAGCCATTTGAGAGAACTGGTTCATCTAACCTGTCCCGATGTGGAAGAAAAAATGAAATGGAGTTTTCCTCATTTTGATTATAAAAATGAAATGATGTGCAGCATGGCGGCTTTTAAACAGCACGCTGTTTTCGGCTTTTGGAAAGCTTCTTTGATGAAAGACCCTGTGCTGGTTGAAAATGCAAAGTCTGAAGTTGCAATGGGACATTTAGGAAGGATCACCTCGTTGAAAGATCTTCCTTCAGACAAAAAAATGATTGCGTGGATAAAAGAGGCCATGATTCTAAATGAGCTGGGCATTAAACTGCCATCCAAAGCAAAAACAACTGAGAAAAAAGAATTAGTTGTACCTGGCTATTTCATAAAAGAATTGAGTAAAAACAAAAAGGCTTCGCAAACATTTGAAGAATATGCATACAGCCACAAGAAAGAATATGTAGAATGGATAACTGATGCAAAAACTGAAGAAACCCGGAATAAAAGAATGGCAACTGCCATCGAATGGTTGGCTGAAGGAAAAAGCAGGCATTGGAAGTATGCGGCAAAGCCGTGAATGGTGAGATCGTGAATGGTGAATGGTCAATGGTGAATCAATGTTGTTTAGTTAAGGATCGGCGTTTGCTTGCTCCTTATTGCTGAAAATGTACAAGTGAGTGACACAACAATGTTAAATTGAAAAACAAATGCTAGTAAACATATAATTTTCTTAACTGAACGACATTGATTGCGCATTGCCCGTTCACCATTCACGATCCATTCGCCACTTAAACCCGGGCATTACAAAATAAAAAATGCTCCACCAGTTATCTTCCATTTGCATATATAATTTATAAGGGCCTTTGTATTGTATCACTTCCCCATTGTCCATCAGAGCATCATATTTCAAGGTGCCTTCTGCGAAGCCCATACCTCTTTGATCTTCTTCCTGCAGTTCAAAGCTTATATTTTCAATATTGTATCCATCATTATTAAATCTTTCGAATGCATCAAAAAAGACATTCATCTTAGCGATTACGTCTTCCCGTGTTAGTTGCACACCATCTGCGGTAATACAATGCCAGCTTAATTCTGTGCAGTGTTCAGTAAATTTTTTGTGAAACCAGTTCTTTAAAAAAGTATGCGTACGCTTAACGATATCTGCTTTATGGTTGGGATGAAATTCTTCGTAAATAAAGTGCGATCCCATTCCGGCCACTGGTTTCACCTCCACTTTTATTGCAAATAATTCTTCTGTAATAAACTGGTATATTATTTCATCGGGATACGGACCATCACAGATATCCAGGGATATATCATTATCGGCCAGTATCTTAATAAGCCTCTTAACGGAACTGCTTAATTCTGCCTTGTCCATTTCGTTAACAGCTTTATAGGCAGGCTTCCCAATTCGTTCATACACGGTTGTATATTCTGCATTCGCATACTCATCTTCGAAAGCCATCATGCTTTTTAAAAACTGGTTCTCTATTTCGGGGGGCATCTCTTCACTGCTTCCCATTTGAAAATCTTCTCCGTATTGTGCTTTTAATTTAATTTTCAAAAACTCATTTTCTATGCGCAGATTTTCCTGGGGATCGTCCGAAAAATTATCACCTTGCTCCATCATTTAATTATTTATAGTACAATATATTTAAATTCCTTAATCTAATATCAAACTATAGGAAAATAAATTAGATAAGCCAACTCCAAAAAAATCAACGCACCCCTTTTTTAGCCTTACTCACCAACCCATATGAGTCTTCCACCATCTCTAACAATTGTTTATTTGATAATGTTCCATCAACAATGATTGTATTCCAATGCTTCTTATTCATGTGGTATCCAGGCAGTACGCAATCGGGGTACCTGTCCCTCAATTCCAAGGCTTTCTCCGGATCGCATTTTACGTTAAACTGCAAAGGGCTTGTATCTAACGGCATCAATAAAAAAACTTTACCCTCCACCTTAAAAACGATCACCGAATCTCCAAAAGGAAAACCTTCCGTAACGGAAGGTTTCTTAATAACGTGCTCTCTGAGTGTTTCTATATTCATGGTCTGTCATTGTGAATAATCCTGTTTGCTTCGGTTAATTTTTTATTTATCTGGCCAGTAAGAATATGCCAAAACATTACAAAATCACTGCCTAGGCTATACAATGGATAAGTGAATGTGGCGGGCTGGTTCTTCTCTATAAAAAAATGCCCCATCCATGCAAAACTATAACCACAAAAAGGTATGGCTGCAATAAACCACCAGTTTTTTAAAAGTATGCCTGTGATTAAAAAAGCTATGATCAAACCCGTACCAACAAAATGTAGCAGCCGGTTGCTGGCATCACTATGCTCAGTTAAATAATAGGGATAAAAACTCCAGAAACTTTTATACTTCCTTTCGGTTGGCATATATTTTTTCAGAAAATTACAAAAAAGCACTGATCAGTCAAGTTTTTTTGACTCCACATTTTGTAGTTCCCTTAGCCTGTACAACACTTCAGTTAACCGGCTCTTAGGGATGCCCGCTGTAACATTGCAAAACAATTGCATCGCCTGCGAAAGGATGGTACAATTGCATTGCTTCATCACCATCATTACCTCATTCATTTGCGTGTAATCAAAATGAACTATGTACTTTACTTCTATCTGTTTAGGGATGATCGGTGTAACCTGCAATACCAGGCTGGTGACGGTTTTGTATGCATTTATTAAACCCGGTACACCTAATAATGAACCACCAAAATACCTCACAACAATTACTGAAATGTTGGTTAGTTCCTTGCTATCTATTTGCCCCAGTATAGGTTTGCCCGCAGTACCTGAAGGCTCTCCATCATCGCTTACCCGGAAAGTATTTCCATCAGTACCAATGCGATATGCAAAGCAATGATGCACCGCTTTTGGATTTTCTTTTTTTAAATTTTGTAAATGCTTTTTAAAATCCTCCACTGTTTCTATCGGATATGTGAATGCAATAAACTTACTACCCCTGTCTTTGAACTCAGCCATGGCAGGCTGCTCAATTGTTTTGTAAAACTCTGATTCACTCATAAATATTTAAATCGATTTGCAGTAGTTTTTTGTAAAATATGCTAAAAATGCTGGTAGTAATGAATGGAATCATTTAAAATACTTTCACTGTAAATTTTATCTGAATTAAAAAGTGATGGCGCATGGATACCTGTCGCAATTTCTAATGCTGTGTTGGTAATTACCCTTGCCTCATCCCAGCAGTTTTCATCAATAAAAGATTGCAGCAATTTAGCGCCGCCTTCTACCAATACACTTTGAATATTTAATTTATAAAGCACTTCCATTAGCTGTGCAACAAAACTTTTTTCTTTTGATATCTTATAGAAAATTAGGTTCCCTTCTTCTTCGTTCCGGATGGTATTAAATATAATTGTTTTAACAGTGCGATCAAGCAAATGTGATGATGCAGGTAATTTAAGCGCTTTATCAATTACCAGCCTTATGGGATTGTTGCCTTGCCAAAGCCTGGTTGTTAATGATGGGTCATCGTATAAGGCAGTGGCGGTGCCTACCAGTATAGAGCTTTCCATACTTCTCCACTGATGTACTTTCCTGTTGGTTAAATCATTGGTGATGAATAGGCGTGAGTGGTCGCTGTTACCAATTATACCATTTGCTGTTTGAGCCCATTTTAGAACTATATAAGGCCTGTGTTGATTATGAAAAATGAAAAACCGTTTGTTAAGTTCCCATGCCTCTTTTTCCAACACAGGAGTAATTACTTTGACTCCGGCTGCCTTTAATTTCTGTATGCCACTACCGTTTACTTCCGGAAAGCTATCGCGGCAGGCTATTACTACTACCGGAATATTTTTTTTAATAATGAGATCGGCACAGGGTGGGGTTTTGCCAAAATGTGCACAGGGTTCTAATGATACATATAAAATTGCTTTTTCGATCAGGTGTTTATCTGCTTGCTCTACGCTATTTATACAATTCACTTCTGCGTGAGCTTGCCCATATTGCCGGTGATACCCTTCGCCAATGATACGATCGTTGTACACCAATACTGACCCGACCATTGGGTTGGGTGCCACATTGCCTGCACCCAGCTCCGCCAGTTCGATGCATCGGTACATATATGTTTCATGAGAAATCAAGGCTCAAAAGTATGAATAGAAAAATAAACTAAGTTTGCCCTAATGACCATTAAAGAAATATACAGGGAATACCTGCAAAAACTTCAACAAATTTACACTGCCAATGAAGCCGCGGTAATAACGGACTGGGTTTTTGAATCGAAAGCTGGGGTACAACGATCGGACATTATTAGAAGCCCGGGCCTTATCATGAATCCGGCAATATCCCAACAACTGAATGACTGCCTCACAGCATTGCTTCAACATAAGCCAGTACAATATATTTTAGGCGAAGCATGGTTCTATAAAATGAAACTAACAGTGAATGAGCATGTTTTGATACCGAGGCCGGAGACTGAAGAATTGGTGCAACTAGTAGTGGAGGATTTTCGTAAAGCTAACCATAGCCCGGCAATGATGGATATTGGAACAGGAAGTGGATGTATTGCCGTCGCCCTAAAAAAAAGTTTGCCGAATGTGACGATGCTCGCCATAGATGTTAGTGCCGGCGCTTTGGATATAGCCAGGGAAAATGCGCTGAACCATGAGGCAGACATTCAATTTCTGCAAGTAGATTTTTTGGAGGAAAGCAATTGGCAAAGGATGCCTTCATTTGACGTGATCATCAGCAATCCTCCGTATATCCCGTTAAATGAAAAAGATAAACTGGATTTCAATGTGGTAAATTTTGAACCTCATACCGCTTTGTTTGTGGCTGATAATACACCTTTGCTATTTTATGAAAAAATTATTGCTTTTGGTAAAAACCATTTAAAGGAAAATGGCAAACTCTATGTCGAAGTACATGAAGACCTGGCAGAAAAAACAGCAAATATTTTTAAAGAATTTTATACGGTCGAAATGAAGACGGATATATTTGGCAAAGAAAGAATGCTGGTAGCTGTAAGACACAGGCAATAGACTAACCGCTTTTAATTACTTCCTGTAACGGTTGCCGACGTCGATGCTCCCAGGCGCCTTGCTACTTTCATTACCTTCACTATTTCCCCCCATTGAGATGAAGAATCCGCATTGATAACTACTGCAGGTTTGATACTGTCACCCTGGTGAATGTATTTACTTAAGGCTGACTCCAATGAGTCCATAATAACCCGCCTTGATCCAACATACACATTCTTTTCTTTATCAACACTTACCACTACACTCTGCTTGGTTTTTGTATCGCTCTTTGCACGTGGCACACTCATCTTTATCACGTTCGGATTCGCCAGTGTGGAGATCATTAAAAAGAACATCAGAAGAATAAATAAAATATCATTGAGCGGGCCTGTGTCCACTTCTTCATGCCGGTCTCTTAATTTATTTCTTCTTAAGCTCATGGTGATTTAGAATTACGATTAGGAACTAAAAATTAAGAATTAGGAATAATTAAAAAATTAAAAACCAGGAATAAAAATTGCGATTAATCCGGGTGACTGTGATCCTTTTAATCCAAGATGAAGATTTAATAAAACCGGTCATCATTCTTAATTTTTAATTCTTAATTCGCTCACTTATGCGGTTCCTGTAAAATATCAATAAAATCACTGCTCGCAGATTCCATTCTGTTGGCTGTGCGGTTTATTTGTGTATCGAGGTAGCTGTAACCCAGGTACGCTAACATACCTATAATCAGTCCGCTGGCGCTCGTAATTAACTTAATATACATTGCATCTGCAATCTGGCTCACGGATGGATTACTGATAGTGGCAAATTGCTTTAGTAATAATACCAGTCCCACAATAGTACCGACGAAACCAAACAAAGGGGCAATACGTGAGATAACGGAAAGAATAGACAGGTTTTTCTCCATCTTGTACATTTCCAGTTTACCCACATTGTCCATACTTTTTTCGATCGCATCAATTGGTTTTCCGATACGCTGTATCCCTTTATCAATCATTCTTGCAACCGGGTTATCAGTATTCTTTGCCAGGCTTCGTGCCGCCGATACATTACCGGTGATGATATGATCACGGATGATCCTCATAAAATTATCATCAATTTTGGCGGCTTTTTTAACAGCTAACAACCTTTCTATGAAAAAGAAAATGGCCAACGCAAATAAAATACCCAAGGGGATCATTAACGGGCCGCCCTTACCTAATAAACTCCAAACCGATTCTACTTTGGCTGTAGTGTTGGCTGCTGTACTAAGGGAATCTACCTGTAATAAAATATCAAACATTGATGATGTGATTTAGGGCAAATGTAATTGTTTCTTTCATTATACGATTTATTATACCAACCATACGCAATATGGTTTTGTAAACGCAAAGGGACAGTGTTTGCGCTGTAAAAAAATGTTAAAGTAAATTGGATTATTAAATGAATGAAATAAAGGATTATTTGCAAAGGATTTAATCTCCTGGCGACAGCGCAAGTGGTAAGTAGCGAAATAAATTATAATGGTTCTCTCCTGTTGGCGGCGACTCCTGCAGCTAAAGATTTTTAATGGAAAGAAATTTGTGCAGAGAATCGCCTGGGAATTTCTGAATGGAAGATAATGGCCGGAAGAAGGCACTGCGCATAAAAAAGGCGGTACAAAAATTTGTACCGCCAATCCTAAAAATATTATCATTTAAAATGGCAAATCGTCTGCAGCCGGCGCAACAGCAACTGGTGCAACTGCTGCTGAACCAGGGGCTGCATATGAAGTTGAAGAAGCATTACCGGCATTTTGACCTGGATTTTCACCTTTGGCGCCGCCCAGCAATTGAATATTTTGTACCCTCATCCGCAAAGTAGCGGCAGCCTGGTTGTCTTTATTCATATAAGCATCTGCCTCGGGATAACCCTCCGAATAAATCAATTGGCCCTTTGTAAGATATGGGGCAATAGCTGTCTTATCTGTCCAATAGGCACATTCAACCCATGTAGCTCTTTCCTTTTGTACACCCTGACTGTCTTTGTAACGTTCTGAATGCACTACGCTAAAATTAATTACTGTTTTGCCGTTTACTTCTTTCATGATGCAATCTTTACCAAGATTGCCGATGATTTGTAACTTGATCATAATTGTGTGTTTTTAAATGTTTAAGTGATGTATCTGAAATCGAAAATTATGAAAATTTACCTGTTCCGTTTAGTGATGTTTCGCACAAATAATACAGTGCTCTTTCAGTATTTTGCTGTGCTTCGAAATGTTTATTTAAAAAAATATTCTGCCAGGTATTGCTCCTGTTTGAATCAATTATCAGAAGAAACTAATTCATCTTCTTTTTTAAATTGGTAACCTGGTTTTGAAGGTTGTTTACCATGTTTGCCAGCGAATTCATATCCCAGCGCTGCTGGGCACTTACTTTGCTGATCACCATTTGTGCCTGCCATAGTTCTACTACATCCTCCGCATTCACCTGGTAGGGCTGGTATTGTGGATTGTCGCTTACCAATGTCAACTTATTTTTTGCACGGTTATTCTTCACGACCCTCTTATAAACAATGCCTTCATTTCTGCTTACTACTATATATGCCTGGTCGTTTTTTACATCATCTGTATTATCAATCTTCTCCCCAACTATTATGCTTCCACTTGGAGTAGGCATCATGCTATCACCAATAATTTCGAAAGCCCTGTAATTTCCCCCTGCAAGCATTGGCAATGTAAAAGTATTGAGTTCATCTATAAACTCACTGTCAGCATAACCTGCAAGATAGCCGGCTGCTGCTTTTACTGGAACAAAATGAATTATATTCCTATCGGCAGACATCATTTTTTGTTGTCTTCTTTTTGCGAGGAAACTGGTTCCTGTATTACTAACATCTTTTAGTAACAGTTCATCCAGGGTCAACTTAAAAATATCGCCTGCAATTTCCAGCACTTCAAGCCGGGGATCAGCCCGCTCTTCTTCGTAAGCGCCAATCAGTGATCTTTTGATTCCAAGTTTTACAGCGAACTCTTCCTGTGTCCATCCACGAAGTTTGCGTAAGTACTTAAGGTTTTGCCCTGCTTGTGACATAAAGTAACTAATTTGATTAGCACAAATATACTAACATTTTTAGTTATTCCAAATTTTCTATGGTATTTTTTAAATTATTATTTTTTCTTTTTAAGCTGGGTAACAAATATTTACACATGATAATGTTAGCCCTTATTTTTGTACAAAATAATTAATATGCAAATAGTATTGGTATTGCACAACCTTGTACGCTGGGCGGTTTTATTGTTTGGCCTTTGGACATTGTTGAATGCGTTGTCAGGAGTATTTGGTAAAAGAAAATATACAGCCGGGGATAACCGGAGCAATTTATTGTTCATGACGTCCTGCGATATTCAATTGCTGCTGGGGCTGATATTATATTTCACTAACTCCTGGTTTGACAGGTTAAAAGACCTCGGTAATAATATGAAAGACCCTTATAACCGGTTTTTTACAATGGAACATATGGGCCTTATGGTCCTGGCCTGGGTGCTGGTACATGTAGGAAGATCTTCAGTTAAAAGAGCGACTACAGATGCTGCAAAACACAAGCGCATGCTGATATTTTTTGGTATTGCCATTGTATTAATATTGATCTCTATTCCATGGCCTTTCAGAGAAGCTATTGCAAGACCCTATTTCCGTTGGTTCAGTTAAGTGTGTTTTTGATATTTTTAAATTGACAATTATAATGGCTAAAGCGACCTCATTACCAACCATACTCATTACAAATGACGATGGCATTACTGCTCCGGGTATTCGCAATCTGGTAGAAGCCGTAAAAGGCCTTGGTAAAATAATAGTTGTGGCCCCAGATAAACCACAAAGCGGAATGGGGCATGCCATTACCATTGGCCATCCGCTGCGGATCAATAAGGTCGATGTGTTTGAAGGTGCCGAATCATGGCAAACGAGCGGTACTCCTGTAGATTGTGTAAAGCTGGCCGTAGATAAGGTATTGCACCGGAAACCTGATTTATGCCTGAGCGGAATTAACCATGGCGCCAATCATTCTATCAATGTAATATATAGTGGCACTATGAGTGCCGCCATGGAAGCCTCCATTGAAAGTATCCCCAGTATTGGATTTTCTTTATTGAATTATAATTACGAAGCCGACTTTGAGCCGGCCAGGCATTATGTAAGAAAAATTGTAAGCAGTTTGTTGCAAAAGAAAATGGACAAGCATATGTTGCTGAATGTAAACATTCCATCGGTACCAATGGAACTGATAAAGGGCGTGAAGATTTGCCGCCAGGCTTATGCTAAATACGAAGAAGACTTTAAAGAACGCAAAGATCCACAGGGAAAAAAATATTATTGGCTCACCGGTGCCTTTGTAAATTTTGACAAAGGAAAGGATACCGATGTATGGGCCCTGGAAAATAACTATGTAAGCGTGGTTCCTGTTCAATTTGACCTCACCAACTATGCATTAAAAAAGGACCTGGAAAAAAACTGGAAGATAAAATGATATTTAAAAAGGATAGCTTTTTGTTTGGTGGAATATTGGGGCTTATTGGGCCTGTCGTTGGGTTTGTTGTTTTCAAATTGATTAAGTATAACAGGTTTACGCTGGCGGAAATGTATCAATGGATGACAATGAACCACAATCTTATTACCGCCTGGATCAGTGTATCGCTTTTTGCAAATGCCCTCCTCTTTACTTTATATGTAAATGCAAGAATCGATAAAACGGCTAAAGGGATATTTTTAGTGACGGTGGTATATGCAATCATCGCATTACTTATCAAATTTTTTGGGTAATAAACTAATTATAAAATATGCAAGCCCAGCCATGGTTTAAAGATTGGTTCAATTCCCCTTATTATCATCAGCTATATTTTAAAAGGGACGTAGCGGAGGCGGTGGCTTTTATTGATAAACTAATGGATCACCTGCACCCGGAGGGCTCCTCCCGGATACTTGATGTGGCTTGCGGAAAAGGAAGGCATTCCATACACCTTGCACAAAAAGGATTTGACGTGACGGGTATTGATTTAAGTGAAGACAGTATTGAAGAAGCGCTCCAATACGAAACTGAAAAGCTCCATTTTTACCGGCATGATATGCGCCTGCCTTTCTGGATCAATTATTTTGATTACGCCTTTAATTTCTTTACGAGTTTTGGATATTTTAAAACTGCAAGGGAACATGATAATGCCATTCGAACCATTGCCCAATCATTGAAGACAAATGGGTGCTTTATATTAGATTACCTGAATGTACATTACGCAGAAGACCACCTGGTACATAAATTTGATAAGGAGATTGATGGGATAAATTATTTTATCACCAAATGGTTTGATGAAACGCATTTTTATAAAAAGATTGTTGTGGAAGATGATGCCTTGGAAGAGCCGTTGATCTACACCGAAAAAGTAGCTAAATTTTCACTCGGCGATTTTACAGAAATGTTTGCATACCAGGGATTACAAATACAGGAAGTATACGGTGACTATAATTTTGCCAATTATGATGTAAGAAAATCGCCAAGGCTGATTATTATTGCCATCAAGAACAGAAACGCTATTTAAATAAAATATTATTGGCTTACTCCCCGTCGATAAAAGATGCCATAAGCACCAAAGTACAAGAGTGCGACGCCACCGAAGTTTAAGCAGGGAATAAATGTTTGGTCAATAAAAATTTCAGATGCGCAGATAACATTGTAAAACATGAATGGCTTTCTCACCTCCCATGATTATTCACCAGCATCCATTTAGCTGTTTCATACAGGGCAGAAGTTAATTCAGAAAGTTTGCGTTTTACTGAATCGGTTTGGTTGGCAGTTAAAGTGGGTAAGCCACTGCGGATAGGTACCAATTCTTCCTTGGTAATCCATAAATTTTTGGAATAATAATAATCATTATTTACCACGCCTATCTTCCCTTCGTCGTGATGGATAATAAAAGCGGCATCTTCCTTATCAGCGGCATTCAGCAGGTTTCGCCCCAGTGTTTTATTGGTATAGGGTTGCAGCACCATGCTTGCCAGGGTAGGCAATACATCAATCTGCGAAACCGTTTCTTCTCTTAGTTGAGAGGTTAGCAGTGCAGGTGCGTAAAATAATAATGGCACGTGCTCATCATTCAACCGTTGCTCCGTCCACACCCTTGGATAAACGGCCACGGCATTTCCCTCTACGCCATGATCGCCTACAAAAACAAAAATTGTGTTGTCAAAATAAGGCGATTGCCTTGCTGCTTCCATGAACTTGCCGTAACAATAATCAGTATAACAAAAAGCATTGAATTCTTCCAGTGATTCAAAACCATACTTTTTTAATTCTTCGTCACTCACTTTGCGGGGAATAAAATCTTTATCATCCGCAGGTATCGAATAAGGCCGGTGATTATCCGAAGTTTGAATAATGGCAAAGAAAGGTTTTGTTTGCTGCTTCATCACTTTGTCCGCTTCCAAAAACAAATTTTTATCACTGATGCCCCATACATTTAATTTGGGCGAAGAAAACTTGCCTTCCTCAAAGATCTGCACATCATTGATGTTATTGATGAGGCCGCGGAAATTATTGAAGTCGCTGCTGCCACCGATGAAATACATTTTATTATACGCTTCAAAACTATTGATGATGGTATATTGATTGAGGGATTGCAGGTTGCGGGTGCTGAACTTTGACAACTGTACATCCGGTATGCCCGTAAGGGTTGCAAATACACCTCTTGCCGTACCAAAAGTGGGTGAAAAACAACGGTTGAAGAAAATCCCTTCCCGGGCAAGTTGATTAAAAAAAGGCGTGCTGTTGAGCGGGTTGCCGCTCATTGTGCTTTTGTACATGCTAAAACTTTCGCAGATCACCAGCACAATATTTGGCTTGCTTTCCAACGCATTGCTCCCGGGGTGAATGATGCGTTCGTAGGTATTTTCTTTGGTGTTTTTTTTATCAAGCTGCAAAAAATCCACGATGGCGCCATAATGAGCATTTGCTTTAAACTCACTGAAAACAGGGTTGCGAAAGCGCAGTGTGGTAAAAAAATTTTGTAATGGGTTTAGGGCCAGGTAGCTTTTGAAATTATCATTTAGTTTAAAAGCATCTATCCAACGCAGTGGGGTAAACGATAAAAAACCAAAGACAAACCATCCCAACAAAACAATGGCCGCAGTATGCCATATCCTGCGGTAAGAAAATTTATGAATGTTTATATTTCGTTCTTCCACGCTCACATGCGTTCTTCTGAAAATCCATGTCATCATAGCCATAGCCCCGAGTAAACTTGCGATGATCCAAACCATCGGATAGCTTTGCCAGAGCATTTCCACTGATATTTTAGCGTCTTCTGCAAAGTTTAAAGCACTTGCATTTAGCCGGGTACTTACATAAGCGAAATGCCCAAAGTCGGCGCCAAAGAAAAACAATAATATTAAAGTGATCACAGAAAGGTAGATGGCCCATATCTTTTTACAGCGCTCCGAATAAAAAGGGGAAAAACGTGGAAACAAAGACAAACATACAATCGGCAACAATACCAACGCTATCCAGCGCAAGTCGTATTGCAGGCCCAGCCAAAAAGATGAAAATAAAGTATGCGCCTCAATATTAACAGGTTTAAAAAAAAGCAGGGTTGCTATACGGAAAGCACTAAAAATAGAAAGATAGATAATAAATAATTTTATGATCCACTGAATTGTTTTGGGAAATTTCCACCGAATGAGCATGACTGTACCTGTTTCCTTTAGCAAATGAAAAGATGTAAATGTAATAAGGATAGTTGGATATAGGTAGTGTTTTTTAGGGTAGCAGCCTTTATACATCAATCATTGGGCGGCCAAAGCAATTGCCTAAAACAGAATCCGCAGATTCTTCGGTGACAATCTATATTTGCAAATCATGAAACTGCCAACAACAAATTCACGACATTTATCATCATTAAAAGTTGGTAAAAAGCATCATATGCAATTAATCAAATCAATTGAAATATATAAATCACGGATCCCTTTAAAAGAACCGTTTAAGATCTCTTTGGGCATACTGACACATGCTGAAAATGTAATTGTAAAAATCAGCACCGATGGTGGGTTGACCGGGTATGGGGAATGCAACCCATTTATGAGGATCAATGGGGAAAGCATGGATACTTGCTTTATAGTAGCGCAATACCTCGCTAAAATTTTGCAAGGTAGAAATGCACTGGAAATTGAAGACTGTACGCATGCAATGGATGAAGTGATTTATGCAAACAGCAGTATTAAAAGTGCTTTTGATATTGCACTCTATGATATTGCGTCACAGAATTCCGGTTTGCCATTGTATGCTTTTTTGGGAGGAAGTATAACTAAAGAAATCATTACCGATTACACAGTAAGCATTGATGAGCCGCAAAAAATGGCGGATGATGCCGCAAAAATTGTTTCCAATGGGTTCCAGGTGATAAAGGTTAAACTGGGACAGCCGGAAAAAGATGTGGTACGGATCAGGATGATCAGAGAAAGAATAGGCATGGAAATACCAATACGCATTGATGCGAACCAGGGATGGGATGTACCAGCAACTATCAGGATTTTGAATGAACTGGTACCCTACAATATCCAACATTGTGAAGAGCCGATTCCCCGTTGGAATTATATGGAACTGGCGGGGATAAGAAAAGAAAGCCCCATAAAAATAATGGCGGATGAATCCTGCTGCGACCATCATGATGCAAAGCGTTTGATTAACCTGGGTGCATGTGATTTATTAAATGTGAAGCTGGGCAAATCAGGGGGCATTTTTAAAGCATTGAAAATTATACAACTGGCTGAAGAAAATGGAATAAAAATACAATTGGGTGGTTTCCTTGAATCGAGACTGGCATTTACTGCAGCGGCACACCTTGCATATGCCAGCGATGCGATTGTGTATTATGATTTCGATACACCGTTAATGTTTGAAGAAGACCCGGTGACCGGCGGCATTACTTACGATGCAAACGGAGTGATAACCGTACCGGATGAGCCTGGATTGGGAGCATCAATTGATGAAGGATATTTGGAAAAATTGGTAAAGGCATTCTATCCTTAATTGGTGATTCCTAAAATTACCTAAAAAAACTGTTAGTGTCCAGGTCGAAAAAAGAAACAGGAATTCGTTAAATTTGAATATGAACTGGAACGATCATATTATATCAGATAAAGAAATTTTACTTGGCAAGCCTGTAATTAAAAGAACAAGGATAGCTGTTGAGCATATTATCGGTTTACTGGCACAGGGACGGAGTGAGGCCCAAATCTTAGAAAATTACCCCCGGCTTACAAAAGCGTCATTACAAGCGCTATTTTATATATACAGGAATGTATCCATGATGGCCTTTTATTCTCGCCAATAAAGAATACAGCATAAATACTAACATGAAGTTGCCGGCAAACGAAAATTTCCCTTACAAAAGCGTCTATTACTTAAAAGAAAAAGGTTATAATCCATTGGCATGGATCATCCAGAGATAACGGATGCTGAAATCATGGCCATTGCGATCAATGAAGAAAGGACAATTCTAACATTTGACAGGGATTATGGAGAATTAATATTTCGACACAATTATAAACCTGAAAAAGGCGTAATTTATTTACGGCTTGATGAACATGAACCACTCACCCCAGGATTGATTATCGAAGAAATAATAACAAACATTGAAATTGATCTTACCCACGCTCTAACCGTTATTGATAAAAACGGGATACGACAGAGAAAGTATTAGGCATGGCTTCTGATAGATGGAATTAATGAATTGCCGTAAAATCAAAAAGCGTAGCTGTAAATACACCCCTCTCCCGTTTTTTAAAAATAGCTTTCCAGTTGCCGTTGTACCGAATGAGCGACGGAACAAGGTAACTACCGGCATGGGTCATCTGCACTTCCATCTGCACTTTAAAATCATACACCCCGGCATCATAACTTAAAGAGTAATTTCTTGCCACCACTTCAAAGGTTTTATCGTCAAACCAGGTGGTCATTTCATCTACCACCGCTTTGCCTTCCATTCCGGGTTTTACTTTTTGGGTAAAAATGTAACAGCTGGTTTTATTGTAATCATCCATGTCGATACTCATGTCATATACATCAGCCATGTCGTCGTCATAAATAGCTGTTTTGTTTGACATAAAAGGGAGGCCACTTATTTTTTTTCCAGGGTTAAAAAACAACATTTTCAGTTGTTCCTTGTGCTTTTCGATCCCGCTTTTTCCAGCCGTACTAAATTCGCTGCCGGCGACGATATTATCTTCGCCGCAAATGGTGCCATTAGTAAAAAATAGCGACGCATACATTTGAGCTGTATAATAATTGTACTGGCGCTGGTCATCATAATAATCACCGGTGGCCTGTTCTTCCAGCACTTCCGTTTTCCGGCAGTTGTTTTCCCTTATTTGTTTTGTCTTACTGAAACAGGTAGCCTGCGATGAGCCGTCTTTTTTTAGCATCCTGATATCATTAATAGCTGAATAACCGAGGACATGCAGGTTGCGGAATGCTTTGTAAAAAGTAGTATCGTTTTTTATACGGTTGATAAAAGCCGGCACGTTAAGCTTATTATTTAAAACGACTTCGCTAAGCGTAATGATTTTTTTCCCAATTGCAACAGAAGAATCATTGTTGTTGCCTGGGATAATAGTTGCATCGCTTTTGTTCTGAGCAGATAAATGCATCCATAAAAAAAGGCAAATAAAAAAAGGCAGGATTGTGCGAATCATGCCTGCAAATTATTGCAATTATATTAAACGAAAATGGAAGGGTGAAGGGTGAAGGATTGCCAACCTTTAAAAGGTTGGCAATCCTGGCGAGAGAAAACCCTTTTAGGAAACAAATGACTTATTTAGGAAACACCATGCGATAATCGACACTTATTTTACCTTTTGTGATATCGGATAATTTCCTTTTTAACAAAGTGCGTTTCAAAGGTTTTATGTAATCAATAAATAATTTCCCTTCTGTGTGATCGTACTCATGCAATATTACCCTGGCCGTAATGCCATTAAAGGTTTTCGTTTGCGGTTGAAAATTTTCGTCAACAAAATTGATCGTTACCTGCTCGCCCCTGAAAACATCTTCCCTGATTTTGGGGATGCTGAGGCAGCCTTCATTGTACGACCATTCTTCACCTTCGATAGAAGCTATATGGGCATTGATAAAAGTGCCCTTAAAACCAGGGCCGTCGGGATAAAGGTCCTTCTCGTCCTCTTCAAGGTTTGCAAATATTTGTGTGCTGTCCATCACAAAAAGCCTGATCTCTTTATTTATTTGTGGTGCTGCTAATCCAACGCCATTGCTATTGTACATGGTTTCCCACATATCGGCAACCAGCTTTTCAAGGCCGGGATAATCGGGACTGATATCCTTACATACTTTTCTTAACACGGGAGACCCGTAGGCTACAATTGGTAAAATCATAAATTTTCTTGGAAACTTTTATTTCTGTTTCTTTTGCTTGAAAGAAATTAAGCGCTGGCGGCATTTAAGGAAATCCATGCAAGCATTATTTTCTGAGCCGCAATTTACAAATTTCTTACTGATTGCTTTGAAGATACTCCTGCAAGATGATCGTGGCAGCTATTATATCGACATTTCCTTTTATACGCCGATCCTTTTTTTTCATGCCCATTAGCAACATTGCATCTTTGGCCATTTTTGAAGTATAGCGCTCATCTACCGTTTTCAACGGTATTAGCGGAAATGCTTTTTGCAATTTTTTAATGGCTTCTTTTACTAAAGGCGTACCGTGTGTATCACTTTCGTCCCAATTTACGGGCAGCCCAATTATAATCAATTCAACCTTTTCACTGAGGAAATAATTTTTCAGGAAAGGGATTAATTCTTTTGAATCAATGGTGCTCAACCCGGTTGCAATGATTTGCAGGGGATCGGTTACGGCCAGTCCGGTTCTTTTTCCACCGTAGTCAATTGCTAATATTCGTGCCATGTACCCCTATCCCCGGGGGAATTATTTTTAGTGTAAAAAAATATCCAACAAAACAAAAATAGCGAATACGACCGATGCAATTCCATTGGCTGTCATAAATGCAATGTTGACTTTCGTAAGGTCACCAGGCTTTACAATGGAATGCTGGTAGATGAGCATGCCGATAAACACGGCAATGCCAATCCAATACAACCATCCGAAATGACCATATATCCCCGCTGCAACCACGCAAGCTGCTGAAAGTAAGTGTAATATTTCGGAAACCCGCAATGCTTTTAACTTACCCAATGCGGCCGGAATAGAGTGCAAATTTTGTGATTTGTCAAAGGCTTCATCCTGTAGAGCGTAGATGATATCAAAACCGCTTACCCAAAATAAAACCGTGAAGGAAAACAACACAGGCAATACATCGAATCTGCCGGTAACGGCGAGGTAAGCACCAATGGGGGCAAGGCTTAAGCCAACGCCCAATACCAGGTGGCAGAGTGCAGTGAAGCGTTTGGTATAGCTATAAAACAACACTACAAATAAGGCGATGGGTGATAAATAAAAACAGATGCGATTGATAAAAAAGGTGGCTACGGTAAACAACAGGCAGTTAATAATCACAAAACGCAGGGCACTTTCTTTTGAAATAATGCCTGCGGGAATTTCCCTGATGGCGGTACGGGGATTTTTTGCATCGAAGGTCCTATCGAGGTAGCGGTTAAAACCCATTGCGGCGCTGCGGGCAAAAATCATGCAGAGGATGACTAAAATAAACCTGGTGACAAGCTCCCGCTCCGTCATAAAAATTTTGTCCGACCACCCCATTGCAACGTTTAGATTCATTGTGCCAGTTAGTTGTGTGGTAGCTAAAAAGAACCCAATCAAAGCAAAGGGCATCGCAAAAATGGTATGGCTGAATTTTACTAAGCTTAAATACTTTTTTATACTACTCATTTATAAATTTTAAAATTTAAACCATCAAACCAGCCTCACGGTCTTTACATAACGTAATCTATGACACAATCAAAGATCCCCGATGGTATGCGGTACAAGGGAGTGACACAACGATGATGACCAATGCTTCACTGCCCGTAAATAGAATTTCTAAATAACTTGTGTAACCCAACACCTTGAATTAAAGCTAAAATTAAATACTGTCCGAAGACCTCCCCTTCAGGGGCCGGGGGCAAAACAGGGTCTGAAAATTTTCTCCTTCGCAATCATAACCTACCACTTTTCCTTACCAGCTCCCACAACACAACACCCGCCGCAGTGGCAATGTTCAATGAATGCTTCATCCCAAATTGCGGTATCTCAATGCAACCATCACATTGGGCAATGGTCCCGTCTTCCACACCGCTCACTTCGTTGCCAAAGATCACGGCTATTTTTTCACCAGCAACATAATTTAAATCGTTGAGCATCGTGCTGCCTTCTGTCTGCTCCACCACAAATACCCGGTAACCAATTTCATGTAATTCGTTTATTGCCAAATTAGTGGAATCAAAATGCTTCCAGGTTACACTATCCTCTGCACCCAATGCGGTCTTCTTAATTTCTTTGTGTGGCGGCGTGCAGGTATAGCCGCAGAGGAAGATCGCTTCCAGCAAAAATGCATCGGCTGTTCTAAAAACACTGCCAACATTATAAGCACTGCGGATGTTTTCCAGCACCACTATAACCGGTATTTTTTCAGCTTGCTTCACCTCCTCCACCGACTTCCTGTTTAGCTCATCCATACTCAATTTTCTCATAATTACCTGCCGGTTATTTAGCTGCAAAAGTAATTCACAAGTTTCACAACTGCTGCTTAAAGCATAATTAAAGACCTTATTTTTGCCGCGATCCACCAATTAGCACATTAGCAAATCAGCAAATCAGCATATTAACAACATGGCCAAAGCAACCGGCGAGACCCCTTTAATGCAACAACACAATGCCATCAAGGCCCGCTACCCTGATGCTATCCTGTTATTTAGAGTGGGTGATTTTTATGAGACATTTGGACAGGATGCGGTGACTGCTTCGGGTGTGCTGGGCATTACACTTACCAAAAGAAACAATGGCGATGCTAATTCATCCCAACTGGCAGGCTTTCCATATCATGCGCTGGATACCTACCTGCACAAATTGGTAAAGGCAGGTTACCGGGTAGCCATTTGCGATCAATTGGAAGACCCCAAACTGGCAAAGGGAATTGTAAAAAGGGGCGTTACCGAATTGGTTACACCGGGGGTGGCCATCAGCGATAAATTGCTGGAGCATAACAGCAATAACTTTTTAGCCGCCCTGCATTTTGGGGAGGATAAAACAGGGATCGCATTTTTAGATATCAGCACAGGCGAATTTTTTATAGCCGAAGGCGACCGCGAATACGCTGATAAATTATTGCAGAGCCTGAAGCCCGCTGAAGTGGTTTTTCAACGCAATCGACAAAAACATTTCAAAGAATATTTCGGCACCAAATTTTTTACCTACGCACTGGATGAATGGATCTTTGCGGAAGCCTATGCAACTGAAAGTTTATTAAAACATTTTGGCACCCATAGCCTCAAAGGCTTTGGGGTGGATGGTTTCAAAGAAGGCATTATTGCCGCAGGCGCCATTCTCCATTATTTAAAAGATACCGAGCATCCCAACCTTGGGCATATCACTTCTATACAACGGATTGACCGGGAAGAACATTTATGGATGGACCGGTTTACCATTCGAAACCTGGAATTATTTGGTGGCGCCGAGGGTAGCAACACTCTTTTAAAGGTGCTTGACAACACCGTATCGCCGATGGGTGCACGCTTATTAAAGCGCTGGATGGTATTGCCATTGAATGATATCATAAAAATTAATGAACGTTTAAATACAGTTGAATTTTTAATAAAAGAAGTTGATACAAGAAATAAAATTTCACATCATATTAAGCAGGCCGGCGATGTGGAAAGACTGGTGAGTAAAGTGCCGTTGAAAAAAGTAAATCCAAGGGAGGTATTGCAAATTGCCCGTGGTTTATTGCAGACTGATGCCATTAAAAACATTTGCGCAAGCAGCAACAATGACTACCTGAAACGATTGGGCGATTCATTGAACCCCTGCAAATTAATTTTGGAAAAAATAGTAAAGGAGATCACTGAAGCCCCACCGGCACTGGCTTCCAGGGGAGGCATTATTGCCAACGGGATAAATGCTGAACTGGATGAGCTGAGAAAAATTTCAAGTGGTGGCAAAGAATACCTGGTAACACTGCAGCAAAAAGAGGCATTGGTAACCGGTATCTCTTCTTTGAAAATAAGTTTCAATAATGTGTTTGGGTATTACCTGGAGGTAACCAATATGCACAAAACAAAAGTGCCGGAGACCTGGATACGAAAACAGACCCTCGCCAATGCCGAGCGGTATATTACCCCGGAGTTAAAAGAATATGAAGAAAAAATTGTAGGCGCTGAAGATAAAATACTGGCAATAGAAATGCAGCTCTTCGAAGAATTGTTGAATGAGCTGCAGGATTACATAGCACCCATGCAGGTAAACGGTCACGTGATGGCGATATTGGATTGCCTTACCTGTTTTGCCAACAATGCATTACAGTTCAATTACAAAAAACCTGTAGTTACTGATAATAACATACTGGATATAAAAGATAGCCGCCACCCTGTTATTGAACGGCATCTACCCGTAGGTGAAAGCTATATTTCCAATGACATTTTTTTAGACCCAGCCACGCAGCAGATCATTATTTTAACCGGCCCCAACATGAGTGGCAAGAGCGCCATCCTGCGGCAAACGGCGCTGATCACTTTGATGGCACACATGGGAAGTTTTGTGCCCGCAAGCGATGCAAAAATTCCGCTGACGGATAAAATATTTACACGGGTAGGTGCCAGTGATAATTTAAGCGGTGGCGAAAGTACTTTCATGGTGGAGATGAACGAAACGGCGAGCATTATCAACAATATTACTTCCCGAAGCCTGATACTGCTGGATGAAATTGGCCGCGGCACTTCTACCTATGATGGCATTTCAATTGCCTGGAGCATTGTGGAATATTTGCATCGATCGGTGCACCAGCCTAAAACATTGTTTGCCACCCACTACCATGAGCTGAACGAACTGGAGAATAAATTACCGGGTGTAAAAAATTATCATGTTACCAATAAAGAGGTAGGCAATAAAATAATTTTCCTGCGCAAGCTGGCACCCGGCGGTAGTGTACACAGCTTTGGTATTCATGTGGCCCGTATGGCAGGCATGCCGCCGGACTTAATAGAACGGGCAAACGAAATTCTGGTGCAACTGGAAGAAAGCCGCAACACACAGGAAAACGGCCAGTCTGCAAACCTGCAGGAAAATATTAAAAAACTAACCGCCCCTAAAATTCAACTGAGCATTTTTGATGCGCACTCCGCCACATTTGAAGAGATCCGCACATTGCTGAATGCGGTGGATATAAATCGTTTAACCCCCGTAGAAGCATTGCTTAAACTGCAGGAGGTGAAAGCGAAGGTGAAATGACCCCCGTCCCCTGAAGGGGTGAAGCGGAGAGGGTTTAGCAGTGACAACATTTAATTGAATTTATTTACAGTAATTTTTGTTGCACGAGCCGTTGTATTTCATAGCAGCATCCTTGCCACGCTCGGTTCAACAGCATATCATTGGGCAACTTGCTGTCGTTTTGCACAAGAGCCACCACAATCCTGGAGGCCATTTATATTTAATGGAGCTTGCAAACCGAATTATACCCAATAAATAACCCCTCAAGGCGTTCTCCTTTAGTGAAGTTTCCCTGTTAAAAAATATTAACACATGCAACGCTACGGCCCATTAAAGCATCATTAATATAACTTTACCAAGATCTATGCGCAATAAAAATCTAATATTATTTCTTATACTGCTGCTTTCTGTTTTCAGCAATGGCTTTGCCCAAACACCCTGTACTGCTTTAGGCCAAAATCCAGGCACTGCTTTTCCTGTTTGTGGCACTGATACCTTTAGCATGGCTTCCGTACCTATTTGCGGCAACCGGCTTGTACCTGGCCCCTGTTCCGTTTCACAAGTTTCTGATAAGAATCCGTATTGGTACAAATTCACCTGTTTTACAGCGGGTTCTTTAGGGTTCTTAATAAAGCCCAAAACAATTACAGACGATTACGACTGGCAGCTTTTTGATATTACCAATCGCGACCCCAATGATGTGTATACCGATGCCAGCCTTTTTGTATCCTGCAACTGGTCGGGCGAAACTGGTAACACCGGCGCTTCATCGGCAGGTACTATGGTTTCCGTTTGCGGCACTACACCCAACGGCCCGGTGTTACCCTTGTTCAGCCGCATGCCTACCCTGGTGCAGGGCCATGAGTATATTTTACTGATAAGCCATTTCAGCGATTCGCAAAGCGGCTATTCGTTATCGTTTGGTGGTGGCACAGCCAGTATTACAGACCCGGTTAACCCCGCCCTGAAAGCTGCCAGGGCCGCATGTGATGGCAGAAAGATCTTTGTAAAGCTGAATAAGAAAATGAAATGCAGCAGTCTTGCAGCCGATGGCAGCGACTTTAGTATCTCACCTTCAATCGCCTCTGTTACCGGAGCCACAGGCATTGGTTGCACCACAGGTTTTGATATGGATTCTGTTGTAATCACGCTGTCTGCAAATTTGCCCCCGGGCAATTACACGCTACGCATTGAAACCGGAGCCGATGGCAATAATTTACTTGATAATTGTAACCGAAGTATCCCCACCGGCCAGACATTACCCGTGACTGTTTTCCCATTGGTACCCACTCCCATGGACAGCCTTACAAAAACCGGCTGCTCTCCAAATGAACTGCAACTGGTATTTAAAGATCCAATGCTATGTAGCTCTATTGCTGCCGATGGCAGCGATTTTGCTGTTACCGGCACTTCGGTTGTTGGGGTATCAGGCGTTACCGTTGTTTGTAATACGGATGGATCTACCAATGTGATACGGGTACGGTTAGCCGCTCCCATCCAAACTGCCGGCACCTTCCAGATCAGGTTACAAAACGGCACGGATGGAAATACCATTTTGAATGAATGCAGTGTGCCTACCCCCGCAGGGTCTTTCCAAACCTTTATTACAAAAGACACCGTCTCGGCTCTTTTTACGGCTAATATCAGTTTCGGATGTGTAGCCGATACCATCAATTATAGCCATGATGGAAGAAATGGAGTAAACAGTTGGAAATGGAAATTTGATAACAATATCAGCAGTTCTGCGAAAGACACGTCTGTTACCTGGCAAAGCTTTGGCCAGAAGCAGGCTACCTTAACGGTATCCAATGGCACCTGCAGCGACACGGCCTCCTCCTCAGTATTGTTGAATAATAATGTTAATGCAATCTTTGAATCGACAGCGGTGGTTTGCCCGGGTGACCCTGCAGTATTTACTGATACAAGTTCAGGACCGGTTGTTTCCTGGGCCTGGGTTTTCGGAAATGGGAACACCAGTGCGTTAAAAGTTCCACCTCCACAATTTTATATCTCTTCCAATACCACGGCCGATATCCCAGTACAGTTAATCGTAAAAAATAATGCCGGCTGCGCAGATACCGCCACCAAAACCATTCGTGTAGTGGGCAATTGCTATATCGCTATCCCTTCAGGATTTTCGCCTAATAATGACGGGCTTAATGATTTTCTTTATCCAACCAATGCCTATAAAGCAAAGGATCTTTCATTCCGGGTGTATAACCGCCTGGGGCAAGTGCTTTTTGAAACTAAAGATTGGACGAATAAATGGAATGGTACATTTAAGGGCATTCCCCAAGACCCGGGCACATACGTTTGGGTATTAAATTATACCAACATAGATACAGGCAAGCGTTTTGAATTGAAAGGGAGTACTGTGCTGATCAGGTAGGGAAGAGGGAATAACTTAATAGTCAAGTTTAAAAATTTATCTCCGCTTACCAAGTGGTAAGTTACTAAATAGTAAGTTACTATCTGGTAAGTTATCATTTACCCAAAACCCTACAGGCCATACCGGGTACGTTAAACCAATTGAATGATAACCTATCCAGGTAATTACAATCTCTTGCCAATAACCCTCCCAAGCTTACTTCATAACCATGCAACTTAACTGCATTAAATTTTTTATTGCACCTGGAGTTATTATTATTTAAATTTTCACGGTAAAAAAATTGATCTTTTTAATTAATCTTACTATTTCCGTAAGTTTGGCTCATCAATTTACTATATGAAAATTCAGGCCGTCCACTACAGCGACTACCTTCAACTGGATAAAATACTGGATGCCCAGCATCCTGAAAGTTTTAAGCCGGGCCAGCAACCGGCACATGACGAGATGTTATTTATTATCATTCACCAGGCATATGAATTATGGTTTAAGCAAATAATTTTTGAAATAGATTCGGTGCTGGAGATAATGAACAGGCCTGCGTTAAATGATAATTCCTCCGAATTGCAAACGATTGTACATCGTTTAAGGAGAGTGGCTGCTATTTTAAAAGTATTGGTGCAACAAATCGATATCATCGAAACCATGACTCCCATGGATTTTCTTGATTTCAGGGATATACTTCGGCCTGCTTCCGGATTTCAAAGCATCCAGTTTAAACAGCTCGAAGCCAAACTTGGTTTAAAGTTTGAAAACCGCCACGGCCAGGAATATTATACTTCACAATTGAAAGCCGATGAGGTAGCCATTGTAAAAAATACAGAACAAGAATATTCAGTTATTGATTTGCTCAACAAATGGCTTGAGCGGATGCCTTTCATAAATGATAATGCATACTGGATAAAATACAGCCCCGTTTCGGGCAATCATCATGCACCTATTTTCTGGAACGACTACGAGTATATTTATGTAAACAGCCTGGCCGATGGGGAAAAGAACAATGCAGCTTTTTTTAAACAAATATTTAATGATGACGCCCCGGCAAATGGCCGCTCACTGAGTGCGAAGGCCTGCCGCTCGGCGCTGTTCATTATGTTATACCGCGGCTATCCAATGCTGGAGCTTCCTTTTCAATTATTAGATACTTTACTTGAAATAGATAATCAGTCGGGCAACTGGCGCAACCGGCATATCAACATGGTGCAGCGAATGATCGGCACCCGCATTGGCACGGGCGGAAGCAGCGGTGCCGGATATTTAAAGGCGGCAATGGATAAACATTCTATCTTCAAAGAAATAGCACAGCTTAACAGTTTTTTAATCGACAGGAGAAAATTACCAGTATTGCCACAGGAACTAACCGGCAAGCTGGGATACAATTAACAAAGCTGATTTGCCGTTTATCATTCCCGTATTTCTTTCAAAACTATTTCCTTTAACTGCATACTCAAAATATTTACTTTGTCGTCAGAACTAAGGCTCAAAGATTATAACGGAACACTGCTTTAGAAGCCTTATTCAATTGTATTTCAAGTGTAAAAGTTAAAAGCATTTATGATGAAGCTATTCATACTCATCGTTTTTCTTTCCCTTATATTTTGCAATTGCTCTTATGCCCAATAGCGGTATGGATATGCTGTACTATACCTGAGGTGTGGCGAAAATGATCCGCAAAGAAACAGGGTATATTATAGCCCGATCATAGAGCTGAATCAATTAAATTTCGATAAATATACTGATGGGGTTGATCCGGCTTTCCCTCTGTACTCGGTTCGCTACTATAATTATGCGATTGCCAAATGGTTTGAAATCTACCTGAATGATAAGTATCGGGTTGCAGTAAACGACCCGGAAAAATATGAAAAAAATGCTGCCAGTATAATTTTGAATGCGAAAAATAATGGCAGGTGTAATGAAGACAAAACCGGTATCGGTTGCTTTTTTACTGACCGGCAACAATTGATCGCTAAAAGAAATAAAGCCATTGCCGAAAGCAAATCCCTTACCAATAAATATCAAATCTGCGAGGTAATCACATTATAAATGCCTGGTTATTTTATAATCATCGATGGGCTTTCGGTTTTAAAAAAAATTATACTTCAATGCTGCCTTCCACGCTATCGTCCATCGTTTTGCCAATGATTGCCCCCGTCATGATCTTGAGTAAACTTACCATTTTATTGTTCTTTGTATCCCAGTAATATGCTTGCTCCGGCTCCACTTTTATTATGGTAAGTTCGGGATCATCCGGCCCTTCCGTAAACCATGTCTTTACCCACACACTCCAAAGTTCTTTAGCCTTTTGCGCATCCCGCAATATGGCTGCGTTGCCTGAAACGCTGAGGTATTCAGAACTACCCATATTGCTATAAAACAGTTGTACACGGTTGTCAGCATTCAGCTCAGCATTTTTATTACTGGATGCAAGGCTGAAAAACCACAGTGTGCCTTCATCATCTGCATCCTGGGTACTCATTGGCCGAACCGATAACGGATAACTGGAAAGGTTGGTCGCAAACATGCAAATGTCAGCAGCCTTTACAAGTTTTTTTAACTTGTCAATACCTTCCTGGTTTGCTAAATTTTTGTATAATCCCATGGTCATTTTTTTAGGTAAAATAATAACCTATAAAATCAACATCCATGCCGCCAGCGAAAAAGTTGTTTGTTGAAGAGTTGAGAAAACTGTGTAAAATTTTGTTACACACAAACTATTTTGAAAATGGGCAATTGAGTATTCTGTGAAAGTTTCTCTACATAAGTATGTTTTGGAGAGAACATATCTACATGTGTCATTGTGCAAATGAAATATTTAAATAAACTCTTTTAGTTTTATTATTACCTCGTCGATCTCTGCTTTTGTATTGTGTTTACAAAAACTAAAACGTACCGTAACCAGGTTAGGATTGTTATTAATAGCATGAATAACGTGGCTGCCTTGTTCAACGCCGGAGGTACAGGCGCTTCCGCCACTTGCGCAAATATTGCTGATGTCGAGATTGAATAACAGCATTTCAGATTTCTCCGACTTTGGAAAACCTGCACTTAAAACAGTGTATAAACTTTTGCCGAAAATGTCCCCGTTGAAAACTACTCCGGGAATATGCTTTTTCAGTTCTTCGTGCATGTAAACTTTTAAGGAACCTATAAAAGTGCTATCAGTTTCAAACCCTTCTGTGGCTATTTCCAACGCTTTTGCCAATCCTACAATGCCATATATATTTTCCGTTCCTGCCCGCATGTTGCGCTCTTGCCCCCCACCATGTATAAATGGCTTGATGCGTACATTTTCATTAATATATAAAAGCCCAATACCTTTTGGGCCATGAAATTTATGTGCCGCACCCGTTATAAAATGGACGGGTGTATTTCTCAAATCAAATGGAAAATGGCCAACCGTTTGCACAGTATCGCTATGGAAAATTGCATTGTACAATTTGCATAAATTACCCACTGCATGCAGATCAAGTATATTACCTATTTCGTTGTTGGCATGCATCAGCGAGACCAACGTTTTTTCTTCTGCAACTTCCAATAATCTTTCAAGGTCTGGGAGATCAACATGACCGTTTGGTAAAAGTTTTACATAACTCACTTTTGTAAGCCCGGCATTCTTCAAAAACTCAACTGTATGGGTTACTGCATGGTGTTCTATTGCGGAGGAGATAATATGTTTACAACCCAGGTCTCTTACTGCTGATGTGATGGCAGTGTTGCTGCTTTCGGTGCCACCACTTGTAAAAAATATTTCAGCGGGATGGGCGTTCAAAATTTTTGCGATGCTTTTTCTTGCCTGTTCAACGGCCATTCTTGTTTCCCGCCCATAAGAATATATTGAGGAAGGGTTACCAAATTTGTTGGTGAGAAAGGGCATCATTGTTTCCAATACCAGTGGGTCGAGAGAAGTGGTAGCCGCATTGTCGAAATAAATTCTACTCATAATCGAGCCTTGATAGGCTTATATTTTTAATTCAAAATTCATTAAGTTTGCCTCCGATCAAGATAGCATTCTGTACATTAGGGAAGACTACATTACTTCACTGATATCCTTCATCAATCGCCTGGCGATGTTATCGGCAGTGGTTTCAAAATTGCTTTCGGCATAGATACGGATGATTGGCTCGGTGTTACTCGTGCGTAAATGCACCCAGTCAGTATCAAATTCTATTTTCAACCCATCTTCGATATTGATGGGCTGGTTTTTGTATTTATCTTTTATCTTTTCAAAAACGGATTGCACATCCACCCCTTTTTCCAGCTTAATTTTATTCTTGCTGATAAAGTAGTCCGGAAATGAATTGCGTAATTGTTTCGCCGTTTTTTTTGATTTTGCAAGATGGGTTAAAAACAATGCTATCCCAATTAAGGCATCCCTTCCGTAATGCAAGTCAGGAAGAATAATGCCGCCGTTGCCCTCGCCGCCAATGACAGCATTTACATCTTTCATTTTAGTGACCACATTCACTTCACCTACCGCACTGGAAAAGTATTTGCCGCCATGTTTGATAGTAATATCTTTTAAAGCCCGGGTAGATGACATATTGGAAACTGTGTTTCCGGTACGATTACTTAATACATAGTCTGCTACTGCTACCAATGTATATTCTTCACCAAACATGCTGCCATCTTCACATACGAAACATAACCTGTCTACGTCCGGATCAACTGCTATGCCCAGGGAAGCGTTTTGTTTTACCACTTCGCTGCTCAGTCCGGTCAAATGCTCAGGAAGCGGTTCCGGATTGTGCGCAAACTTGCCATTTACTTCACCGTTCAATATTTCTATGTCCTTTACCCCAAGTGCTTTTAATAAAGCAGGTACTGCAATGGCTCCGGTGCTGTTTACGGCATCTAAAACTATTTTGAATTTTGCTTTTTTGATCGCTGCAATATCTACCAATTCATAGTTAACAACTGCGTCGATATGTTTTTGTAAAAAACTGTCATCTGTATTTGAAGTGCCGAGTTTATCAACTGTTGCAAAAACAAAATCTTCCTTCTCAGCAATTTCCAATACCTTTTTTCCTTCCTCGCTATTAATAAATTCTCCTTTGCTGTTGAGCAATTTTAATGCGTTCCACTCTTTTGGGTTATGGCTTGCCGTTAGTATGATGCCGCCGCCTGCATTTTCAAATACTACTGCCATTTCTACTGTGGGGGTGGTGCTATAGTCAAGGTCAATTACATTTAATCCCAATGCTTTTAAAGTACTAATGACCAAGTCCTTTACCATTGCTCCACTTATTCGGCCATCCCTGCCCACTATAATAGTTTTGTTGGATCCTTGTTGCATTAATAAAGTACCAAAAGCTGCAGTAAATTTTACAATGTCAAGCGGAGTAAGGTTATCGCCGGTTTTACCACCTATAGTGCCTCGTATTCCAGATATGCTTTTAATCAGTGCCATCCTCGTCAGTTAATGTTGAGCCGCAAAGATAATAAAAGGAAGATGGTTTTATGGATGGACTTGTTGTAAAGCAGTTATTTTTATTAATATAATGCAGGCTTTGGCGTGAGTTAAACTCCATTTCCTTAACAGCTTTGAAGATGGGAAACAGGATTAAAGTGCTGCTCAGAATCGGTCAAATAAACAAGTGACTATTGCTTGCTTATATACTGTGGGAAAGATCCCCAATGGTATGCGGTACAAGAGGGCGATGCAAGAATGCTTAATTGAAATGCTTCCGTCCGGACCAAAATTTTTATTAGGTGATCCCGTAACAATGTAGTGAAGAAAAATTACGGTGCTCATACCTGGTTCGAAAAAATTACTCCATCTTAAACGACTCTAAAAATTTTGTGGTGAAGTTGCCACTTCTGAAATCTTCGTTCTTCATTAATTGTAAATGAAAGGGGATCGTTGTGTGAATGCCTTCAATAATATATTCGCTTAATGCACGGTGCATGGTATCAATGGCTTCTTCCCGTGTTTGCGCAATGGTGATCAATTTGCCTATCATGCTGTCGTAGTAGGGAGGGATTACATAGCCCGCATATACGTGACTGTCAACCCTTACTCCATGCCCGCCCGGGGTATGCAGCACCGTTATCTTTCCAGGGCTTGGCCTGAAATCATTGTAGGGGTCTTCGGCATTGATTCTGCATTCAATGGCATGCATCTGGGGATAGTAATTTTTGCCGCTTACTTTGTGCCCGGCAGCTATTTTTATTTGTTCTTTTATCAGATCGTAATTCACCACTTCTTCTGTAACGCAATGTTCTACCTGGATGCGGGTATTCATTTCCATGAAGTAAAAATTGCGGTGCTTATCTACCAGGAACTCAATGGTACCTACACTTTCATAACTGATGGCACTTGCTGCCTTTATTGCTGCATCTCCCATTAATTCTCTCAATTCCGCCGTCATGAATGGCGAAGGTGATTCTTCTACCAGCTTTTGATGGCGCCGCTGAATGGAGCAATCCCTTTCACTTAAATGGCACACATTTCCAAACTGATCGCCGGCTATTTGTATTTCAATATGACGTGGTTCTTCCACAAATTTTTCCATATAAATGCCATCATTTTTAAACGAAGCCGCTGCTTCGGTTTTGGCATTTTCAAATGCTTTTTCCATTTCGCTTTCCTGCCATACCACCCGCATGCCTTTACCTCCCCCGCCAGCGGTTGCTTTCAATATTACCGGATAGCCAACTACATTTGCTGCAAGGTCTTTTGCCTGCTCTACACTTTCCAATAACCCACCACTGCCGGGTACCACAGGCACACCTGCTTTTATCATCGTTTCTTTGGCGGTGATTTTATCACCCATGGCATTGATCATATCTGGTGTGGGACCAATAAATTTAATCCCATGGTCTGTGCATATTTGCGCAAACCTGGCATTCTCCGCTAAAAAACCGTAGCCGGGATGAATGGCATCTGCATTGGTAATTTCAGCCGCTGCCATAATATGGGGGATGTTAAGGTAAGACTCCATGCTGCTGGGCTTACCGATACATACCGCTTCATCGGCAAATTTTACATGCAAGCTATCTTTATCCGCTGTGGAATAAACCGCTACGGTTTTTATACCCATCTCTTTGCAGGTGCGTATAATACGTAATGCGATTTCTCCGCGGTTGGCAATTAATATTTTTTTGAACATAAGTATGCAAATTTGAAAATTTGAAAATGGCTCAATTACTTAATGTGCGAATAGCCCAATGTAATTGGCATATTTCAAAAAATAAAAAAACTTAAGAAATAACTAAAGGGAGATTTCCTTTTAGAGGTGAATAATATTTTTCCTAATACTCTATTCACCTCTTCAAGTTTAGCCTGCTGCACAGGGCATTCAGGATAATTTGTTGAATACTGGCAAAGCCAAAGCCAATATTGTGATTCCTCGGCTTCTTTAGCGGCAATTTGCATCTTGTGAATGAAATCAGCTTTGCTTTCCGCATTTTGTGCTTCCACAGCATTAGCCCCAATTGAAGTACCTGACCTGAGCAATTGCCTCGCTAAAATATACTTCCTGCTGGTTTCTAATTTTTCACAATATTCAATGATCATTAAAGAAAAATCAAAAGATAATTTCAAAATAGGGTTGCTATCAAATAACTCTTTTTTCATTTGTCAATTTTAAAAGTGAATAGCAACAATGAACTACGCTGTCTTTAATTTTCACATTGAGCAATTGAGTAATTTGCCAATTAATTGGGATCTACAAGGAACAACGGCTGGTCATATTCCACTGGGCTGGAATCTTCTACCAGCACTTTCACTATTTTGCCTTTTACTTCACTTTCAATTTCGTTGAAAAGCTTCATTGCTTCGATTATACAAACTACTTTTCCGGGAATCACCTCGTCACCAACATTTACAAAAATTGGTTTGCCTGGGCCGGACTGGCGATAAAATGTGCCGATCATCGGGCTTTTTATGGTAAGATAATTATCGGCTTTTGGTGTTTCAATTACTGGGGCTGGCGGAAGCGGAGCTGCGGGTATATTTTGTGGAGGTGGTGGTTGATTTGAGTACATGGAGGCTGGTTGCCCCCCTGCGATAATATGTTGAACTGGATCTTTCTTTTGTTTTACTGTAATTTTCACGCCTTCTTCCTCGATCGTAATTTCACCAATATTCGTTTTATTAA
>JBDSAA010000024.1:0-18452 GCA_039922375.1 Ferruginibacter sp.
GACATTACTTTGGGAAATGATCAAAATATCAGTATCGACGTAGTGGCTGAACGTACTGTCGAACTCATCGTACATGCCGAAACTTTTAGGCGCAAAAATAATTATGCACGAATTGCCTATGAAGTAGGTACAGAAGAAGTGCACGGTGGCCTGGCTGACCTGGATGTGTTTGCCCGTTTTTTTGATTTGCTTAAGGAGGGGCTTGCCGCAAACAATCTGCAGGATGTGTGGCCGTGTTTTGTGGTAGGCAAGGTAGGCACAGATTTACATACTTCTACATTCGACCCTGCAGTAGCACAACAGCTAACTAAAATTGCTACCGCGTATGACAGTGTTATTAAGGGACATTACACAGACAACGTTACTAATCCGGAAGACTATCCTGCATCAGGTATGGGAGCTGCAAACGTTGGCCCTGAATTTACTGAGAGAGAATACGAAGGCTTATTGGAATTGTGTAAACTGGAAGAAAGATTGCATAACGATGGAAAAATTGAAAAGGTATCTCAATTAAAAGAAACGCTTTGGGATGCAGTTATCCAGTCCGGTCGTTGGAAGAAATGGTTGCTGGAAGGCGAGGTAGCTGATAACTTTTATGCCAACAGCGAGCAGCGGCAGCTATGGTTTATAAAAACAGGTTGCCGTTATATTTGGCAGAATGCTGAAGTACTTGCTTCACGTAATAAACTGTATCAGCATTTAGACAGTAATCATATATGTTCAGAAGAAATTGTGCTTTCGCATATTGAGAGGTCAATGGATAAGTACTTCCGTAAATTTAACCTGGTAGATTTAAACGATCAGTTATGATGCAACCTTCAACCTTAGTCACCAAAATTTATCGCAAGATTTGCAAACTGCAAAGCACTTTTTACAAATATTAATATAGAATAACATTGTTCCTTTGCAGAGAAAAAGAACATTCTGCTACACAATAATATTTCCAATTATCATATTGTTATTTTCTCACACTGCTGCAAAAATGTTTCATCAACCTCTGCGCCAATACCGGTTAGATCATTGACTTCAACACAATATCCGTAGTAACGTACACCTCCTTTCACAGGATCCACTTTGTGCCCAAGCAGGCAGGTATCCATATCATAAAAAATAATATTGTTGTGAGCTAACGCAAAATGCGCAAAAGCTGTTAATGCAATACGACTTTCCAGCATACCGCCCATCATGCAGGGAATGTTGTTTTTTTCACAAACGGCATTAATTTTTGTGGCCTCCAGTATTCCACCTGATTTAGCGAACTTGATATTTATATAGTCACAGGCCTTTGCTTTAATTAATCTTTCCGCATCATAATAATTAAATACACTTTCATCAGCCATTATTTTAATTGGGGAGAGCAGGCGCAATTCCGGCAGCTTGCCATCATCCCAGTATCGCAAAGGTTGTTCGCAAAATTGGATTTGGTATTGGGCCATATTCTGCAATGCAAATACTGCCCCGTCAAAATCCCATCCCTGGTTGGCATCAATGCGCAGTAGTATTTCTTCGCCCACTGCTTCACGAATCTGCTTTACTCTTTCAACATCTTCCAGTGGGTCTTTCCCCAGTTTAATTTTAATGATACGAAACCCTTTTTGTTTGAATTGAACAGCCTGTTCAGCCATCAATGCTGGAGGATTGATGCCAACTGTAATATCTGTTTCCAGCAATTTGGTTTTACTGCCTCCGAGATATTGATACAATGGTTGGTTCGTTGCTTTTGCTGCAACATCAAACAGCGCCATATCAAAAGCGCTTTTGATGGTACTGTTAAATGCCGCAAAAGCATGCAGTTCGTTCATTCTTTCTTCAATACCCGAAGCATCCTTTCCTTTCCAAACCAATGCAAAATCTTTAGCCATTTCAAAACAGGTATTCTGCGTTTCACCGGTTATCATGGGAAAGGCAGAACATTCACCTACACCAAACATGCCGGCATCAGTATGCAAACGAATAAAAATGTTTTGGGCATAATGCATTGTCCCGGTAGCAATGGTAAACGGATGCATGGGAATGCTGAAGCGGTAAATATCAGTTTGTACAATCTTCATGTTTCATTAAAATGCAATTATGATATTCTATTCTTTGTTTTAAATCCCGTTGGCTATTATTTCGAACTTTCAACGGGAGTACATTCTAAAAGAAGGTGTTCCTTAAAAGAATAATTGATCTTTGCCGCAGGCCCTTTTACCTTTCCGATAATTTTATTGTTTACATAATCTTTAACCTGGTAAACACCGTTCTGTAATCCACGCAACGCTATTTCGCCATTCCAGTCTTTATTATAAAAAGCGTAATACATCTTACCGTTCTTTTTAATTGCATGCGCTTCCGGTATATCATAAGCCACATCATATAAATTAAGGTATTCGCCTTTGCTGAGCATTTTTTCGCGGTAAAGGGATAACCATTTTTTCCAATGGGTTTCTTTTTGAGGGGTGAGCATCACTTTTGGGGCGGCGCCCGGCCTTGTAAATTTAGTTCCGGGAACGCCACCTGTACCTACCGTTGAGGCAAAATCATCGGTACCCATTTCATTCTGGCCTATTTCAGGTGTAACCGGATCAGTAAAAGTTGAAATATGTTCGACATGATCGGTGAAGATGGGGCAATCCGGTCCCCACAATGCTTTGAAAAGTTTTACCCTGAGCCTTACCTGTAGAAAAGTGATGGGGTCAGCGACTACCGGTTGGTCTTCATTAAGCATTTGATAAAAATCCTGCGGAGTGCCGCAATTGCAAATTTCCATCACACTATATGGCTTGATTGCTTTTGATGTTTCATGAATAATTTCCATCAACTTTGGCACCCCTTCGTATGCCTTTTCAGGGTGGGAAGTTGCTGCATCATAACTGGGGGGAGCCATCCAGAACGCATCAAGTTTAAGACCATCAAATCCCCAATCTTCAATAAATTTTCGGGTCAGTCCCCGTATAAAATCCTGCACCGGTGGAAGGCTTCCATTAAAATAGTACATATTGCGCGGACAGCGGGAGTATTGACCCTGCTTATCTACGACAAACCAATCCGGGTGTTTTTTTACCACATCGGAACTGCCAGGGGATACTGATGGCCAACTTCCACCTGCAGGAGGTGCAGCAGGCTGGGCCAGCGTGGGTGCCCACCATAGCTGAACAAGAAAACCCTGTTGGTGCAAAAAGTCAACGAAGTTTTTTATTTGTTTTTCCCCACCGGGAAATGTCTCTTTTCGGGGGTTCCAGTCACCATACCGGTCAAACCAGCGGTCGTCAACTACAACCCACTTAATACCCAACTCCTTTAGTTTGGGAAGTATGTCATATATGTTCTGCGGAGTAAAATCCGATTCATATCCCCAACTGCACCAGGACGGCTCATAGGCATTAAGTGGCGGCTCTTTTCTACTCAAACCCTGGTCTTTCATCAGTGAAGAATATACATGAAGCGGTTCAAAATAATCAAGATGATGGGGGATAACGACTGATTTAATTGTTGCATAATTTTCTCCGGGTTGCAACATATGTTCAACCTTTTGTTTGATGGAGACTTCTGTTTTCCCGTTTCTTAGTACCATTACCGGAAAAGAAAGAAGCATGGGTTTCTTTTCAATGTGGGCAATGGCAAGGCCCATCTGTTTATTCCAGCAATCAACCATGGGTATGCCGCCTGCCATTCTAGATTCCGGCTGAATGCCGGTAAAATTTTCTCTTGTGAAACCAATTTTAAGCGGGGTGATATAATCAAATCCCCATTTGTATGCTATTCCCTGGAAAGACCACATTTCCTGGGCTTTAAAATTCTTGTTAGTCAGGGAGGCATCCAAAACAAAATAATCGCTTACAGACTCGTTTATCTTAACGGGGTGATTGGAGATATTGGTATAAGCTGCATGCCAAACCGCGGCAGTTGGATATTTATTGTAAAGCTCTATGGTCAGCCTTTTTTCCAAACCAGCTTGTTGGTTTACGCCTTTTAATATCAGTTGTTTTCCTTTGCCGAATTCATTGGTGATATCATTTATTACAACATCATCATAATTAAGCGCAAAAGATGCTATGGTGCCTTTGTCAGAAATAATATAATGAGGTGGCTGTGTGCTATCATCCGCTTCATTCAGCAAAAAATGCTTATCAGAATATTCAACCTGGCATCCCAACCGGTTATTGAATTTCAACTCAATTTGCACGTTTCCAAATACAATGTCTTTGCCCTTGTTCACATCCAGGTAAATACCGATTTCTTTTTCCGCCTTTGGCGAACAGTTAACTAACATCCAGGTTAGGCAAACAGGTATAAAGAGTTTGAAGCAAATATGTGGCGCAAACTTTGATTTTGGCATACTGGACCTATTTTATAGGATTAAATATAACACTAGCGAACCTACGCTGAGAAAGGGGACACTTCAATTTCTTTTTTTTCTTGATAAAAAAAGGAAACAAAAAAAATCAAGGCTGCGAATAAAAAGGCTGAAAATTTCAATAAGGCCCTAAAATCAATCCGCTGGTAAGCGGAGCCAGTATTTTCCAGCCTGTGCAGAAAATACGTCAGAATAATTTTGCGAGATTTCTTGTCATTCGCTTATCACGTTTAATTTGTTTGCGATTAAATGCATTACTTCATCCGTCGCTTTGGGGAATATTTTTCTTAAATCGATTTCATCTGATTTCACCATGTTGGCTTTTAATGATTGCATAAAAATATTTTTTGTTTCGGTAGCAAGATTAATTTTACAAATACCTCTCTTAACAGCCTCCTGCAATACGTTATCCGGAACACCTGAAGCTCCATGCAACACCAAGGCCGCATCAGTCAATTGCCGTATTTGGGAAAGTCTGTCCAAATCAAGTTTGGGTTCGGCCTTATAAAAGCCGTGAGCGGTACCAATGGCTATCGCTAGTGCATTTACACCGGTTTCTTCCACGAAACATTTTGCTTCCTGCGGGTCGGTAAAACCAGTGTTATCTGCTTTTTGCCCCAGTTTAGCAACATATCCCAACTCTGCTTCAACACTTGCGCCATACCGTTCTGCAAGTTTTACCACGCTAGATGTAATTTTTACATTTTCTGCAAAAGATTTTTCGCTTGCATCAATCATAACCGAATCAAAACCGGCATCCAGGCATCGGGCCACAAACTCATAGGACTCCCCATGGTCAAGATGTAGCCAGCCCTCAACCTTATGCAATGTAAGCATGGTTCGGGCAAAATTGATTGCCACAGGTAATCCCATATATTCTATTGTGCTTCTTGTGAGCTGCAATATCAGGGGTAGCTTTACGGCCTCAGCCGCCATCAATATTCCTGAAAGGGTTTCGAAATTATAAAAGTTGGCAGCAAGAATAGCTTTCTTTTGTTTTTGCAGTTCTTTGAATTTTCCCTGTAACGTCATCTTATTTTATTTAATCTATATAGCCAAATTTATCCCTTGCAATTTCCATGGTGGTTTGGTAATCTTTAAATGCTCCCGTGCCTCCCGACCGGGTGGTGGAAATGGCGCCTGTCAGGTTACCGAATGTTTGACACTCTTCAGGGGCAAATCCCCGGATGAACTTATAAATGAACCCTGCATTAAAACTATCCCCGGCGCCAATGCTATCAACTACTTTGTCATTGAGAAAGGATGGCCTTTCCACCTGCCTGCCATCATACCACAGCAGCGAGCCTTTGTTCCCTTGTTTTACAACCATAAATTTTCCATAGCCCTCAATAGCCTGAATAGCTGAGTTAATCTTGTCTGTTTTGGTTAAATTCAGCAACTCTGCTTCATTGGGCAGAAACACATCTACAAAGGGCAATATTTTTTTAAAGTCGAAGTCCCATTTTTCTCCGGGGTCCCACTGCACATCCAGGGATGTTGTAAGGCCGCATTCTTTGGCCAATTGGAATAATTTATCCAAATCATTTGTAAATCCGGGTTGTAAAAAGTAAGAGGAGAAATGGAGATGCCCCGCCATTGTAAGTTTTTCTTTTGTAATATCCTTCAGCGATAAATGCTTCATAGCGCCCTGGTGGGTAATCATTGCCCTGTTTTCTCCAAAACTTAGCGCAACAGTAGCGCCTGTTTGTAAATCATCATTCATCATCAGCATAGACGTATCCACTCCCTTTGCCTCAAGTTGCTCTTCTATGTAGCGGCCGAAAATATCGTTTCCTGTTTTTCCGATAAACGATACACTCATTCCCAAAGCGCTTAAATTACTGGCGAAGATGGCAGAAGAACTTCCCAATGCAAGTGTCATTTTATCTGCCAGTTTTTCTTTTCCTACTTCAGGAAAAGATTCGATTTGGTTTAATATCAAATCTACATTCAGTTCACCGACTACAATTGCATCAAACTTTTTTTTCACCTTGCTGTCTTTAGTTTATTGAATAGAATTTTTAGTACACCTGAAAGGCCGTTTTAAGTTTTTCTGTTTTGCCACGAATGCACGAATAATCACGATTTGTTTTCATAGATAGTCTGCTTATTTGTGCTGATTCGTTCATTTGTGGCATTAAAAATTATACAATGGTAGGTGATGAAATCATTTTTAAAAAGCTTCTAAATGAATGCACGTTATTTGATAAAATCCTTCTGAATCTTTACAATAGTTTGCAATTACATTTGCCCTAAACATTCATATTTATGTCAACCTACAATGGGGCCCGATTCTAATACGGATAAATCGTTACACCTTGTACAACACGGGAAATACCGCCATTTTGCGATGGGGAATCTGGTGTTAAGCCTGATAAAAGCGACTTGTAAAAACCAAGAATCTGTGCCGGTAATACACTGCAAATAGAAAAAAAGTCATCTGAAATTTTGCTGCCTCCTGCTGAAAGGTCTATAGCTAAACCAAGATTTAAATTTTCCATTGCTGCAAGATTTTGCCCAATGCCAATACTAAATAGGAAATCCTCCTTTTCGTTGATGGCGTTTACAAGGTCAATTTCATACTGGTGTACATAAGGGTCGTTGGAAAACAGGTAAACAAGCAATGTAGATTCATCTATTACAGCTTTAGGGCCATGCCTGAAACCAAGAAAGGAATCATATTTACAAATAATTTTTCCATCTGTCAGCTCCTGCATTTTTAAGTGCGATTCTTTAGCGGCTCCTTTTAATACCCCTGACCCTAAGAAAACTACTCGTTTAAATTCCAGGTTTGCAATAGCCCGTAATCTCTCTTCATATTTATCAAGCACTGTTCTACCAAACTCTGATAATCTTTTGACCGTGCCCTGATAATTTTCGATATGCTGAATATCTGAAATTAATAAACCACTTAGCAACATTGAAGTAAATGCCCCCGTCATGGCTAGGGCTAAATCATATGCTGCGGGTGGCATCAAAAAAGTATAGGCATTTTGTTTTTGGGCAGCCCTGGCAAGTTCACCTCCGAGGTTGCAGGTTATAATAAGATGATACACATCATTGCATAATTTCCCGGCAAGTTCAAATGTAGCGAGGCTTTCAGGGCTGTCACCCGACCGGGCAAAAGATACAAGTAGGATGGGGGTTGACTTTCGGAAGAAGTCTTCCGGATGTGTAACAATATCGGTAGTGGGAATAATATTTGTACCAATGCCAGTATTTCTGTTAAATGGGGTTGACAATATTTCGCCTATGAACGCCGACGTTCCTGCCCCTGTCAGGATTATTTGCCTGTTTTTGTTTTCAAATACCCTGTTTAAAAAAGCACTGAGTGCGGTTTTCTCAGTTAAAACTAGCTTATAAGTATCCTCCCATAATGCTGGCTGATGAGAAATTTCCCTGGCGGTATGTGTTGGGTCGGTAGCAAGAAAATTTAGAAGAACATCATTTGAAGTATTCATATACAATTAGTTTAGCTATACTTTCATTTCCTTTCAAAAATAGTTATTTTTTCTTTTACTTTGCATAATATTTTTTATATTTAAAACTTTATAAGTAAAAAATATAAAACAATAAACATAAAACAATGAATTGTATAGCTTATAGGTCAGGAGTTTTCCATTTAGTATCTGCGACTTTCTTATTGACGTCAATCCTGAACTCCTGTGATACTAAATCCAGCAGTAGCGAAAAATATTATTCTCTTTCAGATTTCCCTATAGTAAAAAAAATAGATGCTCATGTGCATATTCAAACAGAGCGTCCGGATATTGTTGAACAGGCGCAGGAAGATAATTTTACACTCATTAGTATAAACACCGAAGTGCCGGATTATCCACCGATAAGCCAGCAACAAGACTATATCTTAAAACAAAGAAAAAAATTTCCGAACGACATTTACTATTTAACCACATTTGAAATAGAAAGCAGAAATGAGGTAGGATGGATTGACAGGCAAATGAATTATTTAAAGAACTCTTTCAACAAAGGCGCCATTGGTATTAAAGTATGGAAAAATATCGGGATGACGATCAGGGATAAAGACAGCAACTTTATTATGATAGACAATCCCATGTTCGACCCCATATTTAATTACCTGGAAGAAAATAATATTCCCGTTTGCGGCCATATAGGTGAACCAAAGAATTGCTGGCTACCCATTGAAAAAATGACCACCAACAATGATAAACGTTATTTCACCAGGTACCCGGAATACCACATGTACCTTCACCCTGAATATCCTTCTTATGAAAAATTAATTCAGTCACGGGACCATCTGCTTGAAAAACATCCGAAATTAAAATTTGTAGGGGCACACTTAGGAAGCTTGGAATGGAGTGTAGATGAAATAGCCAAAAGGCTTGATAAGTTTCCAAACATGAGCGTAGATATTACCGAACGCCTCGGCCAGTTGCAATATCAATCCATGCAGAACTGGCAAAAGGTGCATGATTTTTTTATGAGGTATCAAAATCGCATACTCTATGGTACCGATATTGACCCCCAGGAATTACAAACTCCTGCCCAGGTAAAAGAAATGGTACATGACATTTGGGTATGGCATTGGAAATACTTTACTTCTGACAGTACCCTGGAACATCCTTTTGTTGCTGGCAAGTTTAAAGGATTAAAATTACCAACGACGGTAGTAGATAAAATTTATCATGAAAATGCGGTAAAATGGTATCTCAATAATTCAAATAAGTAAAATCTTTTTTAAAAATAGTATAGGTTAGTTGGTAGTCTTGATACATCTGTTTCGGTGAAATTTATTTTGGTGGTAATTTGAATTTACTACAATCCTGGTGGCAATTTTGTTTCAAATGATTTTCTGTTAAGCCGCCTCAGTTTGGTTGAATGAACCTTGATGTTTCCGGTGGCAGCAAGGGTTGCTCTGATTCTATTGTTACTGTTGTTTTGAATCCCCAAATAATATCTGGTGTCATTTTATCCTGACTTATGCGGTATAACAGTGGTTATGGCAGGGCATGCTGTTGGCCCAATGTTTTCATCAAAGTCAATATTTCGCTTAACAATAAGGAAGAAAAAATCTTCCAAATCATAACAAAAAAATGAAACAACATTATTCGCGAAGGCATTTTTTAAAAGCAAGCACCACCGCCTTAGCAGGAACCGCATTTACCAGTACTTTATTTAATGTAAAAAAATACAAGCCTTGCTTGTCTTTCTCTACTCTCGGTTGCCCCGACTGGAGCTTTGAAACCATCCTGAACTTTTCGGTTGAGCATGGTTATGATGGCATAGAGATCCGCGGCATACAACGGCAATTGGATCTTGCAAAATGCGCTGAATTCAGCAGCAAAGAAAATTTACTTGCCACCCGAAAAAAAGTTGAAGAAAAAAAATTAAGGGTTATTGACCTGGGTACTTCTGCAGCCATGCATCATGGTGATCCTGTAGAACGAAAGAAAAATTTAGACGAAGCAAAAAAATTTATTCACCTAGCGCAGCAGTTAAATTGTCCTTATATACGGGTATTCCCAAACAATTTCACAAAGGAGCAGGAAAGAAATGAAACCATTGATCTTATAGTAAATGGGTTGCTCGAATTAGGCAATTATGCAAAAGAAACCGGCGTAACAGTGCTGATGGAAACGCACGGTGATCTTGTTCAGAGCGCAGATATAGAAAAGATCATGCAGTCAGCCAGGCATCCCAATGTAGGTCTTGTATGGGATGTGGTGAATATGTGGGCAGTAACGAAAGAACCACCGGCCCTGGTGTATGCAAAGTTGAAAAAATACATCCATCACACGCACATAAAAGACCTGAAATTTATTGAGGGCAAAGAGCAGCATGCTTTGTTGGGAAAGGGCGATACGCCCATTTTCGAAGCGATTGATATTTTGGCAAAGGATGGGTACAAGGGCTATTATAGTTTTGAGTGGGAAAAATTATGGCAACCCGAAATCGCGGAACCTGAAGTGGCGCTTGCCGATTATGCAGCAGTGATGACGCGGCATTTTAAAAAAGAGTTACATAGATAGGTTGCCAGGCTTTAAATTGTTCCGGGTTGCCCCAGGTAGCAGGGGTATTTTTTTTGTTAGGTTTCTTCTGGTGTTTTCCTGATTCAAATAAAATGGCTTAAAAAAGGCGAAGCCATCAAGCCGTAAAACAAGTTAGATAGAGAAGGGTTCCTTTTCCTTCCTCAATCGGTCGCTCAATACACTGCAATTCCGCTCCTGCTGATCCTATTCCCTCAAAAATTTTACAATCTGGCCTTGTTAAATCTCAAATGTCTTTCTTTTAATTATTCAAAACCTTTTATATAGCCTGCAAATTCTGTCATTTTCTATCCTTTTTAAGATTTTAATAATAAAAACTAATAAAAAATTGTTTGATAATGTAAAATAATATAAATTTATGACCTGAAAAGAAACTAAATGAAAGGTTTTATAAACGAAATGGTTTATAAAAATATTTTAAACTGCTAAAATTAAATGGTATGAGATTACAACGCTTACAAACTTTTTGTTTTTACCGGATCAAAAAAATTAATTTATTAACAAGAGTATTGTTATTAATAGGGATTTTCATTTTCGGTTTTTATACATCAGGTCATTCACAACAAACAACAATTGCCGGGATTGTAACCTCTGATGAAAAAGGAGTTCCCTTGCCAGGGGTTAGTATTGTAGTTCAGGGAAAATCAAAAGGCACAGCTACCGATGTGAATGGAAGATACAGTTTGAGTATACCCCATGGTAGTGCCAAAATTGTGTTCTCCTATACAGGGTATAGCAGCCAGGCAATAAATGTTAATAACAGATCAAGTATTAATGTGGTTTTGATCCCGGAGGCCAAGCAACTTTCCGATGTTGTAGTTACTGCATTAGGAATTACTAAGGAGAAAAGAACGGTAGGATATTCTACACAGGGTTTAAGTAAAAAGGATTTAGCAGATGCAAGGGACGTTAATGTGGCCAATTATCTTACGGGTAAAATTGCCGGCGTTCAGGTATCGCTTCCAGCTTCGGGGGTTGGAGGCTCAAGCAAAGTAATCATCCGTGGTATCAGTTCACTCACCCAGGAAAATCAACCGTTATATGTAGTCGATGGTGTTCCGTTAGATAATACACGTTATAACGAAGCTGGTTTTTCCGGAGGAAAGGATTTTGGAGATGGTATTGGTAATATAAATACAGAGGATATTGAATCAATAAACGTTTTGAAAGGTCCCAATGCAACTGCTCTTTATGGTTCAAGAGGAAGCAACGGGGTAATTTTGATTACCACCAAAACTGGCAAGGCAGGTAAAGGCATTGGTGTGGAAGTAAATTCCAATGTAACTTTTGAAAAAATAAACCTGATACCAAATGTTCAGAATAAATATGGTGCAGGATATGAAGACAAAAATATATATGGCAGTATGATCAGTATTAATGGTACGAACTATGAGACGGTTGACGACTGGCATACAGATAGTTACGGACCGCCTCTGGACGGCAAATTACTAGTAGTAAATCCCTTTGTTTCTGATCCTGGTGCGCCAAAGGCCACTTTTGTTTGGTCACCACAACCTAAAAATAACATAAGAGACTTTTGGGAAACGGGATTGGTTACCAACAATTCAGTGGCCTTGTCAGGAGGTTCTGAAAAATCGTCTGCCAGGTTGTCTTTTGCAAATACAACAATAAAAGGAATCACACCCAGGCACAATGAAAACCATCAGTCAATAAACCTGAGGGTAGCAACAAACATCACTGATAGATTATCATTTGATGCAAAGGCTACTTACATGCACAAAAATGTTAACAATGCGCCCACACTTGGGGCAACTTCGGAAAATCTGGTTAATACGCTTGTCAGGTTAGGCAGATTTGTTCCGCTCGATTTTCTGAAACAATATTATGAGAAAACAGGGAAATACGGGAATTTCCCTAATGTGCCATACAACCCTTATTATGTCATCAATGAGCTCCATAATAATGCCAGCAGGGACCGCGTCGTTGCTTTTGTTTCGGCAAAGTATCAGTTTAACAACTGGTTAAGTTTGATGGCAAGATCTGGAATTGACACGTATTCAGAACGCAGAAGGCAGACATGGCCGGTAGGCGCAAGGTCTTCCGCCAATTCTAAAGGAAGAATTGTTGATGAAACTTTCATTACAAAGGAAAGCAACACCGATGTTCTCCTAACAGCATCTAAAGAAAAACTGTTTAAAAACTTCAGTGCTTCGCTTTCCATAGGGGCTTCATTATTGCAAAGAAATTACAGGACGCAAAGTTGGGATGCCCGCACATTTAAGGTACCCGGTATTTATGACGTAAGCAACACAAAAGATGTTTTCCCTAATTATTCGCTTGTGAGACGAGAAATGCAATCTGCTTATTTTTCCGGGGAAATAGGCTATAAAAATTACCTTTTTCTGAATGTAACGGGGCGTAATGACTGGTCGTCTACATTAGGCGAGAATAATTATTCTTTCTTCTATCCTTCAATGACAGGTAGCTTTATCTTCACGGATGCATTTCATATGAGATCAAAAGTATTAACCTATGGAAAGCTTAGGGCTTCGTACGCGACGGCGGGAAATGATGCCTCCCCATATTTAACAAAGACAGGGTATTTATTCAATTCTATTCCTTATAACGGACAGTACGCTGCAACTGAAAGTAACACAATTGCATTATTTGATTTAAAAAATGAGTTAAAGAAATCAATTGAGGTAGGAACAGAGTTAAGATTGTTTGGCGACCGTATTGGTGTGGATGTTACTTATTATAAAAGCAATACCAAAAATCAAATTGTACCCATTACTATTTCCAGCGGTAGCGGTTATTCTACCAAAATTGTCAATGCAGGAAATATTGAAAACAAGGGAATTGAAATAGCACTGAGAACCACCCCGGTACAGTTAAGGAATAGTTTCCGATGGGATGTGTCTTTCAATTATGCGAGGAATCATTCCAAAGTAATTGACCTGGCGCCTGGTCTTGAGACTTTCCCATTATATACTCCATACAATCCCAGCAATAATATTGAAGCAAGAGTGGGACAACCTTTCGGAAACATAGTTGGATACGGATTCAAAAGATCCCCGGACGGTGAAAGAATTGTGGGATCGGACGGCTCATATCAACGGGATGATACACTAAAAGTTTTAGGAAATGTTACACCTAAATGGGTTGGGGGACTAAATAACACATTTTCTTTTAAGGGTTTTACTTTGGGCGTACTGGTTGATTTTGTGCAAGGTAATAAAATCAATTCCAGCACTAAATACCAGATGGAAGCAGGAGGTATAGGCGCTTTTACGGAGCGATATCGCGAACAATCAGAACCCCTTCCCGGTGTAGTTGAAAAGATAGATGCCAATGGGGGTAAGAGTTATTCAGCAAATACTCAAAAGGTCGATGGTCAAACAGCCTGGGCTTCCCGTGCATGGGGCGAAATAGGAGAAGAATTTGTTTTAGATGGCAGTTTTGTCATGTTGAGGGAAGTGATTTTAGGCTATACGCTTCAACCTTCCTTCCTTAAAAAAACACCTTTCACCAGTCTCAGAGTTTCTCTCGCGGGCAGAAATCTGTGGTATATTAAAGAGCACATGCAGGGCATGGGCATTTCACCTGAAGTCAATCTTAATACACAGGCGGGAGCAACGGGTGTGGAAGCACTAAGTATGCCTACCACAAGAAGCTATGGCATTAACGTCAACTTTACTTTTTAAAACTACCATTTTAAAATTTTTAATTCAGTAATAATGATACAATATAAAAATATAAGAATCCTGAGCCTGCTGGTTTTAGCCATCTGTATAACTAATGCCTGCACAAAAGATTTTAAAGATCTGAACACCAATCCAAAGCTTCTTTCTGAAGAGCTCGTAACACCTGAATTGCTTTTAACAGGCGTTGAGGTAAGTGTTGGTGGCGGTCTTGGGTTTAATAACGCCGGCAATTTTTGCGGCATGAACGTATCTAATGCCAATGATCCTTTTGCAGACTACTTTGATGATGGCGCATGGAATGTTGCCTACACAGGTTTAGGGAATAATTTAGCCGCCATTATCCGTAAAACCAAAAGCGATCCTGAACTTATCAATAAGAAAGCGATTGCAAGAATATTAAAGGCTTGGATCTTTTCCCAGGTAACAGATATTTACGGTGATATTCCCTATTCTGAAGCAAATAAAGCTCCGGAGGAAGCTATTTCCAGTCCAAAATATGACACACAAAAGAGTATATATGAAGACCTCTTTAAAGAACTGAAAGAAGCAGCGGCCGAACTGAATGCAAGCAAAGCAAGTTATGGCGATGCGGATTTAATTTACAAGGGAAATATAACCAAGTGGAGGAAATTTGCAAATTCTCTTCGGTTAAGACTGGCCCTGCGTGTGCGTTATGTAGATAAGGCAATGGCGACAAGCAATATGAGTGATTTGCGGGAAATAGATTTGATACTAAGCCCCACAGATGAAGCGCTGTTTTTTACATCGAATGATCTTTCTCAACACTGGAATCCAGCTTATACTTATATAGTAAATTACCCCGCCGGAGAAAACACCAAAGGGTTTATTGGTAAAACCATTTTGGATATTCTTAGCAATGGTGATCAGCGCAATCCGATTGATCCCAGGATTAAAATTTATGCCGATACTGCCAGGTTTAAATCGATATTAACTCCACCTATTCCTCCTTTTGGATATCGTGGAATGCCTTTGCTCGGCAAGGTACCTGTTCAGGAAAAATACCCCTATGGAAATGAGTCAGTATCGAGGCTTAGCAGCTTTTGGATTGTACCTGTTATAGAACAGCCGATTTTGAGGGCTTCTGAAATGTACTTTGCTTTGGCAGAAGCCGCTTTATCTGGTTTAATAACCGGCGATGCAAACGCTTACTATAAAAAGGGCATTACTACAGCAGTAACTGAAACACAAAATTTTTATAATAGAACTAAGGATCAGGTTGCTAAAGTAGAAAACATACTTCATCCCAACTGGACAAGCGTCGATGTGAACGCCTTTTTGCTTTATAAAGAAATGAAGCCAGCTGAGATTGATGCATTTTTGGCATCCCCGATTACAACGCTTAATGGATCAGGTGATGCAAAATTGGAACAGATTATGAACCAGAAGATGGTTGCACTTTACCCCAATGCAACAGAAGGCTGGAGCGAATGGAGAAGAACAGGATACCCAAGAGTTCTTGTGGCCGCTGACGAGCAAAGTATTTTGCACGGTGCTTCTTACAGGAGAGGGCACTATCCTTCGGTTGAAAAATTAATAAATATCGCGAACTACAAAGAAGCAATCCAGCGAATGGGCGGAAAGGATGACGTGTTGAAAAGGGTGTGGTGGGATGCAAATACCGTTGCTCCTCAAAAGCATCCTGGCAGCGTTGAATCGCAGGCTGCTCCCTGGCAGTAAAAATTATTAGCGTGCGTGGTAAACCCGCTTTCCTATGATCAACATAAAATCGCATAACAGGCAAAGTATTTTCTTTGCCTGTTATTATTTGCAGGTTGGGCAAGTAGTTTTACTAATTGTTTCAGTGCCTTGTTTCTATTGGCCTTATTTTTTTTCAATTTTATGGTTGGCATAGCTCCAATTATAAACCGATCACTTAACTAGTTCGTGCATACCATGTTGGTACCTTAGTTGCGCAACATGCACAATACAATTAAGAACGGGTTTAATTTGAATCAAATCGGGGTTACTTCTTTTGAAAAAGATGGCAGGCCATCAGAATACTCAATTACTCAAACAGTTTTTTGCGGACCGACTTCATTCTTTTCCGGATTCTATCATGACAAAGTTTATAACGATATTGAAAAAAAGACAATGTCCGACGCATGGAAAACAATGGATAGTGTTGTTAAAATAAATGACAACAAAAATTGGAGGACAAGGACACGAAAAGGGAATTGACCTTTATTTCTCCAGTGAGCGTTCTGAATAGTCATTGCCAGATTATCAAGAGTATTTAGCATCGGTACATTTTTATTCCTTTCCATTTTGTTTGATTTTGTAGTTTGAAAAGTTTAATTAATCAAATCATTCTGTTGCCGGGCTATTTTTAAATGATGTAAGCCTTTGGGCAAATTCTTTTTTCACTTCTTTATCAAAACTGCCCAAATAATTTTCAGTGGTTTTAATATCCGAATGACCCAAGGCTTCCTGAATATATTCTGTACTGGCGCCGGACCGTTTTAAAACAGTAGAGAAAGTGTGCCTTGCAACATAGGTTGTTCCCTTCTTGTCAATTCCCAGGTTTTTTAAAATGACTTTCATCCAATCGTTAATGAACTTGACGAGAAGTTGCATTAACTCGTACTGCCGTAAAGGTGTGACGCCAGCTTCCATAATTGGAAAGATGTAATTGTTTAGAGATTTATCTTTATTTCCCCAACGGTTGATGATTTCCAGCATATCATCAGTGATAAAAACGGTTATGGGTTTGGGGTCACTTCGTAATGCTCTTTCCGTTTTGCTTCTTTCAAAAATGATATAACCGTCATGAATATTTTTGTATTGTAAACAAGCAATATCTTTTGGATTCATTCCATTTCCAAAATAGCTGAATAGCCAAAAGTCCTTTGCCCTTTGTTCACTCTGATTTTTTGGATCACATTTATAATAGTAGATTTTTTTAACGTCACTCAGATCAAGCGCCTTTTTGGTGTTTTTGGCAGCAGGTATTCTGTATTTACGGCGACCGAAAGGATAACACTTTTCTCTTTTTATAATGCCGTCCTCAATTGCTTCATTAAATATTGTACGCAATGGACGCAAATACATTCCAACAGTGGTTTTTGAGATATTCTTTTGCTTCAACCAGTTTTCGTATTCATGCAAGAACGAAACTGTGACAGCTTCAAAGTGGACATTTCCTCTGAACTTATTTAACGAAACATAACTACAATGATAGTACATGGCGGAGCTTACACGGCCTTCCACAATTACCTTTTTAATAAAATTCAGGTAATGAAAGAAAATGGTTCCGCTTTTAAAATTGTCTTCATAAAGGATTGGGAATTTCTTTAAGAATGGAGAATAGTCGAATTCATTTTTGATTTGAACCTGGACAGATGATTTTATTTTTCTCTTCCGGAAAAGCACATTGTCTTGAATAAAATCTTTTTCAAATTCGGCGAAGCTAAATGGAGAAAAGTTCGAAAGAGCATTTTCGGCAGTCCTTTCAATTTCCTTTATTTTCTCCCTAACAGATTGGAGTTCCTGATTAATCCTGGAGGCGCCTAATTTTTCATAATCATCTTTTGACAAATCAAAGATCGTCTGATAATATTCCGAGATACGTTCAAATGTTACCCTAAGTTTAAGCGGGTATTTGTTGTTGGTTTTTATCCTTCTTGAGTCAAGGATAATACTACTTGTTGCAGACATAACTGATAATTTTTCAAGTTTCACAAATCTCTCCCTTCTAAAATTTGCAAACAATTTGCAAACAAACCACAGTTAAACGGCACCTAAATGCCGTTCAGACAAAAAAGCAACAATCATGCAACGAATTGGAATTTAATACTTTAAGTTAAAATCCGTTCAACGGAGTTAAGTTGAATAAGATTATTTTTTTTCTTACAAGCAGAGGGTCGGCGGTTCGAACCCGTCAACTCCCACTCAATACAGTAAAGGGTTTCAGCAAAACTGAAACCCTTTTTAATTGCTTTGGTTTAAACATAGGTTAAACAAATCCGAAGTATTTAGCGTGTTTTTAGGATCGTGCGAAACTGATTAGCAAATCAAAATTATTTGCGTCTGCTAGTCGTAAAGCTGTCAAATAATTTTTCCTTACATGATTTTGTTTTGGCAAGTTTTGTCCCCAGGTGAAGTGATCATGATGAAATACTTGGGTCGTTAATATGTCTGCGAGGAGTCTTGAATGCCTTCCATTCCCATTAGAGAAACAGTGAATTTGAACGATTCTATGTTTAAATCTGATAGCAATTTCATCGTCCGCAAATGTTTTATTTTCAATCCAATATCTTGTATTATCTAGCAATTGGCGGACTTCGATACTTATCTGATGTTTATCTATTCCTAAGGTTTTATCAGTTTTTCTAAATTGCCCTGCCCATTTCCATACTTCTCCAAACATTCTCTTATGTACATCTTTTATAAATTCTTCTGTTAATA
>JBDSAA010000025.1:0-14984 GCA_039922375.1 Ferruginibacter sp.
CTAATACTTTTCTTATTCCTATTTCTTTGGTGCGTTGTAGTGTAGTGAATGATGCCAAGCCAAATAATCCCAGGCAAGCCACCAATATTGCAAGGCCGGTAAATAAGCCGAATACCTGCCCAAAGCGTTGATCAGCTTTGTACTGGTCGTTGAAATGATCATCAAGGAAATAATATTCAAAGGTGTTGCCGGGGAAAAATTTATCCCATTTTGCTTTCACCATGTTGACTGTTCCACTCGCTTGTTTAGCATCTATCCTGATAGATAAAAATCCCTTTACATCCGGTATCAAACGAATTATGAGTGGCTCGTATGCTTCCCTCAGTGATTGCTGATGGAAATTTTCAGCTACTCCAGCAATGGTATATTGGTTTCCCCAGAAATCAATTTGTTTACCAATTGCCTCTTCTGCTTTTGCAAATCCTAATTGCTCTATTCCCTTCCTGTTAAAAATAACGGCCCTTTTATCGTTGCCGAAATCTTTTGAAAAAGTGCGGCCGGCAATTAGTTTAAGCCCATATACATCTACAAAATCATAGTCCACCCCTATGATGCGGTATTGCTTTTGCGCCGACTCATCTGCACCCACCAACTTTATGCCGCCAGCGTTCCAACCTACTTCCCCGCCAGGTATGCTTGTAGAAGCTGTGATTTTTTTAATAGAAGATTGTTGTTGCAGTTCTTCCTTAAATGAAGTTATTTGCCTGAAATAAGTGGAATCAATTTTAACGATTGGGGGTGTTACGATTAATGTTTGTTCAATGTTAATACCAAGGGATTGCTTACGCATATATTGTATCTGCTGGTAAACAGTTACCGTGCCTATCAGTAAAAAAAGAGATGCGGCAAACTGAAAAGCTACGAGTGACTTTCGCAACAAAGATCCTTGCTTTGTACTCACCATTTTACCTTTCAATACTTCTATTGGCTTAAAGCCTGATAACACAAATGCAGGATACAAGCCTGAGCAAAATACACCGGTTATAAACAAAGCAATAAGCCCCGTCCAAAAATCGAATTTACCAAGCAATGAAAAGGAAAGTTGCTGACCCGAAAGGTTATTAGAGCCTGGTATGGCAACCACTACCAGCAGTAAAGCAAGCAATATTGCAAATACATTCAGCACCGCTGATTCGGAAAGGAATTGAAAAATAAGCTGTCTCCGCTGAGAACCAATTGCCTTGCGGATGCCCACTTCTTTTGCCCGGCTGATTGCCCGGGCAGTGGCAAGGTTTATGTAATTTACCCATGCGATCACTACTATAAAAAATGCAATGCCCAACAGCAGGTATACCGTTTTTCCGTCACCGTTAGCTTCAGGTTCCATCATGTAATGAGAGTATAAATGAATATCCTTCAACGGTTGTAAAAGATAGGTAACAGAAGAATTGTATTTCTTGAGTTCGGCCCCTGTTTCCTTCTCGACTATGGGCACAAATTTGGCTTCCACTGCAGCAGGGTTTGCGCCTTCCCGAAGCAATACGTATGTAAGCATGCCGTCTTCCAGCCAGCGTACATCCGGGCCACCGCCATCGCCTGTACGAAACTTTACGAAGGTGGGATAAGAGAGGAGGATGTTTGGTTTGAGCTGCGTATTTGCAGGGGCATCCTTAAATACTGCTGTAACAATGTAATCCGTTTTGCGGTTTAACTTTATTACTTTGCCAACAGCATTTGCAGTGCCGAATACTGTCTTAGCGGTTGTTTCAGATATTGCTGCCGTATAAGGTTCTACCAATGCCTTTTTTGCATCACCGGATAACAGCGGGTATGTAAATACGCTGAAGAACGAATTTGTTGCAAAAAAAACTTTATTGATTTTTAATGGTTGATTATTTTGTTCAACCACTGACTCTCCATCGGCTACTATTTTTACAAAATCTTCTATTTCGGGAATGGCATTTTTAAATGAGCTGCCAACTGCAAAGGCACCCGCGGCCCATTGCGTGCTTAGTTTACCGTTATCATACCTGTCTTGCTGAACCCTGTAAATCCGATCCTTTTTTTCATGGAAATTCTCATAGTTCAATTCGAAGGTAACATACTGTAAAATGAGCAGGCATGCAGCAATGCCGATAGCCAGGCCGAGGATATTGATGGCGGAATATGCCTTTTGGTGTGTTATGTTCCTCCATGCAATTTTTAAATAATTTTTTAACATGCAATTTTTTTTATCGTTTTTTAACAATGAGGTAATTCATAATCGCAAACTCATCACAAAGAAGAAGCGTCCAAAAAACGCCCACTTAAAACGCAATTAAAGTTGCCATAGACTTTCAGTACAAGAGTGCGACGCCACCGAAGCCAAATTGAAATACTACCGCCCGGTAAATAAATATTTTCATTACCGCATTTACATTAACAGCCACGCATCAACGCTCATTCTTGACATTACTCGATCTACTCTGTCCTTAAGTTTTTAACAGGGTTGGCTGAAGACGCTTTATACGTATTTGATAAAATAGTCACCAGGCCGATCAACAGTAAAAACAAAAAACTTAGCAGCAAACTGCCTGGCCCAAAAGGTACCCTGTTAGCAAAATTTTGAAGAAAGAAAAAAGAAGCGATGTACCCTAGCGGCATAGCAATTAGACCGGCGATCACCAACAGTTTTAAAAACCCTTTTGAAAGTAAAAACATTAACTCCACCACACTTGCTCCTATCACTTTCCTGATGCTAATTTCTTTTTGACGGGTTTGTACTGTATAAATAACCAGTCCAAGCAAACCCAGTGTGGCAATGGATATGGTAATAAAAGCAAGGAAACCCATGGTGGCATAAACATCTGTTTGATCTTCCCTTGCAGCAATTTTTTTATCAAGCCATTCGTAGGTAAAAGGTGTCTGTGCATTTAAGCTGCCCCATACTGCTGCAGCCTGTTTTACTACACGTTCTTTATCCGCGGCATTTACCACAATATTCAGGTAGTTAAATGCATCGGCCCGGTTCCGGAATATTACCGGTGTGATATACCTGGCAACGCCTACATGGTAAAAATCTTTTACTATTCCTTTTATTTCAACATTGGTTGTATCATTTAACCAAACCGTTTTTCCAACAGCGGCAGCAAGGGTTTTGAAACCAAAACGGCCGGCCGCTTTTTCGTTGATCACAATATATTTCTCCCTGGTAAATTCCTCATTATCCGGAAAATTAGAGCCTGCCACCAATGTTAATTTATGAACGGGGATAACAGAGGCGTCAGTGAAATAGAAGTCGGTTTTGATCCCATGGCCGGTGAACGGTTTATCCATAAATACCGGGATTGATCCACTGCCCCTTAGGCCAAAATTGTCGGATACTGCGTAAACCTTTTCGACTCCGCCAATGCGGGAAATCTCATTGATGAATACTTTGTTTTTGCCAGAGAAAGGAATGGTGAGAATATTTTTTGAATAAAACCCGGGGTCTAATGTTTGCATATACGAAAACTGGCGGTAATAGGCAGACAGAAAAATGATGATTAAAAGAGAAATAGTGAATTGAAAGATCATCAAACCTTTTTGCAGGGAGATATTACCAAACAACTTTTGTGTCAAAACATTTTTCAACACATTCACGGGTTTAAAGGCCGACAAGATCCAGGCAGGAAAAGCGCCTGCTGCTATACCGGTAATAATGGTAAAAACGATAACGGCAATCAACAGTTGTGTATTGAATGGAAAGCCTGGTTTAATTTGGAGCAAGAGCAGGCAGGCAAATCCCAACGCCAACAGTGCGATCAAAACGGCCTCAATTATGTACTGCAAAAAAATCTGGCTGCGGGATGCACCGGCAACTTTTCTGATGCCGACTTCCTTTGCTCTTGTGAGTGCCCTGGCCACCGTAAGATTGGTATAATTAAAACATGCCGCCAATAATATTATCAAGCCAACACCTACAACCGTCAGTAGCTTTGCCCATACGGTTCCTCTTCCTATTTCATTGTATACGCCATCAGTACCGGGGGTTATTTTAGAGAGTGGCTGGCTTATAAAATTGATTGAGCCATCACCAGATTTTAATCCGGGTGTTGAACCTACCTGTTGCAGCAATTTATTTAAATTTTTAGCTGGAATATTTTCTTTCAACAGAACATAAGTGTACCCCTCGTTGATCGAATTCCAGGTTTTCTGTCGCTCCGGCAATAGCTTCGCTTTTTCAAGATGGGCAATGGCGGAGGATGACACGAATGCATCGTAAACGATGTGCGATTTACCGGGAGGATTTTCCAGCACGCCAGTTACCTGGAAGCTGCCCCATTGCTGAAAGTTCAATATTTTTCCAATTGGATCTGTTTTGCCAAAAAATCTGACTGCAGTTTCGTTGCTTAAAACAATCCCGTTGGGCAAATCAAGCGCTGTTCTTTCATTGCCGGCGCTTAGCCTGAAACCAAATACTTTAAAAAATGACGGATCAGTAAAAGCCCCCTTGATATTCAATTCCCGGTCGCCATATTCAGCTTTTTGATGAATGACCGGGTACAATTGCACGGCCGCTTCTACCACGTCAGCTTTACCAGCCAATTCATTCATCAATGGTAACGGTGTACTTGCCAGCCTAAAACGATTATTGCTTTTTCCGTCAATAACATCTGAAAGAATGCGGTAGGTTCTATCGGCATATGGATGAAAACGGTCGTAGCTTAAATCGTCTTTCACCTGCTCCATCACTATCATACAAACGGCCAGGCTTAGGGCTAAGCCAAATATATTGATGAAGGAAAATAATTTATTTTTCCAAAGGCTGCGGAGCGTAATTTTTAAATAATTCCTTATCATTCTTATTTTTTATAACTGTTTTTATTCTGATCTTAAACTGTGTACGGGGTTACTCAATGCAGCTTTTATTGCCTGGGAACTTACTGTCAATAGAGCAATTAATACCGCGGCAACTCCTGCCGATAAAAATACCAACCAGCTGATATCTACTTTGAAAGCAAAGTCCTGCAGCCATTTGTGCATAACATACCATGCGATGGGAAACGCCAGCAAAGCTGCTATCATGACAAGCTTTAAAAAATCTTTCGACAACATAGACACGAGGTTAGCGACAGAGGCACCCAGCACTTTACGCACTCCGATCTCTTTTGTCCGTTGCTCGGCCATATAAGTTGCCAGTCCAAAAAGGCCAAGGCATGCAATAAGAATGGTCAGGATAGCGAACGATAATGCGATCTTGCCAACCCGCTGTTCGGTTCTGTACATATTGTCGAATGACTCATCTAAAAACCCGTAACTAAAAGGCATGCCCGGCGCCATCGATTTCCATTTGTGCTCAATACTTTTTAGCAGTCCGCCAATATCTGCAGTGGACACTTTAAATGCCATTGACCAATTGTTATTTCCCATACGCATGCACAGCGGGCCAATGTTTTGCCGGAGTGATTCAAAATTAAAATTCTTTACCACGCCGATGACCGTGTAGGAAATACTGGTGGGAGGAAGAAAACCAGTAAAAGTATGTACCTTTTTACCAATGGGATCGTCATAACCAAGTATTTTGGCAGTGGTTTCATTGATGATCACTGCGGATGAATCGCTGGGAAAATCACGGGAAAAATTCCTTCCCCGGATGATTTCCATTCCCAATGTATTGAGGTATTCGTAATCTATATTCCAGCTCTGCATACTAAACCCATTGTTGTTGGTCATTACCGCTTCTTTTGAATAGGTATTGTCATTGCGGGAAGAATTGCTTACGGGTAAATAACCACTGAAGCTGGCACTTTTAACACCGCTCATTTTTGCCACTTCATTTTTAAACACTTCCGCATTATTACCCAACGTACCCGTGCCATTTAGTATCAACACCTGGTCTTTGTTGTAACCCAGTTTTGTATTTTGAATAAAATTCAACTGGTTGTAAATAATGGTAACGGCAATGATTAAAACAATAGAAATGAAAAACTGGAACACCACCAGTCCGCTGCGAAGATTACTTTTTTTAAACCCTGCATTTATCTTTCCCTTTAATACACTAACAGGCTGAAAAGAAGAAAGGAAAAATGCCGGGTAACTACCAGCCAATGCGCCTACTACAAATGGTAACAGCAACAGAAAAGGCAATACTTTGTAATTGAATAAGGTTGCAAAGGATAACGTTTTAGAGGAGACGTCATTAAAAAAAGGAATCGTTAGCCAGGCTATCACCAGCGCTATCAGCAGCGCAATAAAGACCATCATCGTTGATTCTGTAAGGAATTGCCACACCAGTGAACTTTTATTGGTGCCCAGCACTTTTCGGATACCCACTTCTTTGGAACGGTTGGCAGAACGGGCAGTGGACAGGTTCATAAAATTGATACAGGCAATGAGTAAAATAAACAGTGCTACCGCAGAAAATATATACACATACTGTATGTTGCCGTTTACACCCAATTCAGGAAACCTGTCTGATTTTAGGTGAATATCAGTCAACGGGATTAAATGATATTCAAGCTTGTTGCCGGCCTTTTTAAAATCCTCCATACTGCTGATCTGCATGAACTGCTTTGCCTGCGGCATGATGTATTTATCAATTACCTGCGTAAAATTCTTTTCAAAAACCTTATAATCTACACCCTCCCTTAAAAGGATATATGTTTGAAAATTATGACTCAGGTAAGTGCCAAAACCATATTCTACATTATCCATTGAAAAAATAAAATCAAAATTGAAATGCGAATTTTTAGGAATATCCTTTATTACCGCTGTTATCTTGTAAAGGTTATTTTTACTTTCGTCTGTTTCAATTGTTTTACCAACCACCTGTGTGTTGCCAAAATATTTTTTGGCAGTTGATTCCGTTACCACTACCGTATTGGGTTCATTCAATGCATTTTTAGTATCTCCTTCTATTGCAGGCAATGTAAATACATTGAACAACGTGGAATCTGCATGTACTACTGCGGATTCATTAATAAACTCATTCCCCTTTTTAACTAGTTTGGAGCCGGAGGATGCATAAAAACGAACAAACTCTTCTACCTGGGGATAGTCTTTTTTTAGCGTTGCTCCCATTGGATCGCTGCACACAGCCAGTTTAAGATCGGTGTCGCCAAAACGCAATTCTGAATTAATACGGTAAATCCTTCCTGCCTTTTTATTGAAGCGGTCGTAGCTTAGTTCATCAGCAATGTACAAGGCTATCAGCAAAAAACCCGACAAGCCAATTGCCAAACCTGTAACATTAATGATCGAGAATGTTTTATTATTTAATAAATTTCTCCAGGCGATCTTGAAACGATTTTTAAGCATGTTAAGAAGGTTTGGAAGGTGTTGGGTTGATGGTTGATAGTTGATGGTTGATGGGACTTGAGTTTTTAAGTTTTTTTTCCTGCGGTGTTTGGGGAATTTTTGGAGACCCTGTTTTGCCCCCGGCCCCTAAAGGGGAGTTCCTCGGCCCCTGTGCTTTTTTGCAACGTTTCTTCTGGTTGCAGGGTGTGGGTATTATTTTGTTGTTTTCTAATTCCTACTGTTTCTACTTCTTAATTCTTCATTCTTAATTTTTCATTCTTAATCCTTCCCCTACACCAATATATTCTCCGTCACCGTTTGCCCATCCAGCATACGGATGATGCGGTGGCTGTACCTGGCATCGTGCTCACTGTGTGTAACCATTATTACCGTGGTGCCCTGCTCATTCAGGTCCGTTAGTAATTGCATTACTTCATTACCATTCGAGCTATCGAGGTTTCCTGTTGGTTCATCGGCTAATATTAACTTAGGTTTATTCACCACAGCCCTTGCTACGGCTACCCGTTGCTGTTGTCCACCACTTAATTGCTGGGGATAATGATTGCGGCGATGCATGATCTGCATTTTATCCAATACTTCTTCCACACGTTTTTTGCGGTCGGCAGGTTTTACGCCTGTGTAGATCAGCGGGAGTTCCACATTTTCAAATACGGTTAGTTCATCAATCAGGTTAAAACTCTGAAACACAAAACCTATATTGCGCTTGCGCAGGTCGGCTCGTTTTCTTTCGTTGAATTTTGCCACTTCTATGCCATTGAATAAAAAGCTGCCTTCATCCTGGTCGTCCAGCAAACCCAATATATTCAGCAAGGTACTTTTGCCACAGCCCGATGGGCCCATGATGGCTACAAACTCACCTTCCTTAATATCAATGGATAGGTTGTTGAGTGCTACAGTTTCTACTTCTTCCGTACGGTAAATTTTTTCAAGATTTCGTATTTGTATCATTTCTTTCTGGTTGATGAATAATTGAATAAGTTTTATTGGAGTAATATAAAGCGGCTGATAGGTGATATGGGAATGTCAATATCGGAGGCAATTGGTTCAGGGGTACTTCGTTTTACTTTTTTTACAGCGGTTCTTTTGCTGCAAGGTTTATTGGCAGCCTTACTCACATTCGGGCATACCTGCCCGGTTTTTAAAGCATCATCTACTTTGCAAGCACCCGCCTGCTGAAAAGATAAGGTTAACAACCCCATCGTTAAAATGAGAAATGACAGTGTTAATAGTGTATGTTTCATAAAAGATGTTTTCAATTATTTTTTAGCGTTTCTTCAACCTCACCCGCCGCCTTCTCCCTCGGAGAGTGAGCCTTGCCCCGGCCTTCAACCTTCAACCACATTGTCTGAACCATGATTCTTATGATTAAGTGATTTATATGATTTTGATTGGCTGTACAGTTTACTACCTTGCGCCTTAAACCTTAAACCTTAAACCTTCTTACGGCTTCTTCAGCACGAGCTCCTGTATATTTCCATAGTTCTCATAACTGCTGGTAATAACCTTATCCCCCGGCTGCAACCCTTGCAACACTTCATAATAGTCAGGGCTCTGGCTACCGAGTTGTATATCCACTTTGTAAGCCATGTTACCATTTGCATTTACTTTAAAGATCCAGTTGCCACCCGTTTGCTGGTAAAATCCACCCTTGGGCAACAACAAAGCATTTCTTTCATCACTCAATGCCAGCCTTATCTGAAGCGTTTGTCCACGCCTGATACCAGGGGGAACACTATCATTAAATTCCATGTCTACCTGGAACCTGCCGGCAGTAACCTGTGTATAAACTTTTTTGATAGTAAGCTTGTAAGTTTTGCCCGCCAGTAAACATTCACCACCGAGGCCAATAAAAATGCGGGAGATATAATGTTCATCTACATTTACTCTTGCTTTAAATCCACTCATCACATCAATTTGTCCAAGACGCTCACCCTTGTTTTTATTTTGTCCTATCTCGGCATCCAACGATGTAAGCTGCCCGTCAATAGGTGCCCGTACAATCAGATCTCCCACCTTTTTACGCATCAAGGCCAGCGTGTTTTGCATTCTTTCGTACGATTCTTTTGATTGGCCTACCTGCAATTTCATTGAACTGCCATCCTGTTTTAAGATGTCCTCTGAAAGTTTTTTTCGTGCCACCTGGTAGGTGTATAAGTTAAGGCTGGATTCATATTCCTGGCGCCCGATCACTTTTTGATCGTATAATTTTTTATTAACCTTGTACACTCTTTCTGCTTCTCTTAAAGCGTTATCCACATCGGCCATTTGGGTCTGGCGGTTCATAGAATTTTGCTCAGCATTATTCTTTGTATTCTGCATTTGAGTTAACACATTGAATACCGCTGTTTCCTGGTTGGCCAGGCTTAACTCCAGGTCGGTATTGCTCAGCCTTAAGATCGGTTCATTTTTTTTCATCACAGCGCCATCCTCTACAAATTTCTGTTCCACCCTTCCACCTTCCATTGCGTCAAGGTAAATAGTTGTAACAGGTAGCACCACACCATCGACAGATATAAATTCCTGGAAGGGGCCCTGTTTTATTTCGCTAATCGTAATCCTGTCAGTAACAACATTCAATTTAGATTTGCCCGACGAAAAATAAAAACTGGCGGTCAATAAAGCCACCAGCCCAACCGTTCCCCCGATGATCATGATCCGTTTTTTATTCCAAAACTTCTTTTCAATTACCCTGTCCATTTTCTTTTATATTTTATTACTATTCCGTTTATTTTGTTAGTGTTAGCTCTTGTTCACCGTCCGCCCTCTAAAGGTGTGATGCAAAGCAATTGCCAAAACACAAACTACTGTTTTCCAATGAATTGCAGATAAATTTACTTGACCACTGTACGCAAACGATACAACAAGTGTCCGGTTTTGATACAGTATTTCATCAGTACAACCAATATTCGCTCGTCCTGGCTATGAAGGAATAAGGATCAGTCTTGCATCGCCCTCTTTTACTTTTACAGCCATGGGCAACTTTAATTGCGTAATAAAACAGGGCGGGTTTATCCTGCTCAACTGGTGGCGTGGTTAGGTTCCAGTTAGAACTATTCCAACAACCCGCACGGTGGCTTCCGGCCCCTAGGGGTTTGATCGCGGTACTCTTTTTCGACAAAATCGGCCCATCACATTTGAGTAATCTTCTACCGCTTTTATTGGCAATTTTAACCTAAATCCCTTTATTGAACAATCCAACTTCTCAATGCTTTAAAGAGTAGAGGATAAATCAACGTGTAAACCTGGCGAAATGATTTTACAAAAACCTTCTTTGCACCCTTGCTTTACCTAGCCGTTGTATATTCCATAATTCGGCGGCAGTAAAAATTTTTGGTCGTGGTGCTACAAAACCCAATGCGATGGTTTCCTTAACAGGTGTAGTAATGTTGGTTATGTCCGCTTCACTTAATGAAGTAAATAGGGAGATCGATTGCTTTTTCATGATGTTATTTTTTTTGTTTGAAATGTGTTTTGTTTCTAAAAACTTTCTTGTTACTCATTCATACAAAGACATGCCAATTCATAAAGGCATAATTTACAAATGATTGTAAAAAGATGTCAAATGATACTGTACGCTTTCGATACAACCGTTATCCGCTTTTGATACAGTTTGGAAAGGTTGATAAAAAATATTTATTTTTATTTCCCGGTAGTGGCAATAGCGGGTGTACCTTCCGTTTTTACTTTGCAGGCAAAGTATCATGCTAAAAAAAAACAATAAGAATGAATTTGAAAAACGCCAACATACTGGTAATTGATGATGACACCGATGTGCTAACCGCCGTTAAGTTATTGTTGAAAACGGAAGCAAAGGAAGTGGTAACAGAAAAAAATCCGGAGAACATTAAGCACTTGCTCGCTGCTACAAAGTTTGACCTGGTGTTGCTGGATATGAATTTCAACAGCAGCATCAACACCGGCAACGAAGGAATTTTCTGGCTAAAAAAAATAAAGGACATCAACGAAAACATGGCTGTTATCATGATCACCGCGTATGGAGATATTGACCTGGCGGTTCGTTCCTTAAAAGAAGGCGCCTCCGATTTTATGGTAAAGCCCTGGCACAATGAAAAGTTAATAGCTACTATTACTGACATTTTACAGAAAAAAAATTCAGGCAAATCAAGCCCTTCTTTAAAAGTGGCAAACGATTCTGTAATTGGCAACCAGCTATTGGGTACAAGCGAAGTAATGCAGGAAATATTTTATAAAATAGAGAAGATCGCTCCCACTGATGCCAATGTATTGATACTCGGTGAAAATGGAACTGGGAAAGAATTGGTTGCACAAGCCATTTGGCAAAAATCATTGAGAGCAAAAAATGCATTTGTGAAGGTGGATGTAGGTGCGCTAACGGAATCATTGTTTGAGAGCGAATTATTCGGGCATAAAAAAGGAGCCTTTACGGATGCCCGTGAGGACAGGACGGGCAGGTTTGAAGCCGCCAGCAATGGGACGCTTTTTTTGGATGAAATCGGAAACATTTCTTTGCAGCAACAGGCAAAGTTGCTAACAGTATTGCAGAGTCGAAATATACAAAGGCTGGGCACCAATGAAATAACGCCGATCGATATCCGGTTGATATGTGCTACCAACCTGCCATTGACCGAACTGGCCAATGAAAATAAATTCCGCAAAGACCTTGTGTACCGGATCAATACCGTGGAAATAACTATTCCGCCTTTAAGAAAAAGAAAAAATGATATTTTGCTGCTGGCAAATTATTATGCCAAAATATATGCGGATAAATACTGTAAACCAATGCCAGAATTTGATCCTGCCTGCCAGGAGAAACTACTGCAATACCACTATCCAGGCAATGTGCGTGAACTACAGTATAGCATTGAAAGGGCCATGATAATGGCTGAAGGAGAATTATTACATGCCAGCGATATTATTTTCTCACCGCTTGAATCTACTGCCGTGATGGATGAAGAAGCAGGCAATTTTAAACTCAGCAGTATGGAAAAGAATACCATCCTGAAAGTAATCGAAAAACACAATGGCAATATTTCAAAAGCCGCCAAAGAATTGGGCATCACACGAACTGCGCTATACCGCAGATTAAGCAAATATGAAATTTAAAAAGTTTGAATGGGCGCTCTCATTTAAGATCGTATTGTTACTGGCAGTAATGAGTGGCATCGCCTTTCTTTTGGTAAAAGGAAACTTTGCTATTGCCGGCATTGGTACCCTTCTATTGATCTACCAGGTATTTGACCTGTTTAATTTCACGAACAAAAGCAATGAAGAATTACAACAGTTTGTAGAATCCGTTCATTATCGCGATTTCTCCAGGCGGTTTGATGAAAAGCATGCGCCTGCTTCATTGCAGCCAATGCGAAAAGGTTTTAATGAGATCAATACTACTTTTAAAACGATCAGTAAAGAAAAAGAGACTCAGTACGTGTACCTCCAAAATATACTGGAACTGGTGGACACCGGCATCTTATCGTATGAGCATGAAACGGGCGATGTGATGTGGATGAATGAACCGCTTAAAAGATTACTCGCCATTCCCTATTTAAAAACCATTCATTCCCTCGAGCGAAGGTCGGAAGCTTTATATGCTGAAATTACGGCTATCCATCCCGGTGAAAATAAAGTAGTGTCGGTGAAAGGGGACAAAATATATTTCAAGGTATTGTTGAGTGCTACTGCATTTCAAACGGATGGAAAAAAATATAAGTTGATCGCCTTTCAAAATATCAATGAAGCAATGGAAGAAACGGAGTCAAAAGCGTGGCAAAAATTATTGAGTGTAATGACACATGAGATCATGAATTCGGTAGCACCCATTTCTTCGCTGGCAGATACGTTGAAACACCGTTTGCAATCAGCCGTACATGACCTCAGCAATAAGACAGGCTCGGTTGATGACCTGGAACTGGGTATTGATACCATTAAAAAACGAAGCGAAGGTTTACTGAAGTTTGCAGACACTTACCGCAACCTCAATAAAATAAACACCCTTACGCTCAAGAAAATATATGTGAGGGATTTGTTTGAAACAATGCATAACCTGATGCAGCCGACACTGAGTCAAAAAAACATCGAGCTTGAAGTTATCTTAAAAGACCCCGACCTGATGGTGGAAGCCGATGCCAGCCTGATAGAACAGGTATTGATCAACCTCGTAGTAAATGCCGCGGAAGCGGTAAAGGAAAAGGAGGAACCAAGGATATTATTATCTGCTTACATCACACCAAAAAATAAAGTAGTAGTAAAGATAGCCGACAATGGAAACGGCATGTCAGAAGAACTGATGGAGAAAATATTTATACCATTTTTCAGCACCCGAAAAACGGGCAGTGGCATTGGGCTTAGCCTATGCAAACAGATTATGCTGCTGCATAAAGGAACCATCCAGGTGCAGAGCGTAGAGGGCGAAGGCTCAGCGTTTTTGCTTTACTTTTAATTTGATTTACTACTGCTTGTGTTGGCCCCGGCCCCTAAAGGGGAGGTCTTCGGACAGCTTGATTTTTTTGCGATTAGTTATAACAACTATTACCCAAACCTTACTGCGGTTGAAAACCCGTCGACGGTTGAGCGGGGTACGCATTCATTTTATAACGCAATTAAAGTTGCCCAATGATATGCGGTAAAACAGGGCGACGCAACTATGTTGCTATGAAAATATTCGGCTTGGACAAAATAAAAAACAGCGTGGTCTAAAAGAGCAACCCATTTTAGTTTAGTATTCAATATTTTTAAATACTTCATGCCGCTGATACTTTAGTTTTGCACTAATTTTAAGTCAATTTATAACTAAATATGAACGCAATAAAATCTTCTTTCATCCAGACAATGCGATGGTTCGGTCCACAGGACCCTGTTAGTCTAACTGATATAAAACAAGCCGGCTGTAGCGGGATTGTTACAGCCCTGCACCATATACCTAACGGAGAGGTATGGCCGCAAAGCGAAATACAGCGACGGAAAAATGAGATCGAAGCCGCAGGGCTTCAATGGACAGTAGTGGAAAGTGTGCCGGTGCATGAAAACATTAAAACGCAGTCCGGCAATTACCAACAGTACATTAGCAATTATCAACAGAGCCTGAGAAACCTTGCAGCCTGTGATATCCGGGTGGTCACATATAATTTTATGCCAGTACTCGACTGGACAAGGACTGACCTTGCTTTTGAAGTGGCAGATGGAAGTAAGGCTTTGCGTTTTGAAAAAGCCGCCTTTATAGCTTTTGACACTTTATTGCTCAAACGGCCGGGCGCAGCTGCCGATTACACCCCGACGGAACTAAAAGCTGCTGAAGAAAGATTGACCAATATGACTGCAGATGAAGTACACACCCTGGAAAGAAATATCATTGCAGGCTTGCCGGGTAGCGAGGAAAGCTTTACGGTGGAAAAATTTCAACTGGCATTGAATGCTTATGAAGGAATTACGGCAGCCGTTTTGAAGCAACACCTTATTTACTTTCTTCAGCAGGTAATTCCCGTCTGCGACGAAGTGGGTATACAGATGGTTATTCACCCGGATGATCCTCCTTTTCCAATCCTTGGTTTGCCACGGATAGTCAGCACTGCATCGGATGTACGGGATATTTTTTCTGCTGTCCCTTCACTTAACAATGGATTGTGTTTCTGCACCGGTTCTTTTGGCGTACGGCCGGACAATGATTTGCCTGAAATGGTAAAGGAGTTTGCCAGCCGTATCAACTTCGTACACCTGCGCAGTACCAGGAGAAATGAAGCCGGGGATTTTTATGAAGATAACCACCTGGAAGGCGACGTGAATATGTACGG
>JBDSAA010000026.1:0-47190 GCA_039922375.1 Ferruginibacter sp.
TGGTGGATAGCATACATAAATCTGCAAGATTTTTAGCTATTTTGCAAATATCTTGCAGATTTTAATGCACGTTGGTATATACTATCCTTACCCAATCGGCTTTAACGACTTTTTGAGGGACGACTAACTAAGTGATGGTGTTGTTCTTATGTATTCAGAAACGAAAAGTATTTTCTTTCATATTATTCATAAAATTTTTATAAGTTCAATAAAAAATGCCAGGTTCAAATTTGGAAGAGTGTTTCGTGAAGACACGAACCACGGTGGCGGGATGTGGCCAGTGAGACACACGGCTACGTGGATAGAGAATTAAATGTTTGAATAACCAACCAGGGAAGCAGCTTGATTAAGCAGTAGCATTCGTTCATATTTGTTTGCGCCTTGTTAGTTAAAATCTCTTACATTGATAAAACTTTAAAAACATAAAAATGTCTAACCAAAGTCCCCAAATTATTCCCATGCTTTCATATGAAAATGGAATTACTGCTATGGATTGGCTGTGTAAAGTATTTGGCTTTTCCGAAAGGGCTCGAATGGTAGACAATAGTGGCATACTTACTCATGGAGAAATTACACTAGGAGACGGCGTCGTTATGTTATCCTCTCAAACACCAGATTATCAAAGTCCAAAACATCATCGCCTGGGTTGTGAAGACACTACCCGATATTATAATGTCCCCTATATTATAAATGGTCTGCTGGTTTGTGTTGATGATGTTGAGAACCATTATGAAAAATCCAGGGGAAATGGAGCAGCAATACTTTCAGATTTAGAAGAGGGTGGGCCTAGACTACGATATAGGGCCGAAGATTTAGAAGGTCATCGATGGATGTTTATTCAAAAATAATTTTGTTTGAAATAATCCATTAAGACCCCAGCCGTGGTTATGTGTAATTATAATTAAACATTATGATACTTCTTGAAATACATTGGAGTGAAATAACAAAAAATATTGCTGAGGTATTTGCAATTGTAACAGGTGGTGTATGGGTTTATTGGAAATTCTTTCTTAACAGAGAGAACGAATCAAAAATAGAACTGGATTTAGATATAAAGATAGTTGGCAAAACTGAAAATGAATTCATACTGGAACTTTCAGCTGTGTTAACTAATAAAGGTCTTGTTAGGCACATGATTGACAATTTTTCTTTTGATTTTCTTTATTTATCCTCTTCTGATGAAATGACAAATGATAAGGCGCTAATTGACTACCAACTTTACTTTCCTAATAAAGTTTTTGAATCTAGTCAGTGGGTTTCGAAAAATTGGTATCAAGCATTTGTTGATGCAGGAGTTTCCCGGAAATTTTCTCATATAACCTTTTTGCCGGCAGATTCAAAGTATGCATTACTTATAACAAGGTTCGACCAACCAAATACAAAGAAAATATTAGCCGGTTCACAAGCAAAGGGTTTACGTGTCTGGGCTCAAAAGATTATCAATTTACATGAGCCACCTAAAGAAAAGTAGTTGAAGCCTTAGTTGTTTGCGGTCGTTGTTTTTCTTCCTGTTACCCCAGTCATCGCGTAGTGTCGCATTTCTTGAATATTGCTAAAGTAAGGTTTTACTTTTTTAAAAAAAGCGGGAAACAGTTCACTCTTTCTAAATCCGTTCATGTGTTCATCAGTTGACGTCCATTCAATTCGTACTATAAACTGGCCTGCCTCTTCTTCGCATTCCGCAAGTTCATATGCCAGGCAAAATTCAGATGCGTCTAACTCTTTCGAGGCATCTTTGTAAGTGTCAATAAATACTTGCCTTTGTTCTTCTGTTACTTTGTAACGGATGTATTCTATAGTCATGCTTTTTTTATTTTGTGTCAATTACCAAACTGCTATTATCCTTGAAAAACCACCGGTGGCTTTCCCTACTTTTGGTGCCGCAACTATTACCGTAGCTCCGGTTTTAGGGATTTTATTTAAGTTCGCTACACATTCAACACCCCATTTTCCGGCTTCAAAAAGTGTTTTATGTCCCAGGTAGTTTTCATCAATTCCGGGGTCAAAGGATAAAACATCTACACCAATACCTGCTATGTTTCTTTCCTTCACTAAAAATTTTATAGCATCATTTGAAAAGCCTGGATAATGTTTAACCTGTTTACTGTCTAGCCCAACAAACAATGAGTCTTTTAAATGTTTTTCCCAACCCGAATACATCATCACGCAGCAATGTTCAGGTATTTTACCGTGCTCCTTTTCAAAGCTCGTGATATCATCAACCGTTAGTTCCGCATCACTGTTTTTTGATGCCTTTTCTTCAATGTCAATAACTACAACCGGTACTATCAAATCTTTTAAATCTAACTGGTCAAGTGATTTTTGTCCTTCAATAAAATGATTGGGTGCATCGGTATGCGTTCCCAGATGTTCATGAATTTTCCATGAGTTTGCTTCCACACCATTATCTTTCAAAGTAGCCATCGGAATTAGTTCAAATGGATAGGTTAATTTTTTAACTGGTATAAAAGGAAAATCTGCATTAAGGGTATGCGTCAAATCCACGATGTTGTCAATGTGAATAATGTTGCCGGCATTTTTAGTGGCTTCATTTTTACAACTAACCAGGGAACACACAATAAAGCCAAGAGTAAAAATTCGCAGATGGTTCATATTAATTTTCATTTGGTTGATAAGGTCTACCTGTTTTCCTAACTCCATTAAAGCATTGGCTCATGGCCACCATCGGATTTACTGTAAGTTGTGAATTGATAACCCACGCCTTGTTCGCCATTTCAATACATCCCGGAAAGCTGAACGAAACTCCGGGTCGGTAAACCACAGGATTTACACAAATAAAAATAAGTTATTGCGGCAATACACGCAAATTCAAAATTTGCAGACTTGCCCACTTTACGGCGTTACGAAATTCGGACAAAAAAGCTACGGCTTCCTTTTCCCTTCTACTAAAAATTGACGAAGTGCTTCCAGTAACGGATCGGCCGTGCTGGAATTTGTAAACATCACATATCCCATTTTTAAGTCTTTATGCACTTCAAACTTGCATTTAAAATCTCCGTTATTGCCTCCATGGCCAAAGCTTTTCCCAAAAGGTGTTTCCCTAATCTCCAGGCTCATGCCCATGTAGGTGGGATAGATCGGTTTTGTATCAGTGGAATCATAGATGTAGCCGGAATGCTTTTGAAACATCGTATCATAGGTTTCCGGCTTCAACCCTTTTTGTTCAAGAAGGAAAAGCATAAACCTCGTGAATATTTTAGCTTCCGTATGCATTAAGAAAGCCATGCCCGGAACTTCGGGCAACTCGGTATTTTGTGGCAACCGGTCATAATGGCCATAAGAAACAGGTAAACAGTAAAAGAAGTTATCCACGCTAACTTTGAATCGGAGTAAATTATTGCTATATTTATTTTACCCTAATAAGCGTTTCCAACCTGTGAGCGAGTCATCCCTGAAATACCCCGAACGATAAATAATTCCAGAGATCAATTGATTATTTTTTTAACTACACTTAATACGTTTTATTATGAGAATATATCTCCTTATTACATTTGCAAGCATCACCTTGTTTGGCCAGGCCCAACAACAAAATGTGGGTATCGGCACCAATACTCCCAATGCTTCGGCCATACTTGATGTGAATGCAACCAATAAAGGCATGCTGATCCCGAGATTGACAACCATACAACGACAAGCCATCCTTAACCCGGCTACGGGGCTAATTGCTTTTGACACGGATAAAGGCGCAGTAATGTTTTTTGACGGTACCTCCTGGCGGGCACTTTCATTTGTAGATGAAAACAAAACGGATCCGCAAAGCCGGTCATCCCTGCAGCCCGCTTTGTCAGCAGGTTTCGGTACCAGGGTGGCCATATCAGGAAACTACGCCATCATTGGCGCCCCAAGATATGGCGCATCAGGTCTGCTTAATATGGGCGTGGCATATATTTTCAATAAAACAAGCGCGGGATGGACACAGGTGGCACGACTGGCTGCCCGTGATTCGGCCACTGGTGATTATTTTGGAGGTGCGGTTGCTATCTCAGGCGACTATGCCGTTGTTGGCAGCAGCAATAAAACAATAGGCGCAAATGTTGCACAGGGGAAGGCATACGTTTTCCGGCGATCTGGCACAAGCTGGATACTCGATACGGCACTGGTAAAGCCGGCGGGTGCGGCTTATGAGGACTTCGGCTGGTCGGTTGGTATTTGTGCGTTCAATAATGGCGGCCCTGGATTGGCAATCGGCATACCCTATTCAGATGTAACGGGCCCGGACAGGGGCGAAGTATTTTTTTATTCAAGAAATACATCGGGTACCTGGGGTTATGTACAAAATGTTTCACCGACTGATTTAGCCAATGCTGATTATTACGGGTTTACCATCGCCATGGATACCGACTATGTTGCCATTGGGGCCACCGGGCAGGATAATGCCACGTATGCTTATGCAGATGCGGGCGCAGCTTATGTTTATGCTTACGGTGGCGGTGTATGGAACTTTCAGCAAAAACTGCAAGGGACTGTAACGAGGGGACAATTTGGATTTGCACTGGCACTTTCGGGAAATAAGCTGGCTGTTGGTGCTCCCTGGGCTACAACGTATAGCAATACCAGCTCGTCTGTATATATCTACGCCAGAACAGGCTCCACCTGGACAAATACCACGTCCCTGTTTATATACAATTTTGAAGTGATTCCCAACGCCGGACAGTTGCAGCCGGTTACAGGTACAACGGCCATATCTATCGCAAATTTAACTTTTGGTATATCGGTGGCGCTGGATGGCAACACCTTAGTGATCGGCGCTTCGGGCGGAACAGATTATCCGAATGGCGGCAGCAGTTATTATAGTGACAGGGTTGGTGCCGCGTATATTTATAAAAATTTTTCAGGAAACTCCTTTACCAGGACAAACATTTTACATTCTGACTTTCCAGGCAATGGAGATCTGTTTGGGCAGTCGGTGAGCATGTCAAATAGCCAGTATATCATTGGTAGTCCGCACGCCATCGTCAACGGATTAGTGAATGCGGGGAATGTTTATTTTGGCAACTAATCATGCTTCCGTGGTTAATGTCAAGCAGAACCATTATACTCTCAGGGGGCGGGTACTCAGTGGCCTGTAGTGAAATGAGTTAACTTACTAATAATGCAGAGCAAATTGCTTACACATTACCACAACGATAGTGCCAAAACCATGAACGCACTGAAAAAAAAGTGGGGCAAAAGTCTTGCCTCACTTTTCACTTTTTATCAAATCCACTTCAATTTTTTAGGGCAGCAAAAAACTAAGAAAACCTATTAACCATATTTAAAAATAGTCAACCTATTTCTGTACAAGACTGACACTCTGGCTATATAGTAGTGCCGTTGACTATTTTACAGATAAAAAAGGGCTGCCGGATATTGTTATTTTGGATGGTTTTTAAACCGGAGATTAGTAACAAGAAAGACACAGGACGGAGTCGGGCGCCTGTGGGGTATTGCTCCTTAGTCATAATCATAAGTTTTGGTTGCCCAGACTTAATCTATTTTTGAATGCGACAATTTGGGATGTACCCCCTAATATTCGTTTAACCGATCACCTCCCTATTTTTTATACCTTTGAAATAAACTGCACTATGAGGTATTGTATTGCCATTCTTTTTATCGTTACAAGTACCTGTTGCTATGGACAGTCGAAGTACGTGCCTTATTCAAAAGGACAACTCAAATGGGTAAACAGTCAGAAAAAATTAATTGCTAAAGGCGACATGGCAGCTGCGTTTGCTTTAGGTGCATATTTTTCGAACCTGCAGAACGAAAGTGAAATAAACAAAGAAGGCCAGGCGATTATTATTTCATGTGCAGCCAGCGGCTATGGCCCGTGCCTTAGAGAACGTGGTAAACATTTCTACTATGCTTCCAGCAATTATAATCCTGCGGAAACCCTGCTACGGGATTCGTCTGTTTACTATTTTACCAGGGCCGCCGACACCGGGGATTCTTTGGCTATGTACTGGTTGGGAGAACTGTACCAGAATGGTCGCACCATAAATGAACGTTTATACAACCCGGAACTCTTTCGTCCCACTCCCGAATTATTTAAATCGAAGTTTTGGTATGAGCAGGCTGTGGCCAAAGGTTATGTTAAGGCAAAGGAAAACCTGGACAAAATTGTAGTGGCACTAAACAACCCGTTCGCAAATGCCGTTGCAGCTTTTTCTGCCAAAAATTATAAACAAGCCTATGACCTTTGGAAGGTTGATGCCGATATAAACCTGAACCCGGTAGCAAACTTAAATGTGGGCTATCTGTTACTAAACGGTGCCGATGGTATAGCAAAAGACCTCAGTATGGCACGTAACTACTTTGAATGGGCCGGTCGCCTGGGTAATGGTGAGGGCAGCTATGATGCAGCTGGTATCTGGTGGTCTGAAGGGTATGGCACACCTGCAATGGAGTGGTATGAGAAAGCAATTAAGCAGGGATATAAACCCGCAGAAGGTGCGCTGGCAGATGTACAGGGGCAACTATCACGCATTATTGCACAGCGGAACGCACAGTCGGCAGAACGAAATTTAATAATGAATGCAAAAGAAAAAAATGTCAATAATACCTACTTGTCGCCATCGGTTGCACCTGCGAATAAAACCTGGTGCAACGACTGCCATGGCTCGGGTAAGGTGGCCCGAATAGAATATTACAGTGACAAAAAAAACGGCTTACAAAGTGGCAGAACCATTTACGATAACTGTGGCAGGTGCTATGGAAAAGGGTATTATTGATTCGCTCCCAGCCGTGGTTCGTGTCACCTCACGAAACACTCTTCCAAATTTGAACCGGGCATTTTTTTGAAGTTATAAAAATTTAATGAAGGATATGAAGGAAAAGGTTTTTCGTTTCTGAACACATGAGGACGAGTATTAAGTGATTGATTCGGAGGACACGAACCACGGTGAAGTATTGTATGCAGAATGGTGTGTTGGTTTGATTATGGTCAGGGATTTATGTTGGATACTTTTAGTATGACTTTATCCGGCCGCAGGGTAAGCAATGGTTCGATTTCCGGGATTTGAGCGGTGGGTTTAATTTGGAATTTGTTTAAAAATGCAAAAAGAAAAAACGACATTTCAGCCATGGCAAAATTGCTGCCGACACACATTCTTGGCCCGGCTCCAAAAGAAAAATAATTTTTTGCTTTAATGCATTTTTCATCCAGCATAAATCTTTCCGGTTTAAATTCGGATGCATCCTCCCATAGTTTTTCGTCGCGGTGAACCCCATAAAAGAAAGGCAGAATAATGGTGTTTTTGGGAAAAGAAAACTGGCCAAACTGGTCATCTTCAATAGCCATGCGGTCGACCAACCAGGCAGCCGGATACAAACGCATTCCTTCATTGACGGTGGCTTTAAGGTATTCATTATTCAGCGCATCAAAAATGGTACTGTTACTGAAGGCGGATTGTAGCTTTTGTTGGGTTTCACTATTGCAGGCAATTAAATACAGGAGCCAGGCAAGGCTATTGGCGGTAGTTTCATGGCCACCTAAAATAAGTATCAGTACTTCATCTATTAATTGATCGTCCGCCATCGACTCGCCCGTATCCTCGTATTTACTGTTTAAGAGCATGTCTAACAAATCAGTATAATTTTCGGTACTTGCTTTACGTTGGGTAATGATGTTCTGTATAATTTCCCTTAATCTTTTTGCTTTTTTTAAATTTTTGTTTTTCGTTCCGGTAAACGGGTAAAATATTTTTCGCCAGGGCTGGTTAATATCCTTCATTAAATAATCCTGAAGATCGCTGAGCAGCACGCCAATTTCTACGATGATAGCGGAAGACAGGTTGATATCAAATAGTGATTTTATTAAAACAGAAAAGGACATTTGGTGTACCAGCGGGTACAAGTCTACTTCTTCCCCAACCGGAAAGGTGGATATAAAATCACTGATCCGGTTAATAATGTTATCCTGTAAACCACGTATTTTATCTTTATGAAAGGCGGGTTGTATCAGCCTTCTTTGCTTCAGCCAATCATCTCCATTTGAATACAATAATCCTCTCCCGAAGGCTTGAGCAAGCTGATCAGCAAAAGGGGATTTTTGATAGTTGGTATGGTGCTCTCTCAAAACATAGTTGATAAAACCAGGATCCTGCGTTACAATGATTTTCCTCTTTGGCCCCAATGATGACGAGTAACTGGACCCTGAAAATTTTTCCAGGCTTTTGGTAATAAACCGGATCGGGTGCTTTAAATATTCGGATGATATCATCGCAGTTTGCAAAAGCGAATATCCTTTGGGTAAATGGTATTGCTTCTTTTTATTTTTCATGATGTGAGTATTGCTTTATAAATATAACAGGCAAAGGGGATGAGTTTTAACAATTTATCACGGTACATATTTTATTATAATTATAGTAACCTAAAATCATTGATGCGGCTTTCACGGGCAGCCTTTTAAATATTTTTGGTATGGGGTTTTATGCCCTGCTGGTTGCAGCCCTCAAGATAATCCTCCAATTTTTATAACTTTACAGGCTGGTGCATCATCAGATCTTCTATGAGCTTTCCTATTTGCGCCGGGGTTTGTTTAAACGTTAGATAGGTGAACTTCTTCCCGGGAACGAGCACATTTTTTCCGTCATCTTTAATTTCGAAATTTAATTTTCGATAGCCAAAATAGGGAGCGATTCCCCGCACTGCTACCAGCACGGCTGTTTGATCCCAACTGTTGCGGCCAACTGTATTCTTATCTTTTGATAAAGCTATCTCAAAAGCATCTTTAACAGGACTGTTCTGTATCGCATCATTGTGAATAAGGCGTATCCCTGTCAATATTTTTTCGCCAATCCCGAAGCCACTGATCGTAACCGGGGTAGGCCAATGGGCAAATACTTTTTGAGATGCAGCGGCATCCACCACCACATTGAATTCATGCCCGCTTGTTCCATCTTTACCGATGCGTGCAGCCATTGAAACCAGTTGTTTCACTTTTTTCAGGATGAGCTCCTTGCCTGGCAGCGGTGAGTATTCATCCGGTTTGGATAGTAGAAGCCCGGCGAGATTAGTAAAAAAGCCAACGCTTACAATGGTTACGCTTTTGTCGGGCTGGGTTGACAATATTTTCCTGTACAATTTTATAGCATCCAGTGCTTCATCATTGGACCGTATCGGATGAGGATATTTTGCAAGGATGCCCTGCGCCCACAATTGCGAGCAATCTTTGTTAGGAAAGGTGTCTTTCGTGATGCCTACCGGGATAGAAGCCCTGTTGAAATAGGTATTCAACAGGCTGAGTGTCGGCGCAGTGGTTTCAAATACATTACAAGAGACAGTTGCTAAAATTTTTGCCTCACCCATATCAGCAAAAGCATGCAACAAGGCCATAGCGCCCACGTCATCGTAGTCGGGCGCAATGTCGCTATCGAAAATTATGTTGACCGGTCGTTTCTGGGCCAATGCAGTGCAGTACACGAATAGTACGAGAAGGAAGGATAATTTTTTCATGTAAACCAGGTTGTAATTTCTTAAAGAATAAATGTAGAGAATAGATTTGGTTTGGGAGAGCGTTCATTCAAAACGGATGTATTTATAATTCTGCTTTCGTGGTAGGTGTCAAGGAATACCATTATAATCTCCGGGTCCGGTGTCACCGCCTGTAGCGAAAATCAGTTATCTTCTAAAAAAAATGCTGTGTAAATTGCTAAACACATTTTAGCGGAAGCGGTGGTTGGTGAAGACCCCCGGCCACGGGGGATAAAATTTTAAGTAGGTAAACCAACCACGGCAGCAGGCAATGATGACCGTAGATTCGAAAAAATCAAATACGACAGCAATGTTAAATATAAGTTTTATGCCCTTTCCAATTTTGGCAACTGAAAGACTTACTCTCAGACAATTGGTAATTGATGACGAGCAGGTAATTTTCACTTTGCGTTCTGACAGTGAAATAAATAAATATCTTAACAGACAGGTAAGCAACACTGTTGAAGATGCAAGGAATTTCATAAGTAAGGTTAATGAAAACATCGATAAAAATGACTCCGTATATTGGGCCATAACTTTAGGCGACCAAAACATATTGGTTGGCACAATTTGTCTTTTTAGTTTTTCAGTTGAAAATGGGAAGTGTGAAATAGGTTATGAACTTTTGACAAATTTTCAAGGACAAGGAATAATGACGGAAGCTGTAGAAAAAGTTATTGACTATGCATTCAATACAATTAAGGTTCAAAAAATTGAAGCATTCCTTCACAGAGATAATCAAAGTTCTATAAACCTGCTAGAGAAATTTTCGTTTAGAAACTCAAGTGAACCTGATAAGTCAAACCCTGAATTAATATGTTACTATTTTACAAAGTCAGGTAACAATGTTAAATAAAAAAATCGCCGGAAAAGCCTTCTTCCCTGCAATCTTCTGCGGGCCAGCGTGTAAGCCAGAGACGTTTCGTCGTACTGAATAGGGGATGGAAATTTTAATCTAAGCAAGGAGTGTTTTTAGCGTAGCGCAACGTCCTCAGCCATGCAAAATGCTCGTTGAGAAAGTCGAGTAGGCAAAGGCATTTCAGCCTAAGCCGCTCACAGAACCGTACGTGAGTCTCTCAACTCATACGGCTCTTGTTATCCAATCATGATTTTATTCCCAACCGCCAATGATAAAACAATGCCGGTTGTTCTGTCTGTATTGTTTTGTACTTTTCCAATACATGCTTTTTACTTGCAAGCTTGTATTTATTCTTTATCCACTTTCTTATTCGTTCGTTTAGGTAACAAAACACATGTAGCAATTCCTGTCTATTAAACCTTGTGTAGTAATTGACCCATCCTCTTATTTTTGGGTTTAGTATTTTAGCAAAACCTTCCATTGTTTGTTGAGACCATCGTGGCAACAGTATTACTTTTATAGCATCTCTAATGCCCGTTTTGGCCTTACTGCTTATTGCTGCAGCAAATACAATGTAGGTTTTATTGATGTCTCCAAAGTTGCTTCGTTTACTTCTTGGTTGAAAACTGTAGCTTAGAAAATCGAAGCTCTCCTCTTTATGTTTTTCCTGCCGCTGATAATTCTTGCAATACACAATTTTTTGTCTTTTCAGGATGGAGCGATAATTCAAAGGCGCCTATCCGTTCTTTTAATCGTGACAGCAGATTTTCTGCTTCTTCTTTGCTATTACAATGAATGACTATGTCATCCGCATACCGTTCAAACGGATTTTGCAGATTTGTTTGTTCCATCCATTTGTCAAAGCAGTGATGCAGGTAAATGTTTGCCAGCAACGGACTGATTACACCTCCTTGTGGTGTGCCTTTTGTTCTTGCCGTTATGCTCCCATCTGCCTGTTCTACTCCTGCTTTCAACCATCTTTCTACATACATCAATACCCATCTTTCCTGCGTATGCTGTTTCAGTAATTCCAACAGCAACTCATGACTGATGTTATCAAAGAACCCTTTTATGTCCACATCTATCACCCAGGCATGTTTTATACAATTGTCCTGGCATTGCTTTAATGCATCATGTGCGCTTCTGCCGGGCCTGTACCCAAATGAGCTGTTGTGAAAGATTGCTTCCAGTGAAGGTTCCAGATAATCTTTTACTACACCTTGTGCTATGCGGTCGCCAACCGTTGGTATGCCCAATGGTCTTAAACCGCCTTGTTTCTTGGGAATAAATACCGTTCGGACAGGGGGTGGAAAATAGCTCCCTGATGTCATGCGATTCCAGATTTTGTACAAGTTGCCAGACAGTTCTTCATTGAACATCTCAATGCTTTGCTTATCTATGCCTGCACCGCCATCTTTGTCCACAACTTTCAGGTAGCTGTTGTAAACCATCCGCTTACTGACCGGTAATGATTTTGTCATTTTCTTTTCGTCTTCCACTGACAACTGCATAAGTTATTTGCTAACTTAAACTTCAATCATCCGTGTTGTGTAAAATAATTGTGACCAGATAACCGAAGCCCTTCGCTACTTCCCGCTTTCACGGAATATCATCACTACTACGGCTTCGTCCGACGCTTCTTGTTGCATCTTCTGCCTGAAGCAGAATTGAGTTGCGGTATGAATTGTAAAACATTGTTGAACAATCTCCTGATTAACACCAGGATTCCTGCAAAGCTTCTAGCACATCAACAAGGAAACCTCTCACGTTCCAAATAAAAGCCTGTGTAAAGCTCCTGTCGTCTTAATGCCGGTTGACCTGTAGCCAGTAAACAGTTATCCGCTACAGTAATCCTATCAGCGCAACGAGGCCAATAGTTTTGCCAACAAGTAATCCCTTTCGACATGTCTTCAACGATTCACTTGCGTTCAGCTTCTTTACACTCACCTGATACCTTTACGATACCTTTTGCCTGAACGTTCAGCACCATGTCTTTTGAACACAGCACCTTCAGGTGGTTTGCACACTTCAACTGCATGACGTATGCGGCAGACCTACTGCCATCTTTTATTCAACATTGAATAGAAATATCTACTTTTCTATTCATTCGTGACACACCGCTGCGGGAGCTGGGCGTTGAAGGTGCATATGTTACCCCGCTTGCAGACAATCCTGATTGGCGTTCGATACAGATGACAGTAGAAGTTGCCCGGCTTCACCAGGTGGATGTGTTGCATGCACACATGCCCAAATCGCATGTACTGGCTGCCATTGCGGGTAGCCTGTTACACAAACCTGTTGTTGCCACCGTACACGGTATGCATGTTACAGCCCATGAACTGGGAGTGGCACTGGCCGCCAGATCTCACCTCATCACTAACTGCCAGGAAACATATATACAGGCCCTTGCTTTAGGAGTTCCGCCGGAAAGGGTTAATCTTTTTCAAAATGGGGTCGACATAGAGGCCTTCACCCCGGGTAAATCAGGTAAAAAATTACGTGACTTTATCAATGTACCGGCAGGTATTCCTTTGGTTGGCTTTGTGGGCCGGCTTGAGCATGAAAAAGGGCCTGACTTGTTTGTGCGTGCTGCAGGTCACGTTCATACAATTCTGCCAGAGGTCCATTTTGTAATTATGGGTGACGGAAGTATGCTTAAAAGGCTTCGGCAGATGAGCAAGCAAATGTGTCTTGAGCGTCATTTACATTTTGTAGACTGGTCCACAGAGCCAGCGGATATATACCCGGCTTTCGACCTCATGGCACACACCTCCCGTAGCGATGGCACCTCACTGGTGCTGCTGGAAGCGATGGCCTGTGGACGGCCTGTAGTTGGTATGTCCGTAGGTGGCGTGCGGGAAATAGTCGAGAATGAGCACACCGGTATGCTTATTGAAGCAAATGATTGTGAAGCTTTTGGAAATCAGGTGGTTAACCTGCTGGAGCAACCTAAGCTTCTAAAAGCGATGGGTGCTGCGGCACGTAAGCGTGTTGAAGATCACTTTAATGCTTTAACAAACACACGCAAAACAGCCGACTTGTTAACGCATGTTGCGGTTTCATGGGACCATGAACAGAAATCGGCCAGTACCTATAAACTGTCCCAGGTGCAGAATGGCAATGGTTCATTGAGCAACCTGCAAATGAAAAATCCGTAGAATATTTAATCTACCGGAAATATCGGCCAGGCAAAATCACTCCTGGCTACCCCATCATCATTTGAAAAAAAAGTGGAAAAAAATCCTCACAAATCCTTTCGCCCATTTGATAAGGTCTCGTTCTATGTAGTGGCCCACGCCGACGACTGGCAACTATTTATGCACCCCACTGTTTACAATGACCTTGTATCGCCGGCTTGCAAAGTGATCTTTATAATTACGACCTCCGGGGATGCAGGGATGGGTGAAAAGTTTTGGAGGGTAAGAGAGGAAGGCTCGAAAAGTTCAGTGCGGTTCTGCCTCGCTCCTTTCTCAGTATTTTCGGAGTCGAACGGCCAAAGCGAATTTAATGACCACACCATCCACCTCTGGTCGGTAAATAATATAACTACTTATTTTTTACGGCTACCTGATGGAAATCTCGATGGGAGCGGCTTTGCAGCCTACAATTTCCAAAGTCTTTCAAAGTTTAAGTCGGGGCAAATAGATGTTATTACTGCCTTGGATGATTCCACTACTTACCCCAACTGGCGAGATTTTACATGCACCATTGAATCCATTATTAGTTTTGAAAGCAAGGGCATATCCAATAGATGGATTCATTATTTAAACCCTGATCCAACCGCCAATCCGGGTGATCATACAGACCATGCAATGACTGGTAATGCAATCCAAGATATGACCATAATAACAACCTTACATCAATCATTATTCATGGGCTACAGTGTAGCTTCTGTCCAGGAGAGCCTAACTTCGAATGAACTGTTTTGGAAAGCCGGAATGTTTGCTGTGTACGAAAAAGCAGTATATGATTTATGTGGGTACAGCACCTTAAAGGAAGACGCCGAGCTATATGTTAAGTGGTGTTCCAGCAAGGCTACATTCCTAACGATATTGCCAGCGTCTGCGCATAGCGCAGTTAATTTATAATTTTAAATGTTTTTACATTAACGCATAGGTTCTTTTAAACCCGTTGATAAACATCGTTTATTGTTGATGGTTAGCAAGGGTTCAGTGCTCAAATATTTTCCAGGATCAACTTTTTCATTTCTATTACCTCACTCTTAGTAAAACCGTGCGCATTGATTTTCCCTTCCCCGGTTGTTTGAATAATTATGGTAGAAAAGCCGACCATGGGGCAATCGACATCCACAGAAGAGACCCGGCTGAAGGGAATTGTTTTTTCCTGGCCACTGAATATCCCTGGGTGTTTTAAAGTCACTCCCAGTTGATTGATTACGATTTTTATTGGAAAGACTTTATTTCCTTCGGATAAGCGTGATGCGGTATACGTTTCCATGTTATTGGTTTTTGTGTGATATGATTGTGGATTTTTAACACCCTAAATGTAAACTATATTTCTTCCTTACACCTTTAACACTCACCTGTCTAAAATAATTCCAAGCCTTATTTTTAATGCGAATGATTTTCTTAAATCTGTGACGGTTCTCAGCAGGTCGAAATATTTAAATTCTTCCCAAAAAACTATTGCTGGGTCAAATACGAATATTTCCTGTGAGACTATGGCTTTTCTATTTCCATGTTTTTTATCAATCCGTTTTCAAAAGTATAGATATGTTTTACCATGCCGTCAAACAAAACATTTCCCTGCAAGTCCTTTGCTATTTGATGAACCTCAACTTCAATTTGCCCTGCTGGTCTTTCCTTAAAAGCAACGGGTTCAACATGTGGGTCTAATTCTTTCCATTGTCTTGTCCAATATTTCCTTACTTCATCAGGCCCTTTTACATAACCACCTTCCCAACCATTTGACCAATTTACTTCCGGGTGCATTGTTTTAAGGACCGCATCAATGTCTCTTGCATTGAAAGCACTGTAAGCTTGTGTGATTAAGTCTTGATATCCCGGTATCATAATATTTTTTTTGTGAAAGAAGAAAGTATGTTCTTTTTTTTGTCCTTAAAGGTCTCACAAAACATGATCACATACAAAAATATGTGTCTGTTCCCAGCAGGTCACAGCAAAGATGGATTTTCCAAAAAATTGGTGTGCAGAAGTCACTTGTAGTAGCACACATTATACTCAGCTTCGTTTTATTTCTTCGCATTCCAGCTTTTACCTTTTAGCAATTGTTTCCGCAATGCTTATTTGTTCAATAATTGCGCTACCGATTTTACATTAGAAGAAGGAATAAGATAATTATCATCTTTGCCCTACATTTGAAACTTGTAAAACAAAACATGTCAAACAAAGTCCTGATCATAGATGACGAAGAAAAGCTGAGAAACCTTTTAGCACGGTTGCTGAAATTGGAAGGCTATCTCGTGACCGAAGCCGGTAATTTGAAGGCAGCTTACAAAGCTATTGAAGTGGAAGAACCCGACGTAGTACTTTGTGACGTTAAATTACCGGATGGAAATGGAGTTGATTTTATCAAAGAGATAAAGGCAAAACATTCCATTGTAGAAATAATCCTGTTGACTGCTTATGGCAACATTCCGGACGGTATCCAGGCAATGAAAAACGGAGCTTTCGATTACATCACCAAAGGTGATGATAATGATAAAGTAATTCCGCTGCTGAATAAGGCACTTGAAAAAGTAGCGCTGCAAAGGAAGGTAGCAAGACTGGAAGAACAGGTAGGTAGAAAGTACAGTTTCGATAGCATCATTGGTACTTCTAAACCGCTCACTGATGCCATTGCCTTAGCAAAAAAAGTAGCTCCAACTGAAGCGACCATTCTGCTGTTAGGAGAAACAGGAACCGGCAAGGAAGTATTTGCCCAGGCAATACACAATGCAAGTTCAAGGGCAACAAAATCATTTATTGCACTCAACTGCAGTGCCTTTACAAAAGAACTGCTGGAGAGCGAGTTGTTTGGTCATAAAGCAGGTGCATTTACAGGAGCAGTAAAAGATAAAAAAGGTTTAATTGAAGAGGCAAACGGCGGTACTTTATTTATGGATGAGTTGGGCGAAATGCCTGTAGATTTACAAAGTAAATTATTGCGTGTATTGGAAACAGGTGAGTTCATAAAAGTGGGTGATACCAAACTAACAAAGGTCAATGTCCGCATCATTACCGCTACAAACAGAAACTTACAGGAGGAAGTGACGGAAGGTAAATTTCGTGAAGATCTTTACTATAGATTGAATGTATTTACGATTGAATTGCCATCCTTAAGGGAAAGACATGAAGATATCCATTTGCTGGCTGAATATTATACAAAGTTCTTCGCATCTAAAATGAACAGGAGGATCAATGGAATAACTAAAGAAGCACTGAAGCTGTTAGTAAATTATTCCTGGAAGGGCAACGTCCGGGAATTAAAGAACATGATTGAAAGAGCAATAATTTTAGAGAACTCGGATGTGCTTACACCCGAAAACTTCCCCTACGACATACAGCATGGTTTGGAAAACACCGCTTCATCTTTAGAGCTTACCACAGTTGAGAAACAACACATCAAAAAAGTGCTAGCCTATGCAAAAGGTAATAAAACGGAGGCAGCAAAATTGCTTAATATTGGCTTGACCACCCTCTACAGGAAAATGGAAGAATATGATATTTCAAAGTAGTTAAACACTTTCATTATGAAAATGAACCCTTCCAAAATGGAAGGGTTTTTTGTTTTCGTAACCTCATTAAAAATCTACTCAATTTTTTTAAACACATACCAGTGAAGGCATCCATGGCTTTTACTGTAATAAAAAAATTATAAGGCATTCATTTGGCATAACAGGTCGAAAGAAATAAGATTAAAAATGCCAGAAGAAAAAAACATCCAGAAAAAATACTACGGCGATAAAACTCCCCGGGCCAAAGACATCCTGATTCCGATAATAGTTTTCCTGATAATAATTGTATTGTCCTGGGTTGCCTATTTCAAACTTGGATGGCTGCATTAGTGAAGGGGCAATGGTGAATGGTGAATGAATGTCGTTTTGTTAAGGATCGACGTTTTCCTTGCTCCTTATTGCTGAAAATGTACAAGTGAGTGACACAACGATGTTAAATTAAAAAACAAATGCTTGTACCCAAATAATTTTTCTTAGCTAGAACGACATTGATGGTGCATGGGCATATTTCACCATTTACCATTCACGATTCACCATTCACGAATTGCAATTGCTTACAACGTTTTTTCTAAAAAATAAATTTGATCAATCATTAATAAAAACAACTATGCTCACCCTTACTTTAATTCTTGCAGGGCTTTTATGCTTCGCAGCCTTTTACAAATCCATTGACTTCTTCGATAAAATTTAAACTATGACAGCATTATTCATTTTGGCAATCTTCGTTTTCGGTTATATCTGTTATGTACTGATTAAACCAGAAAAATTCTAAATAAGGTGAAAGGGAAAAGGTAAAAGGCAAAGGGAAAACCAGGCGGCTCCTCCCATCAACCATCAACCTTCAACCATCAACCATTAACCTTCAACCACCAACCTTCTTAATTATGAACACAGAAATTTTAGGCATTGTTGCCATGTTCCTTATCACAATTGTACTTGCCATTCCCCTAGGCAAATACATTGCAAAAGTGTATGGTGGGGAAAAAACCTGGCTCGACCCGATCTTTAATCCACTTGACAGATTGTTTTTTAAAACAGGCGGCATAAAGCCTCCAACAGAAATGACGTGGAAGCAACACCTGCTTGCATTACTGACCATCAACATTTTTTGGTTTGCCATTGTTTGGCTCATCTTGGCTAACCAGGGTTGGCTTCCATTAAACCCGGATGGAAATCCATCTATGTCTCCAGACCTTGCATTCAATACTGCAATCAGCTTTTTAGTGAACTGCAACCTGCAACACTATAGCGGCGAAACCGGTGCATCTTATCTAACACAGATTGTGGGCTTAATGTTCCTGCACTTTGTGACGGCAGGTACAGCCATGGCAGCAGCTGCGGTTGTTTTCAATGCACTTAAAAACAGGACAACAGATAAGCTGGGTAACTTCTACAATTACTTTATTAAAAGTTGTACAAGAATATTATTGCCGTTGTCAATCGTCGTTTCCCTCATTCTTGTCTTCAACGGCACTCCAATGACAATGGAAGGCAAAGACCAATTCATTTCAATGCAGGGTGATACCGTGAATGTAAGCCGTGGACCTGTGGCAGCTTTCGTGGCCATCAAACATGTAGGCACAAACGGAGGCGGCTTTTTCGGTGCTAACTCTGCCCATCCGTTGGAAAATCCAAACTACATTACCAATATTACACAGATGGTGGCGCAAATGATCATCCCATTTGCAATGATTTTTGCATTCGGATTTTATACCCGCCGAAGGAAATTAGCCAACGTGATTTTTGGGGTAATGACCTTAGGCTTCCTGCTGCTTGTAATTCCAACCATCATACAGGAGATCAATGGTAATCCTGCTATTGCCCGGATGGGTGCAGATATAAGCGCAGGCAACATGGAGGGCAAAGAGGTAAGGTTTGGAAGTGCCGCATCTGCTTACTGGAGCATCGCCACCACAGTGATCTCCACCGGTTCGGTAAACGCCATGCACGACAGCTTTATGCCCATTAGTGGTATGAACCAAATGCTTGCCATGATGACCAATGCCTTTTATGGTGGCGCAGGCGTAGGCTTTTTAAACTTTTTCATCTTCATCGTAATCGCAGTATTCATAAGTGGTTTAATGGTGGGCAGAACACCTGAATTATTAGGTAAAAAAGTAGAAGCAAAAGAAATGAAGATAGCGATGATGATCGCATTGCTGCACCCGCTTTTGATCCTTACAGGTACAGCCCTCTCTGCATATTTCGTGGCACATCACCCCGGTATTGATTGGGCTGTAAAGCCTGCCAACTGGCTTAACAATCCGGGCTCGCACGGGTTCAGCGAAATGTTGTACGAGTACACATCCAGTTCAGCTAATAATGGTAGTGGTTTCGAAGGTTTGGGCGATAACAATATTTTCTGGAATGTAACAACAGGTATTGTAATGATACTCGGCAGGTTTCTTCCGATAATAGGCCCGCTAGCCATTGCGGGTATTCTTGCCAACAAGAAATTCATCCCTGAAAGTGCAGGTACGTTAAAAACAGATACTACCACATTCGGTATCGTAGTGTTTGTAGTGATTGTAATCATTGCCGCATTATCCTTTTTTCCTGCACTTACCTTAGGACCTTTAAGCGAATATTTTAGTAAGTAGGAAATTAAGCAGGATTATTATGTACCCAACAGAAGTTCTTTATTCATCATCGTTGCGTCGCACTCTTGTACGGCAAATCATTGAGGAGCCCGTGCAAGCAGTCACGCAAAGACGCTAAGTTAAAAAAGGCGCAAAAGAGGAAGCTGCTACAACTTTATTGAATTAATTCTTTTGCGTCTTTGCTCCTTTGCGTGAAACAAAGCCGCCTGAAGAAACAAAAGTACAAGTGAGTGACACAACGATGTACCACAAAATGATAAAAGCTGATAAACAAAAAATAAAAATGTCTAAAACTAAAAATACAAAGCTGTTTGAACCAGCCCTGGTTAAAGAAGCCATTGCACAGTCATTTGTAAAACTGAACCCCTGGATCATGTTCCGCAACCCTGTAATGTTTACAGTGGAACTTGGAACGATTGTTATGCTCATCGTTTGTATCTGGATACTCACAGGGGAACCATCACAGGGAAGCTTCGTTTACAATTTCCTAATATTTTTTATTCTCTTGTTAACCTTGTTGTTTGCAAATTTTGCAGAAGCAATCGCTGAAGCAAGGGGCAAGGCGCAGGCAAACAGCCTTAGAAAAACAAGGGAAGAAACACCTGCCAAAAAAGTACCATCGATTGAAGAAACCTACTCAGATAGTGTGGAAATAGTACCCTCTTCCCGGTTACAGTTAAATGATTTGTTTGTTTGTGAAGCAGGTGATATTATACCAATGGACGGCGAAATAGTGAAGGGGATCGCCACTATAGATGAAAGCGCCATCACAGGCGAAAGTGCGCCTGTGATTCGTGAAGCAGGTGGTGATAAATCTTCTGTAACAGGTGGTACAAAGGTTCTGTCAGACAGCATTGTTGTAAAAGTTACAACCGCGCCGGGTGAAAGTTTTCTTGATAAAATGATTGCATTGGTAGAAGGCGCCTCCCGTCAAAAAACACCGAATGAAATAGCCCTTACTATCCTGCTTGCCGGTTTCACTTTGGTATTTGTAATTGTGTGTATAACGCTGAAACCATTTGGTGATTATGCAAATACACCGATCACTATCGCAGCATTCATCTCGTTATTTGTTTGCCTTATACCTACCACCATTGGAGGCTTATTAAGCGCCATTGGCATTGCAGGCATGGACAGGGCATTAAGAGCAAACGTGATTACAAAAAGTGGTAAAGCGGTAGAAACTGCAGGAGACATTGATGTACTGTTACTCGATAAAACAGGTACGATAACTATAGGTAATCGCAAGGCTACCAACTTTTACGCTGCAAATGGCGTAACGGAGAAAGCCTTTATTGAAGCAAGTGTACTGTCTTCGCTTGCAGATGAAACACCTGAAGGAAAATCGATCATTGAGTTAAGTAAATTAGCGCCCTCTTCTTTTGGTACTCAAAATGCAACCTTTATAAAGTTTACTGCCGAAACAAGAAGCAGTGGATTGGATTTACAAGATGGAACAAAAGTTCGCAAAGGTGCATATGATGCGATTCGTAACATGGTTACTAAAGCCGGCAACAATTTCCCATCTGAAACAGAACAAAAAGTAAAAGACATTTCTTCAAATGGAGGCACTCCCCTGGTTGTAAGCAGGAACAATATTGCATTAGGAGTGATAGAATTACAAGACATAATAAAACCTGGCATCCAGGAAAGGTTTGAGCGGCTGAGAAGGATGGGTGTAAAGACGGTAATGGTTACAGGTGATAATCCGTTAACTGCAAAGTTTATTGCAGAAAAAGCCGGTGTAGATGACTTTATCGCGGAGGCAAAGCCGGAAGATAAAATGAACTACATAAAAGCCGAACAGCAAAGTGGAAAGCTGGTGGCAATGATGGGAGATGGCACAAATGATGCGCCTGCATTGGCACAAGCCGACGTAGGCGTTGCAATGAACAGTGGCACAGCAGCAGCAAAAGAAGCGGGTAACATGGTAGACCTCGATAACGATCCAACCAAGTTAATAGAGATTGTTGAAATCGGTAAACAGTTATTGATGACAAGAGGAACGTTAACTACCTTTTCCATTGCCAATGATGTTGCCAAATATTTTGCCATCGTTCCGGCATTATTTATAGCATCTATTCCTGGTTTGCAGGCACTGAATATTATGCGGTTGCACAGTCCTGAAAGTGCCATTCTTTCGGCTGTAATCTTTAATGCGATTGTTATCCCGCTGCTTATTCCTTTGGCATTAAAGGGCGTGGCTTACAAACCAATTGGTGCAAGCGCACTGTTAAGAAGAAACTTACTCATCTATGGCTTAGGTGGGATTATAGTGCCTTTTATAGGTATAAAATTGATTGACTTATTTGTTTCCATCTGGTTCTAAAATAATAATTAAAGCAGCATATAAAATTTAATAAAATGAAACAAAACATATTACCGGCAATAAAACTCTCCGTTCTTTTATTAGTAGTTTTTGCTGTCATTTATCCCGCAATAATCTGGGTAGCAGCACAGGCAGCACCAAACAAAGGAAAGGGGGAAGTAGCAACAGTAAATAATAAAGTTGTTGGCTATGCCAACGAAGGCCAAAACTTTACCCAGGATAAATACTTCTGGTCACGTCCATCGGCAGCCGGTTATAATGCAGCAGGCAGTGGCGGCAGCAACAAGGGCCCAAATAATCCTGAATATTTGCAGGTAGTAAAAGAAAGGCTTGATACTTTCCTTGTTCACAATCCTACCCTAAAAAAAGAACAAGTACCTGTTGAAATGATCACCGCTTCCGGCAGTGGTTTAGATCCTGATATTTCTCCCAATACAGCTTATGTACAGGTTGCCCGTATTGCTACAGCAAGAGGCTTGCAGCAAATAACAGTGAATGCTTTGGTTGAAAAAAACATTGAAAAACCATTGTTAGGTTTATTTGGCCCGCCAAAAATAAGCGTGCTTAAATTGAATATAGACTTAGAGAAATTAAAGAGCAAATGATAACTTTTGGCGGCCGGCAGAATTACGAACTTTGCATAATAAGGATACCATTTTCAAAAGAAAAATTTGCCAACAATGAATAATATTGCTGTCACTACATCATCAGCTATTTCTTTTTAAATGAATGAAACCGACGATAAAGAAAAAAGGGTTCAACAGTTTTTACAACTGAACCATAAAAGCACAGCAGGCAAGCTAAAGATTTACCTGGGCATGAGTGCAGGAGTAGGTAAAACCTACCGCATGTTACAGGAAGCGCATGCCTTCCTGCAAAACGGAACGAATATAAAAGTAGCTTATGTAGAAACACATAAAAGAACGGAAACACAAGCCCTGATTGAAGGCCTGCCTGTCATTCCAAGACGGGAGGTATTTTACAAAGGCAAACGATTAGAAGAATTAGATGTGCAGGCAGTATTGCTGCTCCACCCTGAAGTGGTGATCATTGACGAATTAGCACATACAAATATTCCCGGCAGCAAGAATGAAAAGCGGTGGCAGGATGTATTGGATGTATTGGCAGCGGGGATTGATGTAATATCGGCTGTAAATATTCAGCATATCGAAAGCATAAATGAAGAGGTAAAAGAGATAACCGGAGTGGAGGTAAAGGAACGAATACCGGATAAAATGTTGCAGATGGCAGATGAGGTAGTAAATATTGATTTAACTGCTGATGAGCTGATATCAAGGTTGAAAGCCGGTAAGATTTACGACCATGCAAAGGTGCAACAGGCGCTGCAAAACTTCTTCCAGGCTGATAAGATTTTGCAGCTTCGGGAGCTTGCTTTAAAAGAAGTGGCAGGGCAGGTAGAAAGAAAAGTTGACCACCAGATTACAGCGAAACAAACAGCTTTCCGGCACGACCGTTTCTTAGCCTGTGTTTCGTCTAACCATGAGATAGCACAAAGAATAATCCGTAAAACAGCAAGGCTGGCATCGTACTACAACAGCAAGTGGTATGTTTTATATGTACAAACCGCAAAAGAAGCAGCAGACAAAATTCCTTTAGCAGCACAACGGCATTTAATCAATAATTTTAAGAATGCAACAGAGTTAGGTGCAGAGGTAATTCAGAAGAAAGGTGAAAATATTGCTTCGGCAATAATCGATACAGTAAATGAAAAGGGAATAACAACTTTATGTTTAGGTAAGCCCCATTTGAATTTGTTCCAAATCATTTTGCGGACCAGCGTATTTAATCAATTGTTGAAAACCCTTTCAAAAAATAATGTTGACCTTGTGATACTTTCGTAATGGCATTGAATGTAAAAAAGAAGATATGGCTTGGCACTTTGTTCCTGTTCCTGTTATTATTATTAACAGGGGGTGTAGGTATTTACTACATGGCAAAGTTGAAGGCGGAGGGCAAGCATGTTCTACAGGATAACTATGAAAGTTTATCCTATTGCCATACCATGCAGCAAAAGTTAAACGGAGTTACAGGCAATGGTGTTCAATCAATAAAGAAGTTTGAAGACGCTTTAAAACAACAGGAAGCCAACATTACAGAACCGGGCGAAGGAGAAGCAACAAATAATTTAAGAAGCGGTTTCACCAAACTAAAGTCGGGTGATACGTCTAAACAAAATCTTCAATCAATAGAACAACAACTACAATCTATTTTGTCTTTGAATATGAATTCCATTCAGCGAAAAAGCAGGATAGCAGAAAAAACAGCAGAAGATGCGCTTACCATTATCATAGGGCTTGGCGGCCTGGTATTCCTGATCTCTTTTACTTTCATACTAAACTTCCCGTCGGTAGTTACCAACCCCATTAGCCGGCTAACGGAAGCTATAAAGGAGATCGCTAATAAGAACTACAAGCACCGTATTCATATAGATAACAAGGATGAATTTGGAAAGCTGGCAGATGCGTTTAATGAGATGGCTGAACGCCTTGAATATTTTGAAAGCAGCAACTTAAATAAATTAATGTTTGAGAAAAACCGTGCAGAGGCGGTTATAAACAGTTTGAAAGACGCAAGCATCGGTATTGATAAAAACAATTCTGTCTTATTTGCCAATTACCAGGCGTTACAGTTATTAGGTCTGCAATCAGAAGAAGTAATAGGAAAACCTGTGGATGAACTAAAAAGAAAAAACGATCTGTTTGGATTTTTAATTGAAAAGGAAACCACCACCCCCTTTAAAATTGTAGTGGAAAACAGGGAAAACTATTTTGTAAAAGAAGTAATTGAAGTGGCACAAGGTGAAGCAAAAAACAGGGTAGTAGTTTTGAAGAATATTACGTCGTTTAAGGAATTAGATGTTGCAAAAACAAATTTTATTGCCACCATATCACATGAGTTAAAGACCCCCCTGGCATCATCAGACTTCAGTTTGAAATTATTAGAAGATGAACGGATAGGGCAACTATCAGCAGAACAAAAAGAGTTGATCGTAAACCTGAAACAAGACAATCAGCGAATGCTTAAGATCCTAAGCGAATTACTCAACATGTCGCAGGTGGAGGCAGGCAGAATACAGCTAAACCTGGCCCGGGTTGATCCTAAAAAGATTGTGCAAAATGCAATTCATGCTGTTGCCCGCAATGCAAAAGAAAAGGAAATAGAACTGAAAGATGTAACTGATACTAACCTGCCTTCAATACAGGCAGATGAAGATAAAACCACCTGGGTTTTAAATAACTTTCTTACCAATGCAATAAAATACTCTTTCAATAACAGTTTTATTGAAGTAAAAGCATCCAGGCAAAATGGCAAGGTTATTTTCTCTGTCAGGGATTATGGCCCGGGCATACCAGGGGAACATTTGCCAAGGCTGTTTGAGCGGTATTTTCAAGTGCCCGGATCAAAAGAAAAAGGCACAGGATTAGGACTATCCATTTCAAAAGAATTTGTGGATGCCCAGGGAGGAAAGATTTGGGTAGAAAGCGAGCTGGGAAAAGGCGCAAGGTTTTGTTTTGAGTTGCCTGTGGTTTGAAGTTCTTTGTTGGAGAGTTGATCAGTAACATGATGGCGGTTATAGTACTACAAGTTTCCGTTTAAGCTGTAATGAGCAGGATGGGCATCAACCCTGGGTACTATAATGGTTCGGTTTGATAAAGCATTTGATAAAAAATTACAGTATAATTTTATTCAAAATGCTCATATCAGTTTATCGTGCAATCATCCCAATTACAACTTCAGTAATTCCTGGAACAATGCGTCGGCTTTTGCCCGGTTTGTATTTAACTGGGGAGTTATTTTTTCTTCTTCTTTTGTTTCTATCAGTTGTCGCATCAATTCCATTTCGGCTTTGCGTAATTCGATGTATTCCAGCAGCAGCCCGGCCTTTTTGTGAGATGTGGGTGAAATGTTCATTTTTTTCGTACTGTTAATTACTACAGTAGCTTCCGCCATTTTTGGCAAACCGATTTCATCAATTCTTTTTAGTTGTTCTTCATTGGAAATTGAATTGTCATTCACAGCAGAATCCGCAAGCTGATTTAATTCATCGAATTTAGTAAGCTTTCCTACAAACCGGTCATTGTCCTCATAAGCAGCTGCTTCGAGAGCATGTAGCATTTCGGCCCGTTCTTTAGGCGCTAATTTATTTTGTTCCAAATACGTAAATGTAGCCGCGATGCTGATAACGATTACCAGCGGCAAAACCCATTGTACTTTTTGTTGTTCCTTTTCTTTTTTTATCGCAAACAGGTAGCCTAATCCAATGATGAATCCACTAACCAATCCGCCTACATGAGCAGCATTGTCTACTCCGCTTTTCATGCCATAAGCTAAATTGAAAACTATAAAAATACCAATGCTCTTCAACAATGCCATACGGACTGCCTTTGGTATAAGGTTGCTAACGAGTAAGGCGAAAAACAAGCCATACAAACCAAAAACAGCGCCTGACGCCCCGGCACTATTTACGGTATCGGTATGCCACCACAAACTAATAAGGCTGGCCAATAAACCTGTACACAAATATGCAGTGATGTACCTTGCTTTGCCAAGCATTGGTTCAAGATATACCCCCACAGTATACAAACAATACATATTCATCGCCAGGTGAATTATGCCGAAATGAATGAACGTACTCGTTATTAAACGCCACCAGTCGCCACTTAAGGTCAATGGCGAAAAGTTGCTTCCCCATTTTATATGTACATAACCATTGGCTTCAAAAATGCCGGCGCCGTTTATCGCCATTAAAACAAAAACCAACACATTGATGGCCATAATGGCATAGGTAACGTACAGGTTGCTACCCGTTAAATTCATGGCCCTGTCTACCTCGGTCGCCTCTTCCTCTTCGGCTGCTGCTGCTTTTACAGTGTCGGCTCTCAATGTTGCGATAGCTGCTTTATTATTGTCAATTGCAGTTGCGTCAGCCGCATTGCGGGAGGCCTCAAACGCACTGATAAAAGCAGCTATATTCTTCTTATTAATGCCGGTAATATCCGCAGCCTCGTTATTCACCATTACACTCTTGATAATTAAAAGATCATCCGCCACCGTGCATACAATTTGCTGTCCCCGTGTCTTCCAGTTTTTGGGAGTAGTTGCTACCAGTGCGTTTTCCATAGCAAATAAAATAGTCCAGTCCAGTTGTTGCATAGCCTGGTAAGCATTGGCCAGGGCCGTTTCAGGATCAGTATTTTGGAGAGCAACCGGTTGTTCGTGTTGAGGCATAAGATATTTTGTAACAAGATGATTTATTATTTTGAGATTGCCAATATGCGGGAGGTATATTTTTGGATGATGATTTGATATGTGCTGAACGTTTCTTTCTACAAAGACAATTTCATCTTGAACACCCGCTTACATATCGTTCCTGCGGAACGAGTGACAATTATTAACTTAATGAAAGTTTTGGAATTTGTTAAGTCACAACTTGCTTTTCTATTGAGTTTTGCTATGGTCATTTTTATTTTTTGTCAATGCAACTCAATCCGGGTACAGATAATACCCTCGTTTTGTATCATCCATTGAGCACCGGTCAGGAAAAGATTATGATCACCGACATCGGAGGCCGGAGTATTGGTGTAGGAAAACTGAACCAGAATGCTCAATTTACTGAAATAGATTTAAGCCTCTATAGCAAGGGGGTTCATTTTCTAATTTATTCCGATGGAAAATATACGCAATCTTTGAAATTCATCATTCAATAGTCTTGCGTTAAACCGGTTGCCCGGTTCTTACTGATATGTATACGCTCACAATTAATTGTGAGCGTATTTTTATGCGTTGCAGAATAAGCCACAGCTAATCATCTACTATACCAGTTATGGAGAGATGCTGAAGGGAAATGGCAGAGAAACCTTCGTGCCATCTCACCGTAGTAAAGTAGTTTGAGTATAAGAAGAGCAATGAGAGAGATCAAAGCGGTAAGGTGCATGAAGAAAATAATGCTGCTACCAAAATAATAATGTAATAAGGCGTTCAATCCGTAATTTTAAAATAAAAACAAAAATGAAACGAACATTGATTGCCTTGTTTACATTCATCGCCTTTTGTTCAAATGCTCAACAAACAAAGATGAAACCATTATTCAACGGAAAAGATCTGAATGGATGGTACAGTTTCTTAACTACCAAAGGAAAGAACAACGATCCCGAAAAAGTTTTCACAATTCAAAATGGTTTATTACATATTACCGGTAAAGAGTTTGGTTATATCTGTACGGAAAAGGTTTTTAAGGACTTTCATTTATTAGCTGAATTTAAATGGGGTGAAAAAAAATATCCTCCCCGTGATGCTGATACTATTAAAAGGGACAATGGCATTTGCTTTTATATGCCGCTAAGCGAAAAAGATTTTGTTTGGCCAAAATCCCTTGAATGCCAGGTACAGGAAGGCGATGTAGGTGATATGTGGCTAATTGACAGCGCTACCGTTGTTATCGACGGTAAGCGAACCGTGCCAAAAAATTTTACGATGGTAAAAAAGAAAAAGGATAATGAAAAACCAAATGGAGAATGGAACCTTGTAGAAGTGATCGTTAATAAAGGGAAGATAACCTATATCGTAAACGGTATCGTGGTAAACGAAGCTGAATCGCCCTCTTTGAATGAAGGGAAGATATTGATACAATCAGAAGGTGCTGAAATTTTTTACAGGAAAATAGAAATAGCAGAACTGAATTAAGCAATCGCTCATCAATTCAATAACAGTTCAATAATGATTTTAAATTTTAAATAATAGTTAAATGAAACGGATACTTATTTTGGCAATTTTATTTACATCAATGTATTATACCATTCATGCACAGGCTAAGCCGGAAGCTACAGAATACTATTCTCCGGTTCCTCCCGTGATAACCCCTGGTAGTTCATTTAGCGATGCCCCTTCCGATGCAATCGTTTTATTTGATGGCAGAAACCTGGATCAATGGATAAATACCAAAGATTCGACGCCTGCTAAATGGGTACTGGCAGATAATGTAATGACAGTAAATAAAGCCAACGGCGATATTCAAACAAGAAGCAAGTTCACCGATTTTCAGTTGCACATTGAATATCGTATTCCGGAGAACATTACAGGTTCGGGACAGGCACGGGGCAACAGTGGAATTTTTCTTGCTGCATTACCATGGGGAGCCGGTGGATATGAATTGCAGGTATTGGACAATTATAAAAACACCACCTACGTGAACGGCCAGGTGGGCAGCATGTACAAACAGGCGGTGCCTTTGGCAAATGCCTGTAAAAAGCCCGGCGAGTGGCAAACCTATGATGTGGTTTGGACTGCTCCTAAATTTAGTAAAGAGGGTATATTGATTTCTCTCGCAAGAGTTACGGCTTTTCACAATGGGGTACTGGTACAAAACAACATTAATCTGTTAGGAGATACGCCTTATATCGGTCAACCCTCGTATAGGCCCCATGGTGCTGCTCCCATCAAACTGCAGTCGCATGGCGATAAGAGTGAGCCCATCAGTTACAGGAACATCTGGGTTAGAAACTTATAACATATTTCCTTTCAATATCCGGGACTGTTTTATCACACCTCACAATACTGCGTGTTACTTTTTTTTGTATGGTTGTACAGAAAAAAGAACACGCTTTTTTTCTTTGCGTTTTTGTACAATTGATTTTATAGCGTGTCATCTTCTTCCACGAAACGTCTTCCATCGAACCTTGCCTAGCCGGGGACGTTGCGTATACGCATACTGTAGCATTGGGATTATTCATCGGTGAACCGGGCTTTTTATTCTATAACAAATTTTAAGGAAACTAAACAGTAATAGTGCTGGGTTGAGTGGCGCAGATTTGTCTGCATACGGAAAACACTTTAATTAAAGTAAAGCGGGGAAGAATTCATGCTTGCTTTGATAAACAGCATGAATATCTACGCCTATACCGCTCAGTGAGTGATAGAGCCCAAGGCAGCGTTCATATTGTTTAACTTTTTCTAAGTTAATAGAGTTTCTTCTACAACAGTTGCCTTTACTGTCCTACACAGTTCACAATGGTAAGAGGGTACATTTGTCCGGCCTTGTTACATCCTTTTTGAAATCTTGCAATGCGCTTATTCCTGAAAAAATGATTGCTGCAACTGTACAATTATTAATAGTTAAATGCCCCGGCATTTATCCCGGACAACGAGTGTTGCCATAATGTGGATACACCCATGCGTGCCTGATACTATAGAGTAGTTGTTGAGCAACAAACGGGCATACGCGAAATAGAAGCCAAAAAAAGCGAAGTTTTCTTAAACAAATGGATTTTAAAAAGGAAGAACTACAGGGGCATCCCAGATAATGGATATTAAAATAATCATCCCAAAACTTAAAAAGAAATTATGCGATATAGAAATAGTATGAACTACCTGCTGGTGGTTATTTTATTATTTATGCAAACTTTCCCTCTTCTTTGTTTTGCTCAAACTGCCGCCCCCAAATTCAGTCATTTAACGACTAGTGACGGGCTTTCGCAAAGCACGGTTTTTTCTATTTTAAAAGACTATAAAGGCTTTATGTGGTTTGCTACGGATGAGGGTTTGAATAAGTATGATGGTTATAAATTTACCGTGTATAAACATGATCCTGAAAACCCGGCAAGCATTATCGATAATTCCATTTATGGCTTGATGGAGGATGGAGATCATAACCTATGGATAGCATCGGCTGGTGGGTTTGATAAGTTTGATAGAATAACAGAATCATTTATACACTACAATAATGGAGACAATAAAGCCAGTTTCAGAAACATTTTCCAGGATAGTAAGAAAAGAATTTGGCTGAGCACAAACAAAGGGTTTTGTTTGTTTGATAAGGATAAAGGCAAGTTTAAATTTTATAAAAATAATGACAAGAATCTTAATAGCCTGAGCCAAAATTATGTATATAAAATTGCTGAAGATAATGATGGTGATTTATGGATTGCTACCAGGAACGGACTAAACCGCTTTAACCCTGAAACAGAAAAGTTTGTTTGCTACTACTATGATCCGGCAAATAGCAAAAGCATAGGTTCCAGTTATGTTAAGTCTGTTTATAAAGACGCCAAGGGGAATATTTGGGCAGGCACACTGGGAGGTGGCGTCGCTTTATTTAACCGTTCAAACAATTCTTTTACTAACTACAAACACGATCCGCTTAACAAAAACAGTATTGCTTACAATGACATTTTATCGTTTACAGAAGACGGCAATGGCAAATTATGGATAGGTACCGAAAACGGCGGAATAAGTGTATTTGATTATTCAAAAAACACGTTTGCGGGTCACCAATATGACGAAGGCGATCCTTTCAGCATCTCCGGTAATTCGGTGTACAGCCTCTATAAAGATGATGTTGGTAATATGTGGGCGGGCACATGGTCTGGCGGAGTTAACTTATTCTCTTTCGCCGGCGATAAATTTACGCATTACACTAAAATTCCTAATAACAGTAATAGCCTCAGTAACAATCTCGTGCTATCCATTAGCGGCGACAAAGAGAACAATATTTGGATTGGAACGGATGGCGGAGGGTTAAACCGCTTTGACCCGAAAACGCACAGTTTTACAAATTACCGGAATAGCAAAGGCAGCACAAACAGCCTCTTCAGCGATTACGTGCTTTCAATATCAGAATACTCGCCCCGGGTATTATCACTTGGTTTTCATCGTGGCGGAGTCGATCTATTTGATACACAAAAAAAAGCCTTTACTCACTATGCACCAGGAGCACAAAATTCAAACAAGCTGATTTCTCCCAGTGTAAACATTGTGTACAGTGACAGGCAGAATAACGTTTGGGCAGGAACCAATGATAATGGCGGTATTTATTTATTAGACAAAAACACAAATGAGTTTACCGGTTTTTTTCCTGCCGGAAAAGATGATAAAAGTGTTGGCGAGAGCAAAGTAATTACCATATATGAAACCAAAGCAGGGCAATTATGGATTGGAGGTGATAAGGGGCTGTATCTTTTTAACCAGGATACCAAAAAATTTACTCAATACCTGCACGATCCAAAAAACAAGCAAAGCCTGAGTAACAACACCGTGCACACTATAATGCAAGACGAGGCGGGTAATTTGTGGGTGGGCACTGCGGAAGGATTGAATTTTTTTAATGTTAAAACAAAATTGTTTACCGGCTATACCGAAAAAGATGGCCTGCCTAATAACACCATCTGGAGCACCGAGCTGGATCATCATGGCAACTTGTGGATCAGTACCAACAGGGGTATTTCGAAGTTTAACCCTGTAACCCGTGTGTTCAGAAATTATACCATTAAGGATGGTATCCAGGGTAATGCTTTTAAACCTGGGGCATCGTACCAGTTGCCCGATGGACAAATGTTTTTTGGAGGTGTCAATGGCTTTAATGCTTTTTATCCGGATAGTATAAAAGACAATGCTTTTGTACCCCCGGTATTCATCACCGATTTCCAGGTGTTCAACAAATCGGTTGGTATCGGTGGCACCTCTCCTTTAAAACAATCGGTTAGTGAAGTAAAGGAAATTACACTTTCCTATAAGCAATCCGTTTTTACCATAGGCTTTGCGGCACTCAGCTTTACCCAGCCGGAGCGTAACAGGTATGCGTATAAGTTAGAAGGGTTCGACAAGGAATGGACCGATGCCGGTAACAACCGCACCGCCACTTACACTAACCTTAATCCGGGTACTTATACATTTAAGGTAAAGGGCACTAACAATGATGGTATTTGGAACGAAACCGGCACTACAGTTAAAATAATTATCACCCCACCCTTCTGGCTTACCTGGGGGTTTAAGGTGTTGGTAGCAGTAAGCCTTGTTGGCGGCACTGTTTGGTTTTACAAGGCCCGCATCAACATCATCCGTTCGCAAAAAGAAAAGCTTGAACGCAAGGTGGAGGAACAAACCATGCAATTGGTACTGGCAAACGAAGAGGAGCATAAAGCCCGCCTGGATGCGGATGAAGCCAACAAAGCCAAGAGCGTGTTTCTTGCCACCATGAGTCATGAAATTCGTACACCGATGAATGGTGTAATTGGCATGGCATCGTTATTAGGCGAAACCCAGCTAACGGCCGAGCAGCAGGAGTATGCAAAAACCATCAGCACCTGCGGCGAAGCTTTGCTAACGGTGATCAATGACATACTTGATTTTTCTAAAATAGAATCGGGCAATATGGAGCTGGAAGACCGCGACTTTAATTTGCGTACCTGTATTGAAGAGGTATTGGATGTATTTGCCAACAAGGCCGGCCAAATGGGGCTTGACCTTGTGTATGAAATAGACCATAATGTGCCCGCACAAATTATCGGCGATAGCTTAAGGCTGCGCCAGGTGTTGGTAAACCTGGTAAGCAATGCCATCAAGTTTACAGAGCGGGGCGAAATATTTGTCAGTGTTCGTTTACTGAATACCAATGTTGAGGGAAAAATAGAATTGCAGTTTGATATCCGTGATACCGGCATCGGCATCCCGGAAGATAAAATGGAAAGATTGTTCAAAGCATTCTCGCAGGTAGATTCATCCACCAGCCGCAAATACGGCGGCACCGGGCTGGGCCTGATCATTTGCGAAAAACTGATAGGCCTAATGGGCGGGCGCATTGATGTAGCCAGCAAAGTAAATGAAGGCACCACGTTTACATTTACGATGCTTACAGTCACCAGTTCGCAGTCGTTGCGCACCTATGTTACCAATTATATATCGGGCCTCGAGGGCAAGGAAATATTGGTGATAGATGATAATTTAACGAACCGGAGCATCCTCAGAAATCAGTTGGAAATATGGAAGATGGTGCCCACACTTGCAAGCAGCGGGGCTAAAGCGCTTGAGATAATGGCCACCGGAAAATACTTCGATTTGTTACTGACCGATATGCAGATGCCCGATATGGATGGATGCGAATTTGCGGGCCATGTAAAACAATTATACCCAAAAGTACCCATCATCCTTTTAAGTTCTGTGGGGGATGAACGTAATAAAAATTATGAGGGCTTGTTTCAATCGATATTAACCAAGCCCATTAAACAGGAGATGCTATGCAAGCTGATGATAAATGAATTGCGTGGATCATCAAAACATATAGCACCTGTCGAACCTGTAACACAAAAACTTTCCATTGATTTTGTAAAGGAACATCCGTTGAGGATACTGGTAGCGGAAGATAACCTTGCCAACCAGAAACTTACTTTAAAAGTACTCAGCAAACTCGGCTACGAAGCAGACCTTGCCGTGAACGGCCGCAAAACAGTAGACAGGGCCAGCCAGCAGCAATACGATGTAATACTGATGGACGTACAGATGCCGGAAATGGACGGATTGGAAGCAACCAGGATTATAAGAAGCGAACTGGAAATACAGCCGGTCATCATCGCCATGACGGCCAACGTGATGAAGGAAGACCGGGACGAATGCCTGAAGGCGGGCATGAATGATTTTGTAAGCAAACCCATAAGGCTGGAAGATTTGGTGAATATGCTGGCCAAATGGTCGGAGATAATAAGGAAGGATGTTGGCGACTTAAAAGGGGCCTGATAAAATAGTATGATCTCCAGCTATACTCTTACACAAACAAAAGTGAACAGGTGGTAATTTTATAAATTTGTTTGAATCTTATGTTTATTTTATACCATTTGTATATATCCTTATTGCCGATGACACTCTTATGTCCCGGCGGGGTTTTTCATCTCATACACTTAAAAATATAATGCTCTTCCGGAAAACCCCGACGTTGAATACAATACACACCTAAAAGCCTTCACTCCAACAAACAAATAAGAGCTACAAATCCAGGTAGTGCATCGGCCGGTGATGTTTTACCAATTGTATTTCGTAGAAAGAAGCACTGCTATATTCATATTCAATAAAGTCTTTTGCCGGCATCCATTTACCGTTCACAGGATGGTGGTTATGGATTTAATTAATTTTCTGCATCAAAGAATGCCGGGTAAGTGTTCAATCCTATGCTGTGAAAACCCCGCCTGGACGAATGCATTCACCAGGTAAATCAAATAATCAATTAAATTAATCCCGGACGCAACGAACAGATTCTGCATTGGAAACAAAGCCATCGTAACGGAATACTTTTGATTTAATTGCATCATTATAACTCATGTCCCATCCCCAGGCTTTACCCCCGTCATCCGTGGGTGTGGACGTCCACCAGAAACCGAAAAGATTCACGCCCTCATAACGAATATTTCTGCGAACAACCACTTAAACTACCCGAGACTTACCCAATGCAGGAGTCCTCTAATTTCGAAGAGATCAGCGTACAGCAAAAAGCCCCGAATGCTAATCGTTCGGGATTTCGCGTTTTTCACCCACTGATGAAAGTTAACGTTAGCTGAATTTTTCAACATCCACCCTTGCCGGGTATGGCATAGATCACATAGATCACGTTGCCTGAACCAAATAAACCGAAGACCTTACCTTCTACAGCAGGAAGTAATAATTTCCATGTTTTACCATTGTCTGATGATCTGAAAATGCCGTCAGGATGAGTACAAATGAAGTTTTCACCAACCTGGATAATTGAAGTCATGAAGGCTTTCACGCTAGGGCGATCATTCCAGGTCCGCCCTATTGAATCAATAAGAACTTTGTCGCCGGCATCAATGGGCTGCCAGGTTTTACCGCCGTCGTAGGATGTACTTAACCGGCTGGTTTTCGGGGTATTCGCCTCTGAATTGGAAGTGATAGCAGCGAATCCGCCTCTGATCGATTTTACATCGAAAGCCACACTGTCCTCACTAATCACCCGCGACCAATTTTCGCCATTATCGGTTGATCTTATTATCCTTTTCATACTGATCGCCAGCAGTACGCCATCCGACTCTGCCATGTGCCCTACCAGGCCTCCGGCATAGACATGTTTCCAGGTTTTTCCACTGTTAGCAGTTTTAAAAAAGCCTCTTTGGGTGCCGATGAAAATTGTACCTCCGGCGGTTTCAAAAACGCTGCGTATTGCTGGCGTCTGAATATCATCGAATATCGGCGACCATACACTCGTTCCATTTGTTTTTTTCAAATTTACACCCCAGTAATTGTAAGCAACTCTCCCGGACTTACCGGGGTCAATGCTGCCATGTTCCCCGATGAACCGGGACAGGCCGTCAGGGAAAAACGCTTTGGTCCAAAAAGGAGCTGTGGCATTTGGTGTACTGTGATAGAGTTCGTTTCCATCCTTTAAAAACAGCCCTTTATCATTTGCAAAGATGCTATCTCCCCGAATACCATCTTCCCGCAAATTTTCTGGCAGCCCTTTGCTGATGTCCTGCCATGTCTGTCCCCCATCTGTAGATTTAAAAACGATGTTTGCAACCCCTGATTTATTTCTAATTACTTTGGCCGCATCCTTTTCTTTTAGCACAAAAGAATTTAATAGAAATAATACCAGGAGGATAGCCGGGACAAGCAAAAATATTTTTTTCATTTTTTTAAAATTTAGAGTAAAACATATTGATTAATAATTAGCGGTAACAGCGCAAATAATTTTACGGGGTTTTCCATCTTCATTTATCTTTTACTATCGGGCAGGCTTAACAATGTGACTCCGTCTGTAGGGCATAAATCACGTTGCCGGAAACAGATAATATGAACATCTTCCCTTTTACGGAAGGATGTACCAGTTTCCATGTTTTTCCCTTGTCTGATGACCTGTAAATGCCGTCAGTATGACCACAAAAGAAGTTTTCACCAACCTGGATAACTGAAGTTTTGTACTCTGGCACCGGAGGGGCGGCTTCTTTAGGATGCCAGGCTGAGTCAGCGCTGCCCTGTGCCGGATTGCCGGCGTTAATGGGCCGCCAGGGTGAGTCAATAATAGCTTGCCCCGGAAATCCGGCATCAATCGCCTGCCAGGTTTTGCCGCCGTCGTAGGATGTTCGTATTCTCCGGGTCTTCGCAACGGTGCTGTAGTTAATAGCAGCGAATCCACCTTCGATGCGTTCTATATCGATGCCCACGCCGCCCTCACTGATCACCAGGGCCCAGCTTTCACCATCATCGGCCGATCTTAATATACCTCTCTGGCAGCTCGCAAGGAGTACAGCATTTGATTCTACTATTTTGCCCTCGGTTGAAGCGTTCAGTTGTTTCCAGGATTGTCCACTGTTAGTGGATTTAAAAAGACCTTTGTCGGAGCCAATGAAAATTGTGCCTCCGGCAGTTTCAGAAACGTTGAATACCCGTTTCGCCGGGAAATTTGTGAATACCGGCGACCATACACCTGTTCCGTTTGTTTTTTGGAAAATTCCACCACCATGGTAATTGTATGCAAATATCCCGGCCTTACCAGGGGCAATACTGCTATGTTCGTTTGGGAAAATTTCTTTGTTCCAAAAAGGAGCCGTTAAATTTGGTTTACTGTGATATATCCCATTTCCGTCAGTTAACCAGAGCCCATTATCATCTGCAAAAAAAACATCTCTGCCACCGCTAGCGTCATCCTTTAAAGATACGGGCAACCCATCGCTAATGTCCTGCCATGTTATTCCGCCATCCGTAGATTTAAAAACGATGTTTGCAGCTCCAGTCTTATCTTTTTTTTGTTTTTGCTGATTATCCATGACTGGAGATGACGCTTTAAATTCGAATGACTCATTACAGGCAAAGGAGAATTGCAAAAGGAGCAAAAAAGCAAGGTTACAGATGATTTTCATGACTATTATTGATTTGGTGAAACAATAAAGTAAAGATATCAGGGCGCAACTATCGGAAAGTTTTTTAATAGTAAAAAGATTGTAAACGATATGTAAAACGTTTGTAAAATTGCTGAAAACCTCCTTATAAAACCTTCCTGAACTTAACTCTTCCAAAAAGTACCATAGTTATTGCCTTCTTGTCTTTAGTATCGAAAACCAATGAGGCTCCGTCATCAGGATTGACAAACTCACCTTCCTCACCAACCGGAAGCACTTTGTATCTGTAGCCCCTGTCATTGCCGTACAATATACCTTCTGCCAAATCAAATTTGATCTTATGCTCTTTATTCTCAACGTTCAGGTATTCACCTTCCAAAAGTCTAAGGTATTCACCAGAAACTTTTTTGATGAGGTCATCTGTCTTTACGCCATTGTCTTTTAATATTTTTATAGCGCCTTCGTTTCCCGGGTTTAGTTTTACAGATTTCTTATAATTTTCTATACCTTCTGTTTTGTTTCCCAGTGCCATGAGTGCTTCTCCATAGCTATCATAAACATTTGATGATTTAGGAAACGCTATTGTATTGAGTTTAAAAATTGCGGCTGCTTCTTTCACTTTGCCCGATTGTAATAATTGGTACCCTGTTGCGTTCATTTCGTTTTCATTGAGGTAGTACCCGGTGGAATCTTTGATGCGTTTATAATATTCAAGTGCAGCGGGAATGCCGTCTTTATCTATCTTGTCTGCCAATGAATAAGCAACCGACCTTTTAGGCAGGTCGTAGGATTTATCATAAAGAATTGCAGCAATGGCATTCGTCATTTCATTGAGTGGAGCTCCTCCTGTGTTATTCAATAACACAATAAATGATTTATCCGATGGGATTCGGGTGAGCTGTGTATTGAAACCGTTTATCCCACCGCCATGGCCGATTGTTCCTATTCGTTCTGCCGTGTTACCCAAGGGAATCTCACCAATATTCCAACCATAACCATAATGCCCCCCGCCTGACGGGATGTGTTTGGTAAATAACAACTCCATATTTTCCTTCCGCAGCAGTCGATTGCCATACAATGCCTGGTCCCAGAGATACAGATCTTCTACCGTTGAATACAAAGCTCCCGCAGCGTGTGGCACCGACATGTCAATAAAATCTGCATTTACATAACTCCTTCCTTTTTTTTCATAGCCACTAGCCCTTTTCTTCAACAAAGTTCCATGATGATCATACCCGGTATTAGTCATTTTGAGCGGAGTAAAAATGTTCTCCTGTAATACCTGTTCGTAAGATTTACCTGTTACTTTTTCAATGATGTAACCCAACAGCAGGTAGCCTGAATTGCTGTAAGCAAACCTTTCTCCGGGTTTAAATTGCAGGGTTGAGTCAGCGGAGATATTCACAAGCTGCGCCGGACTGTAAGACTTACGCATAACGTCCTTAACGAACCCGGGAAACGAAGTCATATTCGGAATTCCGGAGCTGTGTGTGAGCAGGTGATGAATAGTAATTATATCTCCGTTTTTTTTAGGATAGTCAGGAAGATAGTTGGATATGGGTACATCTAATTTCAATTTACCTTGCTCAACCAATTGCATAATCAACATGGCAGTAAATTGCTTAGTGATGGAACCTAACCTATGTTTAGTGTCAGGTTGGTTGGGAATATTCCATTCCATATCAGCCAACCCAAACCCCTTTTTGTAAATAATTTTTCCTTTTTCAGCGACCAGCACAGATCCGTTAAATTTTCCATATTCAGCATAAGCACTTATCAGCTTATCAAGTTTATCGACTTTGGCTTGTGCAGAGACATTAAAGATGCCTGTTACTATAAAGACTATAAAGAAAACAGTCTGAATAATTGCTTTGTTAGATTTACTCATCATTATTTCAATTTTGTTATTGATAAGGTAATAATTTTTTTTCGGAGTATGAGGTCTTTTTCAAACCATTAGTTATAGAAGTTATTTTTGACCGGCTGCACTTTTAAAGTCCGTTATGGTCTTTCCATCATAACGATACACGCCACCACCAGAGCCAAACCAAATATTTCCTTTCGCATCTTCTAAAATCCCCAAAAGCATTCCCGATTGTGACTTTATTTCGGTTACAGTGGGTTCTTTATTGTACAAGGACTTTTGATCGTAACGGGATAGTGCCCAGACGTTTCCATTAGGAAAATTTACGTTGCCCGTAGTCCAGATGTTTCCATTTTTATCTTCGATTATAGCATAGGCACCCTTCTGCGATACCTTAGTATAGGTACTGCCGTCATAGCGCCAAAGACCCTGTGAAACGAACGACGTATCACCTCTTTTATCTTCTATTATCGTTGCACCGAACCAAATATCCCCTTTTCTATCTTCGGTAATTCCCCAAACGTTCGTAAAGGTTTTACCGTCTTTGTTTTTTAAAACAGTAAATTTTTTTCCATCATAAACGAACATATTTTCTCCTTGTGCACCAAACCAAAGCTTGCCGGTTTTGTCTTCAAGGAGTAAACGAATACTGTTACTGGGAAATCCATCTTTTGTGGTAAGATTTCGAAAAGATTTCCCATCGTAACGGCTTGCTCCGAACCAAATATTACCGGCTCTATCTTCATAAATATGCAGCGCCATATTACTGGCAAGCCCATCCTTTGTTGTAAAATGCTGAAAGGATTTCCCATTGTAATAATAAACACCTGAATCTTTGGAAGCGAACCAAAGATTTCCTTTTCGATCTTCCAAAACATCCCAGAAGCTGGAGAAGCGGGGCGAAATTATTTTACTTGTTAGATTGGTAAAAGATGTTCCATCGTATCGGAACACGCCTAAGTAAGAAGCAATCAAAATGTCTCCGTTCCTGGCTTGCTTTACATTCCGAACCATACTCATAGGCACCCTGGAGGTGTCCGCCTCTTTAAGTTGAGACTCAGAGTATCCTGCTCTGTTGAACTTTATATTATCTTGTGGTGAGTTTGTTTGGTTTTGTCCACAGGAGGTGTGAAAAACAAACACCAGGAATAAAGCATATACGTGTGCGTATTTCATAATTTCTTTTAATTACTTAAGAATTTCAATTAACCTTATTTTTTTGCTACGATCTTAATATGGAATTCAATGGAATCCGAAATAGTTTTATCAGCTAAATTATCATAGAACTTTCCTGAATTATAACGGACATCCCATTTTGTTCGATCAATGACCAGCTTACCATTCGCTTTCACAATTCCATCCTGAACTTCCATTTTGGCTGGAAAACTAACCGGGTGTGTGATACCTTTAATCGTTAGTTTCCCCGTAATTTCCTTATCCTCAGCATTTATTGATGCGACCCTCGTAATTGCAATTGTAGAAATGGGGAATTTTTTAACATCAAAAAAATCAGGATCTTTTAAGTGCTTAATAAGGTTATTATCACTCCTATGGTCATCACCTTCAATTGTACTCATGTTAACTTCAACAGTACCACCCATAAGTTGACCGTTTTCAATCATTAATTCTCCTTTTGATATATAGACGTACCCTGTGTGCGCCCCCTCAACACTTGAACCTTTCCATGCCACAACACTTTCCTTCGTATCTATTTTAATATATTTTTCATCCCCAACATGTAAGGGTAAGGAGTTTGGCGATGCCTTATTTTTATTTTCCTCTTTTACAGGCCCACCGCAACCGAAGAATAAAGGAGAAATAATTAAAATTAAGTAGGTGGTATATAGCTTGTTATTCATACTACAGAAATAATATTGATTAATAATAATTGACAAATGATTTTAAAACCAGAAATACAAATTATTTCTGATCCTCTTTACTCATAAAGTGCGTGATGGTCTTTCCATCATTACGATGCACTCCAATCTCAAGTTCCAAACCTCCAAACAGAATACTCCCATCGTTAGCTTCCAAAATCCCCAGCAAAGCTGGTCCTCCCGACTTGATTTCTGTTACAGTGGACATTTTATCGTACAAAGACTTTGCATCATAACGTGATAGTGCCCAGCTTACTCCACCTCCGGTGCTGAACCAGGTATTACCTGCTCTATCTTCATAAATATGAAGAGCTATATTACTGGCAAGGCCATCCTTTGTTGCAAAATGCTGAAAGGATTTCCCCTTTGTAATAATAAACACCCGAATCTTTGGAAGCGAACCAAAGATTTCCTTTTCGATCTTCCAGCACATCCCAGAAGCAGGGGGAAGGTATTCCGCTTGTTATATTTGTAAACGATTTTCCATCGTATCGAAAAACACCACCCCATGATGCAGCAAACAAAATGTTTCCGTTTCTATCTTGCTTTACATTCCGAACCATATTATTAGGTCCGTAGGAAGTGACTGTGTCTTTGGTTTCGGACTTGATGTTACCTTTAGGTACGTTTGTTTGGTTTTGTTCACAGGAAGTGCAAAAAACAGACAGCAGGAGAAAAGTGCACAAGTATTTCATCATTAGCATAGCTATTTATTTGTATTAAGCATTATAAAAGGTTTTGATATTGATTGGAGCAAAGCTATATCCTATGCTTGCCGGTACAGTGTAAAGAGTTGTAAAAAGAATGTAAACGGGTGTAAAAGGCCCTTGTAATTTATCCTCTATCAGATTGAATTCTTATTTTTACATATGAATTTTAAGTACCTGTCAATTTTTATTGCTGCCTCTTTGCTAGTCTTCTTCTGTGCAGTTAGCGCAAGCCAGTTAAATGATACGGATTTTAAAGAGGCGAAAGAAATTATCATCATGAGGAAAATTGGACATGAAGTACTGCTTCATTCCGGAGATAGTACATCCAGAGTTTTGCCCGTAAAGCAGATTGCTGCAAATGAATATCAAATTCAATTTGCAAGTCAGTTTACCTTTAAACCTGATTCACTTGTAAAGATTATACACCGAACGATTCAGGCTAACCAGCTTCCTTCTGACTACATTGTTAAGGTGATTGAGTGCGCAAGCAATGAAATAATATTTGGGTATGCAATACTGGAAGCTGAACAGACTAATATCCTACCCTGTTTGGGCCGGCAGCAATCTAAGGGCTGTTATTTAATCAATATATCATTCCAAAATGCCAACCTTTTGCATTTACCAAACAAGTATGTTACTGCAGGGATAAGCTTGTTTGCGTTGGTTTTAGTATTTTCAGGAGTAAAGATTTACTACAAAAAGAAAAGTATACCAGGTAAAGGCGACAAGAGCTTTAAAGACAATTTTATCCAAATTGGGAAATATCATTTTTATAAAGACAAGCAATACCTTATCAATGATACCGAACAAATTAAGCTTACTCAAAAAGAATCTAAATTGTTACACATTTTTGCAAGCACTCCTAATGAAATCATAGACAGAAACAGGTTGCAAAAAGAAATATGGGAGGATGAGGGTATCATTGTTGGCCGTAGCCTTGATGTGTTTATATCAAAGCTCAGAAGAAAGCTGGAAAATGATGCTACAGTGAAAGTTGTTAATATTCACGGCAAAGGGTATAAGCTTGAAATTAGCTCGTAGGAAGAATCTGGTGCGGCTTTGGGCAAATGTAAATGAGAACTTCTTCCAGAAACCATACATATTACCCATAAAATCACCTGGTTCCTTATCATCAATGAGAAGGATACGTTTTGATTGTGGTTTCACCCACACTTGTTTTATTTTCGTGGTCTGCATTGGCCAACGGCAGGTCTTTTTGAATTAGCAGGGTAAAATAAAAAGTAGTTCCTTCTCCCGGTGTTGATTTCACCCAAATTTTTCCGTGATGTAATTCCACTATTTTTTTACAATGAGATAATCCAATACCCGATCCTTCATACTCCGACCTGGTATGTAGCCGTTGGAAAATATCAAATATTCTTTCACCGTACTGCATGTCTATACCAATGCCATTGTCATTTACGGCAAATTCCCAGTACCCTTCTTGTTTTTGGGCGGAAATTTTTATTTGAGGGTTTACGTCCTTCTTACGAAATTTCATTGCATTGATCACCAGGTTTTGAAAAAGCAGTTTGATCTCTGTGGGATAGCCAATAATTACCGGCAGCGGGGTATATTGAATGTCGGCCTTCGCTTCCTGTATTGCGGCCATAATATCCGTCAGCATATTTCCGACGATGATATTGCAATCAACCTTTTTTAATTCGACTTTTCTTCCGATCCTGGAAAAATCCAGCAGATCTTTTATCAGTGTCCTCATCCTGGTTGTAGCATCTGCAATAAAGGCCAGGGATTTATCCGCCTTTTCATCGATCTTTCCCTGATATTGTTTGTGTAACAAATTTACAAAACCAGCGATTGTTCTAAGGGGTTCCTGCAAATCATGGGACGCCACGTATGCAAACTGTCCCAACTCTTTATTTTTCATTTTCAATTCTTCATTGGCATAATGAGTTTCCTGTCTTGCAATTTCTGACTCCGTCCGGGCTTGCTCTGCTTCTATGCGGGCTTTACGTTCTTCTTCATTTAATTGTACCAGTTGAATTGTTTGCGCACTCACTTTTTGCTCCAGTAATACTTTCTGTTTTCGTATAATGCTCATACGAAACCAATAAAAACCAATAATACTCCCCGCTGCCAACAGGGCTACCGCAACCTGGAACCACCAGGTAAGCCAGAAAGGAGGAGTGATACGAATTTTTATTGAGGCGCCGTTTTCATTCCACACTCCATCTTTGTTACTTGCCTTTACCCAAAAAGTGTAATTGCCCGCATCCAGGTTCGTATAGGTAGCCGTTCGCTGAGAACCGACATAATTCCAGCTTTCATCAAAATTTTCCATTTTGTAAGCAAATGTACATTTTTCAGGATAGGCATAATCCAGGGCCGTAAACTCGAAAGTAAAAACGGACTGACTGTGCTTTAATGTGATTTCTTTGGTGTAACTGATTGCCTGCGGTAATTCAACTTCTTGCCTGGCGGCCGAGTTTACTTCCACGGGTTTGTTAAACACCTGAAAACCGGTGATCATCACCTTGGGGGGCTGCAGATCCTGCTTTACCTTACCTGGATTAAAAATCGTTACACCTTCGGTGCCGGCAAAACCCAGTAAACCGGATGTATTGTCATATAGGAAAGAACTTGAATTAAACTGTCCGATCTGCAATCCGTGGGAGGCATCATAGTTGTAAAGTTTATTCTTGTTCCGATCCCATTTGGATACCCCTGTATTTGTACTCATCCAGAGGCTACCCGTTGAATCGGCCAGCAAGGCATAAACCGAATTGCCACCTAAACCATTTTTCTCATTAAACTGTTGTGTTGTTCGCTTAGCCGGGTCATAATTAATTAAACCCCTGCCTTCTGTGCCCATCCACAATTTTCCATCCTTGTCGACGTGGATCGTATATACAATACTGGTAAGAGAATGTATGCTCTCCGAACTTTTAAAATACGGTTGAAAGCTCTTCTTCACCGGATCAAAGTAATGAACGCCTTCACCATGACAGCCAACCAAAATCCCCCCTCTTTTATCTTCAATAATAGCCCTTATATTTCCTGTGCTGAATTTAATATTTTTGGAAGCATACCTTGTAAATGTTTTAGTTTCCTTATCGAGTAGATTTAAGCCTCCTCCGTTGCAACCAACCCACAAGTTGTGCCGGCTATCCTCAAAAATGACCCGTACATCATTGTTTCCTAAGCTTGCCTTGTTGGCCGTATCGTGCTTGTAGTTGATGAAAGCGGCTGTTTTTTCATCATAGCGAAATAAGCCATGGGCATAAGTACCAAACCAAAGCGTATTGCTATGATCCCGAAACGCAGATAAAATAGCATTACCTGTTAAACTGCCCTTCTTCCCATCTGCATAATAGTGTTTGAGCAGGTCGCCGCGATTATTGTACTTGTAGATGCCATCGCCATCACTGCCCAGCCAGAGATTGCCATCCTTATCACTGCACATACCCCAAAAACGCAAATAAACTCCTTCGTTTTCGCCTGTCTGCATTCGCTGAATACGGACAAACTTCTCTTTAACGCCGCTGATCATTTGTGCGCCATCACTGCTGGTTGCTAACCACAGGTTGTGGTCCCGGTCCTGGTAAATAAAGGGAATGGTGTATTTATAGGTACTGTAATCTTCTCCGGTAGTTTGTGAATGTTCAACAGAAACCTTGGTAAGCAATTGTCCGTCAAAGTCTTTCAGGGCAATGCGATGCAACCCTTTATCTTCCACTCCAATCCAAAGATTGTGCAAGCTATCTTCACAAATGGATTGGATGCTATTATTACGCAGGGCGCTATTGTATTTATCAAGGTACTGCAAGTTGTTCCGTTCCCGATTGTAAAAAACCAATCCTTGGGAAGTGCCAATCCACATGTTGCCCATGTGATCGGGACAGAAGCTCCTGACAGTGATTGATGGCAATATATTTGGCAATACATTCGCTAAGGAGAGTTCCTCCATTTTTTTGATTACAATCCCATTAACAGTTTTAAATACATCCATACCGCCCCCCAGCGTGCCCACCCATAACAAACCCAGGCGGTCTTCGTAAATGCGTATCACTTCCAGGCTCGACAAGCCCGGCAGGTTACGGTGAGAATATTGAATAAACTTCCCTTTCTTTTTATCAAAATAAGTAAGGCCGGCGCCAATAGAAGCGATCCATAAATTACCACCTGCGCTTTCTGCTACATTCTCTACATTGTCTCCAACCAGGGAATTGGTGTCAGTAGCGTGATGCTTGTATTGAAAAAACCGTTCAGTTTTCGGATCAAAGCGATTTAGTCCGTTAGAAGTACATACCCAAACAACTCCTTCCGAATCGGTGAACACACTATGAATATGCGTTGTTGAAAGACTATTAGGATTGGCCGAATCGTTTTTAAATAGCTTAAAGGAATTGCCATCGAATCGTGCTAAGCCATTTTCAGAGGCAAGCCAAATCAGGCCATCCTTGTCCTGGGTGATGGCATTAATTGCTTTGAGGGGTAAGCCATTCCTCACCGTATATTTTTTTACTTTATTTTTTGGCTCGTTCCAGGTGTTAGATATGTTGATCGTCTCAAAACGGCGTTCCTGGGCGTGGATGTATTGGAAAACAGATAGCGAAATGCCAAGAGCCAGAAAGTATTTTTTTGCTAACAACATGAGTTTGTTTCTTATGGTTGTTAAACCCATTGAAAGGTAATTAAAAAAATCAGGCAAACCTTTATCGCAAGCTGTTCTAATGGAAATGTTTTGGTACAAAAATTCTTATTAAATTGTCCTCGGGCCATAATCCAAACTCTCCACATAAACTTTTTTTTTGCTTCCGTGGTTCGTTTATTAAGACATTAATTTCTCTACCCCCGTGGTTGGGTGTCTTCACCGGCCACTGCTTCCACTGGAATACTTCGCCAAAAGGTGCAATTTGTCCTGCATTCATTCTTAGCAACGTTTCTCAACGAGCTTTTGGTATGGCAGAGGACGTTGCGCTACGCGGAATTACTCTTAAGATTAAAATTCTCATCCTCTATTCAGTATGCCATAAGGTACATGGGTTGACCGCTCAGCTGGAGAGTCGAGTAGGCAAAGGCATTTCAGCCTAAGCCGCTCACAGAACCGTACGTGAGTCTCTCAACTCATACGGCTCTTGTTATCCAATCATGATTTTATTCCCAACCGCCAATGATAAAACAATG
>JBDSAA010000027.1:0-9721 GCA_039922375.1 Ferruginibacter sp.
TCAGGGCCGAAGTTTTTGTAAATAAACAACTGGCAGGTTACGACTTGGTAAACAGTGCGCCGTTTGAAATAGACATCAGCAAATATATAATCCCCGGCAAACTGAATGACATAGCCGTTAGAATTACAGATCCAAACGGGAACTTTGACTGGCGGGACAGTCAGAATTTTATGTGGGGCGATTACCGAACCCAGCCCACACATGGCTTTGGTGGAATTACCGGCAAAGTGACTCTGGTAGCAACAGATAAAACTTATATCAGCGATGTGTTTCTTAAAAATAAACGGAAGACAAATGAGGTAGATATAGCCGTAACAGGAAGTAATTTTTCAGGCCAGCGTACGGAGGGTAATTATCAACTTTCAATAAAAGAAATTAAAACGGGCAAGCTGGTATTTAATAAGCAATATCCGGTAGCGTTAAGTGAAGGCATGAGTAGCCAAACGTTTACTGTGAACGTTCCGAATGCGCAACTGTGGGATGTGGACCATCCTAATTTGTATACATTATCCGTTAACTGGAAAAGCAGGAACGGCTCTTCAGATAATTATCAAAAACGATTTGGTTTTCGCTGGTTCGAAATAAAGACGATAGATGGTGATGAACAGTTTTATCTGAACAACAAACGCATTGTTTTAAGAACCTCAATCTCATGGGGTTTTTGGCCGGTAAACGGCATTGCACCCTCTGATGAATTGGCAAGAAAGCAGGTGATGGATGCAAAACGCCTCGGGTTAAATATGCTGAACTTCCATCGCACCATCGGGCAAACAAATGTGCTGGATGCAGCGGACGAACTGGGCCTGCTTTATTTTGAAGAACCGGGTGGGAACTCTTATCCTGAAAATTTATTCAAACCAAAAAATGATTTAGAAAAAAAGCAAACAGATTTTTATTTGACTGTTCGCTCAGAGAAATTTTTCCGCATGATACGCCGCGACAGGAGCCATCCTTCGCTCATTATTTATAACATGCACAACGAACGGGGCGCTTTGCCACAGCCGGTTGATAAAGCAGAAATGATTAGTGGGCATCAGTTGGATAATAGCCGTATCATCACCTACAATTCCTGCAATGGTGATATAAAATTAAATGAACACGACCCTAAATTCAAGTTGCATTTACGTCCTTATGATACCACCTTTTATGATTATGGCTGGTTCGATCAACACCATGCAGGCGGGCCAGGAACCTATCATGATAACCTGTACGTTAACCCTGCCAGTTATATCAGGTACACCGATCATAAAAATGAAATTGTTTACTATGGCGAGGAAGGCGCTATCGGTACACCGCCAAGGTTGCAGCTGATAAGGGATGAGATACTTAAAGCCGGCAAGGACAGGGGCTGGGAGACTGATGCCTATTTAAAATGGCATGATGCCTATGATGGTTTTATTAAGAAAAATGGTTTTTTAAAAGCCTTCCCCAATGTAGATAGTCTTACCCGAAAAATGGGTAACGTGGCTTATTACTACCAGGGAAGGGTAATTGAAAATGTGCGGATCAATAATATTATTGATGGCTATGCTATTAACGGCTGGGAAAGTATGAAGCTGGAAAACCATTCAGGCGTAGTGGATAATTACCGCAACTTAAAAGGTGATGCCAGCCTTATAGCCCGCTACAATCAACCACTTTACGTTGCTGTAAAACTAAACCATAAAGTGGTGCCGCTCGGAGGCATCGTTACCGCCGATCTGTATATCGTAAATGAGAAAAATATTAATGGCGCTGCCGAAATTGAGTTGCAGGTAAAAGATGATAAAGGGAAGGTTTACTATTCTAAAATGCAAGCCGTAAACATTAGCGGCGGCACTGTGTACGGGCAGTTGTTGGTGCAGGGTGTGCAGATACCGGTCAACAAAACAGGTTACTCGGTGGTGAGTGCAAGCATCAAACAGGATGGCACTATTGTTTGCACCGGCAACGACCAGGTATTTGCTGTTGAGCTCGACATAAAAGGCATCGCCAAAGATTTGATAGTGGCTGATACCACCGGACTAATCCCTGATTATCTACGGTCAATGGGCGTGAACAATTTTAAAATGTATACAGCTGGCCGGCCGGAAGGGCATGTGATGGTAGTAGGTGCCTTTGATCCGCAGCAAACCGGTAATCCCTTGGTTACAGATGTGTTGGAATGGGTGAACAATGGCAACACGTTGGTGATTGTATGCAATTATGAATTGTGGGCACCCTACCTGGCAAAAAAGGAAGTGATTGATTTTAGGGGTATGCAGGAGCTGGGCAGGAGCTGGTATGGCGGTAATTATTTTGTAAAAGAGAGTTCCTTGTTTAATGGCCTGCCACAAAACTGCGTGTTTAACTGGGAGTACCAATGCCTAGCCACTTATAATAAAAAGAGATGGGGCATGCGGATGCAAAGTGGCGAGACCATCGTAGGCTGTGTATCGGATCATAAGCAGGAAGTATATTCTGCCTTGAGTGTTATACCGCATGGCCGTGGAAAAATAATATTGAATGCGCTGGATATTCCATCCTGCCTTAAAACCAATAAAGCAGAAAAGAAGGCAGAAGGCGATGGGGAAAATGCATCGATGAGTACCTTCAATGCAGCGGCGGGCAACCCGGCAAACATAGTGGGGCAACAATTGTTATTGAATATGTTGAAGCATTAGAACGGATTTTCCCAATAGTTCATCATGGAATGCCGAATGAATTGAAACAGCAAAGCCCTTGATCCGAAACTCGCAAATGCAGGTGGGCGCAACCTGAGCAAAGCGTATGATAATTTAAAAGTTAATATAAAAGGTTCCGTTGCAGCGATTGTTGCGGATCGGGCAAAATAGCCAACCTAAATAAATTAATAAACCTTACCTATAAATATCAACAACGGTGAAAAATATAACTATAAAACTTGCAACAACCGGACGCCTTGCGTTGTGTTTATTGTCAATCTTAGCCGCCTCTGTTGTTATGGGACAACAGATTGCAAAAGTGTGGCAATCATCTGCGGAGCCATTGAAAGAAATGGAAAATCTCCGCAAGCTGATCAAGTCCCCGGTATTTGCGGACAGGCAGTTTTCGATAACAAAATATGGTGCCGTTGGCGATGGCAAAACTTTAAACTCCCGTGCATTTAAGAAAGCAATAGAAGCCTGCACCAAAGCCGGTGGCGGCAGGGTAGTAGTCCCTGCAGGCACATTTTTAACCGGCGCTATTTACCTGGAAAGCAATGTAGAGCTACATCTTGCAGATAGTGCGAAAATTCTATTCAGCCGAAATCCAAAAGATTACCCCATCGTTTTTACCCGTTGGGAAGGAATGGAGTGTATGAATTATTCCCCGATGCTTTATGCTTATGGAGAAGAAAATATTGCCGTAACCGGCAATGGGATTTTAGATGGTAATGCAGATAATCAAAACTGGTGGAACTGGAACGGCGCTAAACGTTTTGGCTGGAAGGAAGGGATGCCAAAACAAACCCCGGCACGGGATGCATTGCATGAATTGATGCGAAAAAAAGCTGATCCCAGGAAAAGGATTTTTGGTGATGGGCATTACCTGCGGCCTAATCTAATACAACCTTATCACTGTAAAAATATCCGCATCGCGGATGTACGAATGATCAACTCACCCATGTGGTTTATCAATCCGGTACTATGCGAAAACGTAACGGTAGAAAAAGTTACTATTGTATCTCATGGCCCCAATAATGATGGCTGCGATCCGGAGTCGTGCAAAAATGTTTTAATAAAGGATTGTCTTTTCGATACCGGCGATGATTGCATTGCGATAAAATCAGGAAGAGATGAGGATGGAAGAAGTATCGGAAGGCCGGCGGAGAATCATATCATTGAAGGTTGCACTATGAAGGACGGCCATGGCGGTGTGGTGATAGGCAGCGAAATTTCCGGAGGCGCTAAAAATATTTATGCCATCAACTGCATGATGGATAGCCCCGAACTTGAGCGGGTGCTGCGGCTTAAAACCAGTTCGTCCCGTGGAGGAATTATTGAGAATATTTTTATGAAGGATATCAAGGTAGGTACCTACAAGGACGCCGCTGTTACCTGTAATATGTTTTACGAACGGCCCGGTAACTTTATGCCAACCATCCGCAACATTTGGGTAGAAAATATGGAGGTGCTGAAGGGAGGTAATTTTGGTATTTACGTTCATGCATACAAAGAATCCCCTGTAGAAAATTTAAGGATCTTGAACTGTAATATTAAAGGCGTAAAAACGCCAATACAGGTTGATCATGTAAAAGCATTCCGGATGGACAATGTAGTTATTAATGGCAAAGCCATGCAGGCGCCGCTTACGGCGCAAAGCAATTAATACCTTTAGCTGGCATTATCGTGAAACAGTCTTTAAAAAAGACTCAAGGTTATTTTGTCCGCGTCGGTGAACTACCTATGGTGCACAGCGAGCTAATCTTTCGAAAAGCTAATTGTGCACCATTATGATAGCTACTTCGCCCTAATTATTAGTTACTATTGGCCCATCTTGGTTCAAGATTTGGCAACAGCTATCATTCCGTTTGAAAAATTGGTTCAAAATCTAAATATTTTGAATTTGACAAAGTGGCCTTTCGCTTTGTCAAACGAGGATGAAAAGATTAATTGTTCCCCTTTTTAACTTGTTGGATTTCTTCAACTACTCCATCAATAGTATATTTTAAGGTAACGAAACCGTTAGTGTTTTCTAAAACCGCCTGGTAGGCCACCGTCTTGTAAGCTGTTATTTCAATGGCATTGAACAAGTGGTATGAAGCGTAGTCTTTTTTGATGGTTTTGCAGAAGGCTTTAGGCAATTGCTCCATTGCACAATCAACAATTGCGTAGTTCATTTCTCCTTTTAGAGTAAAACTGGCATTTCCTTTCCGGCCATTATTTAAAAAAGAAACAAAAAGATTGTCAGCACTGGTGGTCCATTTCTGATTGGTGGCAGTTGGAAATAAAGTAGAAAACTTAGCAACCGTAGCAGGATCAGCTGCAACAGCGGTTTTAGTGTTATTATTTCCTTCAATGTTGATAGCGTTGTTTGCGTAAGCTGTTTTCCCCCCCGTGCTTGCATACATTTCCTGTGCAAAAGAATAGTTGGTTAATACAGTAGCCAGTAAGAAAGTTGTTGCGATAGTTTTGATTGAATGCGCCATGTTTTTGTTTTTAAAGTTGAAAAAGGTTAAGGGCTTTTACATGACATAAAATTATCACCTAACCCGTCCTGAGGGCTATAAAAATTGGTTCAAAGACTATCAATTTTGGGTCAACCTTGCCTTGAAACGTAGTCTGAAGGCGTAATACCATACTGTTCTTTAAAACATTGGGTGAAATAGGAGGGACTGCTAAAACCAACCTGGTAACCGGCAGTTGAAATATCCGAACCTGTTGAAATAAGATGGGAAGCTTTTTGCAAACGGTACTGCCGTATCAGGTCATTGGCAGTGATATCGAGTAGTGATTTTAATTTGCGGTTGAGCGTACTTCGGCTCATGGCCATGGTTTTACAAAGGTACTCAACGCCCAATTCAGCATCGTCCAGCTTTGCATCCATCTCCTTGTAAAGCTGCAACAAGAATGGATCGGTAACAGCAGGTAATTGTTCCTGGGGAGCCGACACAATTAACTGCGCCTGTAGCCATACCCTTTGCTTTTGCTGTAGTTGCAGCAGGTTAGCAGTACGCAAATCAAGCTCCTGCAGGTTGAAGGGTTTGGTAATGTAGTCATCCGCCCCCGTTCCCAGTCCTTTTAACCGGGCATCGTGGGCAGCTTTTGAGGTGAGTAATATAAAGCCAATATGCGCCGTCCGGTTATCTGTCTTGCAAATTTTGCAAAGGTCAAAACCATCCCGGCCGGGCATCATTACATCACTGACCACGATATCGGGCAGTTCCTGCAAAATTATTTCCCAGGCCTCCAGCCCGTCCGCCGCCGCCATTACCCGGTAGTGTTTACCCATACTTTCTACCAAAAATGACCGCAATTCGTCATTGTCTTCCACCACCAGCAGCAACGGTGCATCCTGCTTATCCGTAGTCAGTTGCTTTTCAATGATGATGGTCCCGGTCGGCTTCACTGTCTCTAAACCAGTAACTTTTTTCATAGGCACCACAGCCGTAAAACTTGTGTATCCGCCAGGCTTGCTGATCAACCCGATCGTACCCTGCATCAATTCAGTTAGTTCTTTCACCAGCGACAGCCCTATACCTGTACCCCCGTAAGTGCGTATTGCGGAATCATCCACCTGGTAAAAACGGTTGAATATTTTTTGTTGATGATCAAGAGGTATGCCTGGCCCGTTATCCTTCACCTCCAGGTGTATGATATCATTTGGGGAGGATGAAAGGGTTACCGAAACCATCCCGTCATTCGGAGTAAATTTTAGTGCATTGCTCACCAGGTTGCTAATTATTTTACCCCACTTTTCTTCATCAAACAGATAAAAACCTGCGACGGCTTGTGCAGAAAAGCTGAGGTTAATATTTTTTTCTTTTGCACCAGCCTCAAATGATTGTACACAATCGGCTGTAAACAACTCCAGCTCCCCTGTAGCTAGTTTTACTTTGAGTTGTCCGTCGTTTAATTTGGAAAAATCAAGAAACTCGTTGATCAACCGTAACAATTGCTTTGAATTTCGTTGTGCAGTTTTTATAGTACTGATGGCTGCGGCCGAAAGGGATGTATCGTGCAATAATTTTTCCAATGGTGTAATGATGAGCGTAAGCGGGGTACGAAACTCATGCGTAATATTGCTGAAAAACCGATCCTTCAATTCATCGACTTCTCTTAAACGGAGGGCTTCCCTTTTACCGAAGGCTAAATTTTGTTGGGTTTTCAGTTGCCGCTCCCTAAAAATAAAATACCATCTTACCAGGCCAACTGCAATCAATGCATACAGTAGACTGGCCCACCAGGTAGCCCAAAATGGAGGGTCAATCACGACCCTGATCTCTTTTGTGGTGTTGCTCCATAACCCATTGTTGTCTGAAGCGTTGATACGAAACGTATAGCTTCCCGGCCTTAGCGCCGCATAAGAAGCAATATTAGCTGTGCCATTTTCTACCCAGCCTGCATCCACCCCTTTTAGTTGATAACGGTATTTCGTTTTTTGCGGTTGGTTATATAACAGGGCGGCAAATTCGAAGCGCAGGTAATTTTTATTATAAGGCAACTCAATAAGCGATAGGGTACTCAATGGCTCTTTTATAAAACTGCCGGCAATGGTGATATCCTGTGCCTGGTTGTTGATCTGCAGCCCGGTTAGCATCACCGGCACTTCCCCGCTTTTATTTTTGGTATCAAAATCAGCGGGATTGAAAATAGTGTACCCATCCAAGCCACCAAAGACGAGACGGCCATCGGGAAAAACAAATTTATGTGCCCTGTTAAATTCATTGCCCGGCAGGCCATCTGTTTTTTCATACGCAGTTACCTGTCCGGTTGCCGCATCAAATCTGAAAATGCCTTTGTTTGTACTGCACCATAGTTTGCCGGTTTTGTCGGGCAATATGCAATAGATGGTATTATTGGGCAGGCCATCATTAACGGTATAAATGCGCTGCAGGCCTTTTTTTACATCCCATAATATCAAACCGCCGCCTCGTGAACCAATCCAAAATCTCTTTTTATCAACCGGGTCTGCACAAATTTCTGTAAGGGTTTCCGGCATGATGCCATTGGGTAACTTGCCTGCAAATTTGTTGATCCTTTTGATTCCATCGTATTGCAACAACCCATGGTTATAAGTAGATAACCAGGTGAAGCCACCGATGAATTTGGCATCTGCCAATTCTATAGCATTCATGCTTTCTTTATCAAGCAATAATTTTTCCGGCACCGATAAAGGCGTTTCCCAGGAGTACCATGCAGATTCTTCTTTGTCAAAGACCCAGATAGCATCGTCAGGCATGACCAGCATAGCAGTATAAAAAGTATGAGGTGGAAAATGGGGTAATGAGCGAAAATCCTGTTGATGCATTTGGTAAATTTTACTTTCGCTTAACAAGTTGGAACAAACATACAAATTGCCTTTACTGTCGAAGGCCTGCCTGAAGTAATAAGAAGCTTCTATGTTGTTCCACTGCTTTGAAACCGCACCTTGCTTTACGCCAGCCTGCTCCATAATGTCAGATATAAAATTTGTGCTGTACCTATACGATTCAAATGGCGATGACTGAAGGTCAATCTTAAGTAAACCTTGTGCGTCTACACTTACCCATAACACATCAGAACGATCAATAAAAAAGGCGCTGATCTTTAATGATGTGTTGGTGCTATTTTCCCATAGCAATTTCATTTCACCGGTTTCAGTAAGCCTGAAAATCCGTCCGGCATTTTCAAAATATGCCCGGCCCCTGGAATCCACTTGTAACCCGGTATACCCCGAAACGGCTCCTGCTATTGTAGAAGCAGGCGGCGAAATTATCTTGCTGGTTTTTTTATCAATGTCAAGCAGAATGATCTTATCCTTATCCGCAAGCGCCAGGCGATTAGCGGGCAAACAAACAATAGAAAACTTTTCGCCAAATACATCTGTGACAACATTGGGCCTCTCTTTTTTTACATTAGTGGGAAAGCGTATCCATTCAAATTTGCTGCGGCTGGTATCACTTACCTGTACACCATTTTCGCTGACGAGATACAATTTCCCTTCTGTTGATTGGACAATAGCGCAGATGGTATCTTGTTGTAACAAGCCATTCGCCTTGTTTGCATAGTAAATTTTACCGGTTTTGCTGTTGAGCCAACCCATGCCCTTATTGTCTTTCATCATGAAGAACCAGTTGGCTGTACTGTAGCTCACATGATAGGTTTGCCAACGTGCGTTGGGAATATTGTTTAACTGATCCCGGATATTATTGCGGCTTACTTTGAACGTGCGAAGGTTAAAATCATCAGCCAATGTGTTACTATAACTACTATAATAAATAGTAATGGTATTATTTAAAAGCCTCCCAAGACTATTGATGGCATTGGCAGCAAGCCCGGTACTATCCCTGGGATTGTAATGGATGGTTTTAAATCCTCTGCCATCGTAACGGCAAAAACCATCCAGCGTGGCCAGCCATATAAACCCATCATCGTCCTGTATAATACCGCTGATATAACTTTGCGGTAAGCCCTCCTCCACACCAAAATGTTGTTGATTGGTAAACAGCCGTTGTTGGGCAAAGACTAGCTGGTTCGTAATTAAAAAAAATATTAAGTGAAATACTTTTGAAAAATAAACCGGCATACAATAATGATTAGTTTTTATAGCTCAAGGCAGTAAATAATTGCTGCGGTTGCGCCTGGTTGTTAGGCCTAAGTATAATTAGGAACAAATTTGTGCATTTATCTCTGTATAACAATCTTAGTTCCCAATAATTCGCCAAATGAATTTGAAAAAGATTGAACATTGATCAAGTTCAAAGGCCTGTATTTGCGAAGCGATCAAATTTTCCATCCTGGTACTGTATCAGCAAATCTTTGGTTTAATAACAACGTTCATCATGGATGTATAGGATGCCTGAGTAATAATTTATAGAATTAGGTATAAGGTTCGCAAATCCCTTAGTAAATCAAGGCTGCCAATAAAAAGGTTGAAACTTTCTAGCACTTTTTATTCGAGGCCGCTACCAGCCACTGGTTGTGAACATTTCACCTAATCCTATAATTTAATTATTTAACCATATCCGTTTTTATCTAAATCCATTTATAAGATATCGTCTAATTTTTTCAAAATTGTTTGCTTATCAGATTCCGTTTTT
>JBDSAA010000028.1:0-22396 GCA_039922375.1 Ferruginibacter sp.
AATATCTGGCGCTATCATCAAAGCGTTGGTTTGGGATACTTTGAATATTTTCAGTATTGTGAGGATATAGGTGCAGCGCCCTTGCCGGTGATTGCTGCTGGTGTTCCCTGCCAAAACTCTGCAGCAGGTAAAATGGGAGCCGGTCAGCAGGGAGGGGTCCCTATGGATGAGATGGATGAATATGTGCAGGATATTGTGGACTTGGTTGAGTGGGCCAACGGGCCTGTAACTTCAAAATGGGGTAAGCTGCGTGCCGAAGCCGGCCACCCGGCGCCGTTCAATCTTAAATATATCGGTATCGGTAATGAAGACCTTATCACGGATATTTTTGAAGAACGTTTCACTATGATTTATAAAGCCCTTCAAAAAAAGCATCCTGAAATCACGGTTATCGGAACTGTAGGGCCATTTCATGATGGCACCGATTACGAGCAAGGGTGGGCTTTGGCAAATAAGCTGAAGGTTCCGATGGTGGATGAACACTATTACGAAAGCCCGGGTTGGTTTATCAATAATCAAAATTTTTATGATAGTTACGACCGCAGTAAACCAAAAGTATATTTGGGAGAATATGCTTCACGTGGAAATACTTTGTACAATGCCCTTGCCGAGGCCCTGTATATGATAAATGTGGAACGCAATGGCGATGTAGTGCAAATGACTTCTTATGCACCATTGCTTGCAAAAGAAAAACATACACAATGGAACCCCGACCTGATTTATTTCAACAATACAGAAGTAAAACCAACCGTAAATTATGAGGTGCAGAAGTTATTTGGCAGCAATGCGGGAAATGAATATTTGCCGGTAAACATTAAACTGTCTAATAGCGACGAAGCCGTGAATAAACGTTTTGCTGTTTCAGTTGTACGTGACACATCGGATGGAAATTTGATTATAAAAATGGTTAACCTGTTACCAGTTGCTACATCGGTGAACCTTGATCTGAACAATTTGAGTATTGGAAATAAGATTGAAAAATCTGTACTGCAGGGACGGCCTGAAGATAAGTTAGTGCCTGTCATCACAACCGCTCCTTCGGCGCAATCCGAGTTTAAAGAGTCATTACCGGCCTATTCATTTACGGTGTGGAAAATTTATAAATAGGTAAATAAAAAGAAATTATCCGATGTTCTTTTTTGTTGCGTAATGGGACAAAGACGAAGCATACATATTAGCGTAGCGAAAAACCAAAAATCAAAATCAAAAATGAAAAGAGTATTACTTTTTGCTTTGGTTGTTCTGGCATTTCTGCCGGCACAGGCACAGAAAAAAAGCAAGGATAGAAAATCAAAGAACGGTGTGTTGGCTCCAAGACCTGTATTCCGTGATCCTGTTTATGATGGCGCTGCCGACCCGATAGTAATTTGGAATCCGCTGGTATCGAAATGGTGGATGTTTTATACCAACCGCAGAGCCACTATGACCAATTTGCCCGGAGTTAGTTGGGTTTTTGGTACAGCTGTCGGCATTGCTGAATCTGCTGATGGTGCGAATTGGAAATATGCAGGTACTGGTAATTTTAACGATCTGCCCGACGAATGCGGCGGAAAAGATTCTGCAACTTTATGGGCCCCGGATATTGTTTTAGGCGATGACGGCAAGTGGCACATGTACTTAAGCGTAGTACCAGGCATTGATGTTAAATGGGGTTTTCCAGGTTTTATTGCGCATTTGAGCAGCAGTAATCTCCGGGATTGGAAATATGAAAGCCGTCTTACTCAACTGGGTACACGGGTAATTGATGCCGATATATTGCGTATGCCTGACGGAATGTGGCGCATGTACTATAAAGATCAAACGGGTTACTCGCATATCAATGTAACAGAAAGTAAAGACCTATACACATGGTCTGCTCCAAAAGAAGCACTAAAGATTAATGGAGAGGGCCCAATTGCTTTTCAATGGAAAGGATATTATTGGCTTGTTATTGATACCTGGAACGGCCAAACAGTTCACCGCTCAAAAGATGGCAGTACCTGGGAACTGCAACCCGGAAGTCGTCTTATGCCAGATGGTGAAGGAACCGGCAAAGATGACATTCCTAATGCGTTACATGCTAATGTAGTTATCAGTAATAACCGGGTGTATATGTATTACTTCACACATCCTGGCCGGATAGGAGCTGATAAAAATAAAGACGGTTATGAACAGCGCCGCACCTCTATCCAGGTTGTTGAATTGAAACTGAACGAAGCAGGGTGGCTTACCGCCAACAGAAATGAACCAACTTATGTGGAACTTTCCCGCCCACAATAGTTTCATTATTCATCCTCCAAAAAACAGGACTCAATAAGATTATTTATAAAAATTAAACAACGCTTATTTCTGGGCATGATTCATTTTAGATTTTTGTCGCTCTTGTTTTGTTTTCAATTGGCAAGTTTATGCTTACCCGCTCAAATGACTGGAAACTGGGGAGACCAGGGAAATGGAACCTATGTTAACCCTGTTCTTCCGGCAGATTACAGTGACCTTGATGCCATACGTGTGGGCGATGATTATTACGCTATATCTTCTACTATGCAATTTTCGCCTGGCATGGTAGTACTTCATTCCAAAGATCTCGTAAACTGGGAAATTATCGGCCATGTGGCTGACGACCTCTCCCGCATAAGTCCGGAATTAAATTGGGACCGGATGAATTGTTACGGCAAGGGGATTTGGGCAGGTTCCATAAGGTATTATAAAAATAAGTTTTGGGTGTATTTCGGTACGCCTGATGATGGTTTTTTTATGAGTTCTGCTACAAATCCTGCAGGGCCATGGGAACCTCTTCATCAATTATGGAATGTGAAAGGTTGGGACGACTGCTGTTCGTTTTGTGATGATGATGGCCAGTTATATTTTATTATTACCAATTTTGCACTTGATCCGAAAACCAATAAAAAGTACAACATTCATTTATTTAAAATGACACCTGATGGAAGAAGCCTGGTCATGGAATCTGACTCTATCATACATCAATCTCCCGGAAGTGAGGCGAATAAGCTATATAAGATCAATGGACTTTATTACCATTATTTTAGTGAAGTGAAACCAGAAGGACGTGTGATCATGATGGAACGTTCGAAAAATATTTACGGTCCCTGGGAAATCGGACAATTAAATCACGTTGATAAAAAGCTTGATAGGGAGCCCAACCAGGGAGGCTTATTACAAGCACCAACAGGCAAATGGTATTTTCTGACCCATCATGGTCACGGAGATTGGGACGGACGCCCTGCCAGTCTTTTACCTGTTCACTGGATTGATGGATGGCCGGTTATTGGCGAACCAGATGCTGACACCATTGGCCACATGGTTTGGACCGGTGCAAAACCGATATCACATAAAAGGAAACTTTCCATTCAAAGCAGTGATGAGTTCAAAACCAACAGACTAAACGTTCAATGGGAATGGAACTATCAACCACGAGCCGACAAATGGTCTTTAACGGAGCGCAAGGATTTTCTTCGGCTTTATGCGTTTACACCGGTTCAGTCAAACCATAAAACAAGCATTATACTTCGGGCAGGAAACACGCTCACACAACGCAGTATGCGTACAGCTTCCAATTTTGCAACTGTAAAAATAGACATTAGCCATATGGCTGATGGCCAATTTGCCGGGTTGACACATTTTTCAACCACCAGCCATAGCTTATTTGGTATCAAACAGGAAAATGGAGTATGTAGTTTAGTGTGTCTCAGCAATGAAAAAGATACTTTAGGTATAAGGGTTAATGGGAAATCCATCTGGCTTCGGTCAACATGGGATGCCAACGGAATTAGTCGCTATGCTTTTAGTATCGATGGCGAATCTTATCAACCTTTTGGGAGTATGTATCAATTGACCTGGGGCAGCTACCGGGGAGATCGCATCGGGATTTTTAATTTCAATACAAAAGAAGATAAGGGATACGTTGATGTTGACTGGTTTCGATATGATTATGGAAAGTGATAATGCGGGAAATTACTGTAGAGGTTCGCTTTGTTCTTCGTTGTGAAGCAACGAAAACTTGCAGGCCACCGAAGATTAAAATTTAAGCAAACACTTTAATCATGATGAAATAAAGTTATTAGTACTGTTCCTATGGCAATAATGAAACATGATCTGTATTTTTGTTCAAAGGCGGAAAGAAAAACCTCTTCAATTTTGACTGGGGAAATTAGCGCCAAATAATTACTGAATGAAGAAAAATATATTATTTGCAATAGCTATCACGATAGCTATAAATTGTACAGCACAAAAGAGTAGTTCAAATAAATATCATCTGTGGGCTACTACACCTCCTCTCGGTTGGAATAGCTGGGATTGCTTCGGAACGACAGTAACCGAACAACAAGTTAAAGAACAGGCCGATGCAATGGTAAAGCATCTTTTGCCAAGCGGGTATAAATATCTTACAGTCGATATTCAATGGTATGAACCTGAAGCAAAAGGGCATTTCTATGATCCCAAGGCCGTTCTTACTATGGATGAATACGGCCGTTTAACCCCCGGATTAAAAAAATTCCCCTCGGCTGCCAATGGCAAGGGGTTTAAGCTACTTGCGGATTATGTCCATTCAAAAGGGCTCAAATTTGGTATTCACATTATGCGTGGTATTCCCCGGCAGGCCGTTGAAAAAAATACTCCTGTACGTGGCACAAAAGTAAAAGCTCAAGACATCGCGTTAACCAACTCCCGTTGCCCCTGGAACCCAGACATGTACGGTGTTGATGCTTCCAAACCCGAAGGACAGGCCTATTACAATTCAATAGTTCAAATGTATGCGGATTGGGGTGTTGATTTAATTAAGTGCGACGATATTTCACGCCCTTATGACGATATTCAGAAAGCAGAGATTGAAGCTTTACGCAAGGCAATCGACAAAACAGGCCGCCCGATAATTTTGAGTTTATCACCTGGAGCAACTCCCATTAAAGAAGGCGGACATGTAATGAACCACGCCAACATGTGGCGAATTACAGACGACTTTTGGGATCGTTGGGGATTGCTTTTGGCCATGTTCGAGCGCCTGGATGTTTGGACGCCTTTCCGTGGGCCTGGTCATTTTCCGGATGCCGATATGCTCCCGATTGGAATTATAGAATTTAAACGACCAACAAACTTTACTAAAAATGAACAGTACACGCTCATGAGCCTCTGGGCAATTGGCCGTTCTCCGCTCATTTTTGGAGGAGATATGACCAAGCTGGACGACTTCACAAAACAAATGCTCATCAATCCAGAGATGTTAAAAGTGAACCAGCAAAGTACCAACAACCGCCAGGTATCGCGGAATAAAAACCTGGTAGTATGGACTGCAGATGTACCCAATAGCAAGGACAAGTACGTTGCGCTTTTCAACGCACAAAGCAAAGGGGAGAACCTTGATTTTAATAACGCTGATTACGCAAGTCCGGTTATAGCAGGCAAGGGTAGCTCTCAAAAAGTAGAAGTTTCAGTAAAAGGCGGAAAGAGACTTGTGTTATTTGTAAAAGACGGAGGCAACGGCTTTGATTGGGACCATATCGTATGGGGAGAGCCCGTTCTGCATGGTCCGAAGGGAGACTTAAAACTGACCGAACTGAAATGGCTCAGCGCAACTTCTGGTTGGGGAGAAGTACACGTTAATCGAACTGTTGATAATAAGCCAATTGTTATCAATGATAAATCTCTCGAAGGAATTGGCGCACATGCGGAATCTGTAATTATTTATCAATTGCCTGAAGGGTACGAGACTTTTACATCAACCGGTCTCGTTACCCAGGACAAAGGCTCAGTAGTTTTTGGGGTATTGGTTGACAAAGGAGAGGCAGATCTTCCCGAAACGGCACCTGTAAATGTGAAGCTCGAATCATTAGGCATAAAAGGTAAAGTAAAGGTTCGGGATTTATGGAGCCATAAGGATCTTGGAACCTTTGACGAAAATTTCAGCCGCGAACTGCCACAGCATGGAGCAGGATTATACCGTGTAACACCACTTAAATAGACTATATCACGATCAATCATTGCACGCTGATAAATCCTGTAGAACTTCGTTTGTAATGTTTATCCAGACTCTTTTTTTTGAAAGCGATTCGCTGCTGGTGCCCTTGGAAAAGATAATTTTTAACCCTAATACTTACCAAAATGCGGTTAGCTAGCCCGCAAAATGCGAAACACAAAAAGAATCTGAAAATACTGAGTATATAAAAACTTATAAAAATGTCGATAAATAAACCGCCTCTTAGGTCTCGGCTGCGGAATGTGACAACAAGCGGTAAAATTTGAAAATTGACTTTTTGGATAGTGATATCAGAAAATTGATGGGGGTATAATAACATCAAACTTAGGTGTTGCGTAAATCAGAGCTTTTACTTTATGCAACTTCCGTTGCTTAAGATTTTTCGATTATTGACAATTGTACCTTCAAAAGATAAGTAGCCAGGTAATAATAAAGACGAGTAAAGTAAAGCAAGGTTCAGGGGTCTTTTCCTTTTATAGGCCTAAAAAGCAAAACCCGCTACAAGAGCGGGTTTTAACTTAAATAAAAAGATCCACGTTCAAGCTGTTATTCTACCTGAACAAATACGAACTTAAGAAGATCGATAATGTGCATTACAGTATAAAAGAATAGGCATTTTCTCAAAGAGATTTGCTTGAAGTATGAATATTACTTCCCGGCAACTTTCTTTCGATGTACAATTTCCTAATCTGTAAGATTGCTGATGATGGTTTGTAGCATATTGCCATGTTCCGTAAGTTCATATTGAACCGTATAGGTTGTGTATCTAAAACGGCTCGTTTTACCAACTGATTTATTTCTAACTACTTTAATTCTGTTAGAAACTCCTTCTATATCATTCAAAATATCGGAAAATCACCTTTTACCATAACAGCAAATAGCGAAATAATAGCTATTTCTCATTCAACACGTCCATTGAATCCTGGATTTACATTATATACCATTGGACTCTATGGACATTGACACCACTTCATATTTTGCGTTCCATTCTTTTATGGAATCTAAAATTGGTAAAAAAGCCAACCCTTTTTCAGACAATTTATAATCTACCCTTGGTGGTAGTTCCTTAAAGGCTAATCTTTCCAATAATCCATCTTGTTCCAGTTCTTTTAGTTGTTCGGTAAGTACTTTTCGGGTGATGTGGGGTATAACGGCATCTAGCTGTCCAAACCGAATGGTACGGGTGCCAATTACATTTATAATTATCGGCTTCCATTTATTACCAATAGTGCCAATTGCTCTTGTGAATGGACAATTCGAGTTACAGAATCTTTCGTCTCTCATAATTTTAAAAATTTGTAGTTACCTGATGGTAACCAGTATCTATCACAATGGTTACAAAAATAAACTATCGAAAGTATCTTTAAGAAACAAATTTAAAAATAAAAAAATGAATCGATTAAAAAACAAATTAGCAGCAATCACGGGGGGTAATAGCGGGATTGGGTTTGGCATTGCCCGGGAATTTAAAAATGAAGGTGCAAAAGGAGTTATTGTTGGCAGAAATCAGGAAACTTTAGATAGTTCGGCGGCTCAACTTGGCAATGATTTTATAGCCATCAATGCCGATGTAACCAACCTTGCCGACGTTTTGAATCGCACAAGGATGTCGCGAAGGCGCTGCCCTCCTGGCAGGGGAAGATCATCGTCGATGTGACCAATGCGTACGGTGTGCCCCCGGAAAAAATGGGTGGGCAGCCTTCTGCAAAGTTCGTGGCGCAAGCCTTCACTGGCGGGAGACTGGTTAAGGGATTCAACCATTTAATCGCTGCCATTCTTGATCAGGATCCGGCCATACATGGTGGCCGGAGAGTCGTGTTCCTGGCGAGCGATAATGACAGCGCAGCAACGGAGATTGATGCGCTTGCCAAAAATCTCGGCTTTTCTCCAATCCAACTTGGCAGACTTTCGGAAGGTGGGCTGCTTGTGCAGGCACACGGAAATAGCCGGGGTAAACTGATCTTTAAAGACCTGGTCAGGTTCGACTAAATTTCAAATCTTAAATAATAGAAATAATGAGTAAATTAAAAAACAAAGTAGCGGTAATTACTGGCTCATCAAAAGGAATAGGCGCATCTATCGCCAAACACTTTGCGGCAGAAGGCGCAAAGGTAGTTGTGAATTATGCTTCAAGCAAGGAAGGCGCAGAGAGTGTGGTTAAAGAAATAACCGACAATGGAGGCATAGCCATTTCGGTACAGGCCGATGTATCGAAAGCAGCTGATGTGATCAGGCTGTTTGAAGAAACGAAAGCAGCTTTCGGCACATTGGATATTTTGGTAAACAACGCGGTCTTTCAGCAATATTACCTGTTGAACGGGCATCGGTAGAAGCTTTTCATCAGCATTTCAACGTCAATGTCTTGGGCCCCATACTTACAATCCAGGCATCTTTAAAACTGTTTGGCTATAAGGGTGGCAATATCATCAATATCAGTTCGGGTGCAAGCAAAATGCCGATGGCAGGAGTCTCTTTGTCCTCTGCAACTAAAGCAGCATTAGATTCCCTAACGATTGCTTTGTCGAAGGAACTGGGTGCAAAAAACGTTCGTATCAATTCTATTTTGCCGGGCGCTACGGAAACAGAAGGTGCAGTTAGTGCGGGCGTCACTGCTGGCAGTGAGTATGAAAAAATGGTTGTCGCCAATACACCGCTTGGCCGCAGAGGCCAGCCCAAAGATATTGCGAAAGCTGTCGTATTCCTTGCTTCCGATGATGCAGCGTGGATTACGGGAGAGCAGATTTCCGTTTCGGGTGGTATGTATGGCTTTTAAATTATGAACTCAGAAAAATGGAAGATAATGTGATGAAAGGGTATGAAGCACCTTTTCCGGCTTAATGCAGATAATGTTTCTTATACAAAGGAAAGGCTGTTATCATACTTTTGATAACAGCCTTTCCTTTATTCGCATAGGTGTAACGTCCCATAAAGTAGGTGATGAAAAAACGACCAGTTAATTATGCCTGTCCATCTTTCATTTCGTGCAGCTGCTTTCCAGAACTTATCTACCATTAGTGCTTTTCAGAAACTCCTTTAAACGAAAATAAAACACGCTGCCGCGTTTCTCGATATGATGTCTTGCATCATATAATTATCACAGGGGAAGAATAGTTTTCATTTGCGGATGAAGGGGCTGCTGTAAAGCCCTTTTTTATTCATTGACGAAAAGCAGGCGATTGCTGGTTATAACGCCGAAACATCCCAGACTTTTTACATCAAATAGATGATTGGTTATCGCTTCCTTCAGGGTCAAAGCAAAATGTAGCTGTTTACTTCGTGCCGATCGTCACCTTGCCATCCTTTAACCCACCGCTTGTTGCCTTCAATAATATTTTTCCGGCTGCACCCTTCGGTCTCACAATCACTAAACATTTTCCCCGGAACATTCTGTGCTCCGGCTTTTGAAAGCTTTGCATGTCATTGGGGTCGGCGCTTGCGGTAGCTACAATTTCTCCGTAACCTTCAAGGGCGAAATCCACAGGAATGTTGGAGTCAGGTACCAGGCGGCCCTGTTCGTCTACAACTTCCGCGGTGACAAAGGCAAGATCATTGCGACTTATTTTTTTCCGGTCTGGAGTAAGGCGGACACCAAACGGTTTTCCCGGGGTTTCAAGGACAACTGAATCTATAGCCTTACCATCCTTTAATGCAATTGCTTTAAGTGTTCCAGGGTGATAAGTTATTTCAAACGTGGCTGTCAGGTTATCCATCGAAACGTTTTTCTGATCTATTATTTTTCCATTGAGTTCCAAACGCACTTCCGCATAACGGGTGTATACATTTACCTTCAGCAATTTTTCTTCACTACCGGGAAAATAGAAGTAAGGACGTTCATCCGGCCATCCCCAGTCACTAACGGTTTCCTTCATGCCTGCCGGCACATGGGTATGCACAAGCACATGCATTGTCTTTGTTCGCCAAACAATATCGCGGTAATAAAGTTGCGGTTTCTTTTCGCCTATGAGATCGATATCGCCACCCCATGAATTGAACCAGGGAAAAGGTTTAAGCAAACCACCTCTCCGGTTGCCGCTATCAATTCTTGAATTGCCTAAACCTGTTTCACCCAAATGATCCATTGCTGTCCAGACAAAGTCACCGATAACATACGGATGTTTTTCTACGAGGTTCCAGTTCTTCAATGCGTCCTTCGCATAAGATTCGGTTCCCATCATGATACGATCCGGATGTTTCAGGTGGTCGGGCTCATACTCCCGCCACATATAATTATAACTGCCCACATCAGTTAGGGCAAAAGCAGGAGCAGTCGTATCCCATTTATAACCTTGGTGATCATAAAAACTACAGAGTGCATTGGTAACCGGCCTGGTCATATCCAGCCGTTTAATTTCCGCAATTAATTTTTTAGCAATGATGAGGCCGGATGAATCCACCCGTTCATTTATTTCATTACCGATACTCCAAAACACAACGGACGGGTGATTGCGATCGCGAAGTACCATTGCATCCAGGTCCTTTTTCCAGCAAGTATCAAAATAAAGATGATAGTCCTGTGGATTTTTGGAACGTTGCCATTGATCAAATGCCTCGTCAATGACGATCAGCCCCAGCCTGTCGCAGGCGTCCAGAAAAGCTTCCGAAGGAGGATTGTGTGCGGTACGTACTGCATTAAAACCATCTTTTTTCAGGAGTTCCACACGTCTTTCTTCTACACGGTCTACTGCAACAGCGCCCAGTGGACCATTGTCGTGATGCATGCAGCCGCCACGCAATTCAATACTTTTTCCGTTTAACAAAAAGCCTTTGTCTGCGCTGATCTCTATTGACCGAATTCCAAAATCGGTTACAACGCGGTCTAAGATTTTATCATCTTGCTTTATCACCGTTACGGCCTTGTACAGGTAAGGCGACTCCGGCGACCAAAGGGAGGGGTTTTTAACCTGGAGATCTTGTGTCATTTCTTTAACAGAACCAAGAGGAGATGCTGCCACAGCAACGATTTTATTTTTTGCATCAAGTATACTGGTAACCAGCTTTAATGAGGAGGAACCTCGTTCCATAGGCGCATTGACCTTTACATTCACCATTGCTGTATTACCTGCAATGGAAGGGGTGGTAACAAATACTCCCCAAGGATCGACATGAATAACATTGGTGATAAGTAGCGATACGTGACGGTAAATTCCGGAGCCACTGTACCATCTTGAGTTCCTGCCCTCATTACGAATACGAACTGCTAAAATATTGTCTGCATTGGATTTCAAATAAGGAGAAAGATCATAGTAGAAGGGAGTATAACCATACGGATGATTGCCGAGATGCCGGCCATTTACCCAGACATCGCTATTCATATACACTCCATCAAAGTAGATGAAAACTTTCCGGCCGGGGCTATTGGCTGCCACGTAATGTTTGCGATACCAACCCGTGCCACCCACCGTATAACCTGTAGCGGTTTTGCCCAGGCTTTTTATTGAAAAGGGGCCGATCACAGAGTCGGACTGGTTTGACAGATCTTCTATACTCCAGTCGTGTGGCAATTCTACAGTACGCCATGCCGCATCATTCACTTCCATTCCCTGGCCATTATCCAGATCACCTTTAAAAAACTTCCAGGATTTCTCAAACAGTTCCTCCGTCCGCTGAGCATTTATTGAAGCTACTGATGAGCACAAAATATAGACGATGAATAATTTTTTCTTCATAATAAAATAGAGTTAGGTAATAACTGGATGTGTAATTCTTTTCGCATATCGATAAAGCCGTTTCTTTTTGTGACAACAAAGGTTGCCAATCAAAGACTGTACTAATCAACAATCTTCTTTTTCATTGCAACAATTCAAAGTCAGGAAAGCCGAAATAAATGTCAAACTAACACTAATTAAGAAATTTCACCAGAGTAATTTGAGGGAGCGGTATAGCTGAATAGCAATACAGAATAAATACTAAAGAATTAGTTGCGGAGACACTTACAAGCTTGTGGCCGAATTTTAGCTGCTCCAATAAGTAATATAACTTTTCTTATAAATTATCCCGGTTCTGAAAATCTTTGCCCACCCTGATTAATATTTTTCGATCTTTTTTTTATCTGCGATAAGGACGCCCGCGTTTAAAATATAAAGTGCGCTTGGCATCAGAAAAATTGAACAATTTAATGATGAAATTTAAGCTTGTCAGTAGCTTTATCGACTTGTTTGTTTTCACCGTAAAAATTTCTCTCAAATTAAATATTTGCATAAATCTGTGTCAGCATTGCAGCGAAAAGCATTTCAAAATTCCGGTGAGTGATCCGGTGAGTAAAATAAAGACATTTATTGAAAGTCTTTACTGGTAAGGGTTTCAGCAATAGGTTCGACTCCCTGCAGCTCCACTTTTTCACTTATCAAATTATGCTAAAAGCCTGCAAACTCAATGTCTGCGGGCTTTTTTGTTTTAGAGAATCACCGAAACTTACAGAAAATACCAAATTTCTGGTGAGTGATTGTTCAAAGAGTTAAATTGAAGGGCCAGGACTTTTTATTTATTGCAATTCAGATATCCTGGCAAATTCATCACCCAGTTTATTGCTGAGGCTTTCAAAAATTTCAAAGTACTTCATGTATGTTTTATGATGGTTTTCGGCAGGGGAGTAGATCTGAGCGATTTCTATCTGCCCGGCAGCATCGTCCAGGGATTTGAAAATTCCCATTTCGGTAGCTGCTAAAAGGAAAGCACCAATACTTACGCTATTCGCATTCTTGGTAACATGTACCGGTTTATTAAACATGTCTGCTATAATTTGCGTGCAAAAAGGTATGGTTGCAAAGCTGCCATTTGCCGAAAGGGCACTTATATTTTTGTGCTCGTTCAGCAGTTTTCCAATACTGTATATTTCATACAATATGCCTTCGATAGTGGCCCGGATAAAATGCTGGCGTTCATGTTTAATATTAATACCAAAGTACATACCTCTTGCATCTGGATTCCAAATAGGCGCACGTTCCCCTAGCAAGTAAGGTAAAAAAAGCAGTCCACCAGAGCCCGTTGATATTTTAGTGGCCTCATGCAGCAGGCTGTTCATACAAGTCTCTATGTCGTATGCAGTGGTAAAATCCCCAAACTGTTTCGCAAACCATTCAAAAGTTCCTCCGCCGCTGTTACTCGGGCCACCGCTTACAAAACAATCTTCCGTGAGTAAATAGTTAAATATTCTTTTCTTTTCGTCATGCAGCATTTTATTTCCAACTACCCTCACAGCACTGCTGTCTTCTATTGTAATGGTAGCCTTATCACTGTTCCATATACCTGCGCCCAGGGTAGCCATACAGCCATCACTGGATCCAATCAGTATTTTTGTATCGGCGCTTAACCCAAATGAATTTTGGTAAGCTTTTTTTAATGTACCTGCAGTTGCAAAAACGGGTACCAGCTGCGGCAGTTTGTCGGCGGTTATTCCTGCAAAATTGAGCGCTTCCGGCTCCCAGGCAATTTTGTGTATATTCAGCATCCCGGTTGCACAGGCCAAACTGTAATCAATCATATACTCGCCGGTTAACTGATGTACCACATAAGCCTTTATGGAGAGAAATTTTCCCGTGTGCTGGAACTTTTGTGGATCATTTTTTTTCATCCATGCAATTTTCAACATCGGAGACATAGGATGAAGCGGGGTACCGGTACTGTTATACATCGCGTCGGCGAGCGAAGATTCTTTTATTTCTATGGCTTCTTTTTTTGCACGATTATCGGCCCATGTAAAAGCATTGCCCAATGGTATGCCATGTTTATCCACAGCAAGCGTACTATGCATCGAGGAACTGAAACATACAGATGCCACTTTATATTTTTTAGGGTGTATTTTTTCGTTGAGCAGATTTTTAAGTACATACAACATCGTAATAAAAACCTGCTCGGGATCCTGTTCGCTATAATCGGGCTGGGAATGAAATGTGGGATAATATCCCTTCATACTGCCGATGCCAATTCCATTCAGGTCAAAAGCAAAGATCCTCACGGCATTGGTACCCAGCTCTATGGTAATAATACATTTCATAATCGCAATTTATTAAGTGTAAGAATTATTTTTTCTAAACTCCCCCGGTGTAAAGCCGGTGTGTTTTTTAAATGTTGTTGAAAAATGCTGAGAAGAATAAAACCCCGTATCCAGTGCTATTTCTGTAATACTGATACTTCTATTTTTTAATAATTTGATTGCTTCGGAAATACGGATATTAATCAGGTAGTTCAGTGGTGAAAATCCGGAATAGCTTTTCACCTTCTCATTGAATAAAGTATTGCCAAGCCCAACCAGCGCCGCCATTTCGTCCACAGTCCACTGGTGCGAAAGATCCATTCGCAAAGCTTCTTCCAGTTTTATAAATGTTTTCGCAAAATCACGGCCTGGATTATTCTGCCTGGCAAGCCCTCTGGTTATTTGTACTAAAAGTTCATCAATCTGGTAGTTTACCCTTGCATAGAAACCTATCTCCTGGTTGAATAGTTCCTGCTGAATACATTTCAGGATTTTCCCTGTTTCATTGAATTTTGTTATAACAAGCGGGCTGCTTAAGAATAAAATTTTACTCATTGAAATGATCTCATTTCCGGACAAACTACTCCATTTATCCAAAACAATTTCATCGTTTCCCTGTTGCCGGGCCTCAATATGTAACCAGGTAAAGGAGCCTATTTCCAATACCTCATTGCTACTTCCAAATTCCTGTCCGGGTAATGCCAGGGCGATATCACCTGGGTAAAGAGTGAACGCTGCTCTATGAATATTCAGTTGAAATTTTCCATCTAAAACATAAAAAAATTTAACTCCCGAGGCTGCTAATTTTGGGAAAGCATGAAGATTTACTGAAGAATTTTTTACAGTGCCTGATTCAATTATATGCGGGAACAGCCGCAGTTCATCAGAACTACCTTGTGTTAACACAAATTGATTCATACAGCATTAAATTAGTTTGGTATAAAATCAATACCCGTTTTATTGATAAAGAAAAGGAATTTATCTCATTAATCTGTTTAAAATTCACCTGCGATTATTATTGGAAGTTTGCAGCAGCCACTTGTAATATATTTGTTTATGTAACCATTTTTTTACAAAACAATTGCTATAAAAAAGAAACTTAAACATCACCGGCGGAATTTAATTTTCATTTACCGCTTTTTTTACATTTTTTTTATCAATGTTTCCCCACGTTTTCATTTAGTCAAACTGTGACAGGTACCGTTACTGATGATGTCAATAAACCGCTTTCGGGTGTAACTGGAACAGTAAAGGGTACATATAAGGCAACAATTAACAATTGTTCGGGCATCTTCATTATCAATGCTGCCGGAAAGGATAATCATTGTTGTAAGCTTTGCCGAATTTAAAGGTTAATGGCAGAAATAACATCTATGCCGGTATGATGAGTGGTAATGGAAAATATCCGGATGAGGTAATTGTAACGGTTCCCGGTATCAAACACCAGGAGGTATTTCTGCAACACCTGTTAAACCGATGACTCGTAACGAAGAGGACTATACGATAAATAGAAAGATCTCTCAGCCTTATTGGCAGCAACAAGAGTGGGCCAGGTTAGGAGCTTAAATTTATACTTGCTATATGAATCACAAAAAAATGCCCATCAAAATTACGGCTGCAATTGCTGTCCTATCGTGCCTGCTTGCGTATGCAAGCTGTAATACGGGTTCTTCATCTTACAATCATACTACATGGTCGCAATACGGCGGTGGACCAGATCAGTCAAAATACTTTGATGCTGCAGAGATTACCAGGCAAAACGTTGGCGAGATGCAGGTTGCCTGGACCTATTCAACGGAGGATAATATTCCCTACATGTTTCAACCTGTTGTAATAGATACGATGATGTATGTATTGGGAAAAAATTCATCGCTTATTGCTATGAGTGTAGTAACCGGTAAGGAAATTTGGATTCATACAAACCTGCAAGGTCTTTCACGCAGAGGTCTGAACTATTGGGAAAGCAAAAACAGAAAAGACAAACGCCTTGTTTTTACATTGAATAATTCTCTCCAGGAAATTGATGCCGTTACCGGGAAATCTATTAAGAGTTTTGGAGATAGCGGGTATGTGGATATGCGGGTTGGCCTGGATCGTGACCCTACTTCTATCCGAAGAATGCAGGCCATGACACCAGGCGTTATTTACAATGATTTAATAGTGATGGGTTCAGCTCCTGGAGAAGGTTTCTTCTCGCCACCCGGTTATGTGAGGGCATATAATATAGTTACCGGTAAACTGGAATGGACATTTCACACCATACCCCAGCCCGGCGAATTTGGATACGACACCTGGCCAAAAGATGCGTATAAATATGTTGGTGCGGTGAATGTGTGGAGTGAGATGTCAGTTGATGAAGGCAGGGGTATTGTGTTTCTGCCGCTGGGTTCTCCAACTTATGATTATTATGGGGCTGACCGTTTAGGTAGCAACCTATTCGGTAATTCATTGGTGGCCCTTGATGCCCGCACTGGCAAGCGTATCTGGCATTATCAAATGGTACACCACGATATATGGGATTATGATCTTTCTGCTGCTCCACAATTATTAACCGTGAATCGGGATGGCAAAAAAATTGATGCAGTGGCCGTAGCCACTAAAAACGGTTTCGTTTTTGTTTTCAACCGCGAAACCGGGGAGCCGGTATTCCCCATAGAAGAAAAACCTTTTCCGGCAAGTGAAATGCCTGGGGAAAAAGCCTGGCCAACACAACCTATTTCATCATTACCAAGTTTTACCAGCCATGAAGTAACAAAGGAAACATTGAATCCATTTTTCCCTGATAGTGTAAGACAAAAATGGTTAAAAAGATTGGATTCTGCTAAATCGGGCCTCTATGTACCGCCGTCTGATAAATACGAAACCATTGCGATGCCGGGTGCATTAGGGGGATCTAATTATGGTAACACGGCTTCAGACCCTACAAATGGGATTCTGTATATCCTTACACATGAGCATGCTTCCATTTACAAACTGCAAAAGGTGGAACCGCCAAAAATGGATTTGTCGGAAAATGATGTGAAGAAGGTAAAAGGATTTTATGCTGCCAATTGTCTTAGTTGCCACGGAGATAATATGCAGGGGTTGGCAGGACCTTCCCTGGTAAACATTGGGCAGCGTATTTTTTATGATGAATTCAAAAATATTGTACAAAATGGCCGCGGAAGGATGCCTGGTATCTCTCATGTGGATGAACAAACGTTCAGTTCATTGTTCCGTTATATGGGTGGTATCCCCCGCAGTTTTAATTTTCCCGGAAGAAGGGGGGATAATAAAAAAGCAACAGGGCCGATTGTAGATTCTGGTGGTGCCCGTATTAAGCCAGATGTCAGCAAAGGAATTCCAATGTCAGATTATCCGAAAGGTGTAAGCCATCCTGAAAATCGTTATACAACGGATTACGGTACCGAGTGGATGGGATTGGGTTCGCCACCGTGGTCATCAATACTTGCATACGACCTCAATAAGGGTACCATTAAATGGAGAATGCCGGTTGGTGAAGATTCCGCTTATGTTAAAGGAGATAAATCCAAAGGCGCTCCGTCCGGGGTGTTAAGAAAAGGCATGGTCATTACTTCAACAGGGGTGGTTTTTGCTACAGCTAAGGGAGGAAAACTATATGCATTTAATGCTGATAATGGAAAGGTTTTATGGGAAACCACATTAAGTAATGAAGTGCAGGGGCAGCCAACCATGTACACTTACAAGGGAAAACAATACCTGGTGGTAAATGCCAGTGCAAATTTTACTCCTGATAGTTATAACCATTCGGTGAAGCCTGGTGCGATGAAAAAAGGTTATGTGGTGTATGCACTTCCTGGAAAAAAATAATGAAACGCAAAATATAAAACTTGTAGGATTAGGTATAACATTCGCAAACCTCAGCTGAGAATATTCGAGGTCGCTACCAGCCATTAATTGCGAACGTTTCACCAAATTCTATAAGAATTTTTTTTAGCATCTCTAAATTATCTCATCATTATGAAACGATTGACTGCAATATTGTTTATGGCGTTTTCAATGGTTGCTTCTACGGCGCAACCTGTTAAAGATCGCATTGTTCACAATGACCCCGCTAAATATAGAAACCTAACTGCTGTGCATGCCGGAGCAGGGCAGATGGCTTTCACACAGTTGATTGGCCGAAGTGAACTGGCAACCAATTTTCTCTATTTGCATGCAGGGGCCATTAATGCCAAATCGGGTATTGGCCATCACTTCCATCATACCATTGAGGAAATGTATGTTCTTTTAACTGGTGAGGCTGAATTTACCATCAATGGGAAAACATCAAAAATAAAAGCACCTGCCATTGTTCCCTGCAAGATGGGTGATGCACATGCAATTTATAATTCTTCCAAGGAGCCTGTTCGCTGGTTGAATTTTGCAGTCAGTAAAACTAAAGGCCGGGCAGATAATTTTGATCTTGGCGATAGCCGTGTGGGTGCAGTCATCGACCCTGTTCCTGTGTTTGTATCAGGTCGGTTGGAGCAGGATAAGCTTAAACCAATGAAACCATCCGGTGCTGGTAATAGTATTCCGTATCGCCGTGTTTTTGGACCCGATATTTTTAGTACGGATTGGGATCACGTGGATCATCTGCTGATAGCAGCAGACAGCACAAGCGGGCCACGTCAGTTGGAAGGCATTGAAGAAGTATATTATGTAATTAAAGGTGCTGGTACAGTTTGGATTAATAATGAAAAGATAGGAGTGAAAGCAGATGATGCCTTTTATGGAAAGTTAGGAGAAAAGATCAGCTTATCAGGCGATAGCAAAGAAGGGCTTGAATTATTAGTGATCGGTATCGCTGTGTCTAAAGAAAAAAATTTGAACATATCAAAGCCGTTGTTAAAGCTAAAAGCAATTGCCTTACAAATGGATTTTATTGTTCCGAAAGAAAATGCAGCGGCGTTTGAAAAAATATATTATTCTATTTATGTACCGGCTATGACGGTACAGCAAGGTTATCTCAGTTCTAAATTGTTACGTCTTTTCTCCGATGATTTGGCTAAAACAATACAGGCAGAACCAACAACGTATAACTATCAAATTCAGATATCATTTGATACGGAAGAAAACCGGAGAAAATGGGTGGCCAGTGAACAACATAAAATCGCATGGCCCGCGGCATCCGGACTGGCAAAAGAATTTAAGTGGCGTGGTTATGATGTAATGGGTGATGATGATCAGCGGTAAAATAGAAATGAATTAGATGCTGTTTGAGTTAATTTTCTCTAGTTGGTTATATGGTCTAAAATGCTGCCAATTGGTATTCGGTACAAGTGAGTGACACAACAATGTTGAGCATTGATAAAATGGTGGCCAAAAAATGTACTTGCGAAATCCAGATTTTCGGGAATGCTATGAAACACTTCTGTGGGTATTCTAAAGAATTAACTCAAACAGCTCTAACAATTATATTTTTTTGACTTAAAATCGTTCAAGATGAAAAGTTGTTTGATTGCTGTATTCTTTTTTTGTTGCTGTGTTCTTTCATCTCATGCCCAGGATTTATCACCTACTACATCGCTGGTATATCCTGGTATTGAGGGCAAGCTGGTATACGTTGCAGATAGTCTCGGTAATAAGATCCCCGACTTTTCCAATGCGGGTTATAAAGGGGGTGGTGTGGCTATTCCTTATGTGCCCATTAAAGAAACAGTATGGCCGGTAAAAGGGGATAACGTTGCCAATGTGCAGGCGGCTATTGACCGTGTAGCTGCATTGCCATTAGATGCACATGGCTTCAGAGGTACAGTATTGTTAAAGATGGGTTTTTACCAGTTAGATAAACCGCTTTATATAAAAGCGTCAGGAGTGATATTGCGTGGGGAAGGGATGAGTGATGTGGGTACCATTTTATTTGGCAAGACTATTCCTGTAACACCGGGGCAGGGGCAAGGCCCTGGTCGTGGTGGAAGGCCCGCGTTGATAAGTATTACGGGTGATTCAGGTGTGGTGGTGCAGGAAGAAACAAAGCAACTGATCACCAATAATTATGTGCCGGTGGGTGCTAATAGCATTAATGTGGTATCTGCCAAAGCATTTAAAAAAGGAGACAGAGTGATCATACGCCGATATGGTAATGAAGAATGGATAAAAGAAATTAGTTTGGACAGTGCCAGCGTGGGAAGAAACCGTTGGAGGGCTTTTACCATTACTTATGACAGGCTCATCACCGATGTAAAAGGAAATTCAATTACCGTGGATGCTGCCATTTTTACCGCCATAGAGACAAGATGGGGTGGGGGAGATATTGTAAAGTATATTGATAAAAGGATTGAGCAGGTAGGTGTCGAAAACCTTCGGGGAGTGTCAGAATATGATCCAGCTGTAAGAACAAAGAACTACGGCAACATGGACCGGGATAAATTAGACCCTAAATATCAGTACGAGGGAGATGAATATTTCTCAGATGAAAATCATTACTCCAATTTTATCAATTTTACCAATGTAAAGAATGGCTGGATAAGAAACATGATGGCGCTTCATTTTGTAAGTAGCGTCGTGCAGGCAAATGCCGGTACAAAATGGATCACTGTACAGGATTGTGAATCAAAAGAACCTGTATCGGTAAGAGCAGGAGGCAGAAGATTCACTTACCAGATGAATGGACAGTTCTGTTTGGTGCAAAGATGCTTTTCACAAAAAGGGCGACATTCCTTTGTACTCCAGGGTGCTGAAGCAAGTGGTAATGTATTTCTTGATTGTAAAGCAGTGAACCCATATTCTTCAAGCGAACCGCATAACCGCTGGTCAAATGGTGTATTGTACGATAATGTAAAAGCCCCGCTTACTGCAAGGTTCTGGGATTATATTATTGGTTGGGCAGGCGCCAATATTGTTTTCTGGAATTGCGAAGGAGACTTTTTAATTCAGCAACCACCTACGGCTCAAAACTATTCATTTGGTCATATCGGAATAAATGCGGTTATATTTAATGCGGGCTTGCAGGATCTAACCAAGCGAAAGGGTCATGTTGAATCAATGGATAAACATGTAACGCCACGTAGTTTGTACCTTACACAGCTTAAAGAACGTCTCGGTACTGAAGCAATTAAAAACATAGCCAGGGAGTCTGAATAACTTAACAGGTCGGTTGAGTTAATTTTCTCTGGTTGGCTATAATGGTCTGAAATGTTGCCAATATGTTTGCTGATGAAAGGATTGTGACACAAGGATGCTGCCGTGAAACACTTCTGCCGGTATTCAAAATAATTAACTCAAACAGCTTCTGATTATCATCTTTGGATAAAGTAAAATAAATTTTAAAAACATAAAAAAAACATGGGACAGAACACATTTAAAAAACATCTTTTAAGAATAAATTTTTTGGTATTAGTGTTAACGGTTTTAATGCATCCTGGCACGAATGCACAGAAGACTACCGTGACTTTGGATTTAACCAAACGGGGGGCCAATGTTAGTCCGATGCTCTATGGATTAATGACAGAGGAAATCAATCACTCCTATGATGGCGGCCTGTATGCAGAATTGATACGCAACAGAATATTTAAGGATAACAAAACAACTCCTGAAGCGTGGAGCCTTGTACGGGAAGATTCAAGTAGCTCAAAAGCATCGATGAAGTTGATAGCAGCAACACAAGACAATCTTCCCTTTGATGAACGCCGACATGCTATCAATGGTGCGCTACAAACTTGTTTACGGCTTACGGTTGAAAAAGCCGTAGGAAGAGTAGGTATTGCCAACGAAGGTTATTGGGGCATACCCGTAAAACCATCTACTGCCTATAAAGCGTCATTCTATATAAAGGGTACAGGAAGTATTCAGCCTCCGCGGCGTCCGGGCACACAACAACCTGCACAACCATCAGGACCAGTCATTGAAAATAATACTGCCGGTCCGATAAGCGTAACGATTGAAAGTAGCGATGGTAAAACAGTATATGCATCGGGGACGATTGATCTTGCTAAAAGTACATTTTGGAAAAAATATGAGTTGATATTAACTACCGCGGCTGATGTAAAACCTGCCACCGATGCAAGATTTGTAATTTCAACTACCCGTACAGGTTTGTATTATTTTAATCTCGTTTCATTGTTTCCCCCAACGTATAAGAATACTCCGAATGGTTTCAGGCCCGACCTTATGCAAATGATGGCCGATATGAAACCAACATTCCTGCGTTTTCCCGGCGGCAATTATTTGGAAGGGCCATTGATTACCGATGCCTTTCCCTGGAAAACAACACTTGGCCCTTTGGAAAACAGACCGGGGCATAATGGTTCCTGGGGTTACCGGGCATCAGATGGACTCGGGTTGCTGGAGTTTTTATTATGGTGCGAACAGATCAATGCAGAACCCCTTTTAGGTGTGTATGCGGGTTATTCGTTGAATGGCGACCATATTGATGCTGGTCCGCTTTTAAAATCTTATGTGGATGATGCACTGGATGAAATTGAATATATAATAGGGGATGTAAA
>JBDSAA010000029.1:0-71779 GCA_039922375.1 Ferruginibacter sp.
ACAGGCTTGGAACATTGGCATCATCCATCAAATTGTAACTGCCAAAACCATTTACTTCGTACGCATAAATTTTACCGTACTGAGGATGATTGATAACGGCATGCTGTTGCAATGCCCTTTCCACTTCTAGCGCCAATGATGTTAACTGGCTGGCCAGTGCATTGTCCTGCAGGATTTGCTTTACCATTACGGCGGCTTGCTGCAAACTTACAACAGCGAAAAAATTAGAAGGCACCAGGAAAGGAAAAACCGTTGCGTCGTCGCTGGGGCGAAACATAGAACAAATCAACCCAACCGGCTTTACAGGATAACCATACCCACCCAACGGCACGCCATCGGTGGCCCAGGCAGTAGTACGCTGAAAAGTATACGGTCCATTATCATTTTTTCTTTGCTGCTCCCTGAATGTTTGTAAGGTTGCTTTGATCGCATCCTTCCAATGCTCATCAAAAGGGCTGGTATCATTGGTTTGTTTCCAGTAGTTGTAGGCAAGCCTTATGGGATAACATAAGGAATCAATCTCCCATTTGCGTTCATGGATGCCCGGCAGCATTTTCGTAAGGTCACTCTTCCATTCACTTACCTTGTTTTCATCTTTGTAAAAGGCATTGGCATAGGGGTCTTTTATGATACAGTTGGTTTGCCGGTTGATGACACCTGCTATCAATTGCTGCAGGTCCTTATCTTTTTTTATTAATGATAAATACGGCCAAAGCTGTGCTGTGCTGTCCCTCAGCCACATTGCATCAATGTCGCCTGTAATTACATAGGTATCGGGCTTGTTATTAATCATCTCAAAATCCACCGTAGTATCAAGTGTATTGGGGAAACAATTTTCAAACAGCCATCCCAGCTCTTTATTTTCCACCTTTAACTGAAACTCAGTAATTGCTGCTTCTACCGCCTTACTATGAAATCTTCTTTTCTCATGAGCAACACGAACCACGGGAAATGAATCATATCCCTTCGCAAAAGAAATATTGTTGAACACCATTCCTGCACCAACTAAGCCTATGTTTTTTATAAATTCATTGCGTTTCATCAGTCTATTTTTAATTATTAGCAGATGCAGGCCAGGTGTCAGTCCCTGATCCAAATATTTTGTTAGGTTGCTTTCCCATAGTAAACTCCAACACACCGCCCTTCATCAAGGTACTATGATCAATATAAGTTTTTGAGTAAGCCTTTCTGTTTAATGATACACTTTGAATGTAGGGATGATCTTTAGCATTATTTTTTGTACGAATGATGAAAGGATTTTTACCGGTATTAAATTTCACTTCATCAAATCGCGGGCTTCCAAAAACATATTGACCACTTGCAGGGTTTGCCGGATACAAACCTGCCATGCTCCACACTGCCCACGCACTCATCTGGCCGCAGTCTTCGTTGCCCGCATATCCATCAGGTACGGCCTGATACATTGAATCAATGATCATCTTAACCCGCTCCTGTGTTTTCCATGCGGCGCCCACAAAACTGTACATGTATGCAATGTGATGGCTTGGTTCATTGCCGTGTGCATATTGCCCAATCAGTCCGCTTACATCGGGTGACGTGTTGGCTCCTTTCAATTCAGAACTTACGGTAAACAACGAATCCATTTTAGCAATGAACTGTTCATTGCTACCGTGAGCAATTGCAAGTCCCTTTACATCGTGTGGCACGAAGAACGAATGCTGCCATGCATTTCCTTCTGTGTACATCGCCTTATGTTCATCGTGTTCGGATAAATATGGATCAAAAGGTGTTACCCATTGGCCATCACTATTTTTAGCCCTGATAAAACCGGTGACAGGATCAAATAAATTTTTCCAGGATGCAGAACGTTTCATAAAAGTGTTATAGTCATCCGTGTAACCCAGTTTTTTTGCGACCTGTGCAATACACCAATCGTCAAAAGAATATTCTACTGTTACGGTTACACTGCTACCATATTTATCCTGTGGCACATATCCAAATTCACGGTAATGATTTGTGCCCCGGATATTTTGCATGCCACTTTTTTTCATAGCAGTATATGCTTTTTGAATATCGATACCGGGCGTATTTTTCAACACCGCATCTGCCACTACCGGAATGGCATGATAGCCCGTCATGGTATTGGTTTCCCATGTGCTAAGGTCCCATATAGGCAGTAAGCCGTTCTCATCATAAAAGGCAAGCAGGGATTTTACAAAACTGATGTTGCGTACGGGCTGGGTTAATGTGAACAATGGATTCAATGCACGAAAAGTATCCCATAAAGAAAACACCGTGTATCGTTGTTCACCCGGCATCTTTTTAATTTGACCTTTTGCATTTTGATAACTGCCATCCGCATCGGAGTAGATCACCGGTGCTGCACAAGTGTGATACAATGCCGTATAGTAAATCTTTTTTGCTGTTTCGTCCTGAGTTTTTACCGCTATTTTTTGCAACTCTTTTTCCCATTTATTTTCCGCTTCTTTTTTAACTGCGTTAAAATTCCATCCGATGATTTCACTGAGTGCTAACAAAGCTTTCTCCGTGCTCACCGATGAGAGTGCCACTTTCATTAAAATCGTTTTGCCACCCATATTTTTAAACAATAATTGGCCTTTGATCATTTTACCTTTTGCAGTATTTCCGCTAAAACTTTGCTTGCCATCTGCCAGGTATAATTTAGTAAAAGAAATATTAGTTCGTGCGGCAAAATAAACCCGTTGTGTTTGCGCCCAGCCTTTAGAGTAACGGTAACCAACAATGGTAGAATCGTTGAGTTGCTGAATATATGTTTCTGTAGGACTATCCCAATTTATTGCAAAACCAAGATCGAATCTTATAACGGGTTCAGCTTCATTTGGAAAAGTATATTGATGCAGGCCACATCTTTCCGTGGTGGTAAAAGATGCCTTGATCCCATCGTTCATTGTTACTTCATAATAACCGGGGCTTGCCTTTTCATTTTTGTGGGAAAATTTTTGGCGATATAAACCAATCGTATCATTGATCAGCCCGTTGGAAGGCATCACCGAAATATCACACCAGTCGCCGATTCCTGTGCCGCTCAAATGGGTATGGCTAAACCCTGCGATCATAGAATCACTGTAATGATAACCGCTGCACCAATCCCAACCATGTGTGCCGTTATCCGGGCTTAGCTGCACCATACCAAAAGGAACAGTGGCGCCAGGATACGTGTGGCCGTGGCCGCCTGTTCCAATGAACGGATCTACGTAGCTGGTTAACTGCTGGGCGTGTATGATGAAAGGTGATATGGTAAAAGTTACTACTGTAAGCCAATTAGAAAATATTGTATTGAAGATCTTTTGCATCATGCACTATTTAATTTTTTTAACTTCCATGTTATATGTCCAATCTCTGCCCCTTCACTGATTTCATCTGGTTTGTCAAATCTGCAACGTTGCTCCTCAATGGTATGTAGTACAAGTGAGTGACACAACGATGCTTAATTGAAAAACTTAAGCTTGTTTACAAATTCTTTATCATTTAATATCATTGTCAGCCGGCGTAAAAGAAAAAGCCAACGCTGGTAAAGCCGGATTGGATTTAATCAGCGACTTTGGAACGATCACTACCACTGCATCCTTTTCCTTGAACCATTTTACAGTTTGTCCTGTCTGTAAAAGTTTCATTTCCGAGCCTACTTTCGGAATATTCATTTTCCAGCTTACGGTAGCGGGTAATGCTTCTCCTTCCTTCGTACAAACAAGTGCATAGCGAAGGCCATCTTTGTTATTTTGTGTAAACCATATATTGCCATCATGGTAGTTGCTGGTGGCCCGGGTGTTGTAAATCGCTTCACCATTTTTCTTCATCCATCCACCAATTTCCTGCAGCCGCTGTATGGCTTCTTGCGGCAATAGGCCCTCCGGTGTTGGGCCTATGCCTAATAAGAGGCTACCACCTTTAGCAACTATTTCAATCAGTGAATGAATAACCTTGTTGGATGACTTAAACTGATCGTTGGGCACGTAGCCCCAGTTGTTAGCAAGCGTCATGCAGCTCTCCCAGGGATGATCCAGTTGTGCAGCGGGAATGCGCTGCTCTGGTGTTTGATAATTTTCGTAAGGCCCATGCACCGTTCTATCTACTACCAACAGGCCGGGCTGTGCCTTCCTGCTCATTGCAGCTATTGCAGGCATGTCAATATCCTGGCTCCATTTGGGAATGTCTGCACCCCAGGATTTCACCTCTTCATTGACGGTTTCTAATGGCCGTACCCAACCGCCATCAAGCCATAAAATATCCATAGAGCCATAATTATTCATCAGCTCGCTGATCTGGTTGTGCGTATACTCTTTAAACTTTTTCCAGCGCCACGGATACTTCTGAATATCATAATTATTATTGCGATTGGCTGTGGCATATTTGGGCCACCAGTAATTTTCTGAATGCCAGTCGGGTTTGGAAAAATATGCACCGATCATGAAGTCATTTTTTCTGAAAGCATCAAACACATATTTGGCTACGTCGGCTTTTGGGTTGGCGGCAAAAGGGCCGTTGGAAATTTTAAAATCCGTTTGTTTTGTATCAAACATGCAAAAGCCATCATGGTGCTTGGTGGTAAAAACCAGGTAGCGCATACCTGCTTCCTTCCCTGCTTTGGCCCAGCTTTCAGGATCAAAATTTACGGGATTAAAATCCTTTTTTAAACCCCAGTACCATTTTTTGTAATCATCGTAGGACCTGTTGCTATCAGGCCTGTTGATCCAATCTTCGGAGCACAATTCCCAAGACTCGATGATACCCGGAACGGCATACAATCCCCAGTGAATGATCATTCCGAATTTTTGATCCTGCCATTTTTCCAGCTTTGCTTTTACTTGTGGGTCTGTGGGCCATTCATACTTTGCCGACTGTGGGTGAACATTTTGTTGGGCTTTGGACGGTATTGCGATTATGAAAATTAGTGTATGGCAGATTAATAAATTTAAAATCATTAATGTTTTTTGTTTCATAAAATGTTTTTAATGTGTGGGAACTTTTACTTCATATTCAATTCAATGATCGTATCCACATCATCCAGTTGCACGCCATCCAGGTAGATAAATGTTCCCTCCGGCAGTTGCTTAAATTTTACATTTTTCTTATCGGTTCTCAGCGAAGCTGAAATTATTTTTCCTTTGAAGCCAGGCATAAAAATATAAGATTGCTGAGCAGGCTCTTTTATGATATGAACATACATTGTTTTATTTTTAGACGTTACTACGCCCCAACTTTGAATCGGATAAACATTGCCCCTCGTGTTGTAAATTGTTTCGCCGTTTGCCTGCAACCACTCACCAATTACTTTTAGTGTATCGGTGAACTCAGTCTGAATTTTTCCATTGGGCATGGGGCCAACATTCAATAAAAAATTGACATCCAGTCCCGCAGCTTTTACGAGGTAATGAACTAATTGCTTAACAGATTTATAGCTATAATCGGTGATATTAAATCCCCATGAGTTATTCATTGTCTCACAGGTTTCAACGGGCAATTGTTGTGATGCTTCCTGGAAACTTAACCCTGATTTATTTTCACCCGGCAGATCTTTTTCAAACATTTGAAAATCTTCCCCTGCAAAGGGCGTCATATGGTGATTGTTGCCGATGAGTGCCTGTGGCTGCAGGCGATGAATCAGGCTATATATTTCATCGTACTTCCAATCTATTCTTGAAGTACGGTCTGCTGCACCTTCAGGCTGTGTCTGATCCCAATGGCCGTCGAACCAAATGCCGCCTATCTTTCCATAATTGGTTAACAATTCAGTAAGCTGGTTCTTCATAAATTGCAGATAGAGCGCATAATTGCCTTTCCCTTTTCTGCCGGTACCCTGACCGGTTTTGCCTGTTTCATGCGGGTAATCTTCACGGCCCCAATCGAGCAGTGAATAATATAAAAAAAGCTGAATCCCTTGTTTGTGACATTCATCTGCCATCAGTTTTACAATGTCTTTTTTATAAGGAGAATGCATGATGTTGAAATCAGAATATTTTGTATCCCACATACTAAAACCATCATGGTGGCGTGTGATGAGTGTGACGTATTTCATGCCCGCATTTTTAGCCATGCTTACCCACTGCGCTGCATTGAATTCAATCGGGTTAAAAAAGTCCATCAACCGCTTGTAATTATTGATCTTAATATTTTTATTGTTCATTACCCATTCTCCATCACCCGGAATACTGAAAGGTCCCCAATGAATGAACAGGCCATACTTATCATTCCTGAACTGCTGCCTGGCTTTTAAATTTTCGGTTGTTGGTGTATAATTTTGAGCCATAAGAAAAGTACCAATAAACAGGCTTATACAAAGTGCAAGGGATCGTATCATGAATGGTTGTTTTTATTTAAAAATAACAGCTAAGCTAATTGTTATTGCGGATAAATTCAGTAGGATCCAGTTTCCATTCATTATCGAAGAAACCTGCCATTTTGATCCCGTTTACACCTGACCGTAACATGTCTAAACTAAAGATCATAAAATCTGGAAATCCACTTGCTCCTGCAAAATATTGGTTGGCCAACGCGGCTTGCATGCCTTTAATTCCCGTGCCGCTAACTACACCCACTGAAGCCTTTGGTGAACCTTTGATGGGCCACACGAAATAAGCGCCGATGTCATCGCCGTTCCACACTTTGTCACCGGCACTAACCTGATTCCGCTTTACCTGGATCGGGCAATCACTTAGTAATATTTTCCATGCTTTATTGGTAGCGCTATTACCATAGAGCACCACACCCCTGTTCTTGTATTTATCCAATGCATATTCGTTATCGGCAATGATATCTATTGCCCCATTGCCACGATAATACCAGGTTTCAGCATCGTATTTTGCTTTATTTAAACTCCATGCATTTTCTTCGATGGTGCCGTTGGTGCCATACACAAAAACCATATTGTAATTGAATGCATCTTTAAAAGTTCCGTATCGATGTGGGCCTTTTTGATCGCCACCAGGCATTTTATTTATAACCCAATTATTCTCTTGTGATAATAGTACAATGCTATCTGTGGCAGTTGAAATGGTATATTTTATTGGTGGCTTTTTATCAAGCGTAATTGTAACTGTATCGCTTAAACGGAAATCATTAAGGGCTAGTTTTAATACCCGGATATTTTCCGTTGTACCAGTGATTGTTTTAGCAGCCCTGTCACGATCCAATTTTATATTGCTGTATTGTAAGGGATGAACCTGCTGAATGATGGATGCCCAGCGATAGGTAGAAGATATACCAGGACTTGAAGTTGTAAAATCAATTTGATTTACCGCATTATCTGCGAGCCGGGTGTGCCATTTAAAAAAGTCAAACAAGGGTTTCCAGTCAACACTTTGATCCCCATACCAATGCTCGCCACCGGGATATTCATAATAACCAAAATCAGTATGAAACTCCGCCAGTACTTTTTTCATCTGCCTGGCATAGTCCACAGAAACTACCCGGTCGGAATCTCCATGGAGAACATACACACCGAGTGGCTTGTAGTTGCTAGCAAGTCTTATTACATCACTTTGATTACCTGCCCGCAAGAGTAATTGCTCAAAAGCGTTGGTGCTGCCACCAGGAATTTTCCCATCGGCAGACCCGTAACCCTTCAATGTTGGATAGCCGGAACATGGAGCGATCCCTGCCCAGGTACCCGGGTAAGTAGCTCCTAAAAACCATGTACCATGCCCACCCATGGAATGACCAGTAAGATAGATTCGATCCGGATTTGGTTTAAACTTTTCTTTGGCCAAAGTCAACACTTCCAGTGCATCCAGCCTGCCCCAGTCTTCCCAGTTAAAGCCACGTGGCCGGCGATTGGTGGCAGCTACCAGTGTACCCCAATCTTTGGATTGGTAAGCCCTTGCCTGGCCAATCGCCTCTACACCTGCGCCATGTACGGATAGGAATAATGCAGCGTTATCTTTTGGTCCGTCTAACTGCGGAGTTACTGCATAATATTGTAAACTGCCATCTATGCCGCTTACAAAGGTGGTGCTGTACTTATTAGTTGAGTCAACTGCTTCCAGCATTATGCTTTTTTCATCAATGGCTTTATTGTTATTTAATAACGTGATGATGCATGGATAGTTGCCCGCCTGGTTTACCCTTCCTGCATCGAAACTGAAAATGACTTTTCGTGTGGCCATTGCTGGTATCGGCGGAATATCAGTTACAATTGTTTTGCCCAACACTGCTGCTTTTATCTGGTGCCGTTCTATGTTTTTTGTACCTGAATTTATTATTACTATGGCGCCTTGTAATAAACCGTTTTGTTTATTTAAAACGATGGACGGCATGGTGGGATCTTCCGAATTGATTATTAAAGGCTGTTGAGGAAATACAATGGCCGCCGAGGTTTGAAAGTAGGTGCGTACATATAATTCGTTCTCACCTTTTTTTAATGTCACCGGAATGTACAACCAACCTGAGCCGTATGGATCACCGGCATGTAGTACACCATTAAAACATACCGCACTGTTACCTTTGATGTTCAATAACACGTTTTGTTCCCGATCTGATGTGTAGCTTAAATATAAATATCCACCGCCACCAAGTCTTCTCATCCTAAAGGTGTTTGCACTGTCTGCACTGATCTCCTTCCATAAAATATCCTTTCCATTGATGTCCACATCAAACGGTTTCCCGGCGACGGGTTTCTCCAACGACCGATTGTACAACCGGTATGAAAGACTATCGGAATAGAGCGCCTCCCGGCCGTAATGATGTGCACCATTTATAAATAATCCTTTGGTAAAGACATGGGTCTTTTGAGCAATAGCAAGCTGTGAATACCACACTAACAAAACCAACATGATTCGTTTGTCCATCGCTGTTTTATTTTACCAATTGCTAAAGATTAAAAGCCCGCATTTTAATTAATGCAGGCTTTTAAAGTGGTTTTCCAAATCAGTTATTATTATTTTACATCCCAAAATAATTTAGTGGCAAGGTTATCTTTTGATTTTACAGTAGCGTAGTTTGCTGTATTGTAAGTTTGCTCACTGCTTGCATACAACCATCTGAACGGAGGTTGCTTTTGGTTGTTTGCGATATCGGTTTCAAAATTGAATACCGGCGCATCCAGCCTTCTGATCTCCGACCAGCTTTCAACAGGCTGCACAACACTGTAATGGATCCATTTTTGCGTAGCAAGCAGCTTTATTTTATCTGCTTTTGTTGTCGCAAGGTCCCAGTTAACAGCAGGTTTGGCAATATACAGCGCAATCTCTGAGTCGGTGGCCGGTGCAGCAACAGGCGAAGTATTATCGTTGGTTAGCGACCTCAATAAATAATAATACTTTACTGATTTGGAGATACCATCGTTATAAGCTGCTTTAGCTGCTGCATCATTTCCCGCATTTAGATATGCTTCTGAAGCAAGAAAACTTACCTCCGCAGCATTGATCAATAAACCGGGAAAATATTGGTTACGGCTCAATGTAGAACGGTTATAGATAGAAATTGTTCCTCCCGCTACCAAAGTTGTTTGAGCAGAAGAAGTTGCCAGGGGATCAAGTCCGTTATAAGCACCACCCGCATTTGCACCGGGTTCAAACATTACCCTTAACCGTGGATCCGCATTTGTTTTCATGTGATCGATCATTGCTTTTCCAGCTAAGTTGCCATCCCAATCTTCCAAACCACTTTTGAAATTTTTTGAATGAATTTCCGTGCTTAAATTGAACACATCGATTTGGACATTTTCAGCATTGCTTGAAACTACCGGGTAAGTAGCAGGGCTAGCCAGAATAGCCGCTGTTTCAGTAGCTGCTCTTGTCTGAAAGGCAGCCGCCCCCGAAACCCTGGTCAAAATTCTCAAACGCAACGAATTGCAGTATCTTTTCCAAAGAGTGATGTCGCCGTTATTCACTATGTCCTGGGTTTTGAAGCCAGTTTTAAAAGCGTCTTTTACGGTAATGGTATTCAACTCCTCCGCCATTGCTTTCAACTCGTCCAGCATTTTGGTGTAAATGGTTTCCGCATTATCATATTTAGGCAATGACTTTGCATAATCTCCACCATTAGCGCTTAATTTGCCAGCTTCAGTTAGTGGAATATCACCATGCAGGTCCACTATTTTTTGTGTATGATCATATAGGTAGATCGTGGCGGCTATCATGTAAATGCGCCTGTCTTTCTGATCGTCTGCGCTCAACTGCGAATACACATTTTCCAATTCCCTGTATTGCGCAAGAAAATTATAGTAGTTGTCCCACCGTGCGTCAATACCAGCATATCCGGGTACATATTGATTGGGTGAGTTAACCCATCCAACAGCTTGTGTGTAGTGGGTTACTGTAGTTCTTAACACCACAAAATAATTCCAGTAGTCCGGCAACACATACCAGCGGTTGGAAGTTAAAAATCCTGCAAATTGCTTTTCAACCGAGGTAACCGAGATCTTGGAAGGATCTGCATAGCTTTCTTCAAAATCTGCCTTTTTGCAAGCGGCAAAACCTACCGTTAAAGCAACTATCGACAGAACAAACAATATTTTTTTCATAACAAAAATTTTAGTTGTAATTCTTTAATAAGGTTTAGAAACTTGCCCGTAGCATTACACCAAAAGAGCGGGTTGATGGATTAGTACCCACATTGGTCAATGATTGGAACCATCTTGAGCCAGCGGTAGTTTGTTCAGCATCCAGGTCTTTTAATGTTCTGTAGATATAAAATAAATTACGGCCAAATACAGAAGCTTGAATTTTGGTGGCACCGATTGCTTTTGCAACTTTTGGAAGTATGCTATAACTTAAAGAAACTTCCCTCATTTTTACATAACTATTCTTTTTTATGTACAGTTCATACCGTGTGTTAGGGCTATACTGCGGACCTCCCCAGTTGTACACTGTCCAGTAATAATCAGCGGCAGAAGCGACATAGTCATTTTTTGTACCATCCAATTTCACACCTTCTTGTATTAAACCATCATGATATACTTTTTCACCATTGGGCCCCTGCGCTGCACTGGTTTGTATTCTTTTACCACCGGCTTCATAATAGCTAAGGCCGCCGTGTTCAGCATCCATATACTTTACGCTTTCTTCTAAAAGTCCTCTGCTGATCATCCAGTTGATTGCGGTGGGCATTACGTAGCCACCAATCCTAAAGTCAACCAATACATCTAAACTAATTCCTTTGTAAGTAAATGTATTGAAGATACCTCCTACCGCTTTAGGCATAGCATTTCCAATCTTAACCATTGAATTTGGATCTACTTTATACAATCCATTCGGGTCAACGATCAACCCTCCGTCTTTACCCCTGGCAACCGGATGAGCATAGAAATCACCCATTGATTCTCCTACCACTGATTTCAACTGAGCAGCATTACCATCATAGTCTGCATGTAATAATTCATTGGAACCGGTCGCTAATTTCTCCACCACATTTTTATTAAATGCTACATTGATGCCTGCCTCCCAGGTAAAATTCTTTGATCTGAATGGTGTACCATTTACAGCGATTTCAATTCCTTTATTTCTCAGTGTTCCTATGTTAGTCAATACAGATTTAGCACCAGAGGTAGATGGAATTGTTAACGGTAATATCTGGTCCCTTATCTGGGCATTGTAATAAGACAGTTCCAAGCCTAAGCGGTTATTGAGGAACTTCGCTTCTAAGCCAAATTCAAATTCATGCTTTTGCTCGGGCTTAATTAGATCATTACCAAAAGTGGAGGAAAGCGTTGTATAAAGTACCGGCTGGCCACCCACCTGCTGAACGCCCAAAGTATTTTGATCATAAGCAATATTGGCGCTATAAAGATCAGGATAGTTACCTACGATACCCCATGATCCCCTTAGCTTACCATAGGTTATGAATGTGGGCAAATTGAATGCTTCAGTAAATATAAAACTCGAGTTGACTGATGGATAAACAAAGCTATTATTATTCGGGTTCATAGTAGATGTCCTGTCCCTGCGAACAGTACCTTCAAGAAAAAGGTAATCTTTGAAACTTCCATTGAGCGTTCCGATGAAGGCATCTTTTACCAATGAATACCTGGAGGAACTACTATTCGGCGTGTTCATGGATGCTGCAATATCAAAAAGATTTTCTGTACTTAATCCACCATTTGTACTACGGCTGATTGTGCTACCTGTTTCTTTGTTTGCGGTATACCCACCCATTACATTTAGTTCCAGGTCAGGGGTGATTTTTTTGGTATAGGTCAACAGGACGTCGCCATACACGATGGTGTTCAAATACGATTGCATAGCGAAATAACCAGAATTTCCAAATGACAATGGTATCTCTGTTGATTGCTTTGTTTCAGTTCTTTGAGAAGTAAAATCCGTAGCAACCCGTGCACGCAGTTTCAAATCATTTACTATTTGCCAATGGTTGGTTAAGCTCGCTATTACGCGGTTGCTTTTTTCATTTTCATTGTGTTCTTTAATTCTCCACACATAATCAGCAATGTCGCCTTTAAACCCATTGTATATAATATTCTCAGCCGGGGTTAAGCTTTGGTTTGTTCCCCTTACATAACGGTATCCCTTGCTCGTTTTGTATTTATTAAGATACCAGTCTGCATTATCAAACCGTCCCATCATACCCGTAAAATTATTCATCAGCCGGTCAATTGAATAGGGGCGGTTTTTAGTTTCCTGGTTGATGTAATTTATCATCAGGTCAGTTGAGAACTTTTTTCCCATCCTGAAAGTGCTATTCATATTAGCAATGTTCTTGGTGTTAGCAGCTCCAAGGCTTACACCTTCATTTGATTGCCGCGTCAGGGAAAACCGCACGTTTGAATTTTCTGAGGAATGGGTAAGCGCTACGTTTACACTTGAATTTTGTGCAGTCTGGAACAAGCCCGCATAATTGTCCATTTGCGCTTCATAAGGCCTGACTACACCATCCCATGAAATGGTTGGTTTACCATCGAATTTAGGGCCGAAGTTGATGCTGTAACCTAATATGCTCCTTGTTTCTTTTATACCGTCACCATCCAGATCTACGTACACGAAGCCTGCATCATCCTGGCCGCCATTACTGATATTTAATGGAGCGCCGGCGCCTCTTACATTCTGGTATCGTGGCAGGTAGGCAACCTTGTCAAAACTATAGTTGGTATTTACATCTACACTAAACCCTTTCTTTCCTTTACCACTTTTGGTAGTTATCAGCACTACTCCATTCACCGCTTCAGAGCCATAAAGCGCAGCGGCAGAAGCACCTTTTAAAATGGAAATATTATCGATATCCTCTGGATTAATATCCAGTAAACCGTTTCCTCTAAGCCTTTGATCGCCCCAATAATCGTTATTCTTAACTTCACCCTCACGGATGGGCACACCATCTAAAATGATCAATGGCTGATTTTTTCCAGTAATGGAATTAATACCGCGGATGGTAATGTTAACCGCACTGGTGGCTCCACCGGGAGTGGCGCCGATTCTGACACCAGGTGCTTTGCCGTACAAGGCAGCAGCAAAATTGGGAGAACCCGTTTTTGTAAGTTCTTCCGCTTTGATGGTGGTAGTGGCATACCCCAGCGCCTTTTGTTTTTTTGAAATACCCAGGGAAGTAACGACCACTTCATTTAAGGCATTACTTGCTACATCCATGGCTATTGCTATGTTGCTTTGCTCACCAACTGCCATGTCTTTGGTTGTAAATCCAATATATGAAATTGTTAGGGTTGACTTAGGATTAACCTTAATTGAAAAGTTGCCTTCCTGATCAGTCAGCACCCTGTTGGTAGTTCCCTTTTCAGTTACAGTAGCATTTATAAGCCCAACGCCGCCGTTGTCTCTTACTACACCTGTAACCGTTTTCTTCACCTGTGCCAGCAACATTGTATTGCTTCCAAGCAGGATTAGAAACAGTAAGAATAAATGTTTTTTTGTGTTCATTGCAGTAGTTTTTTTAGTGTGAAAAAAAGTCGTTAAATAGTAAAAAAGTCAATAATAATAAAGTCTCTTTTCTTGTGGTTTAGGGGAGGTGTAAAACATATAAAGCCAAAGCCTGCAGCGTGTTTAAGAAACCGCTGACAAGTTTGTTTCAACTGATGTTGCATGAGTGCCTTTCGTGATCTGTATCCGTTCATAGTTTTCCATCACAAGTGCAGCAGCGCCTATCAATTCGGCATGAATGCCCAGCGTTGATATTTCTATGCTTGTACTTTGATGTAACCTGTTAATACAATGTTCGTTTAATGCCTGTTGAATGGGAGCTTGCCATATTTGTCCGGCCGAAGATCCCCGGCCGCTTAGTATAATGACCTTTGGATTTAGCAAGTGAATCAGCACTGCCAAACCTTTACCAATATTATATCCAGCCTTTGAAAAAAGTTCGATTGCAAACTGATCGCCTTCCCTAACTGCTTTGATAATAGCATCACAGGCGGCCTCCAGGTCATCAAATGGTAATGCGGTTAATTTTGTAAGCCTGCCGGAATTTATTCCTTCCCTCGCTCTTTCAACAATTAGTAATAGAGAGGTTTCGGTTTCCAGGCAACCTGTTTTGCCGCAGGTACATAATTTGCCATTTAAAAAAAGAGGGATATGGCTAAATTCACCAGCAAAGCCTTCATGGCCGCGGAACAGTTCTCCATTGATAATTAATCCAAGGCCAATGCCCCATCCAATGTTAATGACCATTGCATTTTTTTCGGTTCGGGCTGCACCGAAATGGAACTCAGCCAAACCTATAAGGCTTGAATCATTGTCAATAAAAACGGGAATACCTATTTTATCTCCGATATACTTTGTAATACTTTTATGGTTAGCCAATTGCAAAAATGAATAATTGATCCCTTTTTTTACATCTACAAATCCGGGCATACCAATGCCTACCCCAACAAACTTTTCTTTTGATATTCCCGATGTGTCAATTACATGGGCAATTTTTTCTTTTAGTATCTGTAAAGCTTGTGGATTATCCGGAAGTGGTAAAACAATTTTCTCTATGGGTGAAACAAAATTGTTTTTCATATCCATGATAGCAATTTTGGTTACGAACTGGTCCATCGCAACAGAGACCAGGTACATCACATTATTTTGAAGCGCATAAGTCAACGGCCTCCGGCCACCTGTAGACGGGGCATAACCGGTTTCCACCACTAAATTCTCTGCAACCAATTCTTCGATCAATTTAGCAGTAATGGGAAAACTCTTTTCGATTTTAATGGATAGATCAGCACAGGAAAGATTATCCTCATAATACAACTCTTTTAAGATTTTGTGCCGAAACAATTTCTTTTTTTCAGTCATGTTAGTTTTGGTTGAAACGTGCCAGGTTCTTAAATATAAAATGAAGATATAAAAACTTCTTAAATAATTAAAGAAGTTTTTATATTTTTTTAAAATGTTTTCCACATCGAAGAGACTCTTTATTATCGATCACGCTTAGCAGCTATCCTCAGTTTCGCCGGGATGTTTCGGTTTAAAAAAGTTATTTTTGAATCAGAAACATTCAACTGGTTTTCAAACGAACGGCTTATGATATCTCCATTCAATAAACTTATCTATATAGACGAATTTTCTGCTACGCCCAAATACCAACAACTGGCTAATTGTATCATAAAAGCTATCGAAACAAAAAAACTGCAACTGGATGATGTACTTCCTTCAATTAACGAATTGAGCTTTGAATTCGAAATTTCAAGGGATACGGCGGAGAAGGGATACAGGTATCTAAAAAAAACAGGAATCATTGGTTCCGTTCCCGGCAAAGGATATTATATTAAGAGCAATAATGTAGAAACTAAAGTGAAAATTTTTTTGTTGTTCAACAAGTTGAGTGCACACAAAAAAATTATTTACGATTCATTTGTCAGCACCCTTGGAGATGCAGCTACTATTGACTTTTACATTTACAACAACAACTTTTCCCTGTTTAAAAAACTCTTACTTAATTCAAAAGAAGATTACAATTATTTCGTGATCATACCGCATTTTATGGAAGGTGCCGAGCATGCTGACAAGATCATTAATACTATTCCTAAAGACAAACTAATACTACTTGATAAACTTGTTCCCGGCATCACTGGTAACTACGGGGCCATCTACGAAAATTTTGAAAAGGATATATACAATGCGTTGGAACAGGCGCTTCCCCAATTAAGTAAATACAATACCCTCAATATAATTTTGCCGGAATACACTTACCATCCTATGGAAATAAGTGCCGGCTTCTGCAAGTTCTGCCAGGAGTATGCATTCAATTATAAAATAGTGCACAATATTGCCAAAGAGACCCTCAACAAGGGAGAAGTATATATCAGCCTGATGGAAGACGACCTGGTAACATTGATAGAAAAAGTGGTAGATCAAAATTTTGAATTAGGAAAAGAAGTAGGTGTGATATCATACAATGAAACTGCTTTGAAAAAAATAATATTAAAAGGAATCACTACTATTTCAACCGATTTTAAAATGATGGGTGAAAAGGCCGCTGAGCTTATTTTATCAAAATCTACGGAGCATATTGAAGCCAGGTTTTACCTAACGGTTAGAAATTCGCTTTAGCCTTCCTTTATAGTTCTCTGCAGTCCACTTATTCCATTCAACTCCTCTCCCATTGCGCCGCCGCACAATATATTTTAGCGTAACTATTCGCTTCTCATAAAATGGCATGATAATTTTATTAAAAAAAAATATATTTAAAAAACAACCTTTATGGAAGAAGAGTATACACATGGGGATATCTCGGGGGGCATCGCGGTAAATTTGGCGAACGGTCAAACCCTTGATGACTTCTGCGCCCAACATATTCCAGACTATAACCGGGATCGGCTTGAAGCCTTGGCCATCCGCCTTTTTGTAGGGGATGAAACCGTAATTACTATTTTCGCTGTTGACAAAACCAGGCAGGAAGGCACCAACTTTAGTGAGGGCAAAATCCCTGTAAAGAAATTTAAACTCACTACCGTTCCGGTAAATGAATTGTTCAGCTATTGCGACTCATTTAACTGCACACTATCTACCGGCAATTATCCATTGGAAGAAATGGAAGTAATTAATAAATAAAATTGCATAAAAAACCATGGGCCGCCGAACTGCCCTAATAAAAACGGCCCTTCGGGAATGTGCCCATGGAAATCATTTATCACCAGGAATAATAGCCTGCTGTTTTTTCACAGGGTCATTATTTCTTTACTAATAAATAGTTTAACCGAGGGCCAACAAAATCCAGTCTGTAACTGTTAACACCGTAATTTTTGTGCCACGACTGTTTCAGGTTTGATTATAAAAGGTGTGCAAATAATTGCTCAACAAGTGGAGTTCAAGACCAACAGCTTGTCTGAAAAATAACATGGTAAAATGACATGTATTTTAAGTGGTATAAAAATTGAAATTATGACCAGGTCTTCAACAGGATTATATTTACGAAACAGTTAAATACCCTCACTTAAAAAAATTGTATGTCTGTAGACCTCAATCCTAAGTTTGGCTCTTTCAATTTTTTTGAAACCCTTTTCAAATATACTAAACAAAACAGGGTGATATTAATGGATGAGAAGGGCTTTATTACGGAAGTCAATACTGCATTTACCGAATCATTTGGATATACCCGGGATGATATCGTTGGCAAACACATATCTGTATTATTTACTGAAGAAGACATAAAGAAGAAACTTCCCAAAAAAGAGATCGCAAAAGTTTTGGCGGATGGGCAAGCGTTTGATAACAACTTCCTTGTACACAAAAATAAAAACCTCATATGGGTTTCGGGGGAATCAATACTTGTAAAAAACAATGAGGGCAAAGCAGCAATTTTAAAAGTAATCCAAAATATCAATCAGCAAAAAGTATCCGAGGAATCTCTTTTCCGCTTAAGTGTTTTTAATGAAAATATACTTAGTTCCATTGAGGATATCGTAATCGTTCTAACAAAAAAACTTAAGATCATCAAGGTAAACAATGCCTTTTATCATTTATTCTCTTATTCTGCAGAGGAAGTGATAAAGATGGATTTTTACAAGCTGATGAGACCACACGTTGTCAACAATGAGCTATTCGAAAAAATTCAGCAAGTGCTGGATACAAAAGAAGGCTTTACAAATCATGCCTTTGAAATTGAAGTTGCTTCCGGAGAAAAGAAAGTATTTGATATCTCTTGCAGCACGATGGAAGAGGCCGGCACACATAAAAACATCTTAGTGGTGGCACACGATATCACTATTCAAAAACAAGCAGAAAAAGAAAGGGAAGACATCATTGGTTTTGTTGCACATGAATTGCGAAACCCGCTGTCAAACATTGTTTTATGCAATGAGATGATGAGCCAGCTAATTAATGACAACCAACACCACGAGATCGCGGATTATTTGCAACGCAGTAAAAACAATGTAATGCGTTTGAATAAAATGATCGGCGAATTATATGATGCAACTAAATTTAATGCGGGGCATTTCAGGCTGGAGAAATCGGTATTTGATTTTGAGCAAATGATAGAAGAGGCACTGGATACTATAGAAGTACTGCAGCCCGATTACACCATACAGGTAGAAGGAGAATGCCCCGTACCGGTGTACGGGGACCGTTACCGCCTGATACAGGTTGTTACCAATTACCTCAGCAACGGAATAAAATATTCAAATGGACATACTATCGTCACCATTCGTATGCGACTTGAAAATAACAATGTAACTGTTTCGGTTAAAGACTATGGGCTTGGTATTGCCCCGCAACATCTGCCTCACATTTTTAGCAGGTTTTTCCGAACCGAAAAAACAAAAAACCTGGAAGGCATAGGGCTGGGACTTTATCTGTGCCGCAGGATCATCGAAGCACACGATGGTAAAGTATGGGCCGAAAGTGAAGAGGGCAAGGGGTCCACATTCTTTTTCTCCATACCTGTTCAATAATTTCCTCAATCTTTTGGAAGTTCACTGGCACGCAGGTTGTATTTTATATATTTTTAAACGAAAATATATGGAAAAGATCCTGGTAGTTAACAATGATTTTGATACAATGAGTCTCCTTAAGAATTTGCTTGAAAAAAGAGCGTACAAAGTAAAATATACAAGCAAAGGAGATGAAGTAATCGCGATGGCTCAAAACTTTGAACCGGATTTGGTATTGATAGACGTATTACAAAAGAAATTTATAGCTGATCTTAAAACCCACCCTGCTACTTCGTATATTCCGGTGATCATGATGACGGGATACACCTGGAATTATGATAAACTTAAAGATGTAGAGGCAGACGATGTGATTGAAAAGCCTTTTTTGTTAGATCAACTTCAGAAAAAAATTCAGTGGACGCTGAAAAAAACAAACAGGTAAGGCAGAAGTCCCTTGTCCATTCAAACCCAGGTTTGGATTTTTCAATTATTCATAGGTTAAATCATAAAGGAGCCCTTTGAAAAAAGACTCCCTTTGAGAGTCTTCTTAACCTGAAATTCATAGTTATACCTGATTTAAAAACGGGAATCAAGACAAGCAGGATATTGAAATTAGTGGTAAAAAAAAGAGGGGTAAGATAGAAATCTTTCCCCGTTTTTATCCAATATCCTATGAAAAACCTATTAACTATATTAGTAAAACCATGCCAGTTTATTTACCTATTAATAAACGCACAGCTGGGAAAAAAAATCAACACTTTATTATAAAAAAAATATTTCGATGCGATAATTTCCCAGACACATTTACTAATTATTAATCAGATTAAAAAAAGGGATGTGTACTGCATCCGAGGTACCCTTTAACTATCAAGTATCTAATAAAATTTTTAAGAAACTTTCTTTTTGCCTGTGGAAAGAGATGCCTGGAGTTGCTCCATCAGGTCTTTTGAATCAGAGTGTACAATTTTTAATGGTTTGAAAGGAACAGATTTTCCTTTCGCTTTAGCTTTTATTATCTTTAAAAGCTTATCGGAGTATTCGTCCTTAAATATTTTTGGATTGAACGGCTTAGTGAGCTGGTTAATCAACGCTATTGCCATTTTCACTTCCTCCGGTTTGCTTTTGGAAGCTGGTAAATTCAACTCATCGGTAGCCCTGATCTCTTCAGGAAATCTCAATTTGTTTAATATAATCAAATCATCTTTTGCCCTGATGATACAAACATGTTCACGCTGCCGCATCACAAATGACCCAAGTCCAACCTTCCCCGATTTGGCCAGGGCATCTTTCAATAAACCATAAGCCCTTATGCCGGCCTTATCCGGTTGAACATAATAAGGTGCTTCAAAATAAATGGTATCGATTTCTTTTTCATCTACAAATTGGATCACCTCAATATGCTCTGATTTTTCAGGTGCTGCCTTCTTGAAATCCTTGTCATCCAGCACTACGTATTTACCGTCAAGCATGTATCCTTTCACGATATTTTCCCAAAGCACTTCCTTATTCGTTTTTTCATTAACCCTTTTAAATCTAATATTAGCTAGGTCTTTCTTGTCCAGCATATCAAAATCGAGCGTGCTGCTTTCTATGGCGCTGTATAACTTGACCGGGATGTTTACCAAGCCAAATCCTATAGAACCTGTCCATATCGATTTCATACTTTGTATTTATAGAGGTGATAAATTTATTCTTGCACTCCCCTGATCTTTTTAGAAAAGACATACATATAATACGACAGCCATAATCTTAATTTTCTAATCAACATCTTTTTTGTTATACTTTCTAAAAAATTACTGATCCCATGTAGGTATATCATAAAAACAGTACCAAAATTTTTCAATGGATAACTTTAAACATAAATTAGTTACCTGAGGAAGCGTTTCTACAAAAAAATAATAGCAGGTTAGATGCAAATTAGGTAGCGCCTGGGGGCAGTTAAAAATCAAACTGTTACAGTTACCACGTTAACCATTGTGGCCCACAATTAAATGTTCGTGCAATTGGCATATTTTTTTGGATTTTATTTTCTATTCATTATTAAAAAATATTATCATGGCAAAAATAAAATCAGGCAAACAAGAAAAGAAGAGTGCAAAGCAGCCCGGAGTTAAGGCCGGCCCCAGGGATATCACTAATAAAAAGCAATCCATTGATGATCCGTCACCCACTGAACAGGAGCCAATTTCTGATGCCGATGATACCGATGAACAGTTAAGAAAACAAGCTTTCGAACCATTAGAAAGCAGAACTACAAAATATAACAAGGAACCAAAACAATCGGGCCAGATCACCTCGGCAGCGGAAGAAGAAAAAATAACTGATTCTGACGGCGAAGAAGATATTGATGACCTAAAAGATCTTGAAGCAGACGGAACCGAACACGATGAATATAAAAAACATATCTATGAGTAAGGGCCTTTATTCATATGTATAAAATTGCCAAGGGTACATCTGCGATACCATCAAACCGTTCGCCTGCCGATGAAAAATGAAATTCGAAATAATACCAGGGAAACATAAAACATGATCCTCGCAATTCTGGCAGCGCCATCTGCTACTCCGCCAAATGCGAATATTGCAGCTATCATCGCGATGATAAGAAATGCAACTGTCCAGCGTGTCATAATAGAGGGTTTAATAAAGGGGTACAACTTAATAAAAATCATGCCATAATGAATTTATATTGCAACTATAAGTCACTCATTATCTGTCTAAATAAGGGTGAAAACCAATACATTTCAATGGACTGCCAACCCCGTCTCTATGGCTTTTTATGTAGAAATATTTCTTCAATTTGCCTTTATATCCCACTATTTTAAAATTCAGGGCAATACATATATTAAACAATTAGCTAATAATCAGTTTGTTGTGTTTCAGAAATATTTTTCCAGTTTTTGGACTATTTCTTGACTCACAATGGTAGTACAAAATCATCCATCTACAAACCCAAAAATTACTATGCTCAAGCAAGCTCAACTGCAGAAGCAAACGATGAAAATATTGCCGCAAATTGTTCAAATGTTAGGCATTTATCATCTCAATACATTAGACCTTGAACAACGGATTAAAGATGAAGTGGACGAAAACCCTTTATTGGAGACAGCCGCGGATGATGATATGAAAATTGAGGCTGCGGATGCCAGTGATCCTCCACAGGAATTTCAAAATTGGGATGAATATGGCTATGATGATAACCCCAACTATATGTTGGAAAATCAAAGTTATATTCATAGTAATGCAATTAATCTTCCTATTAAAGATGTAGTTGATTTTCGAACTACGTTGAAACAGCAATTACTCAATCTTAACCTCAATGAAACGGAAAAAAACATTGCTGTTTTTATTTTGGATTGCATTTCTGATAATGGTTACCTGGAACGGTCCGTAGGAGAAGTTGCAGATGATTTTTCTTTTATGAATAAAACATATGTGGAGGAAACCCTTGTGGAGTCTGTATTGTACAAGATACAGGACCTGGAGCCGATTGGTATTGCCTGCAGAAATATCCAGGAGTTTTTATTGAAGCAACTGCAAAAACAGAAGGCCTCTCCTATTGTAAGAAAAAGCACCCAGCTTATTCGGGACCATTATCAGCAGTTGCAAAAACGGCAGTTTGATAAGATCTGTTGCGCCCTTGAAATAAATGAGGAAGAACTATCGATTGTGTTGAAATGGATTGCTAAGCTGCAATTAAAACCGCTCAATATTTCTTTAGAAAATCAAACAGTAAAAGAAACGATCATTCCCGATTTTATTTTAATGGTGGATGGCGAAGCTGTAACAGTTGAACTGTACAAACAGAAAAGCAACACCCTGTTTATTAATGAAAGCCTTGCTAAAAGTGTCGAACAAAGTTCCTTTAAAACCTCGCATGAAAAAGCAGCCGCTGTATATTTAAAAAACAAATTATCATCGGCCCAATGGTTTATAGAAGCGATCCGGCAAAGAGAAGAAAATATGATCCACATAATGAAGGCGATCATTAAGAAACAGAAAAATTATTTTCTTTCCGGCGACCCTTCTACTATACAACCTATGATCTTAAAGAATATAGCGGAGGAAGTAGGGCTCGATATTTCTACTGTATCCAGGGTTACCTGTAATAAATATATTGATACCCCCTTTGGCATGATACTTTTAAAAAATTTATTTAGCGAAGGAATTATAAACGAAGAGGGCGTATCAGTAAGCAACAAAGTAGTGCAGGTGAAATTGAAAGAAATCATAGCAGCTGAAGACAGGAACCATCCTTATAATGACAAGCAATTGGTAAGTATGCTGGCAAAAAATGGAATTAAAATTGCCCGGCGTACCATTGCCAAGTATAGGGACATTATGAATATTCCTGTAGGCGAAATGCGCCGGATATGGTCAATGGCAATTTGATAATGCTTCTGCTTTACACTAATGCAGAAATAAAAAGGTATAAAGATGACAAAAAGTAAAGTGTTGATCATCGATGATGACATTGAGATGTGTCGTTTACTGGAACAGTTCTTTAGCCGTCATAATTTTGAAGTGCTTTTAGCCCACTCTGGTAAAAGGGGGTTGGAGCAAGTGGAGAAAAATCATCCGGATGTAGTGTTAAGCGACTTTCGGTTGGGAGATACAGACGGCAAGACCTTACTGATCGAGATAAAAAAAATAATGCCTGAAGTACCTGTTATCATTATAACGGGTTACCGTGAAATTAAAATAGCGGTAGAAGTAATGAAACATGGTGCATACGACTATATAACCAAGCCGCTGTTCCCAGATGAGATATTGTTAACGATTAACAAGGCTATTGAAGCATCAAAAACAGTAGAGGGTGCTGACGGGCAGAATACCGGTAGAACGATCGCTCAACACAAAATATCCGGTAATCATTCCAGATATATTTTTGGCTCAAGCAAGGAATTCAGGCAGATACTGAACCAGATCGATTTGGTAGCTCCTACCAATTTAAGTGTAATTATTTCGGGTGAAAGCGGTAGTGGTAAAGAGGTAATTGCCCAGGAGATCCATAGCAGGAGTAAAAGAAGAAATGCACCATTCATAGCGATTGATTGCGGAGTACTATCAAATGAATTAGCGGCAAGCGAATTGTTTGGCCATGAGAAAGGATCATTTACCGGCGCTGCCAACCAGAAAACCGGCAGCCTCGAGCTGGCAAATGGCGGAACAATATTCCTGGATGAAATTGCTAATTTATCTTTCGATATACAAGCCTCGCTGCTAAGAGTGGTGCAGGAAAGAAAATTGCGGAGAGTAGGCGGGGTGAAAGATATTGACCTTGATATCAGGATCATTGTAGCAAGCAATGACCGATTGTGGGAGGCTGCAAAAAAAGGGCGGTTTCGGGAAGACTTGTTTTACAGGTTCAACGAATTTAGTATAACAGTACCGCCCTTGCGGGAAAGAAAAAATGACATTTTAGTTTTCGCAGACTTCTTCCTTGCACAGAGCAACGAAGAATTAGAAAAGGCTGTGAAAGGCTTTAAACCCGAAGTAGAAGATATCTTTAAAAATTATAATTGGCCCGGTAACTTAAGGGAGTTAAAAAATGTGGTAAAGCGTTCTGCATTGCTTTCCCAAGGGGAGTTAATAGACATAACTACTTTGCCTTTCGAATTGGTTAATTATTCAAAGCTGGATTTTGATTCCTGTACGGTTGACCAACAGAAAAATGAACCTAAATATGAGAAGGCAGCCATGCCGTCCGCCGCAGTAAAAGAGCAACCCCTGGTGAATGGTGCGCCCTCTAATGATACTCAGCCTCGCAGGGATGAGCCATCAAACAAATTTGTGAATCATACCTTGAAAACTGTAAGCATAGATGCTGAATATGAGATGATCGTTGAAGCTTTGAAAAAATCAAATTTCAATAAAAGCAAGGCAGCAAAATTATTAAAGGTTGACCGGAAAACGCTTTATAATAAGATGAAACAACACGATCAATATAAGGCACAGTAGTACAGGCCGTAGGTATGTAACAATGCCAGATGATGTTAGGTGAAGTGATAAGGAGAGTAACAAATATGCCGGCGAATGAAATGGTGGCGAAAGAAAGAGTTGAAGCTGTCAACATAGCCCCCAACACATAGAGAAAAAATAATTGAACCGGAGAAAATAATATTTATGGGGGAAATATTGCAATCTGGCAACGGTCGCTTATAAGTATTTTTCTATATCTTTTAATGATATCGGTTTTTCCAGGAAGTTGATGGTGTGATCGTGCTTTTGGATAAAATCTTTTGCCGATTGATATGCACTGATCAGGGTAATGTTCATGCCCGGATATTTTATACGAATTTCATCAGCAACATCCCAACCCATTCCGTCTGGCAAGTTGTTATCCAACATTATGGTATCTGGTCTAACCCTGTTTAAAATATTGAGGCCCTCTGACAAAGTATGTGCAATATAAACCTCATAATTCCTCCTTGTAAGAAATTGCTTAAGTAGCAGGCACAGATCAATTTCATCATCTACGATCAATACACTTTTCATATTCAATTCTGTTATAGTACCTACCTTTTAGTATTGTTCTATTAAAAGGAAGATCTGTTTAATCCGCCCTTAAAATATGATTATACTAAATGAAGGACAAGGTGCAACAATTTCAAAAATAAGTTAAATCGCTTAATAGTTTCGAAACAACATTTGGACCAAATATATCCCGGCCTGGCTCTTTATGGCATTTTCTCAGATTAAAAATTTATTGCACCTTCTGGAAATAGCTTGATATCTAACCCTGACGAATATGGGATGGCAAATTATTCATGTTACAACTTCTACCTATTAACAGTCAAGGGTACCCCAATAAAGGCAAATAGCGGACAGTGTTGAAATTATTACGCGAATTGTTTATCGCAACGACTGGCACACTTCTTTATTTTCTTTAATAACGAACCGCAGGAATATCTATCAAAAATTCATTGAAGTTATTTGTTTACCTTTCAGCCCTATCAAAATAAATTAAAACACATGTCATTATTGGAGGCTCATCTGGTAGTAAAAACATCCACTTTGCCCGGCTCGGGGAAAGGGCTGTTTACAAAAGTTTTTATTCCAAAGGGAACACGTATCATTGAGTACAGGGGGAAAATTACTACCTGGAAAGATGTCGATCACCAGGAAGGCACTAACAGTTATATTTATTTTGTAACTAAAAACCATGTGATTGATGGATTAACTTTTGAAAAGGAAAAAGCACGTTATGCAAATGATGCCAGGGGATTTACACGGATAAAGGGTATTACCAATAATTGCCAATACGTAGAAGAAGGGCTAAAAATTTTCATTGAATCGAAAAAAAACATTCCTGCCGGCAGCGAGATTTTAGTGGGGTATGGTAAGGAATATTGGGATGTGATGAAAAAGAATGCGAAATAAAAGTTCATCCTTTATTATATTAAATCATTCAAGTATTACTCCTACTCTTAAAGCTCGTAGTCCATATAAACCTTGTACTTCTTCCAGTTCAAGGTGTTCAAGGTCTTTATCCAGTATTTGCTGATCCTGCAAATACTCTATAAACTTAATGTATTCCTGTACTTCTTTTTGATTACTGTATACCAATGCAATTTTTCCCGGTTGGGTAAGTCTCTCCCCGGCAATTGAATGAACCTTGTCAATCCTTTTCTTCATTATCTCATACCGGATATTGTAGGCGCCTTCTACATCAAACCTCCGCTCATCCCTGCGAAAGCTGATATCAATCGAATTGCTATGTATCAGGATAAGTTGGGTAGTTTGCAGCTTTACCTTCATTTCGGATAACAGCCCGTAAGTCATACGGGCAATTGCCGCCATCGAAGTTAGTTGCCACAACCTCAGATTTTTTAAATACAGCAGGTCAAATGGCTTGTCTGGCGCAATGGACTGCCCGATATAAATATTGTATTCAATTCCATCGGTTTTATATTTTTCAAAATAATTGGGATAAGATTTTTGCAGGGTATTCATTTCCTTTTCAAGGTATTTGATCAGCCGGCTGTTGATAAGATCCACCGACTCCTGGTATTCATCCCTGTTATGATAAATTACCCCTTTCATTATCTCGCTTTTCTTAAAATAATCCAGCACAATACTGCTCACCTCACGATGGTTTTCCCTGAAATGTTTTAGAAGCGGGTTCACGTCATTTTCAAAAAAGTCGTTGATCTTCAATTCATCTTCAGACGTTAATACTTCCTGTATACGGCTATGCCATTTGGCGCATTTAAATATCATCTCATCCAGCAGGCCAATCTCGATATGCTGCCTCAACTCTTTCAACGTAAGTTGCAAAATTTCAAACTGTTGAAGGTGGTCTTTTTGGATAGCGCTGTTCCGTTCTATTGAAGAATTGCGGATGTCAACAGCGCCATATATAGGAAATACTTCTTTGAATATAACGTTGCCAACATCTGCTTTTGCATCATTGGTTGATTTCAAAATATAGTCCCAGGCAGCTTCATTAAATTTCCATTCTACAGACGGTTGCAAAGAAGTGAATTTCTCTTTAATCGTGCGCTCAATCTTATTGTCGAATACATCAATATTGTGCTGCAATACTTGGCTCAGCAAATGCCTTGCCGGCTCCAGTCTCGAAATAAACAATGTGTTGATAACGCCTCCCCTGCGGGATGCAAGTTCTAATACGCCTAACACTTTTCCATTATTAAAAAGAGGCAATACCAGGTAACTTTTAATGCCGGAATTAAACAACATTTCTACCATAGGCATTTTCTTCACTACTTCATCTGTAATGGTTGTAAGAAGGATGGGCTTCGGGTCTTTTTCATAAGCTTCTGCTATCTGCGTATAAGAGTTATCGTGTGCCATACAATCGCAGCCCATTTTCAAAAGGATACTCCGGTTACTTATTTCATCGTCTATAATAAAATGATTATTTACTTTAAGGAAAGGGAGCAGCCCTACCTCCAGATCATTCTCCTGTAAAAGTGTTTTTAGTGAACTTTTAATATAATCAAATACTTCATTGCCATTAAGCTCATTAATGCCCAGTACCGTATTTTTTATTTGTTCAATGGACTGCTGTACTGTTACTTCCGAAACATTCAAAATAGCGAACCCCTCCAATGAAAATGAATCGAGGGGAATAAGCTTGCGCAAACGCCGCAAATCAATAACACCGCCCCGTAATTCAATAATATAATTAGGGTCAATAACAGGCAACGGACCTTCGCAGCTTAATTTAATAAAGCGCCTGTCTATCTTCACATTGAAATAATTCATCAGCCGCTTTTGCTCATCCCATAATGGATACACCATGGTATGCTCAAACTCGTAATGTATGTCATAGTATTGTTCCAGTATAAAATTGTACAAAAAATTTTCCTTCCGGTTTTTAAAATTCTCCGTCGAAAAACTTTTATGCAGTTCCTTTATAAAACCTGTTTTCCGGTCGACAATGGTGTTGTACATCCCCTTAGAGAAATAAAACATTTGAAAATTCATAGGGGGAGTGAGTGCAAATAAATTATTTTCTTCCTCATACACCAGCGGAAAAATGGTAGCATCCACCAGATGAAGCAATTCATTATATTCGCTAAGTATTGTGAGGTCTTCGATGGGTGCAAGTAAAACGGGATACTGTTCAAATTTCCTAATGATAAAGCGGTAAAATTTGGCCTTCATGCCATTGGAAACAGCTAGTTGTTTTTTTAGAAAATCTATATAAGGTGCAAAAGAAACAACACTTCTTACCGGGCTTAGTAATTCCCGGATAGGTTCGGCTGTCTGTAATATTGCTGATTCCATAATCTCTATTTATTGATCCAATAACGATAACATAGCCTGTACTCTACTGGTCTTATGCAATTCGTTCAAAATTCAAGTGAAAAATTAAGATATAAAATTACTTATTTTATAGTTATAATAAAAGATCGCCATTCGATGACTATAGCCGGAAGAGGCTCAACACGTGTTTGGCTGACGGGACATTTGAATTGCATAGTTTGGTATGGCCCTTTGTGATGCTCTATGCGGATACCCGCACATACCTAAATCTGTGGTCCTGAGTTAATTTTTTGGAGGCCGAAGGAAGTAATAAACTTTTTTAAGAAATTCATACAAAAATTTATCAATATGCTGCAATGTCCTTTTTATTCGGATTACCTGCATCGATGCATTTCCGTTAGACAAATGACTAAAATAAAAAGCTTCATAAAATTTTAAAAGCCGGCTGCCCGGCAAAAAACTAATGAGGCCATTTTTTGGGCCATACCAATGCACGAGGTAAGGAATTGATTTTTTTTGCCTAATATCTTCAACAGCCAACCGGCCCACCATTTTATCCCACCCCCAAATCTGAAACTTAAAATTTTTATAGCTGATCGATTTGCTTTTGATTCTTTCTGCAACGATATAATTCAATATACCCTGATCGGTAAAAAACGTGTTGCTGAGCTTTGCAGATGGGAATTCCTGCCAATGTACCAACGCTAAAAACTCTTCCTTCGAAAATGCTCTTGTGTTAAAAAGGATATGGCCCGAGTTAAAAAAAAAGCCGGGGTAAACATAGCCTGGAAAATTTGTTGAAAATGATGGCTCAAAAAAATACCATCGCTGTTTTTCAGCCTCCATATTTTCCGGCGAATAGCCGTCAATTACAATGTCTTCATCCATTTGTTCCAGGATAGGAATAAGGTCACCCATCCAAATGATATCTGCATCAAGCACTAACGCCCGTTCATCTTTTTTTTCTATGAAAGGATAGAGTTCAGCAAGGTAGCCCAGGTTTTTAATTGTAGCAGGCACAACTTCTACATTTAGCGCCATTTCTAATCGCTGCGTCTCAAAGTCCCCATTCAAATAATCTTTCACCAGGTAAACAGGTATATTTTTGTTCCAGTACCTGATGCTGGCAACGCATATGCTGGCAAAATAAAAATCCCTTTTATTGCATAAAACATATACGGTATCAATCTTCATCCTTGTTTTTTTTAGTAAAGAGCCCAAGAAAATTCTGCTGCAGGATTGGCCTGATATCGAGTAACTCCATCATTTGGAAATCATGTAGTTTTTTGAATTGGAAAAGCAAATAAAAGAAATAGAAACTATAGGCCACCGTTCCCGCTATTGCTGCTCCGTAAATATTGAACCTTGGTATCAGCAACAGGTCTAAAACAACTAACAAAACAATAGAAAAAAACAATGCAATGACCCTTAGCCTGATCTGGTTTTTTCCCGAAAAAAAAGTGGCTATAGGAAAGGCTGCGGCCAACATAAGCACACCGGGAGATAACAATACGAAACATAAATACATTTTGGAAAAGCCTTGCCCATACAACAATGGAAATACCCAATAGCCGACAGCTATCACTCCCGTACACATAACAACGCCGATATAAAAATAAATACTCACCAGTTTTAACAGCTTCGTATCTATCTTTTTTGATTGGTGAATATGACTCGTTATCAGGGGAAACAAGGAAAAGGAAGCAAGCGTTGGCACTAACAAAATGATCTGCGTTAACTTGGTTGCCTGCAGGTAATTTCCAAGATCGTTGTCTGTACTATAATAATTTACAAGCCAATAATCGCAGCGCAGCAATAGAGCATAAAACATATTGTTAACAAACGATTGCAATGAAAAAGAAGCAATTTTCTTTAGCCAGTAATTATCCGGCCTGCTAACACCAAACCTGATGCTTCTGAAATAAAGGCATGCCACAAATACCACTGCAGGTAAGGCCGTTACAAACAAATACAGTTTTATATATTCTGTGTTGGCAACGATATTGTTTACTAACACACCCGGCAATAACACAATCAGCAACACATTTATTAAGGTGAAAGTTAACCCTGGCGTACTGTTATCATCGGTGGCAAATAAAATAGACGCAACACAATTGGCAAGCAGCGTACAGCCAATGTTTATAATAATGAATGGCGCCAGGTCATAAGGCGCTACAATATTTAACTGTACACAGGCGAAGTACAAAAGAACCAATGCACCGCTGGCCACCAGGCTCCAAACAATACTCAACGATAACAACTGACTGGTACCTATTTCTTTGCGGGAAGTAAAATATGCAATGGCTGAATCCAGCCCCAAACTGGTGAAGAGTACAACAAAGGCAATGTTGTTTAGCAACAAATAAAATATCCCTGACCCTTCAGCACCAAAATTATTTGCTATAAAAATATTTAGAATAAAAGAACTAGCGTACAAGCCGAGCCGCCATGTAAAACCATTTAATAACTTACTTTTAAAACTGCTCATTTCGATGGTTTAGAAAAAATAAAGAGCCTTAAACACCCAGGTGTTTATTGGTAAACGGTTCTGTTACTGCACATCAGGCCATAGGCATCAATGCAATGTGTACATGCAGCGGGAATGTCTTTTGCCAAACGGTGCTTCTTTCTGAAATCAGTGGCCGTGTTAGATCTGAATATGTCCATCGGGTCATCAAACAATACATTGCCATAAACCATCGGAGGATTGGTAATCGTTTCGCCAAACAAGGTAAACGGCGTGGTAACAGCCAAAAAATCGCAGGGGGATACATTGCCATTGTGGTTTACAAAAAATGATTCTACCGCCTGGCAGCCTTTCAATTTGGGCTTTGTCAAAGGCAGCTCCAATACCTGTTTATTCTTCCTGGCAATCCTGATGCTTTCTTCAAAAATTTTTTCTACTGCCGGATTTCCTTCTTTGGTATACAAAACCATATCCCTGTTTTCCTTTGTGAAGGACAACAGGTTGCTGACAAAAACTGATTTAATATTATACTTGTTCACCATGTTCAATAGCTCGGGCAATTGGTGAATATTATTTTTATGCGCTACAAAAGTAACGGCAACTTTGTCCTTCAACTTCGACTTCGATAACCTGTCAAGTGCCTGTAATATTTTATCAAACTCAACGCCATTTTTAAATCCCTCTACCACATCTTTGGTTGTACCATCCACGGAAATATTTATTTCATTTAAAGGGTATTTTTCCAGCAGCGCTATCTTTTCAGCGGTAAGCTGCATTGAGTTGGATAAAAAGGGAAATTTAAGCCGTGGGTTAATCTCAAGCAGGTAATCCATCATTTTAAACAAGTCTTTATTGATGATGGCTTCAAAGGTGGAAAAAACAAAAAAATTACTTTTCCTGATCATGGGTTTTAAACGGTCGGCCAGTGTCTTAAATTCATCAAACAAAATAATTTTTGTTACGCCATCAGTGATCTCTATTCCGTAATTGGTGATAAAGCAATGTTTGCATTGCAGATTACAGGCCGATACAGTTTGCAAAACGATTGTTGCAGGGTAATTGGCATAATACTTTTTTGCTCCGAGCAAAAGCCTGCTAAAAAACTCGCTCTTTGGAATGCGTGAAATTTTGTTATAAAAAATTATAAAACTATTTAGAATATTCCCCATACGACGCTCACTTTTTTTAGCAAGATACACGATAAATGCAACTTCAGAATATTGCTTCTTACTTATTGATTGCCCCGCCGCAAGCCCTTTTTTCTTCTACGGTTGTTAATATATTATGCTCATATTGGGCTTTATATTTAATTTACGTCATTAATCAAATATCAGGTGCCATGACATTGCAACGAAAGATAAATGCAAAAGCCAAAGCGGAAATCAATACCGGCTTTGGTGCCAATACATCTGATTACGGGGGAAGGTTTATAAGGAAAGACGGCATGCCCAATATTGAAAAACAGGGGATAAATTTTCTTAACAGGCTGAGTTTATACCATACATTATTGCAATTATCCCGCTGGAAGTTTCTATTCTTATTGCTGGGCTTTTATGCCTTGATGAACTTGATTTTTGCTTGCGTATATTTTGCCATTGGTGTAGAGCATCTTGAAGGCTTAAGGGCAAATAGTTGGTTGGAAGAATTTGGCGAAGCCTATTTTTTTAGCGCACAAACCTTTACCACGGTGGGATACGGACGGATAAGCCCACACGGCTTTGCCGCCAGTTCGGTAGCGGCTTTAGAAGCATTGGTTGGGTTATTAAGCTTTGCAATTGCTACCGGTTTATTCTACGGACGATTCAGTAGGCCAAAAGCTTATTTACGGTTTAGTGAAAACGCGGTTTTGGCGCCATTTAAAGATGGCATCGCATTGATGATGAGGGTGGCCCCATATAAAAATAATAATCTTTCGGAAGTTGAGGCCAGAGTTACCGCCGGGCTTTTGATTGAAGAAAATGGCAAGCTCAATAATAAATTTTTTCAAATGGAACTGGAATACAGCAAGATAAATTCTCTGTCGCTTAGCTGGACCATTGTTCACCCGATCAATGAGGAAAGCCCTTTTTATAAATTTTCTCTGCAGGATTTTGCAAACGCCGATGGTGAAATATTGCTGTATATAAAGGCCTTTGATGATATGTTTAGTAATACAGTAATAGCCCGCAGCTCCTATACGCTAAAAGAGGTGGTTGTTGGTGCAAAGTTCATTCCCATGTATCACCGGGACCAGGTAAATAAACGGACTGTATTGGACCTTGAAAAAATCAACAGGTTCAATCCTGTGGACATTAATTTTGCGTTTACAACTGATGAAGCGTCCCTCAGCAGCGCTGCCAGCAGCAATAAGTAACTTCTACTCCGGCTTTTGATGATCCATGGTAATCAACAAAACAAACCACGGCAAAGCCGTTAAAACTATTTTCATAAGTGGATAAAAGTTTAAATAAATACATTAGCGAAACAGGCTTTTGCTCCCGCAGGGAAGCTGATAAATATATTGAACAGGGACGGGTAACGATCAATGACAATGTGGCCATTAAGGGCAACAGGGTAATGCCTGGTGATATAGTTGAAATAGATGGGGAACCTGTAAAAAGCAAAGACAAAACAGTTTACCTTGTTTTTAATAAGCCCGTTGGCATAACCTGCACTACCGATCTTAAGGACAAACATAATGTCATCTCTTTTATCAATTACCGAAGCCGGATATTTCCAATAGGCAGGCTAGATAAACCCTCTGAGGGGCTTATATTTTTAACTAATGATGGGGACATCGTCAACAAGATATTGAGAGCCGGCAACAATCATGAAAAGGAATACGTGGTCACAACTGACAAGCCAATCAATGCAGGGTTTGTAGAGAGAATGAGCAGCGGTGTTCGGATATTGGATACAGTTACGAAAAAATGTTCAGTAAAACAGGAAGGTAAAAACAGGTTCAGGATCATTTTAACTCAGGGATTAAACAGGCAGATCAGGAGAATGTGCCAGGCGCTGGGATACAATGTAACGTCGCTTAAAAGAGTAAGAATAATGAATATAACGCTCTCGGCTTTGCCTGTAGGTAAATGGCGCTATTTCACGGAAACAGAAATAGCGACGATCGAAAAACTTGTTGCCACTTCAAGTAAAACCGCCGAGGCCTCTTATTTTTCAGATAAGGATGTGGAGGAATGAGGTGCAGTTTACCAACTCATCAACCATCAACTATCGGCAATCAACCTATAACCATTCGTTGCCTAACGGCTTCATACAAAATAATACCAGTAGCAACAGACACGTTTAAAGATTCAAAATCACCGGTCATCGGTATCTGAAACTGTTCATCACAAATTTTCATTAATGCCGGGTACACGCCATGCTCTTCTCCACCCATTACCATAGCACACGGTTCTTTCAAATCCAGTTCAGACAATTTTTTCGTAGCTGTCATTTCACTGGCAAAAACTTTAATACCGTTCAAGTGCAGTTCATCAACTGTCTTCATCAAACTATTCACCCGGCAGATAGCAATTTTTTCCAATGCGCCGGCAGATGTTAGAATGGCATCTTCATTTAAAGCACCTACTCCCTTATCAGGAATGATAATGGCATTTACACCAAAACAAAATGCACTTCTCGCAATAGCTCCAATATTCCGGATATCTGTTATTCCATCCAAAATTAAAAACAATGGTGTCTCGCCTTTCTCTACAATGAATGAGATCACATTCTGCAGGTCCTGGTATTGAATCTTACTTATCACAGCTACACAGCCTTCATGATTGCTGATATTGAAACCGTTCAATTTATCCACCGGCACTTTATTGATCGGAACCAGGTGTTGTTCAGCGAGTTTTTTTATCTCTTCTATCGCATCGCCATGTATGGTAGTTTGCATATAGATCCGCTCTAGCTGCTTACCCGATTGCATTGCCTCTATAATGGCTTTACGGCCTATAACCAATGTATTTTTTTTGGGGCGGTGTTGTTGTTGCCTGAAATTTTTCACAAGTCAAAATTAAGCGTTATTTAATGCAGAAAAAAACCATAAGCCCTTTCAAGCTTATGGTCTGTTAAGCCGTCATATTTTCAGAAGGCCTTGGTAGTTGTCACTATTTCAATCCAAATACTTTTTTCACTTCTTTCACAGCATCCAGCTTTTCCCACGTAAATAACTCTACTTTTTTAGTAATAGATTTTCCATAAGGTGAAGTAAATACTTTTTCTACCACTTCATTCTTACGTCCCATGTGGCCGTAAGCTGCTGTTTCACTATAAATAGGGTTGCGTAATTTCAAGCGCTGCTCAATAAAGTAGGGCCGCATATCAAAGCATTTCATTGCCATTACTTTTTTTGCGATCTCTCCATCTGTTAAGTTCACCTTGGCGGTGCCATAGGTAACAACATTTATACTGGTTGGTTGCGCTACACCAATTGCATAACTTACCTGCACAAGTACTTCATCACATAAGCCTGCAGCCACCAGGTTCTTAGCCACGTGGCGGGTAGCATATGCGCCGCTTCTATCTACTTTGCTTGGATCTTTACCACTGAAAGCACCGCCACCATGTGCGCCCTTGCCTCCATAAGTATCAACAATTATTTTTCGGCCAGTTAATCCGGTATCTCCATGTGGACCTCCAATAACAAATTTACCGGTTGGGTTAATATGATATTTGATCTTGCTGTTGAATAGATGCGCATATTTTGGATATTTTGCCACTACCCTTGGTATCAGCACATTGATGATATCCTTTTTGATCTTAGCCAACATCGTTTCTTCTTTACCAAAATCATCATGCTGCGTTGATACGACGATTGCGTCAATCCGGATTGGTTTATTGTTGTCGTCATATTCCAATGTCACCTGGCTTTTGGCATCTGGCCTAAGGTATTTTATTTCTTTATTCTCCCTGCGGACGGCGGCCAGTTCAATTAAAATAAAATGAGCCAGGTCCAATGCAAGCGGCATATAATTATCTGTCTCATTGGTTGCATAGCCGAACATCATTCCCTGGTCACCTGCACCTTGTTCTTCTTTTTTCTTTTTATCTACACCTTGGTTTATATCTGCTGATTGCTCATGAATAGCGGAGATGATACCGCATGAATTAGCTTCAAACATATACTCACTCTTGTTATAACCAATCCTTCTTATCACGCCACGGGCTATTTCCTGTACATCCAGGTATGCCTTACTTTTTACTTCGCCTGCAAGTACTACCTGGCCAGTGGTTACCAGTGTTTCGCATGCTACCTTGCTATTGGGATCAAAAGCAAGGAAATTATCAATCAGGGCATCGCTGATCTGGTCAGCTACTTTATCAGGATGTCCTTCACTTACAGATTCTGATGTAAACAAATAAGGCATATAGTTTTAAATTTTGAGGTGCAAAGATAGGGGTAGCGATGTAAACAACAAAGCCTCCCTTTAAATGGAGGCTCGTTATGTTATTTTTTTTAATGCTATATTTTTGAATATACGATCCGCATGCGAAGCCGGTATTTGGCGTTAGAGCCGTTACCTATTTTTACCCTGCCAAAAGCAAGATTGTTTTTATAAGCAAGCTGGTACCCATAATAGGTTAAGTTATAGGGAGCAAACACCCTGAACTTATAATTAGTCGTATGCTTGGTCACCATGTTCTGTACATATCTTGTAAGATTGAAAGTATAGAAAGACCTCGTACCCGAAGCATCAGTAGTAGTTCTTAAAAAGCCTCCATAATAATTCTGGTCTACGCCGGCAGACGGAAAGAAGGAGGCCGAATTATCGGGATTATAAAACTCATTGGGGCTAAGATCAAAATACAATGGTTTATACTTTTTGGTGCTGCCAGTATCTATAAGGTCGAGGTATAAATATGCCGGTGCTGATAGTACATCATTACCGGGTGTGCCTGGTATTTGCTCTACAAATATTTCGGCCCGGTGAATAATTCTATTAGATAGTGTAGCCAGTGCCGGGATGTTTAAATTAATAGCAGAGCCCGGAGCTGATTGAATATACAATGCTGTAGGGTCCACCGCATTTGGAAACTGTGATGAAGAGGTGTCTCTTATTAAAGAATTTGCGTTAGCCGACGGCGTAACGTTAGCAAGTGTTCCTGTTGATAAAGGGAAAGCGGAAAATGCAGTGTCGAGCTTTGTGTTGGTGGCTACATAATACACTTCAAGCCTGGTAGCCACGTTCGTTAAACTGATATAAAATAATCCATTGGCGTCATTGCCCCCTTCGGCTACAACTGCAAAACCTTTGTATTTATTTTTGAAAAGAGAATCACTATAAAAGATATTATTAGGTTTATCTTTTGCTGAATCTCTGCTAACTAGCGATGCCAGAAATGCACTACTTAATTTAATTCGTATCTGCCTGGTTACCGAATCTTTCTTGCTGGTTTTTAAAAAGGTATAATTGTTAAGGCTCGGCGGAAATACTGTTGTCTCGCCCAATAAATTGCCAAGATATGGTCTGTTTGGTTGAAAGCTGAGCAAATGAGTTGCAGTGTCTACAAGGTTGCTGGTGTTTTCATCTAGTTGATAAACCTTGATATGCTGTGGCTTGGAAGTGTCACCATAAAATCCTGTGTAAGAAAGACAGAGAAATACAGAATCAAAATGTGTAGCTGCATTTAATCCCGGATTGATGGTATCTTTTGAATTGCCAAAGTAATAAGGAAAGAATACAGGCTTAAGCTGAACGAAAATATTAGCTTTTGTTTTGCCAAAAATAGGGTCATTATTTATACTACCCAATACATGTGTTTCTGAGCGGCTCAACCTGGTTGTATCAACAATTTGTTCTCTTGTAGCGTCAACAAAAAGTGTATCAGCAAAAGTTAGCACATTGTCTACCGCAGGAATAAGATCCGCACCCAGTACGGTACTATCAATTTTGGAACAACCCCAGTTAAAGAAACAAATACAAGCCAGTCCGGCTATAAAACATAAAAATTTTCTTTGCACAAAAACGAAATTTAAGAAATGTGGGTGGTGTTATTAGCTATTTGGCAAGGTCGGCATATAATTGTAAATAGTCTGTTAAATCACTTTCAGTATTAAAAGGTAAAGTCTTTTTACCTTTTATTTTGCTGAATTCTTCTACCAGTTTTTTATCTACATTAGGAGCCCCAAAAGTAACTGCATCAGCATAGGCGGCACCTCCCCTGAACATTGCTGTATTGTTGATATCCTTAAAATAGTCAAGTTCTTTTTTGGTAACATTATCATTTATCGTCAACAGTTGGAGAAAGTTAGCGCCAAGCTTTTCTTTGAATGTATTTTCACCAATTGTAAATACGACTTTGCAATTACTGAATACCGGTTCCTTCTTATAGGCGGTCTTAATAAACATCGGTATCAATCCTGTCATCCAACCACTGCAATGGATGATGTCTGGCGGCCAGCCAAATTTCTTCACGGTCTCCAATGCACCCTTGCAAAATAAGGCAGTTCTTAACCCGTTATCTTCGTGCCATTTTTCATTCTCATCTGTAAAAATGGATTTGCGTTTAAAAAAATCTTCATTGTCGAGGAAGTATACCTGCAACCTTGCATTAGGTAGAGATGCAACTTTAATAACCAGGGGATAATCATCACCGTCGATAGAAACATTAATGCCTGACAAGCGTACAACTTCGTGTAAGCGGTGCCTCCTTTCATTGATAATACCAAATCTCGGCATTATGCACCTTACTTCCATCCCGCTGTCATTCGACTTTATTGCCAGCTTATTAATGATCTCCGCAAACTCTGTAAGCTCTACATAGGGCGACATTTCGTTGGCAATAAATAAAATTCTTTTTTTTGTAGACATTTGTGCTTGATTGATGAGTCCTGTAAGTTTCCTAAGGGCGGCAAAGTTACCAATAATTTTGTTACAATCAATATACACCTACATTTGAGGTGCATTCAAATTTATCGGATGAATTAGACTCCTTTGTTAAGGGGTGCTATATCGGTTAGCGTTCAGAAGTTATACTGCTTAAATGGGGTTTTATCAGCCTGCAGCTAAAGCACAACACACATAAAAGCATGATCATATTTAAAAAACCCGAACATTTACATTCTTTTCTTTCATCTGAAAAGACACGAGGCTTAACAACTGGCTTTGTTCCTACAATGGGTGCATTGCATAACGGTCACCTGGGCCTTGTTGCCAGGGCGCTCGGGGAAAATGACCTGGTTATTTGCAGCATTTTTGTAAATCCAACGCAATTCAATGATGCCAAAGATTTTGAAAATTATCCCACTACAATAGAAAAGGATATTTGTTTTTTAGAAAAAGCGGGATGTAGTATTTTATTTTTACCCTCAGTAAAAGATATTTATCCCAATGGGATTGATAAGGCTACAAAATATGAGATGGGCCCATTGGAAAATATTCTTGAAGGTAAATTCAGGCCCGGGCATTTCCAGGGCGTATGCCAGGTAGTTAACCGGCTGTTAGATATTGTAACTCCTACAAAATTATACATCGGTCAAAAAGATTTTCAACAATGCATGGTAATAAAAAAACTAATTGAGTTATTACAAATTGAAACGGAAATAATAATATGCCCTACTCAGCGGGAACCTGACGGCCTCGCCATGAGCAGCCGGAACCTTCGCTTACATGATACCGAAAGAAAAAAAGCCCCGGCGCTCTACCAGTCGCTTCTTTCAATTAAAAAAAACCTAAAAGCAGGTGATACCACGCAATTAAAACAAACCGCAAACCAACTATTGACCGATGCAGGATTCAAAGTTGATTATGTAGAAATAGCGATAGCGGACACACTGGAGATCATCCAAAACTGGGATGGCAAAATTCAATTAGTAGGCGTAGCCGCTGCCTACTTAAATGATGTAAGATTAATTGATAACCTGATCTTAAATAATCCGGTAGAGCCAGGCTCTCCGCAGCCTTAAATGTAACTGGCTGCTAATCTTAGCAATCTGACTTTATGCGTGTTTTTTGATTGATCTTTAATCTTTCCGCCGCAGTGGTTTGGGGGTGACTCTCAACATAACTTCGTAATTTGTAGCCCATTATGAAAAAGTCGGTACTTACCATTTTAAAATATCTATTTTTTTTAGGGCTGGGCGTTTTCCTGGTATGGTGGAGTATTCATCAAATGGGCGAAAAAAATTGGGAGGAATGTAAAACCGCTCTTAAATCAGCAAGATATATTCTTTTTATACCGGTATTTTTTATTCTTGTGGCAAGCCATATCAGCAGGGCAATCAGATGGAAAATATTGATGAAGCCAATGGGGTATAACCCGAGATTGGGCAATACATTTTTTGCTGTGATGGTAGGTTACCTTGCTAACCTTGCAGTACCTCGCCTGGGCGAGGTACTAAAATGCACTATTTTGGGTAAATACGAAAAGGTTCCTGCGGACAAGCTAGTAGGTACCATCCTGGTAGAACGGGCAATTGATGTGGTCTCCCTTTTTATTGTATTTATCATTGCGCTGGCTACCCAGGTTAATATCATTGGCGGTTATGCAAAAGAAACCATCCGTACCAATTTTTTATCAGGCAATAAGCAAACAATGATTGTTAAACTGCTGGTCATTTTTGCAGCAGTGCTACTCATTTACTTTGTGTTGAAATTTATCTTCAAAAAGTACGGCAATATCGGCATTGTAAAAAGGATAAGCATACTGTTCAAAGGTGTGGGGGCAGGCTTAAGCAGCATAAAAAATCTGCAAAACAAAACAGCATTTATTCTCCATAGTATTTTTATATGGTGTTGTTATGCAGGTGGCACCTACCTTGGTTTTTTTGTAATACCCGAAACCTCCGGCCTTCCCATTGCAGCTGCTTTTCCGGTATTGGCATTTGCAAGCATTGGCATGATCATTACACCCGGCGGTATAGGCACCTACCCCTGGTTCATAATGGAGGTAATGTTTTTATACGGGATAGATGAGGCTCATGGATATGCAAACGGGCTGTTGCAATGGTCAGCCCAGTTTTTTATCATTCTCCTGGTAGGTTTTTTTTCACTGTTGGCCTTGCCATATTACAATAGAAGGTCAACTAAGCCTGCACCGTCAAATATGTAAAACTTAACTTTGATTTCCGCTTTTTATAAGGCCAACCCTTTAATTTCGCCAAATCATTAAAAAATCTACACTTGGTACGACAGAAAGTACAACAAAAAGTAATTGTACGGGATATTAGCTGGCTGTCTTTTAATAGCAGGGTGCTGCAGGAAGCCGCAGACGAAACAGTCCCATTAAGAGAAAGGATTCGTTTCTTGGGTATATTTTCCAATAACCTGGATGAATTTTTTCGGGTGAGAGTGGCTACGCTAAAACGTATGATACTGGCTGACAATAAAAGCAATATGCACCTCGAGGCTTCGCCGGGAATGATATTGGAAACAATACAAGAAAAAGTAATAGAGCAACAGAAAGAATTTGACAGAATATGGAATGAAATACTGAGAGAATTAAAAAAACAAAAAATCTTTTTTATAAATGAGCGCCAACTTAACAGGGAGCAGAAAAAGTTTATAACCGCTTATTTTAATGATGAGATCCGCAGCAATATCGTTCCCCTGATGATAGAAAGCATCCAGGCGTTTCCTATACTCAACGATAAGTCCATTTACCTTGCCTGTAAATTATCAACAAAAGACAAAAGCATTCCGCAGCGTTTTGCGCTTGTATCTGTACCAGCGAGGCGATTACCCCGATTTGTTATTTTGCCATCCAGGCAAAATGAAACACATATCATTTTACTGGAAGATGTGATTCGTTTTTGTCTCCCTTTTATTTTTTCTTTTTTTAAATACGATGTATTTTCTGCCCATATCATTAAAGTTACCCGTGACGCTGAAATTGACATTGACAATGATGTAGCCACTTCATTAATGGAAAAAATTGAGAAGGGCATCAGGAACAGGAAAAAGGGCAAACCCGTGCGCTTTGTTTTTGACAAAGAAATTGACGCCTCACTGCTTACCTATTTGGTAAAACGATTGGACTTGTCCGAAAAAGATAACCTGATACCAGGCGGCAGCATTCATAATTTTAAAGATTTTATTAATTTTCCTGAGTCCGTATTCTCACAAAAAAATACCCGCAAAAAACCATTTGTACATCCTGAATTAAGAAATGTAAACAGGGTGTCAGACATCGTATTGCAAAAAGACCTGCTGCTCAATTTTCCCTATCACTCATTTGACAGCCTGAGCGACCTGCTAAGAGAAGCCGCTATTGATCCGGATGTTGTTAGTATTAAAATTACCTGTTACAGGCTTGCTCCCCGTTCCAAGATCATCAACGCGATAACCAATGCCGTACGCAATGGAAAACAGGTGACAGCGGTAATTGAATTGAGGGCAAGGTTTGATGAAGAAGCCAACCTGGAATGGAAACAAGAACTGGAAGAAGCTGGCGCCAAAGTATTGATAGGCGTGCCTAATATGAAAGTGCACTGCAAAATTTGCGTGATAAAAAAGGTTGTGAATGATCACCCAATTTTTTATGGGTTCGTTAGTACGGGTAATATGAATGAACGCACTGCTACACTATATGGGGATCATTGCCTGCTTACTGCAGATAAGAATATTATGGCTGATGTAAACCGGATCTTTCATTACCTGGAACAGCCCAAAACAAGGCTGCGTTTTTTAAGGGCCTGCAAAACTTTATTGGTAAGCCCTATCAGCATGAGGAAGCATTTGATTGACTTGATCGGCAAAGAAATAAGACTGGCTAAAGCAAAAAAAACTGCGGCCATTACGCTCAAAATAAATTCACTGAGCGATGAGGTATTAATAGAAAAACTGTATGAAGCGGCAAAAGCTGGTGTACAAATTAAAATGGTGGTAAGGGGTATATTTTGTATGCTTACAGAAAATAAAAAATACAAACATCCCGTACACGCCATCAGTATAATTGACGAGTACCTGGAACACGCAAGGGTGATGATATTTCACAATGACGGTAACGAGAAGGTGTTTATTTCTTCCGCTGATTGGATGGTTAGAAATATTGATCACCGCATAGAAGTAGCCTGTCCTGTTTTTAATAAAGAAATTCAACAGGAATTAAAAGATATCATTCAGATCCAGTTGTCAGATAATATTAAGGCAAGGAAATTAGATAACAACCTGGAGAACCAATACATTAATCCCCGCAACAGAAAAAAGATACGTTCACAGGTGGAGACCTATAATTACCTGCACCGCAAGTTGACTACATAATTTTTTCGTACTGTGCGAATGGCTTATAGTTGTGAGCGGCACTTATCTTTGTACGCAAGACAAAGTGTTATTTAATAGTAAGGATGATAAATTCCGTTCAACAAATAATGACAGGAATGAAATTAGCAGCAATAGATATTGGTAGTAATGCGGCAAGGCTTCTTATAACTGAAGTATCTACTGACGAAAAGGGAGTAGCATCATTCAATAAGATGAACCTGGTACGTGTGCCATTGCGCCTTGGCTTTGATGTATTTGAACAAGGTGTTATCCCAAAGCAAAAGATAGGAATGGTATTGCAGACAATGAAAGCTTACAAACATTTGTGCAATGCATACGATGTAGCCCATATTAAAGCGTGTGCAACCAGTGCGATGAGAGATGCAAAAAATGCTGAAGACATAATTCGTAAGGTAAAATTGGAGACCGGGATTGAAATCGAAGTAATTACCGGTGACCTGGAAGCGGGACTGATCTATGAAAACCATGTGGCGGAAAACCTGGATAAGGACCACAGCTATTTGTACATAGACGTAGGTGGTGGTAGCACGGAGCTTTCGTTTTTCAGCAATGGAATATTGATCTATAAAAAATCATTCAACATTGGCACTATCAGGTTGTTGAAGAACATGGTAACTGACAAAGATTGGGATGATATGAAAGACATTTTACGCAATGTAGTGAAGGGGCAAAAAGAAGTGGTAGCTATCGGCAGTGGAGGCAATATCAATAAAGTTTTTTCGATGAGTAAAAAGAAAGATGGCAAGCCACTCTCACTGGACCTGCTTAGAGATTATTATAAAGAGCTAAGCATCGTTACGTTGTCTGAAAGAATAATAAAATACAACCTTCGCCTGGATAGAGCCGATGTAATTGTGCCCGCCATCCTCATCTACATAAATGTGATGCGGTGGGCCGGAGCTGAACAAATTTATGTTCCAAAAATTGGCCTGGCGGACGGATTAATTAAACACCTGTGGGAAGAAGTAAAGTGAGTTTTTTGTAAACCGGAATGTAATTTGAGCCGTCCCATTCTTTGTTGCTGATTGCTGAAAACGTACAAGTGAGTCCCGAAGCAGCACACAAACCTTACCTGGGATTAACATGACAGAATGATGTTCAATAAAGAATAAATGTTTGTGAACAAATTAATTACTGAATAAGCATATTATATCTTCTAATAAATCGACTCAATTTATATAAAAACGTCCCGTGAAAAGCCGGGACATTTTTATATAAATATTTTTTTGCCAACGATAAGTTGTTGTTTCGTCAGCACGCATGTTTTTTATTGAAGCGTACCAGGTAAGCAACTTCTTTTTTACAATACGGTTGTCCATCCGATCTTAATACATCGTGAAACCAAAGTTCGGGCTCTTTTTCATAAGGGTTCTGCCATGAGTCCCATGCGATATGCGTTTGGGATTTACCTGCAACAAAACCCCAGTTATAGGCGCCCACATTATGTTTTCTCAGCACAGGTAAAATATCTTTGAAAGTACTTTTTAAAGGCCTTGCCATATACTCTGTGCAAACCATTGGCCTTCCATAGCGTTTCAATTCCAAAATTCTTTTTTCCATGCCAGTCTTGTTTTCATAGCAATGAAACGAAATGATATCCGACTGGCTAAACATAAAATTATCCAGCTCAGTAAGTTTGGAATGATCGCTCCAGTCGCATTGCCATGGGGCCATGGTAATTGGCTGAATAGGGTTGATGGCTCTAACCCATCCGATAGCTTTTTTCAACAATGCCATTGATAGCTGAGCTTTATGAACCGCATAATTATCATCCTTGTAACTACCGGTGTTCATGTTATCAGGCTCATTAAATATATCCCAGATCAACACACGGGTATCTGATTTAAAATGATCAACAACGCCGTGTACATAAGCATGCAAATCATCATACCGGCTTGCATCATTCAATACATCATAGCCCGGACATTGTACCCACCCGGAATTGTGCACCAGGTTGCGGGGAGCCGGCTGCGGGCCTGCTTTAGGAAAAGGATCCCATACTCCATCAAATAATACGAACATTGTTTTGATACCATGCTTATCCGCAATGCTCAAAAACGTATCCATGCGGCTTATAAAACCTGGGCTATCCTGTTCCCATAAAAGATGATGTAAAAAAACACGAACGGTGTTAAACCCAAGCCCAGCAGCCCAGCTCAACTCTTTATCAATTACGGCCGCATCGAAGGTGTCGGCTTGCCACATTTCTAACTGGTTGATGGCATTGTGAGGAATATAGTTGCACCCAATGGGCCACCCATTATTTTGATACCATTCATTTATTTTGGGGATAGGCCAGGTAGGCGAACTTTGTTCATAGGATGCGAATGTTAAATCGCCGGTTTGAATGTTTTTCATTTTTAGTTACAATTTGTAATTGCACAGATGTTGGACATAAATCATAACGAAGGATTAAAATAAATATTGGATTATTATGTTAAAAAAAGAGAGGGAAACTACATAAAAACCAGCAGATGAATTGATAACTAATCCATATGGGAAGATTGGCTACCTTTCGATAAAAAAACGCATGAGCAAGGACAACAAAGTGATATCGTATCGTAGGTGTAGTAAGAGAAAAATAGTAGATATCTAAGCGGATTAAGGGAATATCCTTACTATTAATCCGGTAAGATTTTAACTACAATATTTTTGAAGAACACTTTGCTCTTTGGGTCGTGCCCCTGCAGGGCAAAAGTGCCACTGGAAAGTTTACGTAAAGAATCGGCGCTTGTGCGGAGTAAATTTTCTGGTTCCGTATATTCTGATACTGTTTTGTCATTAATTTTTATCTGTATCCTTTTGCCCTGAACAATAATATGCTCGGTAAACCATTCATTATCTTTCACTGTTACTTCTTTAACATCTGCTATGCCGTACAGGCTGCCTGTACGCCTCCAGTCGGAGTGAGAATTATTCACCTGGGCTTCGTACCCTTTGGCGGGCCATCCGGCATGCTGATAAACTGTATGAAAGTATATGCCCGAATTGGAACCGGATGTAGTCATTACATCAGCTTTAAGTTCAAAGTTTTTGAAGTTGTGCCTATTGAGTTTCCCATCATAAAACAAATGAGCAACCGGTCCGTTAGCAACGATCGCTCCATTTTCAACAGTAAACGTATTGGCATTCTCACCTACTTTCCAATTGGCAAGTGACTTGCCATCAAATAATGGTGTCCACTCTTGTTTATATTCTTTTGGTATAAAGGCCGAAACAAAGATCAGGCATACAATTGTGATCAAGAGAATGGGAACGCTGGTACTTTTCATGAAATGGTTTTTATTGATTTTTTATTGAACCTGAGCATTAAGGTTTTATTTTTTCTTTTAAGCGCTGAAGTTTTTTCATGTACTCAACCGCTTCGGGAACATCCTTAGTTAACTTCAGTAGAATTTTTTTTGCCTGTTCAAAATTGTCTCTTGCCTCGTTCACCTTGTTTAATTTGATGAAGGCGTTTCCAACATTCGCATAAGAGTCAGCCAACCCTTCCTGCACCCGTACGGAATATGGATTGTCTTCGGTCATTTGCCGGCATACATCTTTTTGCCGTTCATAAAAAAGTAACGCATTATCATAATCGTTTTGCTGCTGGTAGGTATCCCCAAGCCGTTCAAAAGAGCTTGCCAACCCATATTTTATATCCTCACTATGAGGATTCTCCTTAAACATTTCACTAATTAAATCAGTTTCCTTTTGATATAAGCCTAATGCGGCTTTTAAATCGCCCTGTTCCTGGTAAATATTTCCGAGCCGCTCGTAAGACACTGCAACGCCAAACTTAAGTGCTTCACTTTGTGGGTTAGCCTCATACAATTCATTACATAAATTCTTGTATTCATCAAATAAAATGAGTGCTTTTTTAAAATCATGCTGATCCAGGTAAATATCGCCCAGCCGTTCGAGTGAAATGGAAAGCCCGCTTTTGTGAGATTCGCTTTTCGGATTGGTATCAACTAATTCTTTACAGAGATCGTGGTATAATTCGAAATATTTTATAGCCGTTTTCAAGTCGCCCTGCTGTTGGTACACGTCCCCCAATTTGAGATAGGAAATTGCAAGCCAGTTTTTTTGTGTTTCGCTATTGGGATAAGCATCAAACAATATTTTACATGAATCGTTGTATTGGGTAAAATATTTTAATGCCTTTTTAAGATCGCCTTGCTGGTGATAAATTGTTCCAAGTTTTTCATAAGAAATAGCAAGCCCGTTCTTTAATGACTGACTTTGGGGGTTGGCCTCTGAAAGCGTTTTACCCAACTCGTTATATTGTTCAAAATAACGCAATGCTGTTTTGAAATCACCCTGTTGCTGGTAAAGATGGCCCAGCCTTTCTATACAAACCGCATAGTTTTCCTGGTCTATTTTTTTAAAGATCTCTGTTGCTGCACTCAAATTTTTCAAGGATGCTTTTAAACTGCCAATGGCTTTATAATAATCAGAAAGGTACAAAAAGAGCAAGCCGGTGTCAAAGTTATCTGTATGTAGAAAAGCGGTTACAAATTTTGCCATGTCAGCGTATGGCCTGGCTTGCGTGTAAGTTCCAAGGTTTACCAGCGACACACCATCATGCACTAATTTCTTATTCAGGTTCATTACCAGGTTTGATGCAATTTCCTCTATGCTGCCTGTATTTTTGGCCAGTACTATTTGTTGTACCACCGGGCTTATACGATAGCTTTTTGTATCCGTGCCCAACCAACCTTTTTGGGCCAATGCTTTTAACTGTTTGGCAAAACCAATTTTATTGTCAGGAATTAAAACCTCCGTGAGCAAAGACAATAAATGATTCTCAGCCGGCAGCAAGGCAAGGTTTATTAATATGCGTTTTTCAGCTTCTTCCAATTTGGTCAGGTCATAAAGCACTTCCAGTATTTGGTCGGTGGTCGCCGCTTCCCTGTGTATATTTCCAGTGTAAGCCGTTTTTATTTCAAAACTTCTTTCACCAAGAAATAAACCTTTTTGGCTGAATTGTTCAAGTGTGTTTGCAAGGGTTTCCCCTATCGCAGAAAGCTCATGAAGGTTTTTGCTGAATAATTCTATCATTAAGGTATTGTAGCCGATACCTGCTAAAAACTTACCCAGCAAGGATTCAAAGTCGGGAGTTTTTTCATCATGATAAGTTTTAAAAAATTGCCTGGCATGCTCTTCATTCAAATGGTTCAATGTATATTCATTTTCTTTTGGAAGCACTTGCTGGCAGCGGCTGGTGAGCAGTATATGCCATTGCAATCCATCAAATAATTGCTGGAACGCCGCTATATGTTTGGGCTCATTTGCATTATCGAGGATTAGCAGGCAGGTCCTGGGCAAATTTTGCATGGCTGTTTTTATAACAAGCAACTGTTCATCTTCGGATTTATTCTGACCAAGATCAATATGCAAGGAAGCCGCCAGCGTTTTCATTTGTTCTATAATGCCCTTATCACAAAAAAGCCATGCATAGTGTTTATAATATTGCTGACGATCATTGAGGTATTTTGCAGCCAGCGTAGTCTTCCCCATCCCTCCTTCTGAATTGATCATCAGCAGCCCATACGTTTCCAATTTCTTTTTAACATCTGCCAATTCGATTTCTCGTCCCACGAAGCCGGGAGGAACAGACGGTTGGCCTGCAGATAAACATTTAGGTATTTGCCAGGCAGGAATCACCTCCTGGGAATCTAAAGAAATCCCTAATAAATTACTGGCAAATAGCTCATCCAACTGCTCCTTAAAATGAAGCTTAAGTTCTGAATCGTTTTCATATGCAGTTTGAAAATGCCCGAGTGCCTTCAATTTTTCCTGGAAATCCCATACGCTGTTTGCCTCTTTGCGGTTGAGGCTGCCAAATTTGATATCAGCATTTTTAAAGTAAGTATAAATGAGCGGCTTTTCTGCTTTTTTAAATTGTTCCAGAGCATTGTCAAATTCTTCCGAAGTGTACATACCCACCTTCGTAAAAAAAAGCATTACAAATATATCCGCGGCTTGTATCTTTTTGTTGTACTCATCCTGTAACCGGGTGGCAGAGACCGCATCAATAAAATCCTCCCAAATATCAAGGTGAAGGAAGGTTCCTTTTTGTTGCAGTAATTTATTTTCCCTGCCAATAAATTCTTCGAATTCTTTACGGTCGTCTTTCAGTTCAGCCGATGACGCCAGGAAGATCTTGATTGTATTCATAGCTTGAAATCTTTAATCAATATAAAAAAGTATTAGAAGAAATTTGTATAAACACAGGGATTTTTTAAATTTATCCCACCTTAAAAAACCTGGTGGGAAAGTATGCTTATAATAATGAAAGCGGTGTAAGGCTAAAATAAAAGCAAATAATTTGGCCGGCAACCGCAACTCAAACTTGCTGAAAAATTGTAAACAACTAAATTATATTATATGAACGAAGAACCAATCATAGTGGAACGCAATTTTAATGCGCCAGCAAATGAGGTATGGCAGGCTCTAACTGATAATAACAAAATGAAACAATGGTATTTTGATTTTGAAACATTCAAACCTGAAGTGGGATTTGAATTTCAATTTTATGGGGGTACAGAAGAAAACCAGTACCTGCATCTTTGTAAAATAACCGAAGTGATACCGGAAAAAAAGCTGGCTTATAACTGGCGGTACGAAGGTTATCCAGGCGACTCGCTGGTAACTTTCGAATTATTCGCAGAAGGCAACACTACGAGGGTAAAACTAACACATGAAGGAGTTGATAATTTTCCCGCCGACAAGCCTGATTTTGCAAAGGAAAGCTTTGTAGCTGGATGGAATGAAATTGTAGGTAAAGCGCTTAAAGAATATGTTCAAAAGCATGCGAAAGAAAACGTATAAATTTTATCTGGCGCACTAAAAAAGCTTTTGCCTGTAACGACAAAAGCTTTCTTGATGCTAATTAATTTATTCGCTATTTCATCTCTGCCGAAACAGTGATCTTTGGTTCTTTTGCGATCTTCCCTGCTGCTATCGCCGGTCCATCCACACCGTAGTCTTCCAATTTAATTGCAAAGTCTGCTGCTGCTGCAAGGGCTTGGCCATTTACTGTAATTTTGCCAGTTGTTTTTACCGGCTTAGTAACGCCATGAATAGTTAAATCACCTGCTACATCTGCGTCATAGGTGCCATCTTTCTTGAAGTCTATAGCTGAAAGATTTGTAATATTCCCTTTAAAGGTTGCTGTAGGGAATTTCTCAGAATCTAACCATTTCGGTCCGTTAAAATGTTCCTGTATTCTTGGGTTGCCGAATGTAAAGTTTTTCATTATAACTTCAAATCCCAATGTACCTTTTGCAGGGTCAATGGCTGCAACTACGGTCTTATTTTCAGCCTTGGGCAATTGATCAAGGCTGGTGGTAGCATCGAAATTAACGGTGGCCGACGTGGTCGTTTTCTTTTGTGCAAACAGCGAACCTGCCGCTACTACCAAAGCAATAAATAGAAGTGATTTTTTCATTTTACGTTTTTGTTTATTTGTTATTTGTTTAGTGCACATCTTTTAAAGGTAATGAATTCGGTTTCTAATATTTGACTGTAAGCGCCTCCGCTACAGGAGCCTTTGATAGAAACCATCTCTCCCTGTTTTATTCGTTTAGCCTCATCCCGGTGCTGTTGCTGGAAAGCAAATATAACATACGCACCGGAGGTAGTATCAGCCATTTTTATGTTGACCGTTGTATCAGCACCCTCAACTTCAGAAACCATGCCATTAACTACGATAATTTTTTCAGCATATTTCTTGTTGGCCATACTGTCATTCTTTTCAAACTCATGAATAAGGTCTAATGCGTTTACCGTGTAATCGGCTTTTGTTTGGCTGGTATCATCAAACTTTTCACTAAATATATACCAAATGATCCCTGTGCCCAGCAAAATAAAAAAAAGGATTCCAACGATTATTCGTTTTAGCCATCGGTTCATTCCTTTCTTAGCAACTGCCATATTTGATACATTTTTTTTAGCGGGTAAATTTAATACTTTCTGATCCGCGTACTGCATTTTAACATATAGTTTAACAAGTTTACTTTTTTGAACAACTGTTGATCATGTTGTTTAAATAAGCAGAATAAATTAGCATCTCAACAAGGTTAAATTTTAGGTTCCCAGATCAGCTTTCTATAAAATAATTTCATTAAGTTTATAGATCATTAACTAGTATTGCATCCCACATCAGTTTTCTTTTTTTAATTCTAAATTTTAAACTTTTAACCAATTTATTTTTATGTCATCGCGAAGAAAATTTATACACCAATCTTCCCTGATCATTGGTGCAGGCACACTGGCATCTGCTTTTGACAATAAAGCATTTGCCATTTTTAATAGAGGAGTGGCCCCCAGTGATCAATTGAATATTGGCGCCATCGGTATTAAAGGGATGGGCTGGGCAAATGTAAAAGCTGCCTTAAAAGTAGCAGGGGTAAATCTTGTAGCCGTGTGCGATGTCGATAGAAATGTGATCGATAGCCGTTTAGCAGAATTAGCGCCATTGAAAGTAGATGCTTCCAAAATAAAGATTTATGACGATTACAGGAAACTACTTGCGCAAAAAGATATTGACGCGGTGATCGTTGGCACACCAGACCATTGGCATGCCCTCCAAATGATACATGCATGCGAAGCGGGGAAAGATGTGTATGTGGAAAAGCCGGTAGGTAACTCCATCGGCGAATGCATGCGTATGGTAGCTGCCCAGCAGCGGTACAACAAGGTAGTACAGGCGGGACAATGGCAGCGAAGCCAGCAACACTTTAGAGATGCAGTTAATTTTGTACAGGGCGGTCAGTTAGGAAATATTCGTACTGTAAAAGTTTGGTGCTACCAGGGGTGGATGAAACCCGGACCGGTTGTACCCGATTCTGCGCCGCCAGCCGGTGTAGATTTTAAACAATGGCTTGGCCCTGCTCCTACCCGGCCTTTCAATGCCAGCCGCTTTCATTTTAATTTCAGGTGGTTTTGGGATTACGCCGGCGGCTTAATGACCGACTGGGGGGTCCATTTACTGGATTATGCATTGCTGGGAATGAAGGCGGAACTCCCCATCAGTATTGCGGGACTTGGAGGAAAATTTGCCTACCCGGATTTATATGAAGAAACACCGGACACCCTCACAACTTTATACGAATTTGATAAATTTAATATGGTATGGGATTCTGCCATGGGTATTGACAATGGCTCTTACGGAAGAGATCATGGTATTGCTTATATCGGCAACAACGGAACACTCATTTTAAACCGTGGAGGTTGGGAAGTGATCGAAGAAAGGCAGAGCAAAAATAAAATAGTAATGCCTTTTCAAAAGTCAGCAGATAATGGCCTTGATAAACATTGGGAGAATTTCGTGAGTGTTGTGAAAAGCCGAAAGACAGCCGACCTTCATTGTTCGATTCAGGATGGAGCACATGTGGCTACTGTGGCACAAATGGGCAATATTTCTTTTAGAAGCGGCAAGAAATTATTGTGGGATAAAGCGAAAATGGCGTTTACAGATGAACCCATCAATAAGCAATATTTAATGAAGGAATATCACAATGGGTATAAGTTGCCGACTGTTTAATTGGATCTGGTGAGCCTTTATTGTTTAATTCTAATCATTGTGCGTTCAGTTTTGTTGCTGCAAATAAAAGTGAACGCACAATGACACTTATTCAAGTAATGAGAAGTGCTGACAGAATATAGTCTTCAAAGTGGTGAAGAGGTTTTCGAATTGTATATTTTTTTATATTATTAAAATAGATTTAGAGTAAGAGCGCATTGATTTTTAAAACATAAATAATGAAGAAAATAATTATCCTCCTTTTAGTTTTTTGGAGCTCTTATATGAATGCTCAAACTTTATTGAGTGTTGACCATATTAAGCTCGAAAAAGCCTCCGATTACAAAGCCGCGGAACCCTTTGTTTTGCAAACCGCAACTTATTTACTGTCGAGCCCCCTTAAAAAAGACGATACTGACCGAATGAATTTGTTAGGATTTATAGGTAAATGGATGCATGGGACACCTGATTACTCCTTTGCATTTAGTGACATAGTAACCAAAATAGGTAAAGATAACAATGACATCATAGGGCTTTATATGGCAGCTATGACAAAATATACGTTGGAAAATAAAGCGCCTTCCAGAGATGCCAAAGTCGTTAAATTAAATGCATTGATTTTGCTCCTGAATTATTGCGAAAACAAGGACAATAATATTAGAATGACAAAACAGCTAAAAAAATTATCAGAAGCCAGGGAGAAGGGGCAACTGGAACAATCACTTTTATAAGCCAGGTGAAACAGTGAATTATTTATCTATTCCTTCCCATCTGTTGGTAATTGTATAAGGAACCCTGAATTGGAGCCAGCTACTGTTGTGGGAACCCGGCCCGACCATTTTTGTACTTTTATATATTCTATGTACAATGGGGTAAGGGATAATTGTTCTTTTTTAATGGCTTCTGCCCTACCCGAAGCCTGGATCACAGCTTGCGCAGAGTCTCCACGTGGTTCAGCAATCTTCCTTTCTGCATCAGCCACAGCCACCTGGCGCCGGTTTTCTGCAACTTGTACTTCTTGTATGGCCCTTGTTTTGGCAACAATGGATTCGGATATTTCTGTTGGCGGAACAATATTGGTACGCAATGCGACACATTAAACCATTTTGAAACACGTTTATTACACTCCTTTACAATGTCCGATTCAAATTCTTCGCGGTGATTAAAAATGGAATCCACTGTGTACCTGCTTGCCACATCATTCACCGAACCTACGATTGCGTTTTTTAACCAACCCTGTTCCATTTCCTTCACCCCAACCCTTAATTTTGAAACATATCGGCCACATTACCTGAATTGATGGAATAGTTGAAAGAAGGTTTGATGGTGGCTCTAAACCCACCCCTTGTTACAATATCGGCCGCCTCATAATCGATGTGCTGCTGATGAATGGGGAACTCATAAATGCGGGAAATCCATGAATTATAAAATACCCACCCTGTTACATACTCCGTTCTACCAACGCCTCTGTTGTCTCCCACATTTCTTACTTTAATACCTACGTGATCAGCGTCTATCCGCTCCATATTAACCGGGTTAATGATGGCAACCAACAATGCAATAAAAACGGCAGCGGCTACTCTCTCACAATGCCCGAAGCATTTAAGCGATTGGTTTCTGAATAATAAGTGCTCTTTTTAGTTAAACCTAAAAGAATAGCTGCTAACAATAATGCAAACATGAAAAAAATAAAAGAGATCATTTTGATGTAAATTTTATGAAATGGATAAATGAAAGGATATGCCGTATAAAAAATGCCGGGAGAATAAATAAAATAACCAGGAACCCGATAAAGCGAATCCAGCTTGCGGTAATATCATAATCAGTCAGGGAAGTAATGACAAAAAGGTTGAGCAAAGCGTGAAAGATGATAGCCCAGTACGTATGATCAGGGTGTTTATGGTATTATTATCAAAGCTACATTGTGAGGATAAATCATGCAGCTTTGTTTTATTAGTATTTAAAGGTAAATATAAATCCCGTCACTCGCCCGTTCGGTTAAATGAAATGTAAATGGTTTGGGATGTTTCACCACCTTGAAATTACAATCTAACCTAACCGGTTATTCATCATGACTGGTTCACAAATTAAAACCTCCTGAGGCCCTTATTTTCAGTTGGCTATAAACAAAAAAGGAGCAAGACTTTCATCTTACTCCTTCAATGCTATCATTAGCAAATTAGCACATTAGCTAATCAGCACATTTGTTTATTCTTCTTCATCAAAACTCATCGCCTCTTTCGTAGTCATCAGCAATTCATATTCTTCCTTGCTTCCTACAATCATATTTTCAAACTCACGTAAACCAGTACCAGCAGGGATCGGATGACCTGTAATAACATTTTCTTTCAATCCCAACATCAGATCAAGCTTACCATTGATGGCGGCGCTGCTCAATACCTTAGTGGTTTCCTGAAAGGATGCTGCTGATATCCAGCTTTGTGTACCCAATGAAGCTTTTGTTATACCCAACAACAACGGTGAAGATGTTGCAGGCGAAGCATCACGGAATTCTACCAACTTTTTATCTGCTCTTCTTAAGATAGAATTTTCTTCTCTTACATCACGAAGCGTAACGATCTGGCCGGATTTCAACTTAGTACTTTCACCCGAATTGGTAACTACCTTTTTATCAAAGATGTTATCGTTTTCTGTGTTAAAGTCTAATTTATCTTCTGTATCTCCTTCTAAGAATATAGTATCACCTGCATCTTCGATGGTTACTTTACGCATCATCTGGCGAACAATTACTTCTACGTGTTTATCGTTGATCTTCACACCTTGCAAACGATATACTTCCTGAATCTCATTCACTACGTACTCCTGTACTGCAAACGGGCCTTTGATTGAAAGGATATCTGCCGGAGCTGTCTGGCCATCACTTAGTGCTGCACCTGCTTTTACAAAGTCACCATCCTGCACCAGTATCTGGCGTGTCAATGGAACAAGGTATTTTCTTACAACACCATCTTTCGCTTCAACAATGATCTCCCTGTTGCCACGCTTGATATTTCCAAAAGCAACCACACCATCAATTTCACAAACTACCGCAGGGTTACCTGGGTTACGTGCCTCAAACAATTCTGTTACACGAGGCAAACCACCAGTGATATCTTTCAGCTTACTTAATACCCTTGGAATTTTCACCAATACCTGACCCGCTCTTACTGAATCGCCTTCTTCCAAAACAATATGACTTCCTACTGGTAAGTTATAGCCCTTTGTTTCCTTAGCGCCTTCAATAAAAATAGAAGGTAATTTGGTTTTATCTTTTGTTTCAATAACCACTTTTTCTTTATGGCCTGTCTGTTCATCCGCTTCTTCACGAACAGTAACGCCTTCTATCACCGCTTCGAATTTCACTTTACCAATAATCTCAGAAACGATTACGTTATTGAACGGATCCCATGTGCAGATCACTTCTCCCTTAGTCACTTTCTGTCCGTCTTTTACATTCAGGGTAGCACCGTAAGGAATGTTATTGGTAGTTAAAAGGCGATCGTTCTTAACATCCATAATACGAACCTCACCTGTACGCCCTATTACCACATTGATTTTTTTACCTTCCGCATCTTCGGTAGCAACTGTACGCAAACCGTCAAATTGAATGGTTCCATCAAATTTAGCTGGCATTGTAGATTCTACCGAAGCAGAACCTGCCACACCACCCACGTGGAAAGTACGTAAGGTTAACTGTGTACCTGGCTCACCAATGCTTTGCGCAGCAATGATACCAACCGCATCACCTTTTTGAGCAGTGTATCCGGTTGCAAGATTTTTACCATAACATTTTACACACACACCGCGTTTGCTTTCACAGGTTAATACAGAACGAATCTCAACAGTTTCAATGCTGCTGTGTTCAATTTTTAGCGCCAGTTCCTGTGTAATTTCTTCACCTGCTTTTAATAGCAGTTGCTCAGTAACAGGATCAAATACATCATGTAATGAAGTACGTCCTTCTATCCTGTCGGCCAGGTTTTCAATAATATCTTCGTTGTCTTTTAAAGCGCTTGTAGCAATACCACGCAGCGTTCCGCAATCTTCATCCTTGATAACCACATCCTGCGCCACATCCACCAAACGACGGGTTAAGTAACCGGCATCCGCTGTCTTCAAGGCCGTATCCGCCAAACCTTTACGGGCACCATGCGTAGAGATAAAGTACTCCAATACATTCAAGCCGTCTTTAAAGTTAGACAGGATCGGATTCTCAATGATCTCACTTCCTGATGAACCTGATTTACGAGGTTTAGCCATCAATCCTCTGATACCGGCAAGCTGCTTGATCTGCTGCTTACTACCACGGGCACCTGAATCAAGCATCATGTAAACAGAGTTGAACCCTTGCTTATCTGCGGCCAGTTCACGAATCAATGTTTCTGTAATTCTTGTATCCACCCTACTCCAGATATCCACCGTTTGGTTATAACGCTCGTTATTGGTAATTAAACCCATATTGTAGTTATCCCAAACCTCATCAACTTCTACAGTTGCATTATCAATCAATTGTTGTTTAATATCCGGGATGATCAGGTCATTGATATTAAAGGATAATCCTCCACGGAATGCCATGCGGTATCCCAATGTTTTGATATCATCCAAAAATTTCGCTGTGATCGGAACGTTGGTCCATTTAATAATGTCACCAATAATTTCCCTTAAAGATTTTTTCGTTAACAATGCATTAATAAAACCAACCGTTTTTGGTACGTGCTGGTTGAATAAAACACGTCCAACAGTGGTTTCAATTAATTTGTATGTTAAAGTACCATCATCATTTCTGTAGTTGGCCTTCACTTTAATATGTGCGTGAAGATCCAGTTGTTGCTCATTGTATGCAATGATCACTTCCTCTGCAGAGTAGAAAGCCTTTCCTTCGCCTTTTACTTTTTCTGTTTCAGTCGATTTTTTACCCTTGGTAATGTAGTACAATCCAAGTACCATGTCCTGAGAAGGAAGGGTGATGGGCGTACCATTCTGAGGATTCAAAATGTTGTGAGATGATAACATCAACAACTGTGCTTCCAATACAGCAGCATTGCTTAATGGAACGTGCACCGCCATCTGATCACCATCAAAATCCGCATTGAAGGCCGTAGTTACCAACGGATGTAACTGGATCGCTTTACCTTCAATCAATTTTGGCTGGAAAGCCTGGATTGACAAACGGTGAAGTGTAGGGGCCCTGTTCAACATGATCGGGTGACCCTTCAAAATATTTTCCAGAATATCCCAAATAACAGCTTCTTTTTTATCTACCAGTTTGCGGGCAGACTTCACTGTTTTTACGATACCTCTTTCAATTAATTTTCTAATAATAAACGGCTTAAACAATTCAGCAGCCATATCCTTTGGTAAACCACACTCATGCATTTTCAATTCTGGTCCTACCACAATTACAGAACGACCTGAATAATCCACACGTTTACCCAATAGATTCTGACGGAAACGTCCTTGTTTACCTTTCAATACATCGCTCAATGATTTCAGTGCACGTCCACCTTCTGCTTTTACAGCATTTGATTTACGGCTGTTATCAAACAATGAATCGATGGCTTCCTGTAACATACGTTTTTCATTACGTAAGATTACTTCCGGCGCTTTAATTTCCAACAATCTCTTCAAACGGTTATTACGAATAATAACACGACGATACAAATCATTCAAATCAGATGAAGCAAAACGGCCGCCATCCAATGGAACCAATGGACGCAGTTCCGGTGGGATAACAGGAATGTATTGCATTACCATCCACTCAGGACGGTTGTTGATTCTTGTATTAGCATCACGGAAACTTTCTACAACGGACAAACGCTTTAAAGCATCTGCTTTTCGTTGCTGTGAAGTTTCGTTTGCTGCTGAGTTACGAAGATCAAAACTCAACTGATCCAAATCGATGCGCTGTAACAAATCATGTACTGCTTCAGCACCCATCTTAGCGATGAATTTATTAGGATCTTCATCAGACAGGAATTGGTTATCTTTTGGCAAAGTATCCAGGATATCCAGGTACTCTTCTTCAGTTAACAGGTCACCAAAATTTTGTCCTTTATCAGCACGGATACCAGATTGAATAACCACGAAACGCTCGTAATAAACAATCGTTTCCAGCTTCTTGGAACTCATTCCTAACAGGTAGCCAATTTTATTTGGCAAAGATTTAAAATACCAGATATGTACAACAGGAACAACCAGTTTGATGTGTCCCATTCTCTCACGACGCACTTTCTTTTCTGTTACTTCCACACCGCAACGGTCGCACACAATTCCTTTATAACGGATACGCTTGTACTTTCCGCAAGCACATTCGTAATCCTTTACCGGGCCAAAAATCCTTTCGCAAAACAAACCATCTCTTTCAGGCTTGTAGGTACGATAGTTAATGGTCTCAGGTTTCAACACTTCACCGAAGCTCTTTTCCAGAATACTGTCGGGAGAAGCTAAACCAATGGTGATTTGAGAAAAAGTTGACCTGGGACGATTTTCTTTTTTGAATGCCATATTATTCGTTTACTGTTTTTAATTTTTGTTACCAGCTTTTCAGCTATGTTCAACATCTTTGTGTCACTCACTTGTACTTTTCCAGCTATGAGCAATAACTCGGGGGATTGGAATGGTGAATGGCCAATGGCGAATTTGACTATCCACCATTGACCATTGACTATTTATTCGAAAGTAAGATCTAATCCGAGTCCTCTTAGTTCATGCACCAATACATTGAACGATTCAGGAACACCAGGTCTTGGAATATTTTCACCTTTCACAATTGCTTCATATGTTTTAGCCCTTCCGATGATATCATCCGATTTAAGCGTCAACAACTCCTGCAATATGTTTGAAGCTCCGTATGCTTCCAATGCCCAAACCTCCATCTCACCAAATCTTTGACCACCAAACTGAGCCTTACCACCTAACGGTTGTTGGGTAATTAAACTGTATGGTCCGATTGAACGGGCATGCATTTTATCATCCACCATATGGTGAAGCTTAATAATGTAGATTATACCAACCGTTGCTTTTTGATCAAAGCGGTCGCCTGTTTCACCATCATACAAGTAAGTATGGCCAAACTTAGGTAAACCTGCTTCAGTGATCCTGTCAGCAATTTCATCTACACTTGCACCATCAAAAATCGGCGTAGCAAATTTAACACCTAGCTTTTCGCCGGCCCATCCTAACACAGTTTCGTAGATCTGCCCAAGGTTCATACGACTAGGTACGCCCAATGGATTTAATACGATATCAACCGGAGTTCCATCTTCTAAGAAAGGCATATCTTCCTGGCGAACAATCTTGGCAACAATACCTTTGTTACCATGGCGTCCTGCCATCTTATCTCCCACTTTTAGCTTACGTTTTACCGCTAAGTAAACCTTCGCCAATTTCAATACACCTGCAGGTAACTCATCACCAATACTGATGTTGAATTTTTCTCTCTTATATCGGCCTAACTCTTCGTTAAACTTAATGCTATAGTTATGCAACAACACATTGATCAGGTCATCAGTTTTGGCCTCGCCTGTCCATCCCAAAGGATTTACATTGAGGTAATCGATATTGGATAAATTCTTTTGATTGAATTTAGCTCCTTTACCAATTAATATTTCACCAAAATTGTTGCTAACACCAACAGAGGCTTTGTCCTTCAACAGTGTAGTTAACTTACTAACCAGCAATTCTAAAATATCCCCTTCGTTCTTTTCATGTGTCTTTTCGATCTTATCCAAACTAGCCTTCTCTCTTACCTTTGAATTCTTATCTTTCTTGGCACGTTGGAATAATTTCTTGTTGATGATCACACCTTCAGTTCCACTTGGTGCTTTCAGAGAAGCATCTTTTGCATCACCCGCTTTATCACCAAAGATGGCACGTAACAATTTCTCTTCAGGAGTTGGGTCGCTCTCACCTTTTGGAGTGATTTTACCAATAATGATATCGCCTTCTTTAATATGTGCACCAATTCTGATGATACCATTCTGATCCAAATCCTTTGTAGCTTCTTCACTTACATTCGGAATATCCGGTGTCAGTTCTTCTTCACCTAATTTAGTATCACGCACTTCTGTTTCAAACTCACTGATATGGATAGATGTAAATAAATCTTCCTTAACAACCTTTTCAGAAATCACGATAGCATCTTCAAAGTTGTAACCTTTCCAAGGCATGAACGCCACTTTCAGATTACGTCCCAATGCCATTTCACCACCTTTGGTTGCATAACCTTCGGTTAAGAAATCACCTTCTACTACTTTCTGTCCTTTAACAACAGCAGGGCGTAAGTTGATACATGTTTCCTGGTTGGTACGGATGAACTTAGTTACTTTATAAATCTTCAGATCTTCTTCAAAGCTTACCAACTGCTGCATTTCACTGCGATTGTAACGAACATGAATTTCATTACCATCAACGTATTCCACAACACCTGTACCTTCTGCGTGTAATTGAATCCTTGCATCACGGGCTGCTTTACCTTCCAAACCTGTACCTACAATTGGTGATTCCAAACGAATCAATGGTACAGCCTGGCGTTGCATGTTCGATCCCATCAAGGCACGGTTAGCATCATCATGCTCCAGGAACGGAATCAAGGAAGCACTTAAACCAACAATTTGGTTAGGCGCCACATCCATGTATTCCACTTCGTGTTTATCTAAAATCGGGAAATCACCTGTTTGACGACTCTTAATTTTATCTTCTACGAAGTTTCCTTTTTCATCCATTTCTATATTTGCCTGCGCAATCTTAGCCAGATCTTCTTCTTCTGCACTAAGGAATGTTATCTTCTTCATATCCGCCCTGCCATCTGTTACTTTATGGTAAGGGGTTTCAATAAAGCCCATGTCATTGATCTTAGCATGTACGCAAAGCGTAGATATCAAACCAATGTTTGGACCTTCGGGAGTTTCAATTGTACAAAGACGGCCATAATGAGAATAGTGAACGTCACGCACCTCAAAACCAGCTCTTTCACGACTTAAACCGCCGGGTCCAAGTGCGGAGATACGACGCTTATGCGTGATCTCACTTAAAGGATTGGTTTGATCTAAGAACTGTGACAACTGAGACGTACCAAAGAAGGAGTTGATAACAGAAGAAAGTGTTCTTGCGTTGATCAAATCTACCGGGGTGAATACTTCATTATCACGTACGTTCATCCTTTCACGGATGGTACGGGCCATACGGGCCAAACCAACACCGAACTGAGCATATAATTGCTCACCCACGGTACGTACACGGCGATTACTTAAATGGTCAATATCATCTACTTCACTTTTACCATTGGTTAATTGTACCAATGTTTTAATGATAGCGATGATATCATCTTTTGTTAATACTTTCTTCTCAATTGGGAAATTCAATCCAAGGCGACGATTGATTTTGTAACGGCCTACCTCGCCTAAATCATAACGCTTATCACTGAAGAATAATTTATCAATGATACCACGTGCTGTTTCGTTATCCGGCGCATCTGCTCCACGTAACTGGCGGTAAATATGTTGTACTGCTTCCAGTTCACTGTTAGAAGTATCCTTGTTTAAGGTATTGTAGATAATGGCATAATCACCACTAACTTCTTCTTTTTGAACAAACACACTCTTCACATCCATTTCGGCGATCATGTCGATGTTTTCTTCATCTAACACCGTATCACGCTCCAATACAATCTCGTTTCTTTCGATGCTTACTACTTCACCAGTATCTTCATCCACAAAATCTTCCACCCATGTACGTAATACACGAGCAGCAAGGCGCTTGCCTACATATTTTTGTAAAGATTTTTTGTCAACTTTTACTTCATCAGCCATCCCGAATAACTCGAGGATATCTTTATCAGTTTCAAAACCGATAGAACGCAACAAAGTAGTTACCGGGAATTTCTTTTTACGATCGATGTAAGCATACATCACATTATTGATATCAGTCGCAAACTCCATCCAGGCTCCTTTAAAAGGAATAACCCTTGCAGAGTAAATTTTGGTTCCGTTCGGGTGAACAGACTGACCAAAGAATACGCCTGGTGAACGGTGTAACTGAGATACTACAACCCTTTCAGCACCATTGATTACAAAAGTACCACGTGGGGTCATATATGGGATATTGCCCAGAAAAACATCCTGAACAATGGTTTGAAAATCTACGTGTTCTTCATCGTTACAGCTTAACCTTAGTTTTGCTTTTAACGGAACAGCATAAGTTAACCCTCTTTCAATACACTCATCAATGGTGTAGCGGGGAGGATCTACAAAATAGTCTAAGAACTCCAGTACGAAGATGTTACGTGTATCTGTTATCGGAAAATTTTCCTTAAACACACGGAATAATCCTTCGTTGTTACGCTTATCGGGCGTAGTTTCCAACTGGAAGTAGTCTTTAAACGATTGAATCTGGATTCCGAGTAAATCGGGTGTTTCCGCCAGAAGTTCAACTTTTCCGAAATTGATACGCTGAGCAGCGGGTGATTTTGTTGCAGACATATTGTAAATAAAACGTTTTAATGCTGAGAAGGTCTCTATAATGGATCAAAAACAATCGAATGTAACTAACCCAAAAATAAAGGATGGCAAAGGTAAGGGATTGTAGTTATAATATAGAAATCCGTCAATGAAATTTTACAATTTTGGTTTGATTTTTGCTAAACACAGCAATTTTTTATACCCTGCGTTAATTATTTCCCTGTTTGCTTGGTTTCCATAAGATGAAAGCACAATTTTTCCGGTGTTCTTTTTCGCCTTTATCCTCTTAAAATATTTAAAAGAAGGACGTAGCTTTTCAAAAGGCCGTGCAAATTTGAATGTTTTCTGGGTGAAGTTCAAAATTACAAGAATGAAAAAAGCCCCGGATTTCTCCAGGACTTCTTAAAGCTATTTTATGAACTTTTGAATTAAGCTATCTCAACATCTGCACCTGCATCCGCTAATTTAGTTTTTAATTCTTCTGCAGTTGCTTTATCAACACCTTCTTTAACTGGTTTTGGAGCTGTATCAACTAAATCCTTCGCTTCTTTCAAACCTAAGCCTGTTAATTCTTTAACGATTTTAACGATCGCTAATTTGTTTGGACCTGCTGCTTTTAAAATTACATTGAAAGAAGTTTTTTCTTCTACAACTGCAACTTCTGCACCGCCTGTAGATGCGACTGCAGCAACGGCTGCTGGTTCAATACCATACTCTGATTTCAAAAATTCTGCTAATTCCTGTACTTGTTTTACTGTTAAGCTTACTAAGCTTTCAGCTAATACTTTTACGTCTGCCATAAAGTTTAATTTTTTCCGCCTTCATTGTTTTGGACTCCGGCGGAGGTTTAAAAAAATTGTTCTTGCCTTTACTTTTTATTCCTTCCGGCCAGGAGTTATTCATATCCATCTCAGATGGACGTTTACTGTTTACTTTGTTTCTTCAGTAGCTGACACCTCGGGTGCAGCCATATCATTGGCGGCTGGTGCTGAAGCTTCAGGAGTTGGAGGAACTGTGCTAGAATCGCTTGCTGGAGTCGCTTCAGTTGCAGCAGTGGGTGTTTCAACTGCAGCACTTGCTTCTGCAACTGGAGCTTCTTTCGCTTCTTCAACTTTTGCAGCATCCTTATTTTGTAATGCACCCAGCACGCGTTGAATTGGAGCCTGCAATAGTCCAATCACTTCACCAATTAATTCGTTCTTGGTTTTGATTTGCGTTAACGCTTTCAATTGATTATCGCCAATGAAAACATCACCGTTAATGAAAGCCGCTTTTAATTCAGGTTTTTCGCCTTTGCTTTCCTTCCTGAAACCACTTAAAATTAAGGCTGGTTCTTTAGGGTTTTCGCTGAACAACAACGCTGTTACATTGTGCAGGGCATCGTATACACCTGCATACTTTTCAGTATCAAGGCTTTCCAATGCTTTTTTTATAAGCGTGTTTTTAGCAACCCTCATTTCCACTTGCTTATCAAAGCAATGGCTGCGCAATTTGGTTATCTGGGCAACTGTTAAACTTTCTGTATCAGTAATATAAAAGTTATTGTATTGCGTAAACTTGCCTTTCAATACTTCTATTACTTCATTTTTTTCCTGTTTTGTCATAACAAATATTTTGTGTAAAAGCTAGAAATTCATGCTTTCTACTGTAATTAATTTTGTACTGTTTTAGTATCAATTAAAATACCCGGGCTCATCGTGCTGGCCATGCTTACTCCCCTAAGATAAGTTCCTTTAGAAGATGATGGTTTTAGCTTTACAATAGCATTGATCAATTCCTGGCTATTCTCAGCAATTTTATCAGCACCAAAGCTGATTCGTCCGATAGAAGCATGGATAATACCAACCTTGTCTACTTTAAAAGCAATCTTTCCGCCTTTAACTTCATTCACTGCATTTGCTACATCATTTGTAACCGTACCTGTTTTGGGATTCGGCATTAAGTTACGTGGGCCTAACACTTTACCTAGTTTACCAATCTTAGGCATTACAGAAGGTGTGGCGATGATCACATCAACGTCTGTCCATCCACCTTCTATTTTGGTAATGAATTCATCAAGACCTACAAAATCTGCACCAGCTGCTTTTGCAGCTTCTTCTTTATCAGGTGTACAAAGAACCAATACTTTTTTAGTTTTACCGGTGCCGTGCGGCAACGATACCGTACCACGGATGGCCTGGTCGGCTTTTTTAGGATCCACTCCTAATTTGATATGCAAATCAACAGAACTGTCGAATTTTGTGGTGTTTATTTCTTTAACTAAGGTGCAAGCTTCTTTTAAGGAATATGCTTTATTAACATCAACCTTAGCATTTGCTAATTTTCTTTTTTTAGTAATCATTTTCTAAAATTTTTGTGGTTGATAATTAATTTTCCCAAGGGGCTTTTCCATCAACAGTTAAACCCATACTGCGTGCAGTACCAGCAACCATGCTCATAGCGCTGTTCAGCGTAAAGGCATTCAGATCGGCCATTTTATCTTTGGCTATTTCCTCTACCTGAGACCATGATACTTTACCAACCTTTACACGGTTTGGCTCTTTACTGCCACTAGTGATTTTGGCGGCTTCCATCAACTGCACTGCTGCCGGAGGAGTTTTGATAATAAATTCGAAAGACTTATCAGCGAAGACTGTGATAAGAACGGGAAGTATCTTCCCTGGTTTATCCTGGGTTCTTGCATTGAATTGCTTGCAGAACTCCATGATGTTTACACCTTTAGAACCCAATGCTGGGCCGATTGGCGGTGCAGGATTTGCTTGTCCTCCTTTACATTGGAGCTTGACATAGCCGGTAATTTCTTTTGCCATGTTATAATTTTTTTGGTGATAGCGTACCGATAATTATCGGCACTCCCAATTCAATAAATTCAGAAAGAACTATTTGGGGCGGCAAAGGTAAGGGAATAATTGTAAATCTAAAACTCGAAATAAAAAAATCCCGGCATATCCGGGAATCATAAAGAAATTAATACGATTTATAAAACCAATATTCCGGTTGCCTGCATTGTCACTTCTTTCTTAGGCTTTGTTATCGTCGCTATTTCCTCTTTAGTTTTTCCTGCATCTTCTGCATAATGCCTGAGCATTTCTACGGATGTTTCTTTAAGACCCGCAGTACCTATTGCAACAATGGTTTTGCCGTTCATGGCTAAGGGTACCATAAAGGAATGGTCTTTCATCTTTATCATCATCGGCCCATCAACAGTCTGCATTTTTAGCCAGCACCCTTCTGTCTTGCAAACTTCCAGCACTTTGCCTTTTACCTTTATTTCCGCTACAGATTTATCCTTTAATGAGCTGCCTAAATCATTTGCATCAACTGCACCTTCTGCGGTCGTTTTAATCCCAAATGTCATTCCTGCGTTGGCCGGCCCTTTTGGCGGCTGTGCTCCTAATATAAAAACCAACAACAAGAGTTGGACTAATAAGGATAACCTTTTCATTTTATAAATTTTTTGAATAAAAAAAAGCCACATCACGTGGCTTCTTAAGTACTATACTAATTTTTCTACCTGCATATAATTCAGTTCCACCGGTGTGGCCCGCCCGAATATTTTTACCTGTACTTTTAATTTCTTTTTTTCATCATTCACTTCCTCAACCATTCCGTTAAAGTCATTAAACGGCCCGTCAATGATCTTGATGGTTTCGCCAATAATAAATGGCTCGCTCATTGTCATTCCTCCACCTTCACCCATCTCGTCTACCTTGCCCAACATTTTGTTAACCTCAGCCTTACGCAAAGAAATAATGTTGCCTTTACTTCCTTTGCCATCTGTTAAGAAATGCATCACATTGCTAATATTGCTGATGTGCTGTACCATATCATCATTCAGCTTGCCATCAGTGACTTCGATCATAACATAACCGGGATAAAAATTCCTTTCCCTCATCACTTTTTTTCCTGCCTGTACTTTATATACTTTCTCTACCGGCAAAAATATTTGCTTAATGATATCCGACCAGCCGTTACGTATAATATCCTTATCCAGGTATTCCTTGATCTTGCGTTCCTTACCGCTAACCACACGGAGTACGTACCATTTACTTTCTTTATCCTGTACTACTGTTTCTTCCATTATAGTTTACTTAAATAAAGAGTAAATAAATTTTAATGACCCATTGGCTACAAAATCCATCAGACCAACAATGGCTGTAATAAATATAGTAGCACCTAAAACAATCATAGTAGACTGCTGCAATTGCTCCCAACTTGGCCAGTTTACTTTTTCAACCAACTCCTTGTAAGAGTCTCCTAAATACGTTGTCAGTTTGTTCATAATAATTAATTTGCTAATTGGCTGATTTGCTAATGTGCTAATTCAAACTTTGTGTATTTACCATTAGCAAATCAGCACACTATCAAATTATCACATTGCTTAGCACGGGAACTAGGATTCGAACCAAGATCAAAGGTTTTGGAGACCCGTATGCTACCGTTGCACCATTCCCGTAGAAAAACCAAAAGCTATTTCGAATAGTTTCGAAACAGCTTTTAGAATTATATTGTAAAGATAAATAAATATCTGTTACGAAGCTTCCCAACTCAATGCCATTTGCAAATTGCCGGAAAGAAATTTTATTTTACTATTTCAGTAACCTGTCCGGCACCTACTGTACGGCCACCTTCACGAATCGCGAATTTCAAACCTTTTTCCATCGCAATAGGCTGAATCAATACAACATTCAATGAAGTATTATCACCCGGCATAACCATTTCAGTTCCAGCATTCAATGTAACTTCTCCAGTTACATCTGTAGTACGGAAATAAAACTGCGGACGGTATTTGTTGAAGAATGGAGTATGACGTCCGCCTTCTTCTTTGCTCAATACGTAAACTTCACCTTTAAATTCTGTATGCGGTGTAATAGAACCTGGTTTGCAAAGCACCATACCACGACGGATCTGCGTTTTTTCAATACCACGCAACAGTAAACCTGCATTGTCTCCCGCTTCGCCTTCGTCCAATAATTTTTTAAACATTTCAACACCGGTAACAGTTGAAGTCAATGGCTTTTCCATTAAACCCACTATTTCAATTCCTTCACCCACTTTGATACGACCTCTTTCGATACGACCGGTAGCAACTGTACCACGACCAGTAATAGAGAACACATCTTCCACACTCATCAGGAATGGCAAATCAACCAACCGTGGAGGTAAAGGGATATAGCTATCAACAGCATCCATTAACTCATCAATTTTAGCAATCCATTTTTCGTCACCAGCCAAGGCGCCAGTTGCTGAACCCTGGATGATTGGAGTGTTATCTCCATCAAAGCCATAAGAAGTTAACAATTCACGGATTTCCATTTCTACTAATTCCAATAATTCCGCATCGTCCACCAAATCAACTTTGTTCATAAAAACAACGATCTGAGGCACACCTACCTGGCGTGCAAGCAATATATGTTCTTTAGTTTGTGGCATTGGACCATCAGTAGCGGCAACTACAAGGATAGCGCCATCCATTTGGGCAGCACCCGTAATCATGTTCTTCACATAATCGGCGTGACCTGGACAATCCACGTGAGCATAGTGACGCAACAAAGTTGCGTACTCAACGTGTGCTGTATTTATCGTAATACCTCTTTCTTTTTCCTCAGGAGCACCATCAATATCATCATAATTCTTTTTCTCCGCCAACCCTTTTTTAGACAAAACATCGGTTATAGCGGCGGTTAGTGTTGTTTTACCATGATCCACGTGACCGATAGTACCAACATTTAAATGGGGTTTATCCCTTTTGAATGATTCTTTTGCCATTGTTTATTTTTTAATAATTGTTTTGAAATTGGTTTTCATTTAGCGTCTGTAACCATCGACCTTATTTTTTGTACTAAATACTTTTAAATTGTTGATGAGTATTAAGTTTACTAGTACCCACCCCATCGCAGGATGTTCAAACCTGAACTCTATCCCGAAAAAAATATTTTGAGCTGTTGATGAGAATTGAACTCACGACCTCTTCCTTACCAAGGAAGTGCTCTACCCCTGAGCTACAACAGCTTGTTACGACATCCGCCGTTGCAGGCAGGATAAAAGAGCGGAAGACGAGGCTCGAACTCGCCACCTATAGCTTGGAAGGCTATCGCTCTACCAAATGAGCTACTTCCGCTTAAACAATTTGAAAATTTGAAAATGGCTCAATTCGAAAATCAAACCATTACTCTTCTCCTTCTAAGAACTATGAAATGTTATTTCATTGAGCAATTTTCACATTGAACAATTTTCGCATTTATCAGTGGGCAGAGTAGGGTTCGAACCTACGTACACTTACGTGAACAGATTTACAGTCTGTCGCCTTTAACCACTCGGCCATCTGCCCAATAAAAACTATTCGAAATCTACATACTTTCGAAATAGCAGAGCCGAAGAAGGGAGTCGAACCCCCGACCTGCTGATTACAAATCAGCTGCTCTACCAACTGAGCTACTTCGGCTTGTTTAAGAACTAACCCAAAATTTGAATACCCTTCAGCACCTTTATTTTTGGGATGGCAAAGGTAGGTATATTTGACTAATTCTAAAATTTTGCAAAAGATTTTTTTTTACTTTAAAATTATAGAGGAGAATAAGCATGAAAACTATAAAAAAAGCCTCCAAAAAATGGAGGCTTTTTTCTATGCTGCTAGCATTTCTTTTTTTCGTTTTATCTGAATTATTATAGAATCGAGTGCCTCATCAAAACTTTCTTCAAATGATTTAGATGAATGTTTTACAAAAATATCGCACTTGGGAATGTGGACTTTAATTTCCGCCACTTTGTCTTTGATAGTGTGTACCACATTGTCAAGTTTTAAGTACACATCTACTTTCGTTATCTTATCATGAATCTGAAAGAGCTTCGAAAGTTTTTTTTCTACATAGGATACCAATTTTGAATCTGCGTTAAAATGCACAGTTTGAATGTTTACGTTCATAGCAATCTAATTTTTAATTAGTGAACAATTGAGTGAAAATAAGTCGGTTTGAAAAGACATAGGTAAAATAGTTTAGGATTTTATAGAGGTTAAAATATAGCGGTTAACTTTGAGTTACAAGGTAAGTATTAGAACGTTAAAATACAAAAAAGATATGGCTGAAAATTCAAGACAGGCTCTAATTTCTTTTGTTATAAAAGTTTGTTTTTAAGCCTTTGGATGAGCTTTTTTATGTATATCTTTTAATTTTTCAATGGTGTTGTGCGTATATATTTGAGTGGCCGCAAGGCTGCTATGGCCCAACAGTTCTTTTACAGCGTTCAGATCAGCGCCATTGTTCATCAAGTGAGTTGCAAACGTATGGCGCAATATATGTGGGCTTTTTTTGTCAACGGTACTTACCATTGTCAAATACTTTTTTACAACATTGTAAACATATTTTGGATACAATCTTACACCCTTTAAATTCACCAATAAAAGCTCATTATCAAATTGGGTAAAGCTGATTCGTTTTGAATCCATATAGCATTGAATTGCTTCCATTACCTCCTTACTTACAGGCACTATCCTTTCCTTGTTCCCCTTGCCCAAAACTTTAATATGCCTGTTACTTTTATCAATCTGGGATTCTTTTAAATTTACTAATTCCGCCTGACGCATACCGGTATTATAAAACAACTGTAAAATCAACCTATGCGTTTTACCTTCCCAATTGTCGGGGAACTCAACATAATTAAATAATGTGCTGATATCCTTTTCAGCTATATATTGAGGTAAACGCTTTTTTACTTTTGGTGAAATGATAGTGGCAACGGGACTGGTGGATAAGGAGCCATCTTTTAATTGGTATTTAAAAAAAGATTTTAGTGTGGATATTTTACGGTTAAGAGATTTGGAGGTAATGCCATTGTCTTTTAATTCTGCCAACCAGCTCCTGATAAAAGTAGGTCTAATATCGCTAAGAGGCATCCTGCCGTATTGGGATTCCATGTAATCGAAGAAAGCGGAAAGATCGTTTTGATAGGCAATAATGGTATGTTGGGAGTACCTTTTTTGAAAAGTGAGGTGGTTTAAAAAGGATGGTATGAAAGTGTGTTCGATTATAGGCATAAAAAAACTGATAACCAAAGTTACATAGTAACCGGTTATCAGTTTTAAAATATTAAAACAGTAATAAAAAGACTAAACGTCTATTTTACCACTTGCTATGTTCTGCTTGTAAACTGCTTTTAACACTTGTGTACGACGCCTGATAGACGGCTTGATAAAAGCTTGTCTTTCCCTTAACTGAAGTAGCACCCGGCTTTTTTCGAATTTCTTCTTATACTTTTTTAAAGCCTTGTCTATGTTTTCGCAATCTTTAGAGTCTATTATTAACATTTGATATACCTCCTTTGGTAGTTTTTTTAGAAGCGCAAAGATAGTAGAAATATTTAAAATTCAAAGTTCAAGAATTAAAAAAAGTAAATTTGCAGGATGTTTACAGGTATAATTGAAGAAAAAGGAATTATTATTGATATTATTTCCACCGGAACAAATAAAACATTTTGGATTGAATCAGTTATTTCCGGGGAAGACGAAGACTCCCGCGGCACCATCCGCCGCTACGTGGTGCTCTTCATGCCTGCAACCGTCGCGCTGCTCGGTCTCGCGGTCGGCCTCTTCCGTCGCGCCGGTGAAGGCGCGCCCAAGAAGAAGCTCGCGCCGCAGCA
>JBDSAA010000030.1:0-9168 GCA_039922375.1 Ferruginibacter sp.
GCTATCAAATTGATTCATATTCAATCGACACTATCTATAATTGATTGTACCATCGGAAGGTCATCAAGATAAATATGAGCAGACATAATTGTGTGAATAAGAGTAATCTTTTTAGCTGGAACCTTACGAAGCATATATTCTCCAATCTTTAAAAGTTCCAAAGCATCACCATATAATTTCTTTCCGGCATCCTGGCTACGGAAAATCGCATTAATGATAAGCACCTCGTCCCGAATCTTAAAATCTAACGTTGCCAAACAGGGTGTGTGTGTACTATCCTCTGTATTTTTTAACAAAGAAATGGTAGCAGATTTAGACAAGGGATTTGTATTTAATTTACTAATGACTTGTTCAATCTGATTAATGTTGTTATAAGCGTATAGCCGTAGGGCATAGGAATACCCCCAATCCAAAACTGGGGACATATCAGTAAAGTTTTTTGATAAAAATTCCAGGTAGTGGCTATCGCCGTAGGTATCAATTATTTCGTCATGTAATGTGGGGTAATAGATTTCTATGGACAGGGGCACAAGTTCTAATACTGACTCTTTGTCATCAATTATTTGTACCCCGTGTGCAATAATGGTCTTTAGCGAAAGTAGCCAGGCTTCTCCGATGGAATAGGCCTTTATGTAGTGCTGCAAAAAAAATTATTTAAAATTGAAACAAAAATACATTAGTTACTTACGCCAATATACAAACGTTTTGGGAAATGCTATTTGTAACCATAAATCGTATTACTCCCATAATTTGGATTCATATACTGCGATTGCAGGAACCCTTTTAATATTTGCATTTATCTTTTTTTGATACTTTTCCATTGTCCAAAAATTTAGTTTACATGCCTTGAGAACACCCTGTACAATTGGGTCGTCTACGGAAATCCCTTGCTTTAAGTCAACTTCAAAATGATTACCCATGACACATTTTGTTTTAATTGAAACAGTGAATTTGCTTAACAAAAAATCCTCTCTATATGCAGGCCTAAAGTATCCATATTTTAATCCTAACTGATCTAAGATGTAGAGAAGATTCGGACAGTCCTTTTTTCGTATGCGTACCGCTTTCTCCTTTCTTTCAGAATCACTGGGATTCCCCTGCTTTATTCTGAACACGCTTCCGCTCGGGGTTGACTTTAAACTTAACCGGGAAAAGCCAGTCATGAAATCACCGATTTGGGGAAATATAGACGTTTCAAAATAAACGACTTTTTCGTTATTTGCATTTACTAATTTTCCCCTTTTTTTTAAATACCTCCGTAACTGTAATAGCTGGTTCTCGCTTAAGGGCCCTCGGTACTTTACTTCTATCATACGTACCTTTTATAACATGGGAGGATTTTATCGTAAAGGCTCCGTAATGCTGGGACATAAGGGAATTGTATTTTATACGAGATCATAGTTTATGAATTTAACTTCGAGCAGGTAAAACATTACCGTTTTTATTATCCCCAAAATTTGTTCTAAACAACAAATTCTCCTCCCTTATGCATTTGTTCATTCCTGCATACACTTGATTCATGGAACCTGGTCGAATTCCAAATAAACTAAAAATGTTCAGACGATGCAGCGGGTATTCGCAAAAAAAAGTGGCACGCATCCTGGGCCTTGCAGATACCAGTACACTCTCACGGTGGGAACATGGTATGGCATTTCCGAGTATCGTGCAAACATTCCGTCTTGCCCATATATACCAGACGCTTCCGCAGGAATTGTTTGATGAAATGTGGAACCGGCATGGTACTGAAATTAGTTTAGTGACTCAGCATACTGAGCCGATTATTGGTAACGAGTCTTTTTATTTATGAGTACATAAAGCATTTAGATGTTGCTATGCGACATACGAAAAGGACACGATGTTGTCCTTTTCTTTTCTTCCCATTTTTTATGAATAGGTACGGTTGATTCCTTCATAATCGCTATTAAAACGAACGATGACGAATGATAAAAAGAACGATCGTTCTCTACCGATTTCAATTAAAAGTATTATTAGTAACTACATGATATATGCATCAAGAATATGATCCGTATGAAATTAAATTAGCCCATGAAATTGCTGACACATTAAAGGACCGGGATTCCATGGAACTCCATTTGCAATATGTCAGGCGTTATAAAGAAGATTTCCTTCGGAAAACGTTAGCGAAAGTCATGGCAATGGATGAGCGAAAAATTAGGAAAAGCAGGGCGGCACTCTATACCTTCCTTATCAACCAAAGCTCCAAATATGGTGACACTGGGTATTAGTACGAACACACGGCTCCTTGGGTTGGCAATTATCAATCGGGGCAGTTTAGTAGATTACTCAATTCATCTGCATAAATCGTCCTGGTCGCCGTCTAAAGCAAACCTGATAGTCACCAGCCTGGAGCCGTGTGTCCGGCAATACTGTATTAAAAGCGTTGTTTTGTCAATTCCCTATGCCCACCATCAAACCGAGGCCTTCAAGTACCTCATTATCGCCATTCGCCAGTACTTTCGGGCACAGCAGATTCCGGTGTATACGGAGACCCCGAAGGCCTTTGATCATCTATACCCGCCGGGAAGAAAGAAAACGAAAAAGGCCCTCATGCATACCCTCACCTTTCTCTATCCGCAACTGACGCTCTGCTATAGCAAGGAAGTGCGGAATAAAAACAAATACTACATCAAAGTATTTGAAGCAGTGGCGGCAGCTCATTTGCATCAATAGAACGTTACAACGGCAGGATAGGATCCTGCTGTTGTTTTCCGTTTGCACAATTTGCATATTCCCCCCCCTTACTGTTCATCTCATATACCTATATGCTTTGGATGTAAGATTATCAGGTAATTGCCTACGATATAAAAAAAGGGAAATTCAAATTCATAGATCTGTTTGCCGGCATTGGTGGATTTCATATTGGGATGGCTTCAGTAGGGGGTACATGCGTATTTGCAAGTGAGTGTGATACGTTTGCAAGAATAACTTATGAATATCATTTTAAGAAAAATAATTCAGGATTATTTTTAAATGGAAATTTTAATAGAAACATACACGACGTAGACACGAATACAATACCTGATTTTAATGTATTGTGTGCCGGCTTTCCCTGCCAGCCATTCTCAGCGGCAGGTTTAAAAATGGGTTTTGCTGACACGCGAGGTACTTTATTTTTCAGAATAGCAAGTATAATAAACACAAAAAAGAAGTGCGGAAGTCCGCCAAAAGTATTGCTGCTTGAAAATGTAAAAGGATTGAGGGGACATGATAAAGGTAGAACACTAAAAAAAATTATACATGTACTTAACACTCTTGATTATACCGTTTGTCTAAAAGTGATCAATACAAGGCATTTTGGCATTCCTCAAAACAGAGACAGATTATTTATTGTCGCTTGGTTAAACAATACCAAATCAAGAAATGAATTTATTTTCCCACTTGGCCTTGATAGAAACAACAACCCAATCTTTGATGAAAAACAACTTTCATTCAAATCAAAGCCTGTAAAAGTCGGTGACATTCTATGCGCAAAAGTAGATGAGAAATATACTATATCCGACCGATTGTACAAAGGACATATTAGAAGATTACTTAAACATCGAAAAAAAGGAAATGGTTTTGGTTTTTCTTTGTTCAATGAAAGTAGTCCTTATACTAATACAATTTCAGCCAGATATTATAAAGATGGCAGCGAAATCTTAATCAAACAGAAAAATAAAAATCCGAGAAAACTAAGTCCCGAAGAAGCGGGCCGTCTACAAGGTTATCCGATTAATGAAGGTTTTACTATCGTAGTCTCTGATTTTCAGGCCTATAAACAATTTGGGAATAGTGTTTCGATTCCAGTCGTAAAAACTATTGCTAAAGAGATAGTAAGGCAAATTTTATAACATTTGGCCTCTCACATATACCAATTGCATTTGCGAAATCCTTTTGTCGCGATCATATTATTGCTATACAAGCAAATTCCCCTCCCTTACGATCCCGGCCATACGCATATAGACTTTGAGTAAAGAATTTTCTTTTCACAATTAAAAACTATGTTATGCAAACAGAAAACACTTCTGTCGCTAGTGATGTGTATTCGTTAGTGACCGACAAAATCATTGAACTCTTGGAAGCTGGTACCATTCCCTGGCATAAGCCATGGACTGATGCAGGCCTTCCACGCAATCTCATTTCCAAACGGCCGTATCGAGGGATTAATCACCTACTCCTTAACGCTATGGGTTTTAGCCAAAATCAGTTCCTCACCTGGAAACAATTAAAAACAATTGGAGGATCTGTCAAAAAAGGTGAAAAAGGAATCCTTGTGGTGTTTAATAAAATGATTGAACAGCAAAAGGAAGGCGAAACAAAGATTGAAAAAAAGTCATTCCTCCGCTATTACAAAGTATTCAATGTAGCGCAGTGCAATGACATTCCATCTGCGTTTATACCTCCGAGTGAGCAGAGAGATCATGAGCCACTGTACGAGTGTGAACAAATCATTGAGGGTATGGCTGACTGTCCGTTGATCAGACATGAAGATGATGAAGCGCATTATGTACCCGCTTTGGATTACATCAATATGCCACACTTAAGCTCATTTGATTCCTCACCGGATTACTATGGCACGTTATTCCATGAATTGATTCATTCGACAGGTCATCAAAAAAGAATCGGTAGGAAGGAAGTGTATGAGAACCCCCACTACGGGACAGAAATGTATTCATTGGAAGAATTGGTAGCTGAAATGGGCAGCTGCTACCTTAAATCACATACAGGTATACCGATAGCTGAATTAGAAAACAATGCAGCGTATATACGTGACTGGTTGGAAGTATTTAAGGGAGACAAACGGATTGTCGTTATGGCCGCATCGAGGGCACAACAGGCGGTGGAATACATTCTAAAAGTTACTGAAGTGAAGGGGGAACCTGAAGTGGTGGTTTTGGAAGTTGGAGAGTAATGGTATATGGAGAAAGACGAAAGCCCATATTATGTATGGGCCTTTTTACAATTAGTTGGAACATTGTCTTGTTAATTAGAGTACAATGCCCGTTATCATTAATTCGTTCAGTGAGAACTAAACAATATGGAAGAATTTTGGATGGAAAATAGTGATGAAAGTGAAAAAGTTACTTCTCTTGATTTGGATATTAGGAAAATAGATGCGGCCTTAGACAACATTGTAGATCACCTTGGCCCACCACCCCCGAACCTTGCCAAAGCTGGGAGAATGAAATGGTATATTTACTAGATTTACAATAGTATATTTACTATATTTACAATAGTATATTTACTGTATTTACATTCATTTTAAAGGGTCGTTTAGAATAGAGCCCCGGTAGAGATATCGGGGTTCTTATTTACGTAATCAACCAATTTTTTATTCCATTTCAACATCCTTTTTATAATTTTTTTTGTTGAAATTGGCACGCTTTTGATATGTATATTATTACGATTGTAATCCAGTATCTCTAAACCCAAATATCATGTGTCATAGGGTCAGTGTAGGGCTGGCCCTATGTTTTTACTCTTTAAACGAAACGCTAATATTAGCCTGCCTCCCTCTCCCACTTCAACAATTTATTTACATTTTTTTGTTGAAATTTGCATGCTTAATTAATTGTAATCCAATATCTCTAAACCCACATAACATGTGACATAGGTCGGTGTACGGCTGGCCCTACATTTTGTTGTTGTTGTGTTTTTATGAAGTTGCTCATTTAGTAGTAGAAATACGTATTGTAAAATTTTGATTCTAACGGTGCCGATTAATTATAATTAATAGAAAGTTTGGAATATATTTGTTCTGCATCTGACAACATCTAGTGGCACCAAAAAGTCAATGTTTTATGTTATTGTTTAAGTGAACAAAAGCTTAAAGACTGTTGCAGATATAATCGTACAAAATGAAAAACTGATAACTTCAAAGCTTTGGATTTCCAAGGCTTTGAAAATTTTACATAAATGAGCTATTCTCAAGATGAAGGACACCGATACGAAATAATGCTAAGTAACTTAAGGGAGTTGGAACGCATCAAAAAAAAATTGTCCGGAAATAAGTGCATCGTTCATAAAAAGTCGGTAAAAATAGAAGCCAATTATGAATTTGACTATTCCATCCAGATAGTTATTACAAAATGTTGTTGCAATGATTTTGGGAAGATAGTTGCTGAACATTTTCATTCAGACATCTCCAATGACATAACCATAATATTGCAATAGTTATCCGGTTTTATTCTCCCACTTCAACATTTCCCTTACCTTGACCTGATCATCAATCTGGGCGTAAATTTTTACAGTTTTCATGCTAACCCCCATTAGTTCAGCAACTACATCTAATGGAATACCCCAAAATATTGAAAGCGTTCCAAAAGTGTGCCTGCTACAGTGATAAGTTATTTTCTTATCGATGCCGCTCGCCTGCATGATCAATTTTAAAAAACGGTTCGTGGCCTGGTTAGTGTATGTTTTAAAACACAGTGCATCCAGCCTTGGAGTGATCAGGGACGCAGCCTGCTTTATGATTGGTACAATTACAGGCTTATCTGTTTTCTCCTGGGTAGTTTTTACAAAGCCAGTTTTTATGTCATCGAGTTTCAAACTGATAATATCAGAGTAACGTAAACCCGTATAACAAGAAAAAAGAAAATACTGCAGTGTTTGCTGCTAGCTTCCTGGAAAAGACTGTTTTTTATATAAATCCTCCAGCAGCTGCAGTTCTTCAGCATCCAAATGTTTCTTGGTTCCGGTAACTTCTTTCAACTTGATATCACACAGCGGATCTTCTTTTAATTATTTTTAATTTCTGTGCATAGTGTACCAGGGCTTTTAACATCCGCACCTTCCGAACAATGGTATTTTCATTTATTAACTGCATCCCTCTTCTTACGCAAATAGCCCTGCAGCTTTAAAGTAAATTGATAAGTCACATCAGCAATCCGCGGCCGGGGAATAATACTTTGAATGTCTTTTTTAAGTGTGTAATGTTTGATCCGTCCCCAACTGAGGTCCATTGTTGCGCAGTATTGATCAATGAATTTTATAAAACAGGGGTTGTCGGCCTCTTCATGGCCATGGAATATAGTAGTTTCAAAATGACGCCTGCAGAAGGTCAAGCCAGATGTATGGTAGTTAGAAATGCACTGCTCTGCTCTACCCTTTAATTGTTGAAAAGTTGGATTAACAACATAATATTTGGGATGCTTCCTTGTTATAATGCCATTAACGGCATCCCAGTAGTTTGCATTTACTTTTAAAGCAGAAGAGATCCATTCATCGCCAACGATAAAATAGATCATCCTTTCGCCTTTGGCATCAGTACGGCCAGTTCTTAAGTAAGTTCGAAGTGATAACATGCAATTGGTTTTTGTGTTTTAAAAGGTGGCTCGCCAATGGCTCGGAAAAGAACCATAACAAACCCCAACAAACAACAACACCATACAACCAGTGCCCTGTAATAGCAGTATTTACAGGTATTACACCATCAAACCCTAAAAGAACTTATTAACTTAAGAGGTCCCGACCAGATTCGAACCAGTCACTACAGTAAACAGAATATAGCTATAAAATGATTGGTTTAAAAAGATTTCATTCGGAACTTCTGACACAGTAAAACTTAAACCGGGGTTCGAAACAACTCCCTTACCCTATTTGGGCCGGGAATTGAACACCAACTTAAAAAACGTTTTTACCCAGCTTAGTCTAAGGTTGAAAATAACTTGACAGCAAAGAGGGACTCGCACGGTTAGATTATAAATTGCGATTTCTCCAATTTTCAATTGCACTATTGAGAGCGACTTCAGCGTTTGCAGACGAGTCCACTACGCTCTGTGCTTGTGAAGCGGTAACATTATAATTAGTTTGTGATGTATTAATATATGCACTTTTTATCCCTTTTACCATTTCCCCTATTTCCTTGGAGATTACCCCTATACTCACCAGACGTTCAACATTTGGATTAAACGCACCCATAAAATCATGAGCATGGTTTTTATCTTTTTTCACTTCACTAATCAATTGGGAAGTCAGATTTATAATCCTATCATAGCAAGCTCTTCCTGCAGCGTACTGTTCTAAAGTAGCTTTTACATTTTCAATAACTGGGGGCTGAGCATTTGGAGCAATGGTGATAACAGAACCCCTTAAAAAATCAATTCCGTATGCGACTGTTTGATGATTTGCATCGCTTGTCAAGCAGTAATTAGAATTTATAAATAATTCGTCGAGAGCATCACCAAAAGCTTCAGCGCGGGTAACGGCCGTGAATTCTTGTCCTTGGTATTTAATTTTGAGTATCATAATATTGTTTAATTCAAATATACCTTAATAAAACAAATTACGAATAGATCAATTTCGTTTAGTGATGATAAAGCAACAAAGTGAAGTAAGTTTCCAAATTTAAAAAAGGGGTTTTCTCCTATTTTCTGGAAGAAAACCCCTTGATTTTCAAGATTAGTTATTTCTAGCTTACTCAGAAAAACAACTGTGCGTTTACGCGTACAAGTGTGTGATTGTTTTATAAAAAAGCCCGTCGCCAAAAAATTACTATAGCGCTTACCGGTACTGAACATTTGCATTAATAGCAAATTCCCCTCTCTTACAACTTCTTATCGCTACATGTACACTTTGCATAAAGAATCTTCTTTTCACAACTAAATATTCATTATATGCAAAGCAACAATATCACAGTCGCTACCGACGTGTATTCGCTGGTGACCAACAAAATCATTGAACTCTTGGAAACAGGTATGATTCCTTGGCGAAAGCCCTGGACTGATGCTGGGCTTCCACGCAATCTGATTTCCAAACGACCCTATCGGGGGGTTAATCTTCTTCTCTTGAATTCACTTGGATATGATCAAAATCTCTTTCTTACATGGAAGCAGTTAAAGACAGTTGGCGGTTCCGTTAAGAAGGGTGAGAAAGGCATCTTAGTGGTGTTTAATAAGATGATTGAACGCCAGAAAGAAAATGATGGAGAAACTAAGATTGAGAAAAAATCATTTCTTCGGTACTACAAGGTATTTAATGTCGCACAATGTACCGACCTTTCGATTGCGTTTATACCTACTGGTGAGCACCGGGATCTCGAACCCCTATATGAATGTGAACGCATTATTGAAAGTATGACGGATTGCCCGGTAATCAAGCATGAAGAACCAGAAGCGTATTACGTTCCCGCACTGGACTATATCAATATGCCACGCATCAGCTCAT
>JBDSAA010000031.1:0-20025 GCA_039922375.1 Ferruginibacter sp.
TGCACACAGGGAGTTTAGCATCCCTGGCCGGAAACAAAAAACCAGGCACCTGATAGGGTTTTTGCAAAACATGTTTAAAGAAAAAAGCGAAGGCCTGTGCAGCCATTTTAGATTTTACCCTGCTGCACCCAAGCGTTTTAGTGAGGTAGATTAAATAATCTACTGTTTGATTATAGGTTAATTCTGATGGCCTGCAGTCAGCATAATAACTGAAAAGATAACGAAGTTCTGTTAGGTAATTTTTTGCAGTTTGGGTGCTGTAATGACCGGCTGCAAAAATGTCGGCACTGCGTTGCAGTGCATTTACTGCAAATTGTGTGAGCGTTTTTTTTCCATCTCAAATGTTTTTTTGTGAAATGGAAAAGTAGCGAAAAATGGGGGATGTTCATTGCGATAGCAATGTTGGTTCAACTCAAATATATACGAAGGTTTTTCAAATCCCCGTACGCCATGAAAAAACACTTACCCGGCTGTCAACACATTAACCCATTTTAGCGAAAGTTGGCTTCAATATAAAACCTTCGTAAAGCCAATTTTCGTTATTTGAGAAATGCCTCGATATCTGCCAGCGGGCTAATAGCATTTTCGGGGTCTTACTGGTTACATGTAAATATCGTAACGTAGTTTTAAGCAGAGTAACAAGTCAGACACATGACAGAAACCTGCGCCTGAACGGTAAAACCTTACGGTGCATCTAATTCATCACGCTTCCGGTATTCCAATGGCGTTTTATGGGTAATGGATTTAAAATGCCGGTTGAAATTTGAAAAATTATTAAACCCGCTATCATAACAAATGGTGGCTACGGTCTTGTTTGTTTCTGTGAGTAATTTGCATGCATAGCCAATACAACAGGCGCAGGGCTCCAGCCCTGTGTCTTCCTTGTTACTATTGTCGCAAATTAAAATATATTTCCACTATTATTTATTCTGTAGCAGCCAGCTTTGTAGCTGAACCATGGCATTGGTTGTATAGCAGCGTAGTTGATTATTTTGCAAAAAAAAATGACTATCGGATATTTTCGTTTTAGATGGTTTTTAAATCCTAGACTAGTAAAAAGGCAGACACAGGGATGGAGCCCTGCGCCTGAGGGTGAATCAAAAATTATTGTCCTTTTCCACGCTGGGGTGCCCCGACTGAACCTTTCAGCAATTTTCTGATAGACGATTTAATCATAAAAAATCCTGTTCAATCTACATTATAATCCAATAATTTAGCGTAAAGAAAATAAGTACACATTTATATAAAACGATATTCATGCCTGGTGATTCTTCCTCTGTCAATAACAAAGCAAAGCAACAAGACACCTATGATGCAATTATCATCGGTTCCGGTATAAGTGGTGGCTGGGCCGCAAAAGAATTATGTGAAAAGGGTTTAAAAGTGTTGCTGCTGGAACGGGGTGGCAATATCGTACACCCCAACTATCCAACCGCAACCAATGACCCGTGGGATTTTCCACATCGTTCCAATCTTACCCTTGAAGAGAAGAGAACACACCCAATTCAAAGCCGGCATTTTTCTTATAGAGAAGATAACAAACATTTTTACATCAACGACCTGGAGAATCCTTATGAAGAAACCAAACGTTTTGACTGGATCCGTGGAGACATTGTTGGCGGAAGATCTTTGTTATGGGGAAGAGCCTGTTATCGCTGGAGCGACCTGGATTTTAATGCCAATCTCAAAGACGGCCATGGGGTAGATTGGCCTATTCGGTATAAGGACCTGGCTCCCTGGTATGATTATGTAGAATCTTTCATTGGGGTGAGTGGTCAAAAAGAAAATATCCTCCAGTTACCGGATGGGATTTTTCAGCCGCCTTTTGAAATGAATGTGGTGGAGAAAGTCTTTAAAGGAAAAATTGAATCGAAATACCCGGACCGTAAAGTAATCATGCAAAGAACTGCCAACCTTACGAAAGCGGTGCAGGGCAGGGGACAATGCATGGCGAGGGATCTTTGTCACCGGGGTTGTCCGTATGGCGCTTATTTTAGTACCAACGCCAGTACCATGCCTGCGGCGTACGCTACTGGTAATTTAACGGTGCGGCCGCATTCGCTGGTAAGGCAGGTATTGTATGATGAACAAAAGCAAATGGCTAAAGGGGTAGAGATTGTAGATACCGAAACCAGCCAGTCAATGGAATTTTATGCCCGTATTATTTTTCTGAATGCATCCACGGTAGCCACTACCGGCATTTTGTTAAATTCCATATCTGGCCGCTTTCCCAATGGGCTGGGTAATGGCAGCGACCAGGTAGGCCGCAACCTGATGGATCATCACAAAGGGCTTAGTGCAACGGCCACCGTGGAAGGTTTTGAAGACATGTATCATTATGGCCGCAGGCCTACCAGTATTTATATTCCCCGGTTTAAGAATATCAACAAAAAGGAAACGCATTTTATCCGTGGATTCAACCTGGTGGGAGGCGCCTCCCGCGGTCGTCCGCCAATGCCCGATGGTATTGGTGCATCATTTAAAGAGGCAATGACCGAACCGGGGCCATGGCATATTTACCTCGGTGGTTATGGAGAGTGCCTACCCTACGCTGATAACCGAATAACGTTAAGCAAAGAGAAAAAAAATAAATGGGAACAACCAATCCTGGTCATCAACTGTGAGTTTAAGGATAATGAGCTGGCGATGCATGAAGACATAGGAAATACCGCCAGGGAAATGTTGGAATTTGCAGGATATAAAAATATAGAAATCAGGAACACTATATCAGCTCCAGGTAATGCCAACCACGAAATGGGGACCGCCCGCATGGGACATGATCCCAGAACATCGGTATTAAATGGCTTCAACCAAATGCACGAAGTACCCAACATATTCATTACGGATGGCTCCTGCATGACTTCCGGCTCCAATGTCAATCCTTCCTTAACCTATATGGCGCTTACTGCCAGGGCATGTGCCTATGTGGTAAAGGAACTGAAGCGGATGAAGATATAGTTTTTGAGTAGTGGTTGTTAAGGAATGCCGGATTTTTAGAAGCGTACATCCTTTGAAAGAAGGATCACATGCGATCTGCCGGTTATTTTGTATTCAGCCTTCTTACAATATTTTCCCCTACCACTACCAGAGAAGTAATGAGGGCAACCAGACCCAATAACTGGCCCCAATCACTTTCTGCTATCCAGGTGAAAACGACACAGGTGATAATAGTCGATACCAAACAAAATAGGGTATATTTTAAAGATGATGCAATATAACATGGTCGAACAATTGACCTCCGCCTTGGTTCGTGGCATACGAACAAATTTTTGTGTTGCCATTATTGTTCGGCAAGGTTTTATGAACCTCACAGGCGTAGGGCTCCGTCCTGTGTCTTCCCTGTTACTAATCTCCGTGACTTTATGAACAATAAAACCTTACTGCGCATCTAATTCAAAATGCTTCCGGTATTCCAATGGGGTTTTACGGGTGATGGATTTAAAATGCCGGTTGAAATTTGAAAAATTATTAAACCCGCTATCATAGCAAATGGTGGCTACGGTCTTGTTTGTTTCTGTGAGTAATTTGCATGCATGCCCGATCCTGATTTCCAGCAAAAATTTCGAAAATGTTTTTTTTATTCTTGATTTAAAATAGCGGCAAAAAGAATGCGGGCTGATGTTGGCAACTTTGGCGATTTCTTCCAAAGTGATTTCTTTTGAAAAGTTATCAAGGATGTATTGATAAATGGTATTTAAACGATCGGTTTCTGAAGGACTGAATGTGTACTGTAATCCTTTGCTGCAGGCAGTTTTGGTGTGCCTTGACCTGGCGATGGTTTGTAGCACCCGTAATAGCAGGATAATGCGGTCGCTGTTAGCGGCAGTCAGTAACTGTGTCATCAGGTCGCTGACTGTTTTCCTGGTAGCATCCGTGATTCGGATGCCCTGCTGAGCCTTTAGAAATAATTTTGCGATCTCTGCATTTTCTGGCAGGCTAAAAAATGATGATCCAAAACAATCCGGCATAAAATGAATAACAATCGCTTCCACTTTTTCAGCGGCGCCTTTGTGCAGGTACTTTTTATCGCTGTGCCAAAGGTGAGGTAGGTTGGCTCCCAGTAATATAAGGTCGTCTGGTTTAAAATGATGGATGTCATCGCCGATAAACTGCTTGCCGGTACCTTTTATAATGTGTACCAATTCGAGCTCCTGGTGATAATGCCATTTGTCATAAAATTGTGGTACGATATCGTACCGGACATTAAAAGAATGATCAGGGAGCAACGGTATTTTTAATAAGTGTGGATTCATTTAATTTTGGCCTATTGGTAGTATGTTGGGTTAAAATTACGATTGTAAATGCATTTTATGCTAACATAGTACAAAAAGCTGTTAAGCAGATTCCATCACATTCCGGATATTAAATTTATTTTCGTAGCGTTAGAAACCTTTGTTGCCTTTGCTGTTAATAAAACCAGATTCCACATGAAAGTAGGTTTATTTATTCCCTGTTATATTGATCAGTTTTATCCGCAGGTAGCTATTGCCACCATGCAGTTACTGGAAAAATTTGGTTGCGATGTGGTGTTCCCTCTTAATCAAACCTGTTGCGGCCAGCCGATGGCCAATAGCGGCTATGCTAGTTTGGACGAAGGATGCGACAAGAATTTTGTGCGCAATTTTGGTGACGTGGATTACATCGTTTCACCATCGGGCAGTTGTGTATTGCATGTGAAAGAACATTTGCATGATGCAGATGAAGTAAAGGCAAAGCGGATCCGGGACTATATTTTTGAATTGACGGAATTTATTGTGGATGTTTTAAAAATAGAAAATATCAACGCCAGTTTTCCGCACGCAGTAGGTATGCATGTCAGTTGCCACGGGCAGCGTGGGTTGCATCTTTCCTCAATGAGTGAACTGGTAGCGCCATCTTTTTCTAAACCCGAACAGTTGTTGGGTATGGTAAAAGGATTGGTACTTAAACAGCCAAAGCGCATTGATGAGTGCTGTGGATTTGGCGGTACTTTTTGCGTATTTGAAGAAGCTGTTTCGGTAAAAATGGGTAAGGATAGGGTAGCAGAACATGAAGCGAATGAAGTAGAATATATTACAGGTGTTGATGTAAGCTGCCTGATGCACATGGAGGGAATTTTAAAAAGAAAGGGAAGCAAGGTAAAGACAATTCATATTGCCGAGATTTTGAATGCTGAATAAGTAAACTCGTTGCAGTGCTTTCGTGAATTGAAGCATGCTGAAGGTTTGCTATAACGCAGGAAAGATCCCCAATGGTATGCTGTTGAACCGAGCGTGGCAACGATGCTGCTTTGGAAGGCAACTGTTTGTAAACAAAAATGTATTTTAAATTTTGAAGCAACGAAGCAGGTATCATCTTTAGTTTATAAAATAACGCAATGAAAGATCACGCAACATTATCGGAGAAGTTTATAGCTGATGAACCAAGAACTGATTGGCATGATGAAACGCTTTGGTTTGTAAGAGAGAAGCGTGATAAGGCGGTGCGCCAGGTGCCGGAGTGGGAGCTGCTAAGGCAATTGGCTTCGCAAATTAAAGACCACACACTTTCTAACCTCGATAACTATTTAACTGAATTTGAAAGGAACGCACAGGCAAATGGAATCACGGTACATTGGGCTGCGGATGCTGCCGAACACAATACCATCATTTTGCAACTTATCCGGCAGCATGAAATTAAGCGGGTAGTTAAAAGCAAATCGATGCTTACAGAAGAATGTCATTTAAATCATTTTTTAACTGAGCAAGGTATTGAAGTAGTAGACACTGACCTGGGCGAAAGAATAGTGCAGTTTAGGAACGAGGCCCCCAGCCACATCGTATTACCTGCCATACATTTAAAAAAGCAGGATGTAAGTGAAACATTTCATAAACACCTTGGTACCGAAAAAGGTAACAACGATCCGCAATACTTAACCGAAGCTGCAAGGCAACATTTGCGGGATAAATTTATACAATCTGAGTTGGCCATTACAGGTGTAAACTTTGCTGTTGCACAAACCGGCGGTTTTGTAGTATGCACCAACGAAGGCAATGCGGATATGGGCGCTCATGCTGCGGCCATTCATATTGCCTGCATGGGTATCGAAAAAATTATTCCGAAAGCAACACATCTTAGCGTTTTTTTAAGGCTGCTTGCAAGGAGTGCCACCGGCCAACCGATCACCACTTATTCCAGTCATTTCAACAGACCGCGGCAAGGTCAGCAAATGCATATTGTAATTGTTGACAATGGGCGCACCAAGCAATTGGGCCGCCCTGATTTTCGGAATTCATTGAAATGCATTCGTTGTGCGGCCTGCTTCAATACTTGTCCTGTTTACAGACGAAGCGGTGGCCATAGTTACCACACAGCAGTGGCGGGGCCTATCGGTTCTATTCTCAATCCTAATCTTGATATGAAGGCAAATGCGGATCTTCCGTTTGCGTCTACGCTTTGTGGTTCGTGCAGTAATGTATGCCCCGTAAAAATTGATATCCACCAGCAATTGTGGAAATGGCGCCAGGTGCTAACAGATGAAGGATACACGCCCAAGGGAAAAAAGGTTGCAATGAAGGGTATGGCATTTGTGCTGGCGCATCCATCTATTTACCGGATGGCTGGTAAAATGGGCAGGTGGGTGATGCGTACTTTCCCTTTTGTTACAAACAACAAAACTTTTAATCCCTGGTATAAGCAAAGAGACATGCCAAAGGCGCCTAAGCAAAGCTTCAGAGACTGGTATTTAAAAAATAAAAAATGAGTTCAAGAGAAAAAATATTACAAACCATTACCGCCAACAAGCCCGGTGCGATTGACCTTCCTGCAATGGAAATTGAAAGGGCTGCGATGACAGCGGGGGAGACAATACAGCAATTTATTAAAACACTCGAGAGCATTGGTGGCAAGGCCATACTCGTTACCGATATTGAATTGATCCGGGAGGAGCTTAAGCAATCGATTGTCAATGGTGATTATATTGTGAATACAGTTTCACTATTGGGGGAAGTGAACGCAGAAATAAGTTCAGTTATGGAGGCCAGTTCGCTGGAACCAGTTTATAAAAGCTACATCGAAGCAGCCATTGGTGTCGCTGAAAATGGGGCTGTTTGGCTTGATGAAAGTAAAATGAAAAACAGGCTGCTGCCTTTTATTTGCCAGCACCTTGTCATTTGCCTGGAGGCAAAAAATATTGTGCCTAGTATGCATGAAGCCTACCAACAAATAGATGTAGCTAAAGAAGGCTATGGCGTTTTTATAGCAGGCCCTTCTAAAACGGCAGACATTGAGCAATCACTGGTAATTGGCGCACACGGCGCAAGAAGTTTAGTGGTGTATTTGATCGCTTCCTGATCAGGAAATGTGCGACTCTGAATGTATTGAACCTAAGCGTAGGAGATGACCAAAACATTTTAGGATTTAGACCTATCTGAAAGCCATTCTGTGAGTGGAAGAAAACTTACCGGTAAATTAATTTTTATTTACAGTTAATGCAGCCGATGAATTCCTTATAATAAATTCTGTTTGCATAGCCCTTGTTTCAAATTCTGTAATGGGTCTTTTGCTTTCAATGATGCGTATCAATAGTTCGGTAGCCACCTGGCCCATTTCAAATGCCGGCATCCGGATGGTGGTGAGTGAGGGATCAAGCAATTCAGGAATGTTGTTATTTGTAAAGCCTACCACGGCAAGGGAATCCGGTATTTTAACCTGCAATTTTTTTAAAGCAATCAATGCCCCGACAGTGACCCGGTCGGAAGCTGTTATGAGCGCATCTGGTTTGTGTTTTAGCTTTAACAGATCAAAAACGGCTTCCTCTACCTCCTGAGCTACCATACCGCCGTGGCTGCAATATTTTACATACTGCTCATTAAAAGGCAGGCCATTTTCCAGTAAGGCATTTTTGTATCCTTCCAGCCTTTCTTTAGTAATCGATAAAAATGTAGCTGATGTAATATGGGCGATCTTTTTATACCCGTTATGAATCAGGTGAACAGTAGCGTCATATGCGGCCTTATAATTATCTGCAATTACTTTATGGGTAATTATTTCATTGGTGACCCTGTCAAAAAAAACGATCGGTAAACCCTTCTCATGCAAATTGATAAAATGTGAAACATCTGTTGTTTCACTTGAGAGCGAAACTAGTAAACCATCCACTGACCTCGAAGCAAGGTGCTGTACATTCACCACTTCCCGTTCATACGACTCATGGCTTTGCGAAATAATAACGTGGTAGCCGCGGTTATAAGCAATTGATTCAATGCCGTTGATAGCCTGTGAAAAAAAATTATTGGCTATCTCACATACCACCACGCCAATGGAACTGCTGCGTCTTTCCTTCAAACTTAAAGCGATCGGATTGGGCCGGTAATTTACTTTTTCGGCATATTCCAATACTTGTTTTTTTGTTTCGGAGCTTATCTCGTGACTGCCCCGCAAGGCTCTTGAAACTGTGGACGTAGATAGTCCAAGTGCTTTACCAATATCCTTTATCGTAACAGGTTCAAATCTCATTTTTCAGAAAAATTTTAACACATTTCTTATCAAGGTAGTAATTTTTAAATCCTCAAAAAAACTGGCATCGTTATCGGGAAGGTTTGCGTAAAAATATCAATTCATTTGGCAATATATATCCAGAAATCTTGTACAATTGCAGAACGATTGCCAAATTGTTAACAGGGAAAAAGAAGACATAAATAAGGTTGTCATAATTACCCTTCTAAAACGTGTTCATATGAAAAGGTGGTTGTTATTTTTAATTATCAGTATCATTTCCCCCATTATTTTATCGGCGCAACCAGGAACCATTACAGTCCAGGCGAATGCAATTGACGGCAGGCCGTGGCAAGGGATTGCATATTATTTTACACCAGGTAAAAGCGAATTGTTACCTTTTGACCAGGCGGCCATTGCTGCCTACCAGGGAAAGTTAACACAGAACCCGGGCTATTGAAAACGCATTCCGTCTTTAAATACGAGGCTGCTTTTTAAAGACAGCCTTAATTTCATTTTTAACCTTGCAAATCACAAATCTTTCACATGATCACTAAGCTTCTGATTGTCGCAGCCTGCATCTTTTTTCTTGCATCCTGTACTCCAAAATATACAGGATCGATACCCGGTTCAAGTGACGATACACCCATTGCTTTCCCGGGTGCGGAAGGGTTTGGAAAATTTACCACAGGTGGACGGGGTGGTAAAGTAATGATTGTTACAAATTTGCAGGACGATGGCCCTGGCAGTTTTCGGGAAGCAGTGACCGCCAAAGGGAAACGGATTGTTGTGTTTGTAGTATCCGGAACGATCCATCTTGAAAAGGCACTCATCATCAAAAATGATATTACCATTGCAGGGCAAACAACTCCCGGCGGTGGCATTTGCGTGGCGGATTATCCTATTAGCCTGGGAGGGGACAATATTATCGTTCGTTACGTACGTTTCAGAATGGGTGATAAAAATCAACGGGGTGGGATGGTGGATGGAAATGGGGGAGACGACGCATTTGGCGGCACCCGCAGAAGAAATATTATCATTGATCATTGCAGTATGAGCTGGAGTACGGATGAAGTATGTTCTGTTTACGCCGGTGACAGCACAACGCTGCAGTGGAATATTTTTTCTGAGCCTTTAAATTATTCTTACCATTTTGAAACAGGGGATAAAGATTATGAAAAGCATGGTTTTGGTGGCATATGGGGCGGTAAACATTTGTCTGCCCATCATAATTTATTTGCTCATTGTAACAACCGCACACCCCGGTTTGATGGCATACGAAATGCGCCGGAAGAAAATGTGGACTTCAGGAACAATGTACTTTATAACTGGGGCGACAACAACGTATATGCCGGAGAAGGAGGTACCTACAACATCGTAAATAATTATTATAAATACGGTCCGTCAACCCCAAAAAAGGCTGCTGCTAAAATTGTAAATCCGTGGAATAAGCTTCCTGCAATACCCTTTGGAAAATTTTACGTGGCAGGCAATTACGTGGATGGTTCACCGGAAGTGAGCAATAACAACTGGCTGGGTGTAACCCTAGAAAAAGGACGTGAAGCTGATGTGGTCAATGCAAAGTTGCAAATTGCCTTTCCGGTAGTAGCCATTAACACTTCTTCAAGTGAAGATGCTTATACGGCAGTGTTACAGCATGCGGGCGCCACCTTACCCCGGAGGGATACTTTGGACAAAAGAATTATGGAAAACGTAAAAAACCGAACCGGGAAATTTATTGATGTACAAGGCGGCTATCCGCATGGCACCGCTTATGAATTAACAAAAACTGCATGGCCAACATTGCAGTCTTTACCTGCCCCTGCAGATACCGACCGGGATGGCATGCCCGATGACTGGGAGAAAGCGCACCAATTAGATCCATCAAATGGGAATGATGCATCTTTGTTTACGCTCAATAAAGTGTATCCAAATATCGAGATTTATATTAACGGGTTGGGGAGCAAATGATTTAAGGTAAGTTGTTTGGCATGATCAAATTTTCGTTTAATACATCGATAAAAGTCAAGGTGAAACTTAAGCCTTAAAACATCGAGCAAATTTTTTAAAATAGCTAAAGATGCGAAGCATTAAATAGGGAGCCGGTTAAATTTTAGCAATCCTTTCAATTTTATTTTACTTTTGTAAAAACGATTAATGGCTGCAAGCATATGAGAGTGGTTAATGATAACAATGAGGATGAATTATTATTGAGTATTGCCAGCGGCAGTGAACCCGCCTTTACGCAATTGTTTGATCGATATAAGAATGACATTTATGCTCATGCGCTCCATTTTACAAAATCTGTACAGGTAGCCGAGGAAATTACACAAGATGTTTTTATAAAGTGCTGGACCAGTAGAGAATCGCTTCCTGAAATCATCAATCTACAGGCATGGTTGTTTACCCTTACAAAAAATGGTTGTTTTAATTCCCTGAAAAAAATGGCAAGGCAGCAGCGGTTGAGCCATTCATTAGCTCATGCTGATGAAGTGGCAGATGAAAACGTGGAATCTTACCTGGCTGTAAAAGAACAACAGGACTTACTGCAAAAAGCAATTGAAAACCTATCTGACAAACAAAAATTAGTGTTTAGAATGAACAGGGATCAGGGAATGAAGAATGCTGAAATAGCCGAGCAATTAAATATCTCTCCCAATACAGTAAAGACGCACATGGTAAGCGCTTTACGCAGTATCCGCATGTTTTTTAAAGCGCATACCGAAAGAGCGATCCAGGTATTGCTTCTTTTCCACGTAATAAAATAAAAAATATTTTTTTCGAGCCTAATCCTATTTTCTGTTTCGGTTGTCATTGATAGAAAGGGGCCAATCAACTAATTGCTTCCTTCTATCAATACTCATACAATTGCTGCTATAATGGAAAATACAAGGCTTGTATACCTGTTGAATGGCTTTTTTGCCAATACCGGTACACCCATTGAAAAGGAAGAATTGATGCTACTCCTCGATTCGAACCAACACGATGAGGCTGTTAAAGCCTATATCGATCAGGCCTGGGATAAAAGCGATCCACCCCACCAGTTAACAGACCAACAATCAACCAGTATTTTATCTGCTGTTTTTTCCACAACCAAGGGAAGGTTGATCCCAATACAATCAGGATCGGGTTACAAGAAGTGGGTTTGGGCCGCTGCCGCCGTTTTAGTGATTGCTTTAAGCAGCACTGCCTGGTTTTTATTTCCCGGATCATCAACGCGGCAAAATAGTATTGCCAGTGCAAGCCACCCATCCGGTGCGAATAAAAATGATGTCGCACCCGGCAGTAACGGCGCAATTCTTACCCTCGCGGATGGTTCTGTGATTGTATTGGATAGTGCAGAAGAAGGCAGACTGGCAAATCAGGGCAATACCAGTATTTTGAAGTCAGGGGGTTCACTGCAGTACATTAGTCAGGCTGGCACAGGCGGGGGACCGCTGGCATATAATACCATCGCCACTCCCAGGAGCAGGCAATTTCAACTGGTATTGGAAGACGGAACTAAAGTTTGGTTAAATGCGGAATCCTCCATTCGTTTTCCGACAACATTTGATAAAAAAGAACGCCGTGTGGAGATCACCGGGGAGGCATATTTCGAAGTAGCGAAAAATGCAGCCAAGCCATTTACAGTTTCTGTAAACGGAATGCAGGTGCAGGTATTAGGTACGCATTTTAACATCAATTCCTACAGCGACGAATCTGCGATCCACACCACGTTGCTGGAAGGTTCGGTAAGAGTGATCAAAGATAAAGAGGCTAAAATGCTGATCCCGGGTCAGCAGGCGCAACTGGGAAACAATGGGAGCTTCAATGTAGTAAAAAATGTAAACACCAGTGAAATAGTGGCCTGGAAGAATGAGTTGTTTTCCTTTCACGATACCGATCTCAAAAATCTAATGCGCCAGGTTGCCCGCTGGTATGATGTAGAAATCGTAATGCCCGAAAATATTGGGCCTACCACTTTCAATGGAAATATCTCCAGGCGATCCAACCTTTCTGATGTACTTAAAATGCTTGAACTAACCGATGAAGTGTCATTTTCCATTGAAGGAAAAAAAGTAATCGTACATATGTAAACTGCCATTACGTATCAATCTAAAACTTAAAATTTCAACGTCCATTGCCTGACCGGGTTAACAAAAAAAACCGGAAGTGTTGAGACCACTTCCGGAAGAATTGAGTTAATCCAATTAATAAACAGCTTCTACTATTTAACCATTTTTTTAACCCAAACATCACAAATGTATGAAATTACTTTTTCTTACAAATGCCTGTCCACATGTACACCGGACAGGATTTGCCAAACTGTTACGCATTATGAAACTTACTACTTTTATCATGCTTACGGCCTGTCTTTATGCAAAGGCTGACGGGTATTCCCAAAAGATTTCACTTTCGTTCCAAAATGTATCGGTCGAAAGACTTTTTAAAAGCATTACTGATCAAAGTGGCTATAATTTTTTGTACACCAATAAGGTAGTGTCACATGCCAGGCCCGTTAGTATATCCGTAAAGAATGCTAGTGTTGAAGAGGTATTGGATGCCTGCTTCCGGGACCAGGACTTAACCTATACCATCTATGAAAAAACGATCATCATTAAAATAAAAAAACTTGCCACCAGGGCTGGTAATGAAAAGACGGAAGAAAAATTACTGCCGCCGCCCATATTGGTAAAAGGCCGCATTGTAAATGAAAGAAGCGAGCCCCTGGCTGCTGTAAGCGTAAAGATCAAAAATACACAGGTTGGTACGACTACCAATTCGGATGGTTATTTTGAACTTAACGTGCCAGACGAAAAAACTGTTTTGGAATTTAGTTACGTCGGGTATACCGGTAAAACGGCAGTTGCCGGCAAATCAGGTCAGTTGAATATCGTGTTGTCTGTTGAAAATAAGAACCTTTCAGATGTTGTTGTTGTGGGGTACGGTACACAAAGACAAAGAGATATCACTGGTTCGGTTTCTGCAATTAGCAGTAAAGATTTCAACCCGGGGATTGTGTTGAGCCCGCAACAAAGCATACAGGGTAAATTGGCAGGTGTAAACATTTCTCAGAACAGCGGGAAACCTGGTGGCTCAAATACCGTAAGGATCCGTGGTGGTACTTCTATCACCTCATCAAATGATCCCTTGTACGTAATTGATGGAGTACCCATTTCAAACAGTGCAGGAGTAGCACAGGCAAATATCAACAATTATGGTATAGACATATTTGATGAAGAGCCTACCAATCCTTTAATGACATTGAACCCTGATGATATTGAATCGATAACAGTTTTGAAAGACGCGTCTGCAACTGCTATTTACGGTTCACGAGGTGCCAATGGCGTTATTGTTATCACAACTAAAAAAGGAATCGCCGGTAAAGCTAGGGTATCATTTGGTTCATCCGCAGGTGTATCAAAAGTTGCGGGTACATTGGATGTACTGTCTGCTGATCAGTATCGCCAGAAAACGAAGGACCTCGGATTAACCATTGATGACAAGGGTGCAAATACAGATTGGCAGGATAAGATATTCAGAACGGGACACTCCCAGGACCATTATCTTTCCATGTCCGGCGGTGCCGACAAATCAAGTTATCGGGCTTCATTTGGTTTCGGCGATCAGCAAGGCGTAATGCTGGCATCTGACATTAAAAGAACAAATGCACGTGTCAACATTATCCATTCTATGCTTAAGGACAGGCTCACATTCGACATGCGTATTAACTATGGACAAACATTTTCAAAACAGGCTCCCGTATCAAATACAGTGGGTAGCGAATTTGGCTCCAGCATGAATTATGAAGCGTTGGTGTTTAATCCAACCTACCCCGTTTATGATCCCAATGGCAATTATTATTTTGTTCCTCCCTACCGGGTGAATCCTGTTTCTTATTCCGATCAGGTATTGGACCAGGTTACCAATAACCGTTTCATCGGCAACCTGTCAACTACATTAAAAATAACAAAGCCATTAAGTTTTAACGTAAATCTTGGTTACACTAACCAGGCTATTAACCGTAATTCATTTATCAGTAAAAAGAATCTGCTAGGCCAGGGTAGCAGCGGTTACGCAAGTGTGCAAAAACTGGAAGACTACAGCAGGCTGCTTGAAACAATACTGAGGTATACCGAACACTTTGGCAGGCATTCAATAGAAGCGCTTGCGGGTTATTCATGGCAGTATTTTGTGAGTGAAGGCGACAGGACATCTGCACAGGGATTTTTATCAGACGAGTTCAAGTGGTATAGTTTGCAAGCCGCAAGTAATATCAGCAGTGTATCTACATTTAAGGGCAGCAACAAACTGGTATCATTTTATGGCAGGGCAAATTATAGTTTTGATGACAGGTTTCTTGTAACTGGAACTGTTCGCCGTGATGGCTCAAGCAGGTTCGGCGTTGGTAATAAATGGGGTGTATTTCCATCCGGGTCTGTTGCTTGGAGAATATCCAAAGAGAAATTTTTCCAGGTGCATCCTATATCAGATCTTAAAATTCGTGTAAGCTATGGTGTTACTGGTAACCAGGAAATTGGTAATCTTAATTCAATAACAACCTTGGGCGCCACCACCACCGGCTATATTGTTGGCGGGCAAAGAATAACCACGGTGCTCCCGCAGCAATATGCCAATCCTAATTTAAAATGGGAACAAACTGCCCAGTTTGATGTAGGTATCGATTATGCCCTTTTTGGAGGAAGGCTTCGCGGTAGTGTAGACTATTATGACAAGAAGACCACCGATCTCTTGCTTAGGATACCCGTTCCGTCACCAACAGCAGTAAGTACCCAACTGGCAAATGTGGGCACAGTGCAGAATAAGGGTGTCGAAATTGACATTACCGGCAAAGTAATTGACAAAGCCGATTTCAGGTGGGAAACTGGCTTTAATATCAGCTTTAACAGGAATAAGGTTGTGAGCCTGTCTAACGAGCAATTCAGCGGCAAAAATATCCAGGTTGCTCCTTTGCAGGGTACTGTGTCATTAGGGAAATTTGCCCAACTGATCATACCAGGGCAGCCGGTAGGTACCTTCTGGGGACCGCAGTATGCCGGCATAAAAGGCGGTAAAGAAACTTATGCAAGCGGGCCGGATACAATTATTGGCAGCGCTCAACCTAATTACATATTTGGTTTTACAAATACTTTTAATTATAAAAAATTGACATTCAACTTCCTGTTTAGAGGTTCAATAGGAAACGATGTCTTTAATCTTACTGCTGCCAACATGAGCTACCTGAGCAACCTCCCTGGTAAAAATGTTTTAGCGTCTTCATTAACAAGTGGCCTGGATAGGGATGCTCCTAAAGTATACTCATCCCGCTGGATAGAAAATGGAAGTTTTGTAAGGCTTGAAAATGTGACATTGAGTTATGCCCTTGGGTTAAAAAATACCTTCATTAATTCAGCCAACGTAATTCTTTCAGGGCAAAACTTGTTGCTTATTTCAGACTATTCAGGAGTAGACCCGGAGGTAAATGCGGAAGTATCAAGAACAGGGATAGCTCCTTTAGGCATCGACTACCTGGGTTATCCGAGAGCCCGTACAATAAGCCTTGGCCTTAATGTAACTTTTTAATTTAACTATCAAAACTCTTTAATATGAAATTTAGTTTTAAAATACTTACAGCAGGCTTATTTATAAGTGCTGTAATTTCAGGATGTACAAAACTGGATGAGGAAAAATTTGGAAGCCTTTCACCCGATAATTATTACCAGGGTGAGAAAGAAGCATTATCATCCGTTGTAGGTGTTTACCAATTACTTTCTTATAATGTTGATATTGGCGATCCCTGGCGCATGAAAGAATTTAGTACAGATGAGTTTATAGTGCCTGGCAGAGCGAGTGGCGGTTGGTTTGATCAGAATAATATTGACTTGATCAAACATGTAGACAATGCCGATAATGCTACCATTGCAAGGGCCTGGACCTTTATTTTCCAGGAAATTGGAACTGCAAATGCCGTGTTGGAAAGTCTTGAAGCTTCTCCCAACAAGGGCAATCTGAAAGCCCTCATTGCTGAAACACGTGCACTCAGAGCTTATGGATATTTCTTTGCTATGGATAATTGGGGTAATGTGCCGTTGGTAACAGTGGCAAGGATAGACCCGAAAAACCTTCCGGCAACAACGCAAAGAGCAGATGTTTATAAATTTATTGAAACGGAGATGGTTGCCGCAGTGCAAGACTTACCATCCGTAAAGGACGTTAACCGTGCAGCATATTACCCACGTTTTACAAAGGAATCTATTTACACCGCACTTGCTTATATGTACCTGAATGCAGGAGTTTATACAGGTACGCCCCAGTGGCAAAAGGTTGTTGATAATTGTGACAAAGTAATATCAACAGGAGTATTTAGCCTTATGCCAAGCGCATTAGCCAATTTTGCATCACCAACGCAGGCTGGCTCAACCGAACTCATCTCCGCATTTACTAAAGATGCAACCCAAAATGCCGGAAACAATCAATTCATATTGTATACGCAGAATGGATTGGACCAGGCGAAATATGGCCTGCCTTTTTCACCTGCCAATGGTTATAGTACCACGCAAGCAGCGTTGGATAGATATGAAACGCAGGACGCACGTAGAAATATGATTGAGTACGGTCCACAGTATCACCTCGATGGACGACCCCTAAACTATCCCAACGGTACACAATTGATACTGATACCAGTGAAGGATATTGTAGCTGCGCAAGACAATGAAGGGTATAAAGTATTAAAATATACCCCTGTTGGAACGAAATGGTCGGGTTTTAATGCAGACAATGATTTGGTACTGGAAAGATATTCAAATGTGTTGCTGATGAAAGCAGAGGCACTATTTAGGTTGGGAAGTGCAGCTTTAGCATTGCCATTTGTAAACCAGGTAAGGGTAAGAAGCAATGCTACCCAGTTAACTTCTTTGACATTACAGGATATAGAGAATGAAAGATCGAGAGAGTTTTTATGGGAAGGTTCCAGAAGAACTGATATGATTCGTTTCGGAAGTTATTTTACAGCGACATGGCCATTTAAAACCACGCAAAGTGAAGCCTTCCGTAAAATATACGCCATACCAAACCAACAAATTATCGCTAATCCAAATTTGGTACAAAACCCCGGGTACTAGCAATTAATGCTGGCATAATATTTACGCAGGCAACTGGCAAGGCTCACTGGTTTTACCGGAACCTTGCCAGTTTTTTATGATCTGCTTCTTCGGGTACGCAAACGTTTCCGTAACTAACTGCCGCAAATGCTGTGTTTTAAAATAACTTCCAATTTGAAAATATAAAAATGATGGTGCTTTATGAATAGATTACAGTGGGGATGCATTGAAAAAATTCATCCCTTTTTTTATAAACCAACGATGCTGCTGATTGTTTTTGCCCTTGCCGTTTCGCAGCTTGTCTCCCAGTCAGCGGCCGGCATCACCGGCAAAGCTGATACCTCGTATTCAACTTACAGTGCGTATACCGGAACGTTAAAAACACATCCCCATATTAAGGTCGTTTCGGAATTTAAGTTTCCATCTGTTACAGAAAAAAGAAATATTACCTACTGCAGCTTAGGAAAGCGCCAGCTAAAACTGGATGCGTTTTATCCGAAAGAAAAAATGCGAGGAGGCCGCACAGCAATTGTCATTATCCACGGGGGCGGATGGCGCTCTGGGAACCGTACCCAGCATTATCCGCTGGCCCAAAGGCTTGCCGATCTGGGTTATGTTTGTTTTACTCCCGAATACAGGTTGTCAACGGAAGCACTTTTTCCCGCTGGTGTATTTGATATAAAAGCGGCTATCCGTTGGGTTAGGAAGAATGCAAATCAGTATGCTATTGATACGACCCGCATTGTAGCAATGGGCTTTTCTGCCGGCGGCGAAATGGCAGCCTTTATGGGTACTACCGGCAACATGCCTTTATTTGAAAGTACTGAATGTAATACCGGAATCAGCTCGGCTGTAAATGCAGTAGTGGATATGGATGGCACTTTATCATTTGTACATCCTGACGGCCATGAAGGGGATGATTCAAAAAGAATATCTGCAGCTACTCACTGGTTTGGTTATCCTAAAAAAGATAACCCTGGTTTGTGGGAGGCTGCATCACCGCTTAGCTACGTCAGTGCCAACACACCGCCTACTTTATTTATCAATAGTTCGGTGCCGTGGATGCATGCCGGCAGGCAGGATTATATTGATGTTTTAAATAATCACCGTATTTATAGTGAAGTGCATCCCTTTGATGAAGCGCCACATTCGTTTCCATTGTTTCATCCGTGGTTTGATCCAACTGTAAAGCATATTGATGGATTTTTGAAAAAGGTTTTTGATAAAAAATTAGCTAACAACTAAAACATAAGGAATGAAAAAATTGCTTGCCATTATTTCACTTTCGTTGGTTTTCTTATCCGATGGGTATTCCCAAACATCCAACCCACAGCAGTACAAATACACTTTCACAGTTGCCAAAGATGGTAGCGGCGATTATAAATATATCCAGGATGCGATTGATGCCATGCGTGTATTTCCTTTGGCCCGCATTACCCTGTATATTAAGAATGGCGTGTACAATGAAAAGATCGAGTTGCCGGCCAACAACACCGATGTAACATTTGTTGGTGAAAGCGTAGAGAAAACCATCATCAGTTTTAATGATTACTCGGGCAGGGGCAAACTTAATACGTTCACTTCTTATACCGCTAAAATTTCCGGCAACAGGTTTGTTGCTGAAAACATCAGTTTTGTAAATTCTTCCGGACCGGTGGGCCAGGCGCTGGCGTTGTACGTGGATGCTGATAAGGCGGTGTTTAAAAATTGCCGTTTCATTGGCAACCAGGATACCATATTTGCTTCTGGCGAAAACTCCAGCCAATTATTTGTAGACTGTTACATTGAAGGCACCACAGATTTTATATTTGGACCGGCTACGGCTGTATTTCAACGTTGCACCGTCAGGGCAAAATCTAACTCCTATATTAGTGCTGCCAATACTACCCAGGGAAAAAAGTTTGGGTTTGTTTTTATAGATTGTAAAATAATGGCTGATTCATCGGTGAGCAAATTGTACCTTGGCCGGCCATGGCGTAGTTTTGCCAAAACTGTTTTTATTCAATGCGAATTGCCGCCGGTAATTGCAGCAGCAGGCTGGGATAACTGGAATAATCCCGCCAACGAAAAAACCGTTTTTTATGGGGAATACAAAAGTAAAGGAGCAGGGGCAAATAGTAAGAACAGGGTAGGTTGGTCAAAGCAACTGACGGATAAAGAAGCAAAAGAATATACACTTGAGAATATTTTCCTCAATTGTGCTGTTGCCCTTAACGGTGATTGGTTTCAAAATATTAAAACAACGCCGTTCGAATGGCCCGTTGAAAAAAAATAATTTATTCATTCATCAAATTTTAAAAATGAAATTATTAGGTCTTTTGTTTACTGTTTTAACGGTTGCAAGTGCACATGCACAAAAGTTTACTGAAATGCCCTTGTATAAGAATGGTGTTCCAAACAGCCTAAAAGTTGCCAACAAAGAAAGCTCAACATTTAAGGATAATATAACAAGAATAGCAAAAGTAAGTGTGCCTACCATTACCATGTACAC
>JBDSAA010000032.1:0-6812 GCA_039922375.1 Ferruginibacter sp.
AAAAAATTAACCAATCACCGTGCAAGCGGAAGTGATGATGCAAGCCGTGCAGCGCCTAAGATCTTAATGACATTGGAAGAGTGCATGGAGTATATTCAGCAAGATGAGTGTATTGAAGTAACACCAAAATCAATTCGGATGCGCAAGGTTATTTTGAATGAAGATGAACGCAAAAGAGTTTCAAAATCAATGGGACAGGAAGCGTAAGATTATAAATTGTTGAATAAATCCCTCGTAACTACGGGGGATTTTTGTTTTCAAACACAATCGGATTGCCAGATACGTCTTAAATTTATTACCGGTATTGCAGATTTTTTAAATGATCGTGATTATGGAGCATCTTATTCATTTAGGTAAAGATAAAAGACTAAAAAAAGTAATTGACCTTCAACAACCTTATGTGTTGCAGAAAAAAACGGATGTGTACCTGCATCTGTGCGGCTCCATAATGAGCCAGCAATTAAGTACAAAAGTAGCCGCGGTGATTTTTGAGCGCTTTTTGAATTTGTATAAAAATAAAATACCGCTACCTAAACACGTAGTTGCGACTCCCATTGAAACACTCCGGGGCATTGGGCTTAGTTATGCCAAGGCAAATTATGTACAGAATGTTTGCCGTTTTTTTATAGAAGAAAAACTGACCGATGCCAAACTCGAAGAATTAAGTAATGAAGAACTAATAAAATATTTGTCTCAAATAAAAGGGGTGGGGCAGTGGACGGTAGAAATGATACTGATGTTTACTCTTGGCCGTGAAGATGTTTTTGCTGTGGATGATTTGGGCATCCAAAACAGCATTAAGAAACTATATAAACTTGAGAGCCTGGATAAAAAAGAACTGAAAGAAAAAATGCTCCAAATTTCTGCAAAATGGAAACCGTACAGAACCTACGCCTGCAGGTACTTATGGGGTTGGAACGATGACGTGAAATAAGGTTCAACGTTTTCCAACTTTACAAGTTTTAGAAAGGTGTAAACTTTACGAGGTTAACAATTTCTTCCAAATATTTTTGATCTGTCGCATCGAACAAATTCACCGATTCACTATCCACATCCAGCACCCCCACTACCACCTGATCAACAATAACAGGCACTACAATTTCTGAGCGTGATAAACTGCTGCAGGCAATATGACCCGGAAACTTTTCTACGTCTGGCACAATGATGGTCTGTGCCTGTTGCCAGGCGGAACCACAAACGCCTCTTCCCTTTCGTATACGTGTGCAAGCTGCCGGCCCCTGGAAAGGGCCCAACACCAACTCATCATTTTTAACCAGATAAAAACCCACCCACAGCCATCCAAACTGTTCTTTCAAAGCCGCCGAGATATTGGCGAGGTTGGCCACCAGGTCAGGTTCGCCATCAATAAGCGCAGCAATTTGTGGAATAAGGGACTGGTATATTTCCGCCTTACCTCCTTCAATAATTATTAAATCCTCTGACATTTGTAAAAACTTGATAGGTGTTGTTCTTCAATTCGTGTAATTCGTGAAAAAAATTCGTGTAATAAATTCATCTAACGCCTTAGAAAATTGTTTTAAAAAAATCCTTCATGTCATTCCAGGATTTCTTATCGGCAGCAGTATCATACGCTATCGCCATGTTAAACTTCTTACCAACTTCGGTTGCCCTGGGATTAGAAAACGCATGCAAAGCGCCTTCATAAGATTTAAAAATATAAGGCACGTTTAGGGAATCCAGGTTGTGCAGAAAGTTCTTAATTTCATCAGCGCTAATGAATTTATCTGCAGCTCCATGGCAAACTAAAATTTTTGCCTTGGTAGTTCTTGCGGTTGCCGGCAAAGTGGCAAGCCCCCCGTGAAAACTTACTACTCCCTTAAAATCCATGCCTAATTTCGCTGCATTCAGTACCATCGATCCTCCAAAACAATACCCTATTGCGGCGGTCTTACCAACATCGGCCTGGGGATACGAGGTTAATTTTTTAACCGCAGCCTCAATCCTTGATTTTCCCAATTGCGGATCCTTATAAAAAGGTGTAGCATAAGCGCCGGCATCCGTAGGGTTGTCTGCTACTTTTCCATCTCCGTACATGTCTGCTGCAATTGCTATATATCCAAGTTCTGCCAGCATGCGGGCTCTCATCCGTGAATACTCATTGTTTCCCCACCACTCAGGTACTATTACAATTGCGGGCCGTTTCCCTTGCTGCTTCTCGTTGTAAGCAACGTATCCCTTTAATGTGACATTACCGTCGGTATAAGATACTTCCTCGCTTTTAATTGGAGTGGAAGCTTGCTGGGCGCCAACGGATAATACAGAACTCATAAAAAAGCATGTTATGATTGTTTTGAAATATTTTTTCATCTGAATGTTTTTAAGGTTAACAGGTTATAGGCTACAATTGTTTGAATGGGTATTGCTTTGTAAGGTAATTCATCTTGCTACAGGCTGGTGAGACATTGACTAGAGATTAAAAACTAACAACACTTTTACGCATTGCAGGCTTTTAGTTTTTCTATTTTTTAGTGTACTAAGCTGCATAAGAAGTGTTCGGTGACGACACCGACCACGGAGGCAAACGACGCGGCAAATTCTACTACCATCTATCCCAAACTGCCCAATCCTATCACAGCCACCTTATGTCCTTGCCCAATTTTCCAATGCTGCAAAGGTGGGTAAGTGGTAATGCCTGGACACCACAATGGAGCTAATCCTTCAACGGCAACTTTTCAGAGATGTGTGCAGTGTGTATTTTTCATCTACCACAATACTTGTTGAATATCATCCATAAGTAGGGTTCCCTTCTTTGTCACCTCCGTTGTAACTGCTGGTATGCCGGTTTCGCAATACTGTTCTTCATTGGCCAAACAACTTGCACAGGTACGGCACGAATCAACAACGGAACAGGCAACCTGTTTAGCACTGGAAGCCGGTTAAAAATTAGCCTTGCATTTTTCACTCCAACGCCTTATTTTAGTTAAGCCATTGATACGACAATGGCGCATTTAACCTTCTCCCATAGAAAGCGCAAACAACATTCTTATCTACTGTACCCGGTCTATATAAATTCCATTTAAAATCCATAATATCCGTTGTAAAATTCCGTAGGAACTGCAATTCTTTTCCTCTTTTAATTAAACGGTATGCAATATACAATTTTGGTCATCGGTATACTGATCTGTACTAGCAGTCCTTGTGTGGAGGCTCAAAAACCACGATTCGGCATTAAGGCCGGAGCAGCTATTTCAAACTGCACCTATAATGCCTCAAATACACCATCTTCGGTTAGCAAAAATAAAGTTGGATTATTGCTTGGAGTGATGGTACATGTACCGCTATCAAAAAATATCGCTTTCAGGCCCGGGCTCGACTTTGTGCAAAAAGGCTTCCGAAGTGCCACCCAGGCTTACTCAGATAATTATACATTGAACTATTTCGACATCCCCTTAAACCTCCTTTTCTACGATCGCCTGCACAGGGGAAAAATTATTTTCGGCGGGGGGCCGGTTATTAGTTTTAGGGCAGGTGACTACCTCGACACTTACCCGCTTGCAACAACGAGGTCCGATATCGGCCTTAATATATTAGCAGGATATGAATTCCCTATCGGATTTTTCATCAATACAAATTATACCTACGGGCTAAAAAATGTTAGTGCTGACAAAACTAATAGCACGATCAGGAACCGTTATCTCGGGTTAAATGTTGGTTACCTTTTTTAAACAATTTATCGCACTTAAAATATTCCATTATGGTACAAATACTCCGGAAAACTAATTTCATAGCCGTGGCCGTCATAATATTATGTGCACTAACTGCCTGTCATCATTATTATATAGCCAGGCCGCAAAGCACAGCCACTTCATCGGACAAGGCAAGAACGGTGGATAGCATGAAATTACAAAACAGGTATTTTATTTTACGCAGTGGCGAACAGGCCTACTATATGAATAATGTAAGCCTTAATGAGCAAAAGAATTCCTTTCGTTTTACATTGGAGCCGCTGCCCCTGCAACATAAGCTGCACCTCCTAAAAGGCAGAAGGGGCAAAATGCAATACAACACCACACCGGACGACCTCAACGTGCTGAATGAGGTTCATTTTTACATCGACCCAGCCACGGATATTAAAGATGCAGGATATCATACAGTATCGCTGGATAAAATTTATAAAATAGAAATAATCGAAAAAGATAAAAAAAGAACAACCAATAGCTATGTAGCAGGCACGCTGGGTATTGTAGGAGGTGTCGCCGTGCTTGCGGCTATCATCATTGCAGCCACCAAAAGCTCCTGCCCCTTTGTAAGTGCTTATGACGGCAGCGACTTCACTTTACAAGGTGAAATTTATGGAGGCGCCATTTTACCACAGCTTGCAAGGCACGACTATTTACCACTTGATATGCAACCGTTAGCCGATCAAACGCTTCAACTGAAAATAACCAATGAGTTACAGGAACACCAGTTTACCGACATCGCTGAATTACTGGTAATCACCCATGACAAAAACTCCCGTGTGTATGCAGATGAATATGGCAACTTGTCATCGATCAGTTCACCGCAGCCACCATCTCTTGCGCTGCTCAACAATAAAAAGGATGTTACTTCCTTGTTAACTAACGCGGGTGACAATGCGCTGTTATATATGGACGATACCACTGAAGCTAGCGCCATCAATGAAGTGATCCTGCAATTTCATAAACCGATTCATACCACAAGCGGAAAGCTGTTCCTCAACCTAAAAAATTCCTATTTTCTTGACCTGCTATACGGCGAGCTGGCGAAGGGATTTGGCAGTTATTATCCAACTTATATCAAACAGCAGAAAGGCAAGCCTGTGGAGGAATTATTGAAGTGGACCCGGGAGCAACGGATACCATTAAACGTTTCCATAAAAACAACTTCGGGGTGGAAACATATAACGGATATCACCACCATCGGCCCACTTGCAGCAAGGTCCATGGTGCTGGCTGTGAACCTGCCCGAAACCAATGATCCGTTCACAGAAATAAAATTGTCGGGAGGGTTTGCATTTTGGGAGATAGACCAGGTAGCAATGGATTATTCGTCCAACAATTCATTTACTGTTGAGCGTCTTTCACCTTCATCGGCAACAGATGAATTGAACCACGATGTGCTAACACAATTAAAGACTGAAGACGGCAATTATCTTTCGCAGCCTGATATTGGAAATTCAGCTACCATTTCATATCAGTGTAAACCGCTTGTTGATGAATCAAAAACACGTAGCTATATTTTACATTCGAAAGGATACTACGAGCACAAACGCAATTTTGGCGGCAAGCCAAATGTTGCCTTTCTCAACCGGTTCAAAAATGCGGGCGCTTTCCCCGTTTACGGCCTGGATTTGTATAAAAAACTTAGCAGGGAGCAGCGGGGTTTTCTTGCGGGAGCCAATTATTAAATACCCAATTTACAAATATTATCAAGCAACAATATGCAAACAGCACTCACTTTTAAAACAACGCGTTTTCTTCAAAAAGAAATTCGCCCAATGCATGCATTAAATGTTGATCAACATGCATGTTGCAGCCCCGGAAAAATAGAAAGGACGGTTACCTGGTGGTTAATAAAAATGCGCATTTTTTATTTTGCCTGCATCATTTTAAAATATCCTGCCCGGGTTTTAAAAACCTTTGTTGCGATGCAGCAACTCAGGACAAATGTTTGGGGAGGTGACTTAAAAAAAATGTACAAGATCGGCGGAAAATATTATTTTAATCAATATACACCTGGCTGGCCATCCAAAGCTTACGACCAGCTTATTAAAGGTGAATTGCGCCGGCATGCATCAGCGCTTACTGTTACGGAAAGCCTATCCTTTGTTTTCCTTGCTATCACCCGGAAATGCCCTATGCGCTGCGAACATTGTTTTGAATGGGATAACCTGAACCAAAAAGAAGTTTTTACAAAAGAATATTTATTTAAAACGATCGATGTCTTTCAAAAGGAAGGTGTATTGCAATTTCATTTCAGTGGTGGTGAACCAATGGTTAGATTTAAAGATCTTGTAGCGCTGATAAAATATGCCAGTAAAAAAAGTGAATGCTGGGTACTTACTTCGGGTTTCAATTTTACCCCTGAAAATGCGCAATTATTATCTGATTCGGGATGCAAAGGAGTAGTGGTTAGTATTGATCATTATATCGCTGACCTGCACAATATGTTTCGGGGTAATGATAAATCTTTTGATGGTGCAGTAAATGCAGTTCAGCAGGCAAAAAAAACAGGCATGGTAGTATCGATAAGCGTTTGCGCTACAAAGAAATTTATTGAAGAAGGGCATCTTTTACCATACATGGATTTTGCAAATTGGTTGGGTGTGCAATTCGTGCAGGTGCTTGAGCCAAAGAATGTGGGGCATTATAATGATAAAGATGTGTTGCTGGCGCCTCAACATATTGATGAGCTGGACAGGGTATTCAAGCTGGTAAATCATTCCAGGGCTTACCAGGCATATCCTACCATGTTGTACCATGGTTACCATCAACGCAGGGTAGGATGTTTTTCGGGCAGCCGGAGTGTATATGTTGACTCGGTGGGCAATGTGCATGCATGTCCTTTTTGTCATACCAGTTCCTATAATATAATCGAATTATTACAGCGGGGGAACAAAAGCTTACCTCGCAAGGAGAATACCTGCCCCAGGTATAATACAATAGCCTAGCAGCTGCCAACATAATTTTGTTTTCTTCGTTGCTATTTAGTCGTCCCTCAAAAAGTCGCTAAAGCCCATTGCGCAAGGTTACATTAAAAGACCGTGCATTTAAAATCTGCGGGATATTTGCAAAATAGCTAAAAACCTTGCAGATTTATGTATGTTATCT
>JBDSAA010000033.1:0-48047 GCA_039922375.1 Ferruginibacter sp.
AGATAACATACATAAATCTGCAAGGTTTTTAGCTATTTTGCAAATATCCCGCAGATTTTAAATGCACGGTCTTTTAATGTAACCTCGCGCAATGGGCTTTAGCGACTTTTTGAGGGACGACTATGTAGGTAGACCCTTGGCTTGTAGGATACTTTTTACAAATATTGTCTTATTTACGATCTTGTCCACAACAGTCTATTATTTATTCCCAAACAGGATACTTAATAATTCCTGCTCTTCATTGTGGATTTGCTGACGCTGGGCCATTTTCCATTCAGCGATCATGCTCTTTATGTGTCGCAATGCATGGGGCGATTGAAAATCTTCAAGGTCACGTTTAAAGGACGCTTGTATATCTTTTAATTCAAGCAATTGTCCTTTCACAGTTTCTATTGGAAATCTTTGTACGTCCCAGCCAAATTCTTCTACCAGCACCTGGTAACGTGGCTGATGATAGATGTCATCTATTTCCTGCTCAAGGCTGCGTGCCTGTTCCCTAAGTATCTCCAAATAAATAGCCAACTTCTCATCACCCAGGCTTTCCAGGTGATCGTTTTCTTTGTGTATCCATTTTAATTCAAGCGTGAGCAGGGCATGAAGATTTTTCGCTTCATAAGCAGCAGTAAGCTCCTTCATTAAAATTTCTTTTTGAGCCCGGCGTTCCTCGTCCTGCTCCAGATCGGGATGAAAAAGCCTGGCCAACTGCTTATAGATTGTACTGATATTTTTTTGCTTCATCGCCTCAACAGCCTGCCGCATCCGCTCATTTTCTTCCTGTTTTGGAGTCAATTTCCGTTTTTTAGGGCGGTGCCCAAATGGTTCCTGATCCTTTTCGGCCATTTCTTTTAATCGTTGTTGCAGTTCCGCCATTTTTTCTGCCATTGCCTTATCATCATTTGCATCGATGTCGCCAAAGCCTGCATCTATATTCATGTCAGCGCACATTTCCTCCATTTCGCTTTTCATCATTTGCTTTTCTCTTTGCAGCACGCTCTCAATACTTATGCCTTCCAGCTCACCGAACATTTTTTTCAATGCTTCATCAGGCTCTTCCGGCATTTGTGTACACAATTCAACCACATGTTCTTTAAGAATAGCCTTAAGGTGGCGCTGATCAGTTATGGAAAGCTTGTAGTCTTTATAAGTATTCCACAAAATCGTAACCAATTGCCGGCGGTATCCGGCCAGCGTGATTTTTACGGGATGAATTTCATTGCCATAAATTGTAAGTGCTGTATCGAATTGTAACTGCTTTTTTTCTATATTCTTATGAAGCTTTTCTATCTTTTGCGTAAGCTTATTAAAAGCCTGTTGATTTTTACTGAGTATTTTTTTTCCGGCTTTTAAAATCACAAGGCCCCTGGATTTTGGCTGTTGGCCTTTTTCAAATAATTCCTGATGCATATTTAGTAGGTTCTTTTTTATTTGAAGGCAAAACTACACAACTATGATTTTTTGAATGGAAAAAGCACTCACCAATTACACACAATACAGAAAAAAGTGTTAATCCAAATGCGGGCTCAATCATGGGGAATTATTTTAGCCACTCCATTTGCGGCACATTTACCGGTGTTTTAAAATAATTCAGCCGCAAAGTATCATTCCATCCGTTGGGATTTTTTTCAAAAGTCTTACTGCTAAAAAATATCATGCCTTTCATGTTGGCTGTATGCCGCATGGCTTCTATTTGCCGGGGCAACTGTTTCAGGTCATTCCAGGCGGCATTGCTGTTGGCCCTGTAAATGCCCAAGCCGATGTAGCAATGTTTTCCGTAGGTATGTTTGCTCCACCAGTTTAATAAAACCTCATAAGGCGCTATATGGTGGCCAAATTCCCAATACAATTGGGGAGCTACATAATCTATCCAGTCTTTCTTTAACCATAATAAAATATCCGCATACAGGTCGTCATAATTGCTGGAAGCGCCGTTGGTCTTGCTGCCATCCACGGGATCCTTATCCTGGTTTCGCCATACGCCAAAGGGGCTTATACCAAACTGGCATTTGGTATTTTCTTTTTTAATAGCACGGCTGAGCATTGATATAATTGAGTCGGTATTGCTGCGCCTCCAATCATCCTTCTTCATGCCACTACCATACTTTTGGTAGCTGTTATTGTCCGGAAATTCTTTGCCGGCAATGCGGTACGGGTAAAAATAATCATCAAAATGAATGGCATCCACCTTGTAGCGGCTAACCACATCCGTTACCACCTGGGTTACATACTGCTGTGCCTCTTTGTTGCCGGGATCAAAATAACGCTTGTCACCATAACTTAAAAACCATTCGGGGTGAAGCCTGGTAATATGTGTTGCGGAAACGGAAGAAATATTGATGTTAAATTCAGCCCTGTACGGGTTCATCCAGGCATGAAATACCATTCCACGTTTATGTGTTTCCGCAATCATAAAAGCAAGCGGGTCATAATAAGGAATGGGCGGTTGGCCCTGCACGCCGGTAAGCCACTGGCTCCAGGGTTCATATTGCGACGGGTAAAAAGCATCGGTGCAGGGACGCACTTGTACTACCATTGCGTTTAACCCATTGCGTTGGTGCATGTCCAGCAATTTTATAAATTCAACTTTCTGCGAATCGGTATCAAAATTACCTTGTGAAGGCCAGTCGATATTATCTACGGTAGCTACCCATACACCCCGAAATTCAGGCGTTGCCTGGGCCATGGCCAGTTGAAAGCACAGAATGCCGCTGATAAAAAGTAATAAGCAAAAAGCAGCCGGCGATTGTAGATTATAATGGATTTTAAAAAATGATTGCATCGCGTAGGAGGTTAATGAGAATGGCGGATTTTATCTAACAATTTATTGAGCGTTTTGGCTTCCTTGTCATTTAAGCCTTTTACAATATCGTGCATTTCATCATCTTGCTTATCTATCTTCTGCAAGATCTTTTTTCCTTTATCGGTAATGGATACATCCACCAGCCTTTTATCGGTTTTACAGATAGCTTTTTTTGCAAGCCCTTTGATAATCAGCCTGTCCACGATCCGGCTGGTATCACTCATTTTATCAAGCATTCTTTCCCGTATTTGAAGGGTGGAGATAGGTTTTTCACTCCCTCTTAAAATGCGTAAAATATTAAACTGCTGCATGGTTAGGTCCTGCTTATCGAAGATCTGCTTCAGTTGTTCTGTGGTCCAATTGTAAGTGAATATTAAATTGACTAAGGCTTTTTGATGTTCGCTTTTGAAGCTGCGTTGCTTAATGTCCTTCTCAATACTCATACTAAATGCTTTCTCATGATATAAACGGAAAGAATTTTTCAATAATTAACAGCGGCATGGAAAGATATAAAACCAGGCTGCAACATTGAGTTGAAGTTTGCAAAATCATGAGGAAGTCGTGTTGTTTTTTATAGCAAACTCATTCAGATAAATTTTTAAAAGTATAATAAAATAACTGATCATTAAAGGGCCAAATATTAAACCCATAAATCCAAATAATTTCAAGCCAACGATCACTCCTAATACTGTGATCATTGGATGGACATTGCCTATTTTTTTTAAGAGGCTTAGCCTGGTAATGTAATCCACATTTCCTGTGACCACAATACTATAGATCGTGAGGCCGGTTGCGGTTAGATTTTGATTGATAGAATAAAGGTATATTACCAAAGGCACCCAAACGATCATTGTACCTACCAATGGGAAAAAAGCAAACACGCCGGTAACAAATCCCCACATACCCCAATCTTTTACCCCAAAAATTAAATACCCTATAGCGGCACAAATCCCTTGTACCAGGCATATTATTGGTATTCCGATGGCATTAGCCCTGATCATAACATCGGTTTCATTGGCAAGCTTTTCCACATTTTCCGGCTTCAACGGAATAATATGGTCTAAGTATTTTTCTATCTGCCTGCCACTGCACAATAAATAGTAAAGCAAAAAAAACATCATGATCAGGTTGGTCAATATAGTGGCCGTGCTGTTTAAAAAGGAGGGAATATAAGCTGTGATCTTTTTCGCAATCGATTGTGCATTGGCAGCGGTAAATAATGGCTGTCGGGTGTAGCGCTCTATTTTTTTCGAAAAAGCTTCCAGTCCTTTTACTACCTCCTGCTGGTTATCGATCAGGGAGTCTATTTTAGGAGATATTAACAGCACCGAAAAGTAAACCGGTATTGCTATTACTACAAGGCTGACTATGATAAATAGAAAAGCTGTTAATCCCTTCGGCCACTTTTTTTTGATGGTAAGTGTGTTATACCATTTGCGGGTAAGTATGTACAGGGTGACACCCCCCAAAAGGCCAGGAAGAAAAATATAGAGCTGTGATATAAGCATACCACCCAGCAAAATAACCAGGCCCAATAAAATAACCTGGCGCAGATAATTATTAAAAGTATTTTGCATAGGGTAAAATTATGAAAAATGAATAGGTGGCCGGAGTTGATCGTTGGCCGCAACCATCAACCATCAACCATCAACCTTCAACCTTTTCTTAGCCTTGCCACACGGAAACACCTTCACTACAGTTGGCGCATATGTCAATATTTTTACGGCTTTTCATTAAGTCACTGCGAAATTGTTTATAGTTGTCATTGTGCCATACCTTTTTAAAAGACTGATTCTTTAAATTTCCTAAATGATGCATGGCATCTTTATCAAAACAGCAGGGTACTACCAATCCATCCCAGGTGATCACATTGGCATGTTGCATTTTCCAGCAGCGGTTTGCCAGTTTATTTTTAGCGGTATAGCTTCCATCCGCATTTTTTTTATAACGGCTGTATTTATCTATCGTAGGTATCAGGTTATTCGGATCAGTTTCGTAATCGTACACCTGGGCAGTTTTAAACCGCACTTCATCCACACCTATTTCTTTGGCCAGCTTTTTTATATCTGCAATCTGGTGTTCATTGTGTTTTACCACTAAGAACTGGAAGAAGACAAAAGGAGTTTTGCTATTCAATTCTTTCTTCCATTTCACAATATTTTTAGCTCCCTCGATCACTTTATCGATATTGCCGCCCACCCGGTATTGTTTGTACACGTCCTGGGTAGTACCATCTATGGATATGATCAGTCTGTCTAATCCGCTTTCGACCGTTCTTTTGGCAGCTGCATCATTTAAATAATGTGCATTGGTAGAAGTAGCCGTATAAATGCCCTTATTGCTGGCATATTTCACCATGTCCAAAAAGGCCGGATTCAAATAAGGTTCGCCTTGAAAGTAGAAAATGAGGTAGAGTAATTCTTTGTGTATTTCGTCAATGGTTTTGCTGAAAAAATCCTTTTCGAGCATTCCTGTGGGGCGGCTAAAAGCTCTTAGTCCGCTGGGGCATTCGGGGCAACGAAGATTGCAACTGGTGGTAGGTTCGAAAGATATCGAAACAGGATAACCCCATTGAATGGGTTTGTTCAATATTCTACTGGCGTAAAAACTACTCAGCACTTTTACCCCATTCCAAAATCTTTTGAAAGTTAGTTTACTTGCAAGATTAATACTATCGTTCCAGTTGAATTCAGGCATACCTGCAAAAATACTGGTATTTAATCTTTTGCAGCACCAAACCAGGCAAATGAAATTTATTTAACGATGTCAATCGGCCATCGGCGGTTCGCTTATATTCTCTTCCAATGCGTTAGGGAATTTAATTTTTTGCGAAGCAAAGCTTAATTTGTTTTTTGCAAACATTTCGTAGTTATTAAATATCACGTTTAAGGTAATAAAGTTCATTACGTACGCCCTTGTTTCCGCAGGCAGGTATTTTTTAACGTCCCAAAAGGTAGGATTGGCTACTTCGCTTTTTTTAATTGCCTTCCGAACATTGCCAATACCGCAATTGTAGCTTGCAACTACCAGCAGCCAGTTGTCATCAAGATTTTTTCTTCTGTCACTTAAATAACGTGCAGCGGTGTGGGTTGCAATATTAAAATTCTTACGGTCATCCTTTAACTTTACCAACGCTTTGCGTTGTTTTTCGCCATTTTTCTTTTTTTGCTTTAATAGCCTTTTCTTTTCAGCCGCACTCATTTGGGCAATATATTTCATGCCATATTCCCTTGCCACTTCATCCATAATTTGCCAATAACCTACGGCCCCGGCTTTTGAAACGGCATTGCCATTATAAGAAGACTCCAGCGCTAACAGCACCCTTAGTTCCGAAGGAAGGTCATATTTCTTTAATACGTTCGCAGCCTTCGATAAAAACGTTTTGCCTTTGCTGTACATTCTCACCAGGTAATCCCTTCTGTTATTACTGAATTTTTCGATATACGGCATCATTTCCGCTTCGTTGCCTTTTAAAATTTCGGGGAATACTACATTTGCCCCGGCAATCAGATAGTTGGGACTTGCGCTTTTATCTAATGCTCCCAGCAAAGGCTTTTTTGTACTATCTATTGGGGCTTGGGCCGCAGCATGGTGAAAACTGGTTGATAACAGGGTAATCATGAAGAAAAAAAAGTATTTCCGTGATATGTTCGAACTGTATTTTTTAAATATCATTGTTATATCGGGTCTTTGTGATAGAATAGGAGCCGCAAAGGTAACGAGTCATTTTTTTGTTTATTGCTTTGAGGCCTCTTTGAACGCTTTTTTAACCCTTTTATAACCAGGTGGGGAAATAGTTCTATAAAAATTATCTTTTTATATTAACGGTTTTACGCATTTTTACAGCCCGTGGCAAAAAAAAAGAAAAAGAAATTTACAGGTACCGTTACTTTCATTTTATTAATATTAGGTGCAATGGCTGCAGGTACCTGGTATATCACTAGTTCTCTTAATAAACCCAAATTTGTCCGCTATCCCGCATTTGGAATAGATATTCCTGTTAATTATACCATTCATGGAATTGATGTGAGCCGCCACCAGTCTATTATTGATTGGAAAGATGTGAAGGCCATGCGAATTCAAAATATACAGATCGGTTTTGGGTTTATGAAGGCTACCGAAGGCGTACAAAGCGTGGATGGCCGTTTCAGAAAAAATTGGTTTGAAGCAAAGAAAGCAGGCATCCCCCGCGGCGCTTATCATTTTTTTAATGCTGGGAAAAGTGGCAAAGCGCAGGCAGAAAATTTTATTGAAACTGTTAATCTCGAAAAGGGCGACCTGCCGCCAGTGTTAGATGTTGAACAAATAAGGGGTACGAGCGTTGCCAACTTACAACAAAGGGTGGGTGACTGGATAAAAGCAGTAGAGAGCCATTATAAAGTAAAGCCGATTATTTACACCAATGCCGATTTTTATAAGAATTATCTTGCCGGAAAATTTGATGAATACCCGCTTTGGGTAGCTCATTATTTAGTAAAAGATAAACCCCGCATAAAACGAGACTGGGTCTTCTGGCAGCACAACGAAACGGGGAGAGTGAATGGTATCAATGCTTTTGTTGATTTCAATGTTTTTAACGGAGATAGTACTGACTTTGAGAATCTATTGATAAAAGAATGACAGCTATTCTCCTTGCCAGTCGTACCTTTCTGCTTAATATTCATTATAAATTTATGGAACCCGATGTAAGGGAATTTTTACTTAAAATAGTGCAGTCCATTTCAATGGGGATGGTATGGCTGCTGATCAATATGAGTGTGGGAATATATTATGGATTTGCTTTTTTTGAAGGTAGTCCCACGGTTGGCAATTATGTTTATTATGCTGGCTTCCTCATTTCGCTTGTTATGCTGATTTTATATTTGCGCAAGAAATGGAAAGGCTGGGAGGAAATAAATTACTAATGAATTGGAAGTGCTAACTGCTATGGTCTATTACAATAACCCACTTGTTTTTAATTTTGCGAAACAGCAAAGTAAATGCCCCGCTAACATCTCCAATGCTCCTTGTTAAATGCCATTTACCCACCACAAAAAAGTATATTACCGAGAGGCGTTTTATCTCCATCAGTTCAAATGCTAATTTGCCCATTGCGGCCGTATCGGGATAGCTTTTTTTATAATTATCCTTCGTGTTTCGCCAGCCATAAGTAATCCCGGTTTTGCCAATAAACATCAATGAATCACTCTGCCAATAAGTATTCATAAAAGCATCTATATTCCCGTTATTCCATTCTTTTAGTTGCTCGCCTAAAGCATTTCTTACTTCCAGTTCATCTTTGCCCTGGGCAAAAGAAAAGGTATTAATTAAACAAATAATCAAGAGGAAAATAAATCGCTTTGTCATATTTAAATTTTAGAACCTAAGATAGTAAAAAACGAAGCAAATAATGTGTGCTTGTAAACGCAGCCTTCAGAAGAGTCAGCTAGTGCTTGTGATGTGGAGATGCACATTTGCTGCGGTGGCACAATCGATAATTATAATAATGTGCACCGATTATTAACGGGACGGCCAAAATTAAAAACCAATTTTCGATGGGATGGAAGATTTGTTTTAATATTAAAAACATAAAGCCGGCGGTAAAAGTATATACCGGCACCAAAGAGCGATGATGCCGCACATATCCGTGAAACAATGAATAGGAGCCAACAACAAAAGCTAACCCAATCATGCCCCACTCAAATAAAGAATTGTGAATGATATTGATGCCAAAAACCGGCAGGCTTGACACCACCACCGGCAGCAAAGCGCAGTGAATAGCACAGGCTACGGAAGTAACAATACCCATTATATCCCAATTGATTTTTGTATTCATCTTGACGATGCGAAGATAGGAAATTTGCAATAGTGTTGCAAGTATTAAAAATGATGCTTCAGGGAAGCCTAATTTTCCAATCAGTTTGAATGTAACTTTGCAAAAATATATCTGATGATAAAAAAATGGCATTGGTACGTGGGCTTCTTTCTTTTACTATTTACAGGGTATTTCTTATATTTTTTTAGCCATGAGGATTTCTCGCAATCAAGCCTTCCGGTAATCAATAATAATGTGCAGCCTTTTTCTTTTATCAATCAAGACGGACGAAATATAACTGAAAAGGACGTTGATGGAAAGGTATACGTAACTGAATATTTTTTTACTACCTGTAAAGGGATTTGTCCAAAGATGAACGCCAATATGCGAAGGGTTTATGATACTTATAAGGTCGACAGTAGCTTTATGATTATTTCACACACTTGTATGCCCGAAACAGATTCTGTCCCTCTGCTAAAAAAATATGAGCAAAAAATGCTGGATGGTAAATTGGTAAAAAAGGCAGATGGTTCTTATAAAATTGATTATGATTCAACGGTAGGTGCCAAACAAACAGCGCTGAACAGTAGCTGGAATTTTGTTACAGGCGACAAGCAGGATTTGTACAAAATGGCAAGGCAAAGCTATATGATTGACAATAACAAACCCGATACTGCGGCAAATATTGCAGACCAGTTCATACATACCCAGTTTTTTGCCCTGGTAGATAAGCAATGCAGGGTAAGGGGAATTTATGATGGACTAAAAGAAGATGAAATTCAAAAATTATTAAAAGATATTGATGAGTTATTAAAAGAGAAATACCAAAGCAGAAGCCTGAATTAGTATGACCGATAGTAGTTAGGATTGTAATCATCAGCGACCGGGGCAACTTTCACACAAACGACAAGCAACTATGATAATACCTGATATTTTAAAAAAAAATAAGTTAAGCGTAACAGATGGGCGCATAAAAATCTTAGAACTTTTTTTAGGCAGTGATGGCGCATTGGCACATGCAGATATTGAAAAATTTACCGGTGAAACTTTTGACAGGGTAACAGTGTACCGCACTTTGCAAACCTTCGTAGAAAAGGGGATCATCCATCATATTCCTACCACAGACAACTCGATCTTATACGCCCTGTGCAAAGACAATTGCGAAGCAGGCCATCATCACGATAACCATGTTCATTTTATTTGTGAGGTATGCAGCAAAACTATTTGCCTTGAAGATGTAACGATTCCGCAGGTAAAATTACCTCAGGGCTTTACCCCAAAGCATGCAGAAATGGTGGTGAGCGGTGTGTGTGACGATTGTAAATAAACGGTTGATGGTTGATGGTTAAAGGTTGAAGGTTTGCGGGAGAAAACCACTTCCGGTATTAATACTTGCAAAATTGGTAGCAGGCAATGCGCCAACCTTCAACCTTTAACCCTTCAACTCATTTCACTTTTTATAAAATCCATCAGTTCTTTTATTTGATCAGAAGAAAAATCAAACTTCAATCCGGCTGTTTCAAAAAGCTGGGGCAATGTCTTTGTACCGCCCAATGTGAGCGCTTTGCAATAATTGTCCATTGCCAATTGCTTATCTGATTTAAACTGCCTCCATAGCCCGATAGCGCCTAACTGTGCAATGCCATATTCGATATAATAAAATGGCACTTCAAATAAGTGCAATTGCTTTTGCCATAGATTGCCACGGTATTTTTCAAGGCCGCTGTAATCAATAACACTATCACTGAATTCGTTTAGTATCTCATTCCATTTGTCCGTTCTTTCCTCAAGGTTATGTGTTGGGTTTTCATACAGCCAATGCTGAAATTTATCAATGGTAGCTATCCATGGAAAGATGATGATCACTCTTTCCAGTTCATATTCCCTGGCCTTTTTTAACTGGGCTTCGTCCTTGAAAAATACATCCCAATGCTCCATACTAAAAAGCTCCATAGCCATACTCGCCACTTCAGCAATTTCCATCGGGTATTCCTTAAAGCCCGTTAACGGTAACGGATGTGCCAAAAAGGAATGAACAGCGTGGCCGCCTTCATGCACCATGGTAATCAGGTCCTGCATTTGGCCTGCCGCATTCATAAAAATAAAGGGGGCACCGCTCTCCGCCAACGGACAATTATATCCACCAGGGGCCTTGCCCATCCTGCTTTCCAGGTCCAGGTGTTTTAAGGCATTCATTTTCACAAGGCATTCGCCAAAGAAGGGGCGAAGCTTAGAAAAACACTCAATAGATTTGTTAATCAACTCTTCACCCGTACTAAAAGGTTGTAATGAGGGTGAACCCACAGCCTCTGCTTCTGTATCCCATGGACGTAAAGTTTCCAGGCCTAGCTTTTCCTTTTTCTTTTGGTAAATCATGTTTACCAACGGCAATACATGCTGCTTTACGGCATCATGAAATGCATAGCAATCTTCTTTAGTATAATCAAACCTTCCTAATTCTGTAAAACGATAATCCCTGTAATTATTAAACCCTGCATTCAATGCTACTGCGTTTCGTTTTTCCAATAATTGATTGAAAAGATTGTTAAGCGTTTCTTTATCCTGGAACCTTCTCTCCTGAACTTTCCTGTACGTCTCTTCCCTTAAATTCCTGTCGTGGCTTTCATAAAATTTAGCAGCCTGTTGCAGCGTGTATTCCTTTTCGTTAATTGTAACGGTCATCTTTCCGGAAACCATTCCGAACTGTTGCTGCAGTACAGCCATTTCGGCTTGCAATGGAATATTTTCTTCCCTGAACAACTCTATGCTTTTGCGTACGGTACGCAGGTAGGTAAAATATTTTGCGGTGTCCAGTTCTTTTGCCAGTGGGTGATTGATTAATTTTTTATTCAGGGTGTCCGCATAGGGTTGAATCTTTGGCTGCAGCTCCAGGCAATAAAAATTAAAAGCTTCTTCAAGTGCTTTGTTCTCAGTATCGCAGGTCATCCTGATCTGGCGCCAGCAGGCATCTTCGCTTACCACCGCTTCCAGTTCACTCTGGTCCAGCAGCCATTGCTCCATGCTTTCCGTAGTATCAATATTCCTTTCCAGTAAATCTTTAAAAAATGGTTCAAGGCGTTGCCAATCACTTACCACAAAATCAGTTGGAATAAAATGCCGTGCTATTTTTTTTATATCTGCAGTATACATCGATTATTATTTATTGATTTAACAACACTACCGTAGCTGTTACAACTACGGTAGTGCTAAAACTATTTTCCAGGAAGTTGTTGAAAAAGTTTTTATAGTATCCTGTATAATTTATTGTGCTCCAATGCACGAATCCATAACAATAAACTTCCATACAGAAATTAGCAGCTATTCGTGCATTCGTGAAATTCAAACAGCCTCTAAGCCATCTTCCTGGGTTGATTGATCTTTTTAGGAGGAGCGGCTTTTAAACTCGCCTGTTTGGTTTCGTTTGTCTTCGCCTTTGGCGTTACGACGTCATGCGAAGCAGCATCCTGGTCGTGGTTTTCGGAAAGCTTTATTTCTACTTCATTGGCAGTTAACAGTGCAAACCATTTCACCATCTTTTTCATATCGCTTCCATACACTCTTTCAAAATCCATATCGGGGTACACTTTTTCGAAATATGCTTTGATGGTTTTAGCATCGGCCTTTGCGTCGGGCAATGCTTCGGCGCTGCTCTTCATCGCTGTAAAAACATCTACCAGGTTCACATTATCTTTTGTTGTAAAAACTTCAATACTTTCCAGGTGGGAAAAACTATGCAAACGCGTACTTACAAATTTGGTGCTTTTGTCTTCCAGTGATTTCACAATGCCGCCATCTGCTTTCGAAGACATTAATTCGTATAAACCGCCTAGGCCGGTTACTGAAACTAGTCTGTTATAATCCATATTATCAATAATTTTAGGGGTGCAAGTTAGCTGTAAAAATGTAAAAAAACTTACAAATACCTGAACAGGTTTCTATAAAAGTTTATTGGTTTTTTACAGAAAAATTTATTCGCATTGATAAATTTAAAGGCCAAGTATCGAAAGTTCCAGAAGGGGTACATCTAAAACTGCTGCAAATTATTTACGATTGATTTGCTCATATAATTCCTGTACATCCTTTCGGTTAAAAAGCTGTGTGCCATCATTCATTGTGGCTGCAGAACCACAGGCTACGCCGAAATTGATTACCTGCTGCAAGGGTTGTTTTTGCTGTAGCATATAGGTGATGCCTGCCACCATACTGTCACCTGCGCCTACAGTGCTTTTCTTTTTTACAGGTGGTGCCGCAGCAAAATACTTTTTTTCCGCAGTTACCAGCCAGGCACCGTCGGCACCCATTGATACAACTACCAGTTCTGCGAAGCTGTCCCTAATGGCCTGTTGTGCAGCATCCGGCGCTTCATTGGCTTCAATATCTTCCATGCCGAGCATCTTACACAACTCGCCAATATTTGGTTTAATTAAAAACGCATGCTTGCCTTTTAATGCCTGCAATGCCGGCCCGGATGTATCTACAATACATTTTGCACCTACTGAATTGGCGGTTTTTACAATAAGCCCGTAAAAATAATCCGGCAATCCCGGAGGCAGACTGCCACTGGCTACCACGTATTGCGGGCTAAAGGATAAGATATCCTCAATTAAATCTTTTATAACCGTCTCTTCAATGGGTCTGCCGGGAAAAGTAAATCTAAATTGCTTATTGGTCTCCGCTTCCAGTACCACCCAGTTTTCTCTTGTTTCCACCGAAGAATTGATAGAGTGAAATTCAATACCTTCAGTTGTAAGCAGGCTTTTAAGCATTTCACCGTTGTGGCCACCGGCGGGGAACAGGGCTATAGAAGAAGCGTTTAACTTTTTTAAAGCTTTGCTCACGTTAATACCGCCGCCGCCCGGCTCGTGCAAAATATCTGAACAGCGTTGCTTTGTTTCGGGTTGTATTAAATCCGTAGTAGCACTTTTATCGATTGCTGGATTTAATGTGACAGTTATGATGGTACTACTATTCATGTTGGAGATGGTTTTTAAATTTACTGGATCAACGTTGGATTAAGGCCGCAAAGGTCGCCAACTTCAATTCAAATAGTTGATTTTTAAATAAAAAGGCAGCTTTTACAAAAGACGCGGTTTTATTTATCATAAACCATGTTGGTGATATTCGGATAATAGCAATCGGGTTGATTTAATCTTACCATTTTAAAACATATAATTGTACAAACCTAAGTAGAAACAAATCACACCAATGATCAATCTATTACCTTATTATTTACCAACGGATAATAAGGTTGATATACTAAAAAAAAGATCTTTTTACCAGGGTTAAAGTGCAGCTAGTTTTAGCAGCAGTATCAAAGCTGCGTGTATTATAAATATTAAAGCAAATCGCAACTCACGGTTTTATCCCTTGCGAAGTATAACAATAAAGTAATCAGGTTTCGCCTGTTTTTCTCAATAGCGGCGTCTTATAACTTAATAAATAAAATTTTATGATACGATTTTTAGGCATTTCCATTTTTTTTAATTTTCTAACAATTGCTGTAATTGGACAAAACACCGTTAAAGGCAAGGTGAGTGATGAGATTGATAAGACAGCTGTTCCCGCAGCCACGGTGGTTATTTTTTCACAAAAGGATTCAGCAGCAGGCAAGAAAAGTACTGTAACCGATTCAAAAGGAAATTTTGAAATAGCCAATATTGAGAATGATACTTATGTTGTTGAGATAAGTTCGGTAGGATATGAGAAAACCAGGAAACAGTTTGCTACAAATGGTGGCGTCGTTGATTTAGGCACCATAAATTTTTTAAAAAAGGGTAAAGAACTACAGGACGTAACGGTAGTATCGCAAGCGCCGCCGGTAGTGCAGAAAGGTGATACGTCGCAATTTAGCGCCAGCCAGTTCAAGGTAAACCCTGATGCTACTACGGAGGACCTCATAAAGAAAATGCCAGGTATAACAGTTGACAGAGACGGAACGGTAACTGCCCAGGGTGAGCAGGTAAAAAAAGTAACTATTGATGGAAAGGATTTCTTTGGTGATGATGCTTCTGCTGCATTAAAAAACCTGCCTTCAGAAGTGGTGGATAAAATACAGGTATTTGACAGGCTGAGCGATCAGGCGCAGCTCACCGGTTTTGATGACGGCAATTCTGTAAAGGCATTGAATATTGTTACCAAATCGGGGATTAAAAACGGGCAATTTGGCCGCTTGTTCGCCGGGTACGGCACAGATGACCGTTACAGCGCCGGGGGAAATATCAGCTTTTTCAAAGGTAACAGGCGTATTTCACTCGTTGGTAATTTTAATAACATCAACCAGCAAAATTTTGGCACACAGGATCTTTTAGGGCTTACGAGCAGTGGGGGCCGTGGCGGTGGCGCTGGTGGCCGTGGTGGTGGCGCTGGTGGCCGTGGTGGAGGAAATTTTGGTGGCGGCGGTGGCACAGATAATTTCCTTGTGGGACAATCCAGTGGCATTAGCAAAACCAATGCTTTCGGTATTAATTACAGTGACCAATGGAGTAAAAAATTAAACGTATCGGGTAGCTACTTTTTTAATAAAAGCGACAATTTGAACCAGTCGTTGGTAAGTACGGAAACTTTTTTTAATCCAAAAAATCAATTCAGCTTACAAAACGGCAATTCCGTTTCGACGAATAATAACCATCGCATCAACCTACGGCTGGAATATAAAATAGACTCTTCCAATTCGATATTCATTATTCCAAGTATTAATTTCCAGGATAATAATTCCTCTTCTCTTTCCTCACTGCGTACTTATTATGGATTAAATGATTCGGTTAATACATCATTGAACCAGAGCCGGGCAGAACGCCAGGGATTCAATATCAGGAACAGCATTATGTATCGTCACTCATTTGCAAAGAGGGGCCGTAGTCTTTCTTTAGGCATTAACACAACGTATACGAAAAACGATGGCGATAGCTATACTGAAGCAGATTATAGGTTTTTTAGAAATGGCTTTATCACTGATTCGGTGCAAAATCAATTTTATGATAACGCAACCAATGGAAATACTATTGGCGGCAATATAGCCTATACTGAACCAGTTGGAAAAAGTGGCCAGATTCAGATTGATTACACGCCTTCGGTTCAAAAAAATAAGGCTGATCAGCAAACCTTTTTATTTGATGGCGCAAAATATACTAAGTTTGATTCTGTTTTATCAAACCGTTTTGATAATACCATTACCACCAATAATGCAGGCATCAGTTACAGGCTCGGACAAAGCCGCGACAACCAATTTTCTTTTGGTGTGAATTTTCAACATTCAAAATTAGAGAGCCAGCGTATTTTTCCAACGGCCTCTTCTGTCAATCAATCGTTCTCAAATATATTACCCAATCTTCGCTGGATGAAAAAATTATCGGCGTCTAGCAGTATGCGTGTATTTTATAGGGCGTCTACCAACTTCCCTTCTGTAAACCAGTTGCAGGATGTTGTAAACCTTTCAAATCCTTTGAGGGTTAGCAGTGGCAACCCCGATTTGAAACAGTCTTATACGCAATTTGTGGCGGCGAGATACATGTACACCAATTCGAAAACCAGCAGAAGCTTTTTTGCAAACGTATTTTTGCAAACTGCCAGCGACTATATTTCCAATGCAACTTATATTGCAAACAGGGACTCAACCATTCAGCAAAACCTGGTGCTAAAGCAAGGGTCGCAGCTTACAAAGCCTGTGAACCTGGACGGGTACAAAAGCCTTCGTACTTTTTTTACCTATAGCCTACCGGTGAAACCGATCAAAACAACGGTGAACATTAATGCCGGTTTTGGCTATGCCAAGCTTCCGGGATTGGCTAATTACAGGACCACGACTACCAATAATTACACCTATAACTCAGGTATCGTTTTAGCAAGCAACATCAGCGAATATGTAGATTTCAATATTTCTTACAACGCTAATTTCAATGAAGCAAAAACCATTTCACTAAAAAATTCTTACACTAAATATATTAATCAGTCGGCAGGTATACAGCTTAACTTATTGAGTAAAAAAGGATGGTTTATACAAAATGACGTTCTTAATCAAAAATACAGTGGTTTAACAGATGGATTTAACCAGAACTACTGGTTGTGGAACGCAGCGATCGGAAAAAAATTCCTGAAGAAGCAGGCAGCTGAACTGAAGGTGTCCGTATTTGACCTGCTGAAACAAAATCAAAGCATTGTAAGAACTATTACCGGGGCATACATTGAGGATGCACAAAGCCAGGTGTTGCAACAATATTTTATGCTTACTTTTAGCTACAGCCTTAAAAACTTTGGGGTGGCTGCCAGGTCAAACGGGGGCTTTAATCAAGGCCCAGGCCAGGGACGAGAAGGAATGATGAGGCCAGGTGGAATGAATCCCTCCTTTTAATTACTTTTAGATTGGATAAAAAATGGCAAGCAGGTGAACCAATCTGAAGCGCTCATAGATAAACTTAAACTGGGAGATCAATCCGGGTTTACTGAGGCGATGGATCTGTACCAGGACATGGTGTATAATACTGCCATTGGCATTGTGCAAAATGCAGATGACGCGGATGATATAACGCAGGAAGTTTTTGTGCAGGTTTACCTTTCTATTAATACTTTTAAAGGTGAATCAAAGTTGTCGACATGGCTTTATCGCATCACCATTTCAAAAGCACTGGATCACGAAAAGAAAAAGAAAAGGAAAAAAAGATTTGGATTTGTACAAAGCATATTTGGAAACCAGGAAAATAACCACCATGACCACGCTATTGAATTCGATCATCCGGGCATACAACTAGAGAAAAAAGAAAGGGCGGGTGAATTATTCAAAGCGCTTAAACAGTTGCCAGACAAACAACGGATTGCTTTTACGCTGCATAAATTGGAGGGCCAAAGCCACCAGGAAATAGCTGAAATAATGAACACCAGTTTATACGCTGTAGAATCATTAATGGGCCGGGCGAAAACCAATTTAAAAAAAGTTTTATACAATTATTACCAGGAAAAAATTTCAGGACCAATCAAATAAAATGGTATGAACAGAAAAGATCAAATCCACAAATTAGTTGAAGAAGCAATTGACAGTATTGAGCACATACAAAAGGCCAGTCCGAAGCCTTTTTTGCTTACACGGATTGACGCAAGGCTTCATAGAAAAAATTTCAGTCTATGGGAAAAAGCAAGTTGGCTGATCGCAAGGCCTTCCTTTGCTATCCCCGGCCTGGTAATACTAATCATGCTCAATGTAATGACGGTTTTATCAAATGAAAACACGTCTGTTCACATTTCAACAGAACAACAATCAGGCCTGCCAGCTACTGATGATTTTGCCTATACAGATCCCGGCATTTATGACATTGAAAACACAGAACAATAATGATAAATTCTCAAAATAAAAATAAGGTCTTCCTGGTGATCATCGCAATATTGCTCATTGCAAACGTTGCAATGCTTGCTTTCTTTTTACAGAAAAAGGAACCGGCAAAGCAAAACCGCAGGCCCGATAGAAAGACGATGATCACAAATTTTTTAAAAAATGAAATTGGCTTTAATCAGCAGCAATTAATACAATATGACACATTAAGCAAACAACACCGTGAAAAAATTGGTCCCCTGTTTGAAAATGTTCGCAATACAAAAGATGACTTATTCAAACAGGTGGTGGCAGCGGACTTCAGCGATTCTTCGATCAACCAGGCGGCAAGCCAATCTGCAGCTTTGCAGAAGATGATTGAACTGCAAACGTACAATCACATAAAGAGAATAAGATCGCTTTGTACGCCCGCTCAACAGCCAAAGTTTGACACGCTGTGGGTGAAGGTTTTCAATAAGAAAGGGGATGGCAAAAAAAAGTAAAAAAAGGCCGCCTGTTTGCCTTAATTGTATCGTCTAATAGATAAATTATAACATTTAAATTAAAAAGTAATGAAAAAGCAATTTGTATCAATGTTATTTGTCGCAATGTTCAGTATTACGGCTTTGTATGCTCAGGGTGGCGGTGGCCAAAGGCAGACTCCGGCAGAAAGAACAAAGGCAACTATGGAAAAACTTGCGGTATTGAATTTGGATGCTGATGCGAAAGCAAAAACTGAAGTTGTAATTGCTGATTTCAATAATACACAGCAAAAAGCAATGGAAGAAATGCGTGCAGCCGGTACAATGGATAGAGAGGCAATGATGGCAAAACGAAAAGTACTTGCCGATGCAAGGGATGAAAAATTAAAAGTAATTTTTACAGCTGAACAAATGAAAAAGTGGAAAGATGAAATCGAACCTTCTCTAAGGCCGCAAAGAGGAAATGGACAGCCTCAGCCGCCTGCTCAAAAATAAAATAGTTAGGTTTTGGTAAAGATTAGCCCTGCTTCTGGCGGGGCTTTCTTATTTCCCGGATGGGTATATGATTGCACCCATTGTTTATTTAAACGGGGGCATAATATCATTGACAAGCACTAAAAAACTTCTCTTAATAAAAATCTATTTATTGGGTGCGGAAAATTTTGGGTGTTTTTACAAAACATTTTCAGGGCTCACAGAAAAGTAAACCAGTTTTAATCCGCAGGTTGCCGGAGTATGTAAATAAAATGTATAGTCTAACGAAATTACCTTTTACTGCATGCACCGCGACCTGTATTGTATCCTATATTGGCCGCATCTTTTTTCCTCAGTGTATTTTTTCTTTTCTATCACTTCGGTTTTAGCAACAGGTTTCTTTTTATTAAGGCTGATGGGAATACCCAGGTTTACATTCCAACCGGAAACATTTGATTGTAGCTGAGTATTGATAGGTTTACTACCGGATGCTGTGGTAATATTTTCTGATGCAAGATTGCCGAGGCTTTTCAAATAATTAAAGCTGAGCATAATTGTCCGCTGATCATTTTTGCCAAATTCAAATCCTATTCCACCAAGCAAGGCAGTTTTCCAATTACCAGCGTTGTACTCATAAGTGGTTTGCGTACCCTGCATTTTAGTATTAATGTCGGAAGATGGGCTAAATGGAATATATGCAACTCCTACCGAAGGCTGTATACGCACCCATGATCCTTTGTCGGCAGCAGCTTTTGCTTTTGCAGCACTGGCGGCTTTATTACCGCAGCTTCTTCTCATCATATATTTTCCGCAACTTGTTCTTTCCAAATTTTGCTGCGAATAAATTTCTGAAGACTTGTTGGAAGACCCCGCCTTTTTAAAATAGATTGGCTTGGTGCTCACCTGGTATCCTCCTTCCAAACGCAGTTGCACACTCCCCCGGGAAGTTGAGTTGGCGCTGATTGCTGTAGCCGGATCAGAAAAATTAAATTTTACAATTGACCTGGTTGTTGCTAAGCCAATAAAAGGGCCATGCAATTGTTTGTTTTTATAATCAAGGCGAACACCGGCCTGGGGAGATAAATTATAGCCGGTTGGTGAAAAAGATGAAAATCCATTCATCTCAACAGAAGTAAGGGAATTTTCGAAACCTACCTTGGGAAGAATGGAGAATTGTGCGTTCGTAAGATATCCAAATAATACGAACACGCAGAGTAGAATTGCTGATCTCATAATATTTAGTTTTTATAATAGTAAATTAACTTTTTTCAAGAAAACAAACAATAAAATTACACGAGTGGCGAAGGGAAAGGTTGCAGAAATAAAATGATCAGAACCAGCCATTTTGCCATCGGGACTAAGCGATCACACCTAACTTCCTGAGAATCGTATTAGTACAGCGCCTGATTAAAAATATTAGTTTGAAATAATGAAAAAATAAGTATTGGACAGGCCGTGGCTAACTGCCCATCCACTCTTTAAATGTTGAAACATTTTCCTGGCTGATGATAATTTCTTCAGTAGTGGCAGGCAATAGGTCAAGTTGCAATTTACTTTTTGGGTAAGCCTTAATTTTTTTTATGGCGTTTATATTGATAAGGTATTTCCTGTTGGCCCGGTAGAATACCGTTGGGTCAATCTCCTTCTCCAACTCAGACAGTGATTTATCCATGATAAATTTTTGATTGGCCTTATCTACCAAACACACCAGTTTATAGGTCGCATAGAAATAGGCAATATCTTCTGTTTTAATGGTAATAAAATCGGATCCCCGCTTTACCAAATAACGTTGCCGGTGTTTTTCATTTGGTTCTTTTTGTTGCCACTGCATTAGTTGCTGATAATTTATAGCAAAATGTTTTTGTAGGATATAATACTTTTTTAAAGCAGCCGATAATTTTTCCTGCTTAATTGGTTTTAGTAAATAATCTATGCTGTTGCATTCAAATGCTTCCTGCCAGTATTCATCATAGGCAGTTGTAAAAATCACAGGGCTTGTAACATTGGTTTGCTCAAAAATCCTGAATGACAATCCATCTGATAATTCAATATCCATAAAAATTAATGAAGGCTGTGGATGATTTCGCATCCATTCTACAGAGGCTTGTACACTGCCCAGGATTGCCAGTACTTCAATGGAGCCATCATATTGAGTAATGGCTTTGCTAAGCTTTTCCGCTGCGGGTTTTTCGTCTTCAATAATAATTACTTTCATAAAGGCTTAATCCATTTTTAGCAAGGGTAACCAAACGGTGAATGTTGCATCTTCCATTATACTTAACTCCTTTTTTGTCGTGAGTTTATATCGTTCACTTAAATTACGCAAACCAGTTTTTGATGATGGCTTCCTAAGTGTTTTTTTTCTTACACTATTGGAAACGGCCAGCATTTCATCCTGCATTTCGATATTGATCTGCAATGGTGCGTTGTCCGAAAATTCATTGTGTTTGATTGCATTCTCTACCAATATCTGTAAAGAGATCGGCGGAATTAAATATCGGTCATACATTTCTGCAGGAATGGTTAGGTTTAAAACTACTGCCTTTTCAAACCGTATTTTCAATAGTGAAAAATAGTCTTCCATGAAAATGATCTCGTCCTTAAGCAACACAAGATCACGCACTTTGTTTTGCAAAATATAGCGGTAAACATCCGCCAGGCTATCATTAAACTGCAAGGCTTTTACCGGTTTGTTTTCAATTAAATAGCTCAACGTATTTAATGAATTGAAAATAAAATGCGGATCAATTTGGTTTTTCAATGCTTCTAATTCTGCCTCGGCACGTGCCCGTTCCAGTTGCTCTTTACTGATCTTGTCTGCAGCAATATCCCTTACCGCGAAAACTGTTTCATACACGTTTACCAAAAAAAACACAGCACAGGTTATCAGGATGGCAGATAACTTTACTACCTTCCAATCAACCTTTCCTTTCAAAAAAATATGATACCACGCCACCAGCATTAATACACTAACCGGTATGCAATAAAAGGGAATGGTGATGATGATTGCCATTATCTTTTTTACAGGCCTGTTGAGCCAGTCAAAATAACTGCGAAGTGTAAAATGCAGGTAACGGGTACCTTCATAAATAACAAAAGCAATGAGGATAGTATAACAATAACTAAATTTAATTTGCCAGTGGGTCAAGCTACTATGTGGCACCATCTGGGTAAGCAATGGAATGGATATACCAAAGAATGGTATCAGCAGTATTCTTATACCGATATCATTTACCCGTTCACGGTTGCTTGCTAACTTCATCGGGTTATTATTCAGCTTTGTCGGCATAATTTTCGGCTTTATTCTGCAAGCCTTGTAAAAGTAAAGTTTGCGATTTAGTTTAGGTATTCAATAATTTTTTTTAACACTCAACAACATTTATTATGGACATGTCATCGATCAATTGGTTAGCAGTACTGGTCGCAGGAGTATCTGCGTTTGTATTAGGAGGCGTATGGTATTCGCCTGCATTGTTTGGCAATGCGTGGATGGCAGAAAATAAGCTAGACATACAAAAAATTAAGCAAGGGAATATGCTTAAGATCTATGGTATTGCTTTTATCCTTTCGCTTATTATGGCAGCCAACCTTGCGATGTTCCTCGCAGATGGACCAGCCACCTGCCCGGCAGGCTGTGTGCAAAAAACGGATGTTACCTGGGGTGCTATTGCTGGTTTCCTGGCAGGCATATGGGTATTTTGCGCAGTGGCCATGCATGGCTTATTCGAACATCGAAGCTGGAAACTTATTTGCATTAATGGCTTCTACAGCCTTGTGGGCCTTACCTTAATGGGCGCTATCATTGGGTTATGGCGATAGGATTTTGCAACGTTTCAGAAGCCAAAATCATTGTTCAGCTATCCGAAAAAATGATCAAATGCAGCATTTCAATATAAACCGGAGTTTTCTTATTTCGGATAACAATGATGTTTTTAATACGGAAATTTGTTCTTATTTTGATGTTAGGGAGCACGTAAGCTTAGGGTTCTTTAATGCAGTAAAATATTTTCTTCACTTCTCCTGAAAATTTATTGCAGGGGCAAAATTACATTTATGAACAATGCAATTAGTTGGTTTGAAATTCCGGCAACAGATCTTGACCGGGCTCAAAAGTTTTATGAAGCCATATTTGGCATCAACCTGATCCCTATGGACATGCCAAACATCAGGATGCGGATGTTCCCAATAGATGACCCAATGAATGGCGTTGGCGGGGCAGTAGTGGACAGTGGTGGGTTTCACAAACCTTCGGCTACGGATGGGACATTGGTTTATTTAAATGGCAACCCTGAAGTACAACAGGTGCTGGACAAGGTAACCGATGCAGGTGGAACTATTATGGTTCCAAAAACAGAAATATCACCTGAATATGGTTTTATGGCGGTAATACTGGATACAGAAGGTAACCGGATAGGGTTGCATTCAGTCTAATAATTTATGGCTGGTTGCATTCAATTGTTCTGGCCTATATTAAGTAATGTACGGCATGAAAAAAAAGCACAATGTATAACTGGAATAGTTTCAATGTTCGAATCAATATCAATGCTTCGGTGGCCGCTGTTTACGAAATGCGGTCATCAGCGATGGCAATTTAAAAATGGTTTTTACGCCAATGTGAAATAAAAAGCAGCGAGGGTATTACCAGGGCTCCCGGGGATGTTATTTTAAAGGGTGATACTTATTTGCGGCGATGGCATGGTTACCCTGATGATACAATGGAACAAGGTGAAATATTTGACGCAAACGGAAGGAACCTTTTTCAATTTACCTTTGGCCAGGAAGGTGCTAACACAATGGTTTGCACCGTAAGAATTTATACCGAAGCAGAAGAAACGATTTGTGAATTAACGCAAGATAATATTCCGGATAATGATAAAGGAAAGGCTTTTTATCATATTGGCTGTCTCGGTGGCTGGGACATTTTACCTTGCCAATTTAAAAAGCATTTTGGAGGGCGGGGTTGATTTAAGAAATAAAAATGAGGCTTTGAAGAAGATGCTTAATTCTTAACCTGCCGGTAAATAAATATTCATCGCATAAAACATTTCATGCAATCAACAGCAACTTCTATTGAGCAATATCTAAAAGAATTACAGCCAGACAGGCGGGTGGCTATGAACAGGCTTAGAAAAGATATCCTGGAAAATATACCCAAAGGCTTTACGGAAGAAATGAGTTATGGAATGGTAGGTTATGTAGTGCCGCATTCTTTGTATCCAAATGGATATCATTGTGACCCTTCATTACCATTGCCATTTATGAATATCGCTTCGCAAAAGAATTTTATTGCAATTTATCATATGGGCATTTACGGCGATAAAAAATTATTGGACTGGTTTGTAAGCGAATATTCAAAGATCACAAAAGCCAAATTGGATATGGGTAAAAGTTGCTTGCGGTTTAAAAAAATGGAAGCCATTCCATACAAATTAATAGGCGAGTTGGCGAGTAAACTGACCGTAGCAGATTGGATAAGTATGTATGAAGATAAAATGAAAAGATAAAACAATGGGCTACAATGAACAACTTGCAAACAGGGTAAGGGAGACAATCACAGTTACCCATCAGCAAGTGGACGAAATAAAAATGTTTGGAGGGATATGCTTTATGGTAAATGGCAAAATGTGCGCAGGGGTTCAAAAAGAACGGTTACTGGTTCGCCTCGATCCAGCTATATTTGAACAAGCAATAGAAGAGGAAGGTTGCATGCCTATGGAGGTTTCGGGCAAAGTATCAAAGGGTTTTGTGCTGGTGGACGGACCTGAACTTACTACTAAAAAGAAACTGGAGTATTGGTTAAAACTCGCACTCGAGTATAATCCAATTGCCAAATCATCTAAAAAGAAAAAGAAATGAAGAATGCCCTTGAAGCAATCATTGTAATGATCATTTGCGGTGGTTTTGTTAACTATCAAAAAAACAGCGATCCGGTGTTTAATCAGTTGTATGCGCTGGAAGGTAAATGGATAATGAAAACGAAAAAAGGGTTTATTGGCGAAGAATGGAAAAAAATAAACAAGGATTATTTGCAAAATAGTGGTTACATGATAAGGGGTAACGATACAATAATTACTGAAAGAGTTGCACTGCGTAATAAAGAAGAAGGCATTTTTTATATCTCCACCGCAGAAGGCCAAAACAGCCAGCAGCCGGTTGAATTCAAGCTGACATCAGCTGATAATAATAGTTTTGTTTTTGAAAATCCACAACATGATTTTCCCAAAAGGATTACTTATAGCTTTATTAACAAGGACTCCCTCCATGCATGGATCGATGACGGAAAAAAGATCATTCAAAAAAAAGAAAGTTTCCACTACAGCAGGCAAAAATAATTCTGCAAAAATTCTCCCACTATAAGTGATTTCAACTTGTAAGCGTTGGCTTTAATTATAACAAAGTTGAAAATAAAATGTAGATTGGTCGCCGGCGCCCGATAACCTTCAATAAAAATTATACAAACTACGGTATTTATTGAACGGGGGTTGAAGCAAGAAAATTATAAATGATCCTTTTTAACAATTTCTGGTAAAGTTGTTGAAATAAACAATCAAAATTTTAGAGATGCATAAAGTGAATGTGTTAATAGTTAGCTTTTTTCTTTTTGCAATAATGCAAGGTTGCAGTAAAAAAACAGTTCCTTCAAATACGCCTGCCCCTGCGGCAAGTACTGCAGTGGTCAGTGATACCCTGGTGGTGGTTAGAAAGAGTGACTCGCTGGTGGCAGTAAAGCCCGTAATAAAACGAAAACCAAAAGCAGCGATACCCAATGTAATTGTTGTAAATGATAAGTTTGCAAGTAAAAGCGTGGATGGCCGCTATTATTACGACCTTGAAGGCCACCGGTACTGGCGCAGTAAAAAAGATGGAAAATATTATCTTTTCAATAAGTCAATGCTAACAGATGATGCATTTAAAAAACCCTGATGGAACCTTTCCCCATAAACTTAGTGGATGGTCATTTTTTGTGAAACGACAAAGCCTCAAATTCCTTAAGCATATCGCTAACGCTTAAAAGCTTTTACACCCTCCCTCCGCCAGATCATTTACTTTAACAATAAATTCAGAAGTGGCTTTGTGCCTGCGGCATCAATTTGCCGTCTAACAGATAGGCATTTTAAAGCTAAGTATATGAAGAAATTTTTAATTCAACAGGAAGTATTATTATTTACCGGGACTGGTTTTGCTACGAGGCAATATGATGAAGGGGATAATCCCGATACGTTTAGAACTGTTCCCGGCAATGAGAAATTAAAAGAAGCCTGCTGGAATGGATTACTAAATGAAATGCTCCCCGAAGTGTTTTTTCAAAATGATGCTGCTGCTAAGCTTTACCTGTGGCAGGTGAGGGAAGCTAACTTCTTTTTTGCTTTGGAGATGAGTGAATATCCTTCGGAAATTAATAAGCAGTATTCAATTGATCCATATCGCTTCATGGAAATTAAGCACTTCAATTAAAAATAGTGTAATGATGCAGGAGTCAGTGCGATCAGCAATAAAGCATTTGATCGGCGCAGGGCTTTTGCTGAATCAGATTATAACGCTCAATCAGGTTTGCGATTAACCGTTGATTTTCTTTTCGCTTATTGAAATGAAAAATGAAACAATTTTCGACAAACTCAAAATAAAAGGGCTCTGTTTTTAATTCAGTTTTCTCGCTCTCCCCTTTTTCTGCCCGTAATTCACTCTCAATAAAATGGAATTTTAATGCCTGTTCAAACTGCCCATTGGCAAGCGCTTCATTTTTCATAGATAATATCAAAGCAAGATCTTTATCATTGTAGTACTCCCTGCAATCCAGTGTTCTAATGAGTTGCTTTTCGTTGCGCAATAAAAATGCAGTTTTTTCAAACTGGAGACTTATCGCATGTGGGCTCATTCCGGTGGTTAATAATTCATTTAACTGATTCAATATCCTGGATACTATTTCGGTTTCCATACAGTGAATTTGAGAATGTAGCTAAACAAAGCACGTGCCGGATCAAAATATTCTGCATAACTAATGGGGGTTATTATATATTTAAAACTTTTGTGATCAAAGGTCAATATTTGTTGCTATATGTTTTAAAGCATAGCAAAGCATGATTGCTATCACCCATAACTGAGTGATTTACATTTAAATTGCGGCCTTCCTGTATACTGACACAAGGAGATGTATCAACCTCGTCTACGTATTAATAACTCAGGCAACAGGTGTTAAAATCATATTTCAGATGAAAAATTTTGCACAACACAAGTTTCATATACCCGTAATGGGTTTGGCTTATACAATTGATTCACCCATTAAGGTTGCACGTTTTGGAATCTCCTCGGTTATTTCTATTGTGGAAGACAATTTAATAGAAATGATGAGAAGGCATTACTATCCAACCACTCAGTTGGCGTATTTCCCTATTGATGCCAATGAAAAAGACTTCCGGGCTAAAAGAATTACAGACTATCTGAATCTTGTAAATACCATTGTACAATCCCAGGTAGACAAACTAAAAAGAATGGCTTTTGAAAAGGGGTCTGAGATTGTTAAGTATTTTGAAATGCTGCCGGATGACAGCCGGATAAAAAAGTTGTACCATCAAATGACGGCGACAGATGAAATCCCGGAAAAAGAAAAGATAGCAACTTATTTAAGATCACAGATTACAGGGGGGAGCATTGATGTGAATGTGATGACGAAGACAGATAGAAATAATTATAACAAGCAGGGAGAAATTTTGGAAGATGGTTCCGACGCAGTGTCAGCATTGAGAGGTTATGCAAAAAGTAATTTAATTAATTCTTCTATTATTTTTTCTGCAGGCATGAACCCCAGGCTGTACAATTACCTTGAAAAGTGTAGTGAATTTGATGCGGATAATGAAGGCACATTTAGTAAAAAGGTAATTATCAAAGTCAGCGATTACCGGTCGGCGTTAATACAAGGCAAATACCTGGCGAAGAAGGGTATTTGGGTAAGCGGATTCAGGATTGAGTCTGGCTTAAATTGTGGTGGCCATGCATTTGCTACGGATGGCTTTTTACTGGGCCCCATCCTGGAAGAATTTAAAATAAAAAAACAGGAATTAATTGATACCCTTTTTGAAATTTTCAATGCAGCATTAATCAAGAAGGGCAGCCAGGTTTTTGAACAACCTCCCTTTCTTTCCATATCGGTGCAGGGTGGTATTGGTACTGCGGAAGAAGACAAATTTTTGCACGTTCATTATGGTGTGGAAAGTACAGGTTGGGGCACACCTTTTTTATTGGTTCCCGAAGCAACAACAGTTGATGACGCTACTTTAAAACTTTTGAGCAAAGCAACAAAAGAAGATATTGTTTTAAGCCACAACTCTCCCTTAGGGGTGAGGTTTCATTACCTCAAAGGAACCACCGCAGACAAAGAGAAACTGCTACGGATTGAAAAAGGGAAACCCGGTAGCCCCTGTACTGAAAAGCATTTAGCATTCAATACAGAGTTTACAAAAGAACCAATTTGTACTGCATCACATAAATACCAGAAGCTCAAGATCCAGCAGTTGAAGTCGATGGAACTGCCTGCAAAGGAATATCAAAAACAACTTACGGGTGTGTTGGCAAAGGAGTGCCTGTGTATTGGCTTAAGCAATGCTGCAGCCCTCAATTACGACCAGGTGTTGGTTAAAAACCTGGATGCGGTCAATATCTGCCCCGGCCCCAATATCGCCTATTTCTCCAAAGTTGTTTCGTTGCAAATAATGACGGATCATATTTATGGCAGAACAGATATCGTGGATGATGCATACAGGCCCAATATGTTTATCGCTGAGTTAACGTTATATATCAACTTTCTGCGGGAGCAATTGGAAAACGAAGCTTCTGCTGAATTGGATACAAAAAGAAAAAAATATTATGTTGAGTTTTTTAAAAACCTCATCGAAGGAATAGCTTATTATGAAAAGCAGGCCCAAAAGATAGCGCCAGCCAGTGCTTTTTTTCTCCAGGCACTTTTGCTTGGAAAAAATGAATTGCATGAACTTGAAACGAAATTTTTGATTTGCCCCTCAGGGCAAAAAACAGAAGAGGAAAAATTAAATTTAGAAGCGGTGCTGATGACGTAGGTTCCTTAAAAGCAAGACTTTGATTCAACATTTTTTGTACAAAAAAAACGGCTGACTCATAAGGAAGTATGGGACAGCCGTTTCAAATAACCTGAAATACATATCACTATTTTTGCTTTGTAAAATCCCGGTAGGGGGTTATTTCATTGTCACTAATTAAAATCTGCTTTAATCTTGTGATACTCTCTAAATGCACTACGTATACTTTTTCAGTGCCCTGGTGTATTTCCTGAACCAATGTAATTTCAAAATCAGGGTAGCTGTCTTCTACCAGCGATTTTTCTTGCTGTGGTAGTTGATCTTTGTAGTAAGTAATGATTGTGAATATCCAGCTTCCCTTTTTATTATAAACAGACCTGCCGGACTTCCCTTGCATTTTAAAGGATGAAACAATAGCCTTCTCTTCAGCATACCACTTTACATCAGATACATCTTGGTACCTGTTGCTAAAATTACTTGTGGCCTTTAGCTTAGCTTTTGCTTCCTTAAGATTGGCCTTCATGTCTTTTACCGCTGTTTTGTTCAGGGGGTCTGCAACGGTATTTTCCTTAGGCTTGGTAAATTCCAAAAATTCATTTTTGTCAACATTTACCTGTGCGGCATAAGAAGAATTGGTTGCTGTTTGAGCGGCAACAGGGCTTGTAACTGCAGAGGCATATATCACCCCGGAAACTACGATCATTAGTACCTTTTTCATTTTTTTAAAATTTAGTTTTTGTGAATAATGTTTGTTGTTAGAAATGCGCTTTTCTGATGTAAAGATCATTTCAATTGAATGGCGTAGCAAGCGTAGATTAACTGTTATATTGGAAGTAAAATAACCACCGGAAAAGGGTTTTTTCACGGCTCGTCAATGCTTATTTAAACAGTGTTTAAATAGAAATAGAAAGAGAAACTTTTACGGAAAGAATAAAATTTGGCAACCCAGACGCTTAAGGCAAAAAGTAAATGAGGTCTGCCAAAGGCAGGATCAGGTTGTAAAAGGCGAAACACCAGCCCAGTTTATTTGGGTCTTCTTTTTACATTATCTAATTATTGAACAAATTCACAAACGCCTGTGGTCTTAATTCAAGATGGGGTGAACCCCGCATAAAAATCTTCGTCTGGGAAATTTTGGGAAAACCTTGCTCTTCATTTTCCTGGTTGGCCCATTCTATTCGTTAATTTTATGTATGCTATCGAAAAAGCGATCCCAGGTCCTTAACAGTTCTTTTAAACGAATAAATTAAAAACCAATCATTATGCAAGAAGAAAACAACAACACACCTGCGCCTATCAAACCTGATTTGAAACATGATAACATGGAATATGCAGCTTCTACAGAAGGTGATGACGTACTTGATCTGGATAATGAAACTGCACAGTCTATTGAAGAGGAAGAGATTTCCCCAGAGGAGCTTGAGTTATTACTCGACGATGATATAGATGACCAGGCGGCTGCCCTCGTTAGTGTGGAAACAGATAGCCAGGCTGATGAAGATAATTTTATAAATGAGCCCGAATCCAAAGAGGATTTTGAAGAAAATTATACAGCAGACGACGAAGAAGAGAAAGAACGGAGACGATAGTCAATTTGCTGTGAACTAATTGAAGGATGCCGCAGTGTTTTGGGGATACAAGCATTGTTGAAGGCCCTGCTGCTGGCAATTGCCCCATACTTTGTATATGCGTATCAAAAAAATATGCCGCAATTTAGGAACTTCTAATCTGTCAATCATTTTTTCTACAGCGAGTTGCGGTATGTTAAACTGCCGGTCTTTATTTTGCAGCAGTAATTTTTGATAACTTGTTTCGATATAAATAATTGTTACGTGGGGCTGTACGGTTCTGCCAGGTCAGTCAATTGTTCTCTCATTTGCCTGGTTATCTTAGTGGCATTTCAGATAAATGTTGTTCCATTACGCAGCATTGCTTGTACAGGCCTTACCCTGTTGGATATCTGTCCCATAAATCTTACAGAATCATCTCATCAAACCAATAGGTGAAAAAATAACAAATATCAATACCATCAGCAACAAAAGAATAACGGAATAAATATGCCTGTTTTTCCAAGGTTTTAAATCCACGAGGTTATTCATTTTTTGTTTATAAGGCACTGGCATTGGGTATATTTTTCCAATCAGCAACATAACTGCCAACGTGGCTAAAAAAATTACCGCAAGAACGTGAAGGAAGTGTAAGCCTGTATCAAACACTAATTGGGTGGCGCCGTAAGCCAGGATAAAAAATACCAGGCCGATTTTTGCCGCGATGGCCGGTACACGTTTTGTAATAAATCCAATAAACAAAATCGTGAAAATAGGTACACTAAAAAAGCCGCCTACCATTTGCAGATAAGTGTACAATCCATCTTTGGCAAAAATGATAAACGGGGCCACAAACATTGCCAGCAAACAGGCGCCTATTTCAAAAAGCTTACCTACCCGTATAAGTTCCGCTTCGCTTATCTGCTTTTGCTGCTTTGCTTTTAAGGGCTTATATAAATTGAGCACAAATAATGTACTGGAACTATTTAAACCTGCATTGAAAGTAGTTAACGCGGCCCCAAAAATTATTGCCGCAATATATCCGGTAAGCAATGGCGGCGAAACATCACTGGCCATTTTAGGGAAAACCTCCGCGGTATTTTTCATGTCAGTATAAAGATGAACAGCGATAAGGCCTGGTATATTCAGTAACAACGGAGAAATTATTTTTCCAACACAGGCTGCCGCAATTCCCTTCTGGCTCTCCGCCAGGCTTCGGGAAGACAAAGCCTGTTGAACGATATACTGCTCTGTTCCCCAGTAATAAAGATTCATTAACAACATTCCCGTAAAAATCGTTGAAAAAGGAATGGAGTCTGTTGAGCTTCCTATTGCGTTTAAGTGTTCCTGCTTCGACGAGAGGATAATTTTAATACCCTCTTCAACATTTCCATTACCCAAATATTTCAAGCCAAAATAAGGAAGTAAAATACCTCCCGCAAACATGCCAATACCCAATACCGTATCTGAAATAGCAACCGCTTTTAATCCGCCGAGAATAGAATATAAACAGCCAATTACACCCATCGCCCAAACCAGTATCCAGATTGTTTTCCAGTAGTCAATTTTAAAAATTTCTGAAAAGTGAAAGAGTCCGTTAAAAGCCACTGCTCCGCTATACAGTACAGAGGGCAGCATGTTTAAAAGGTAACTGATCAAAAAAATAATTGAAACCAACTTCTTTGTACTTCTATCAAAACGATCTTCTAAAAAATCAGGTGTAGTGGATATTCCTCCTTTTAAATAAATGGGCATTATAAATTCGGATACAATCAACATCGCAAAAACAGAAGACATTCCCCATGCCATTACGGTCATGTTGTTGACATAAACAGATTCATTCTCACCAATAAATTGTGTGGCGCTAATGTTGGTAAAGAACAGGGCACCGCCTACGAGCAAAAACCCCAGGTTTCTGTTGGCAAAAAATAATCCTGATGCCGTTTTTAAATTTTCGTTCCTGGTTTTATACCATGATATCAATGCGACAAGCCCGGTAAATAAAATAAAGCTGATGATGGCGACGGCATTCATAAATCAATTAAAGTGAATTTCGGCGTATTAACACGGTAGGAATAATTTCATGAATTTGTTCCTTGTTTAGGGCTGCCTGAGCCGAGCGTTTACCCATGAGGGAGAAACAGGTAGAGTAAGTGGTAATGCCTTCGCCAATAATTTCTTTTACCGCTTCATCATTATGCGAAAGGATGCCGATATCTTTCCCCGGCTCCAGCCCTTTTGTTTTACAATCTTTTAAAATTTGCCACAATTCATTATTATCTATCGTAAAGTAAACCTTTCCTTTTTCTACGGAACCAGCTATATATTCCGGAAGCATTCCGCCTTTGATCGTAAAATCTTTAAGAAATTTTTTAAAGGCTTTTACAATTTCTATTGGTACCAGCGACCCCGGCATATGAAAGAAAATCATTTCATCAAATTTCTTTATCGCATCTGCTAACTGGCTAAAAGCGGCATAAGAAGATTTTTCAAATTCTTGCGTTACATAATTAAACGCTCCATCCAGCGGCTCATAACGATCAAAAATTATTAATTTATTCCTGGGAATTGTATTCAGCAACTCTTTGCTCCTCGGATGTGGAATAGGAGAGATTACATACATTCCATATTTACCTTTCATTAACGATAAGATAGTTTCAAACACTTCGATATTACCGTGGTGAAAGAATACATCCAAATGCGCATTGGTACCAAGTTCATTTCTAAAACTACGGTAAAATTGTTCCTGGAAAGTATCGATCGAATACATCATCAATGCGATCTTTAATTCCTGGGCGGTATTATTATTGGCGACAAAATAACCCAGCCTCTTTTTAGATTCAATAATGCCGCGGCTTACAAGTTCACGATAGCCTTTCATGATCGTTTCCCTGGCGAATCCCACTTCGTTAATCATTGCATTTACAGAAGGTAGCGAGTCGCCCTGAACAACTATTTTTTCATCAATTGCATTAATAATACCATGCACCAACTGGTCGTGCTTTGAATACGATGGCATTTCCTCCAATTCCTGTATTTTTTCAAACACACTCCTCATGTACAGATATTTACTTTGTTGGTATATTTAAATATTACTTCGCTTCATTTATCTCGAGAATAACACTTGTTCTTTTCAAGTTCACATCAGGGTTCAATCCCACGCTCATCAGGAAATCGCCTGAGTATACATTCTCCGATTTGAGAGTTGATGTAGTTCCGGGGTACAAATTTATTTCTTTGATACGGTATTTTTTTGCGGGATCCAGGCCGTTTAGTTGTATGGGCCTCTCCGTAGCGGTTTGCATAAACCGGAAGTTGTGCAGGTAGTTAAACATGATGGCCCTGCTTTTGTCTTCATTTACATAAGCTATAGATGCCAGCGGGTTTTCATAAGGACTTGCCAAACGATATTGCGTACCATGCCATACTATTTGTTTAAAAACATCATAGTTTTTAATAGCTTCCTGGCAAAAGGTTAAATCGTTTTTGCTGAGATGCTCCGCAACAATATCAAAACCCAGTTTACCCATACTCGCTACATCTACCCTAAATTTGATTGGTTGTTTTCCCCAATCAGTAACATGGCAATCAGTTGTGATGGAAGGAAAGAAATAGGAATTATTCCATTGTAAAAAGATGCGTTCAACCGGCTCGGTATCGTCGCTCGGCCAAAACTCGGTGAAGTATTTCAATAATTCATAATCAGCCCGGCCACCGCCGCCCGAACAAAGCATCATGGGCACTTTAGGATATTTTGCCCTGATGCGTTGCAATACACTATACAGGCCTTTTACGTACTCCACATACAAGTGTGCTTGGGGAATTTTATTTTTATTAAGATAGGCTGAATAAGCATTATAAATGACCGCGTTACAATCCCACTTGATAAATGCGAGCTCAGGATTTTTTGTAAACAGATCATCTACAATCCCGAAAACAAAATTTTGCACTTCGGGATTAGAAAGATCAAGCACCAACTGGTTGCGATAATATTTCTCAGGACGGGCAGGCTGCCTTATTACCCAATCAAGGTGTTTTTCATATAACTCGCTTTTTGGATTTACCATTTCAGGTTCTATCCATATTCCAAACTTCACACCCGCTGCTTTGGCTTCTTTTACTAAATAGCCGATGCCATGGGGCAGTTTTTTTACGTTCTCCTGCCAATCGCCTAAACCGGCATCATCATTATTGCGGGGATATTTATTTCCAAACCATCCATCATCCAACAAGAACATGTCGACACCTAAATTCTTAGCTCCTTTAAACAAGCCAGACAATTTATTTTCGTCAAAATCAAAATACGTGGCTTCCCAATTATTCAGCAATGTAAGCCGCTCCCCGTTTCCATCCAACACACGGTATTTCCTGGCCCAGCTTTGCAATTGCCGGCTTGCCTGGCCTGTTCCATTATTAGAAACAGTATAGACCAATGAAGGGGTTTTAAAACTTTTGCCTGCGGGCAAAGTATATGCAGCAGCATAGGGATTAATCCCTGCTATGAACCGAAGATTTTTGTAAGAATCAATTTCAAAATCGAGTTTATAATTTCCGCTCCACGCCAGTTGACCAAGTATTACAGAACCACTGTTTTCTTTGGCAGGCTCACCAAATGAAATAATAAAGTTGGGGGTTCCAAGCAACATTGCACGGGTACCTAATTTACTGTCAATGACTTTGTTTCCTTGTCCTAGCTTCTCTTCAATTGGCTGCATTTCTTTCAGGTATTCACCCTGGAAACTGGTGAGGTAAAAATCTTTATTGGTAAAATATAAATTAGCCGATGCATATTTTTGAAGTACAACGGGCCCCTTTGCATTATTTGTTATTTCCACCCATTGTTCAATTACATTTTCGTTGGTCCAGGTTTTATAAAATAAATCAACATTTAATTCATATACAGGGTCGTGCAATTTGATAGTGGTAATATTGATATCAGCGTTTTCTTTTACTGTTTGGTAACTTATGAATTTTAAATCCAGCGATGGGTTACCATCCGCATGGGTAACCTGTATTGCCGGCTCCGAAAGATTCCAGGTTCCGGCAGGCGTATAGGCGCCATTATACACACCTGCGTTGGCATCCGCTAAATTGTACTGCCCTGCCACTGTTGCATATTCTGACGCAATCAACAATTTTTTTCCAAAATGAACAATACCCAGGTGGTTGTCTTTATCGGTTTGAAAAACTATGGCATTATCTTTTGTTTCTACTGCAAAAGAGACTGGTTGGGTATAGGCTGCAAAAGTTACCAGCAGCAAAAAACCAGTAATTACTATGGTGCTATAGCTTTTTCTACTCTTCATTATTGGTGGTATTTGAGATGAAAATTAATAGGCAATGGTGAATGGTGAATCAGTGCCATTTAGTTAAGAATTGTTTTCGTCCCATGCGGACGGGATATTGGTAAAAGAAAGCTCCAGGCAAATCGTTCCTATGGAACGACTGAACGATCATCATTGGTTTAAACCATACAAAGTTCCCCGCGGAACAAAGGTTTGTTTAACTAAATGATATCGTGTAGTTAAGGATCAGCATTCCTTGCTCCTTATTGCTGAAAATGTACAAGTGCGTCCCGATTCAGCACACAAAACCTCACTCGGGATAAGATGACACAACCATGTTAATTTGCAAACAAATTCTTGTAAACAAATAATTTTCCTGGCTAAACGACACTGATTCACTATCCACCATTCGCCATTATGATCATTCAATTTTTTTCAATACCCACGTTCCCACTTTTGATCCCTGCTGCTGCCCGTTTGTAATTGCATCCATGAAATGTATGCCACCATAAAACCTTGAAAGACCGGCTTCTGTGGCAGCCTCTTGAAATGATCGGAAAGTTCTGGATGGCAAACCATAAGTTACTTCAACACTGTCTGTATAGGAAAAGTTATTGCCAAAATAGTGTGTAAGAATTGTTGCTGATGAAGCGGAAATAACAGAGTGGCCGCTAAGGTATTCGGGGAAAGGCGGTGTTTGCAATAAAGGTATCCATTGCGGATCAATGTATTTGCGTATCACTGTTTCGGGACGAATACGATTGCTACGGAATTTTTCATCCCAACAAGCGATGAAAGCATCCATTAACCCGATAGATACGGAAGTGTATATCTGCATGCTCTCTTCAAATCCCTTATTTGCCGTTAAACAAGCGATGCCCGTGATACCTAACCAATGCGCACCGGGAGAAATCTTTTTAAACCCGTATTGAAGATGACCGCCATCCTGCACCGCAAAGGGGTTACAATCCCAGAATGATGCAATAATCCGGTGATCTTCATTTAATTCACGTCCTTCTTTATACACTGCAGCTGTTAACGCATAAAAAGGTGAATTGATTTCTGCATTAAAAGGAATCGGCGGCACCGGTTTAAATTGGGTGGCCGTGTTGAGCGTAAACGGGCGAACGGTATTAAAGTAGGGTTCTACCGCAGCCATAAACGCCGGTGGCGTTGGATACCAGCAGCCATCTGCTTTAACGGGTGTATATCTTGGGAGATTGCTGATTTTATTGTATCCATCAGCCTTTGCGTAAGCGAGTATTTGCCCACTGATAGCAAGCGCATAATTCTTTGAATTGCTAATTACATTAATATCGAAACCTGCCTTGCCACAGGAGTCTATAAATTCTTCTTCGAAAGTCCTCATCAACCTTCCTGATGGCTGCATTTTTTTTGCAGTTTCCATCATAGCAAGTAAAGCAGCTAACTGGTATGAATAAGTACCGATTGAATCAGGTCTTTTTATTTCAGGATAACCATTTAATCTCGTATGCATGCTTTTAAACTTCGTACCATGCAGGGATACCACTTCGTAACCGGCTAAACAGGTATAAGAAAAGAATCGTGCAGCTAAGGGCGGGTTTGTAATATCGTGTAACATGATATCTGTCATCTTAGTTATGATTGCACTGATGTCTTTATTATTGAATGGAGGTGATTTTTTTTGTTGCACGCAGGAAGAAAACATCGTACCTAAAAAAGAAAAAAGAAGTGTATACCACAATATGCTTCTACTGTTTTTATTATTATATGAAGATGATTTTTGTTTCATTGTTCAAAAGAAAGGAATTGTTATAGTGAGGGGGTACCGGCTTAGCTTGAGCAGCACCAATATTGTTTCAAAAAATTACCTTCATTTATAAGCCTTAATATCATCCTGGTTGATGCCAAATAATAAAATGTTGTTTATACTTAGTACGCTACGCACATCGCCCCAGATATGAAAACCGGACTGCCGCTGATTGATATAATTAAAATTTCCTTGCCCGTCACCTTTAAGCAAAATACCATAATTCGCATCAGATTTTCCAAAACGCAAACGGGCGTGGTTGATATTTCCGCACAACAGCAAATCTGATTTTCCATCTTTATCATAGTCTAAAACAGTAATCGCAAATACCGGCGAAAACTGCGCCTGGATGGGCAATGCCTTTTTTTGAAATTTCCCATCCGCACCCATTTCAAAATATGCGGTGCTGAGCTCATTGGCTTGAAGGTGCTTTGCATCTTTCATTTCATCCACAGAAAAAATATCTTTCATTGATGCATCCGCATAGCTTTTATAATCAGTAAAACGTGTTCGCATCGTACTCATCTGGTCCAACATTTCATCACGGCTTACATAAGGATAACTTTTGTGCTGTATGTAAAAGCAAAGCATAGGATCGATTGAGCCATTATTATCAAAGTCCTTATAATACATTTCCGCAGGCTCTGTGTCGCTTATTTTGCATTGCGAATTTAAACCCATATTGCCTATTACTAAATCTTGTTTGCCGTCACCATTCATATCCGCAACAAGCAGCTTATTCCACCAGCCGCTATACTCTTTGCTGAAGTAGCTGGTGGTTTTATTTTCCAGCTTACCATTTGTATTTACAAACACGGTTACCGGCATCCATTCGCCCACTACAATAAGATCATATTTTTTGTCATTGTTGATATCGATCCATGCAGCATCGGTTATCATTCCCGCCTTTTGAAGCTGCGGCGCCGTTAATGCGATTTTATCAATAAAATTTCCTTTACCATCATTGATCAACAAAAAGCTCCGGGGTGGGTCAGGATACCGTCCCGGAATGTTTCTACCGCCAACAAACAGATCGATAAAACCATCTCCATTTATATCCGCAGCACGAACACAGCTTTTGCTTACCCGCATTATTGGTAATGCGTTGATCGTCTTCGTAAAGTTCCCTTTACCATCATTGAGATATAGCCGGTCCTGTAATAAAACATCATCGGTTGTATAATTATGATATCCGCCACTTGCTATATATAAATCTTTATAACCATCATTATTTACATCCACAAAAAGCGCATCTGCATCTTCAGTTAATTTGTCCGCCTCAAATGCAGGTTGTGTTTTTTGAATAAACTGCCCGTTCTTTTGCTGAATGTACAGAGTACCGGCCTGACCGCTGCCGCCGCCTGCGAATATATCTTCGAGGCCGTCTCCATTTACATCACCCTTAACCAGGCATGGCCCCGAAAAAGAGAGTGGATTAATTAATAATGGCTGTCGTTTAAAATCATTGATTTGATTTGTTGCATTTGCATATTTTACCGGGCTGCTTATTTCTTTAAAAATAGGTTTTACCGGATCGGGGATTTCATAATGATGAGTGGCTCCCGTCTCTTTTAATGTTAGTATCTGATCCGCTTTAACATTGGTAAGCAATTGCTCTTTGCCACCAAGCCATACAATGCGCAGCGAATCGATCAAAGTTTCTTTACCAAATCCAAAATGTAATACAGCCGATACCGTAGATTGAAAACCCCTGGCAGGCATTTGCTCCAGGTATTGTTCTTTACCCGTAGTATAAATGGATACTTTAGCGCCAATACCCTGGGTGTTTTTGGCGGCACCTTCCAGCTTTAACGCTAAATAATGATTATCAGTTTCTTTGTTTTTTTCATTGCGGTAAATGAATGCAGGTTGGTTGATATTGTTTACAATTAAATCAAGGTCACCGTCATTGTCCAAATCTGCATAAGCCGCACCGCTACTGCTTGATGGCATACTTAACCCCCACTCTTTACCTTTATCTTTAAATGTTAGATCTCCCTTGTTTTGATACATGTAATTGACCATATTTGAAGATGGCATTTGACTGATTATTTCCAATACATCTTCCTTTTGCAATCTTCCTTTCCTTTGAACATAATCATTCATATATTTCATGAAATCCATATTGGTATAATCCCGCAGGTACCCGTTGGTTACATACAAATCTTTCCAACCATCATTATCATAATCCGCAAACAACGGAGCCCAGCTCCAGTCGGTGTTAGAAATACCTGAAAGCTGGCCTATCTCACTAAAAGTTCCATCACCATTATTTAATTGAAGCATGTTTCGCATGTACTGGTAATAGAAGCCACTGCGCAAGCCTAAATCAAACTTTTCATAATTGTCGGGAGCAAATAATAATTTTTGGCGATGGTTATCTTCCGGCAGCATGTCTAATGTAAAAATATCGGGTAACCCATCATTGTTGATATCTGAAACATTATTGCCCATAGAGAAATGGCTGATGTGGCCAATACTGGATTGTAACTGATTTGTAAATGTTCCGTTCTTATTATTGATGTATAAATAATCAGGCACGCCATAATCATTGGAAATATAGATATCCTGCCAGCCATCTTTATTGATATCGGCAATACCAGCCCCAAGTCCATAAGTCAATGCAGAATTGCTGAAGCCTGCTTTTTGTGTAACATCTGAAAAATGATTGTTGTCGTTTTTAAAAAGCTTTACACCAATATTCGCGTCTTTATTTTTAAATATATCCAATGTACTTGCTTCATCTAAAACACGCAGGTTGTCGGGATTGTGGTTGAGCAGGAACATGTCTAAATCGCCATCGCGGTCATAATCAAAAAAATAGGCCTGTGTACTGTATGCAGAGTCTGCCAGACCATATCCCTTCGCCTGCTCACTAAATTTCGGTATGTCGCCGGCATCGTTACCTGTATTGATAAATAGTTGATTGGCTCTTTTAGCAGCCGGCATTTTGCCTGAATAGCAGACATAGATATCCAGTTTGCCATCACCATTTACATCTGCTATGGTAACACCAGTTTTCCATGGCCCCTGCCTTACCTCCATATTGGCAGCGATCGTGATGTCCTGAAACCGCATACCACCTTTATTAAGGTACAATTTATTTTCACCAAGATTGCCTGAAAAATAAACATCCTGCAAACCATCATTATTTACGTCTCCAACCGCAACGCCGCCGCCATTGTAAAAATATTCATACAATAAAACGTTTGTATTTAAGCCTTCGGTAATCCCGTTATTAAAATCGATATGCGTACTGTCGGGCGATAATAACGTGAATAAATGTGGACCGTCTGCAACAGCAATCGCAACTTTATTTTCATTTTTATTTTCATTGTTGCTGCAAGCGCTTATCATGAGTACGCATGATGCGATAACACAACTCCATATAGTATTTGCACTCAATTGAACTGGTATATTTAATATTAAAAAATGTAAAAGATTGAATCCAAAAATATTTCTTATTCATCGTTATTCAATGAGGAATAAGTGAATTAGACAATATAGCATCAAAGCCGGTACTCGTTTGTGCTTTGGACTTTATTAAGATAAGGTTTTTTATAGATTGCCACGTCCTATTTATTTTCAATGAAGAAATTTTAAAACGGGATGGTGACAGGAAATGAGATACAATAGAGGGAATACCCAAAAATATTTTCAGCGGTAATGGTAGGTTTTTTATTTATCTCAACGGGATCATTTGATAAAAACTGCGCCGACCATAGTCGGCGCAGTTAAATATTAAGTGTTTATTTTATTAATACCCAGGGTTCTGAATAAGTTTGTTATTTCTGTTTATCTCATCAAGCTTGATGGGCGGGAAATACAGTTTATCAACCCATGCCCGGTTTTCAACCCCGGATTCTATATCTTGAACCCGATAGGTGTAGTCGTAGTTCGTTTTATCATATCTATAGATAGCAACGGTTTTTCCTGGTTTTAATTTACCGGTGATCACCATTATCCTTACCTTTTGTCCGAGTACCTGTGGAGCGATCATCCACCGGCGGGCATCATAAAAACGCTGTTCTTCTACTACCATTTCTATATTGCGTTCATTCTGATACCGGGCCATCAGGGCGGCGCCGCTTTCGGTAATGGCTGGCATACCTGCGCGGAAACGGATTCTGTTGAGCCAGGTTTTTGCGGTGGTCTCGTCACCTAATTGCAGTAAAGCTTCAATATAGTTAAATACAACTTCAGTATATCTTATTTGAATAGAAGGTATCTCTTGCTTGTTGTTCATGTCTACAAGCGCCATATTATCATTGGCAAACTTTCTGATAGAGTAGCCTGTGCGTGTACCATTCCAGTTTTCGATAGAACTGTTTCTTGTATCCAAACCAAAATAGGCTTTTGCAGCACCTGCAGTACCTACTTCATAAGTACCAAACTGAACCTCACCATAAGGATCTGTACCGGCTCCATCAGTTGTACGAGGTTTCCATTTACAGCCATCGTAAAAAATAGATGCATAAAACCGCGGATCCCTGTTTTCATAAGGCGCCGCCGCCTGGGCAGGTTTACTCCAGTCGAATTTTGTGCCATCCATCATTTCATAATTATCTACCAGGTTTTGAGTGGGCTCTGTGGATGTCCAGCCATGATAACCGTTCATACCATTATTTCTCACATACCAGGCACCCCAGTCATCAGTAGAGGCATTCACATAATATTTGGAAAGGATAGATTCCTTTTCTCCCCCGCCTCTTGACAGGTAAACATTGGTGTAATTGGCAATGGCTTCATCTTTTGTAGCTGGCGCGCTTAGATCCAATTTATAACCATAAGTACCCAGGTCTATCACCGCTTTAGCGGCATCCCTTGCTTTTGTCCAGCGTACGGTACGATCACCGCTCACATAGCCCAGCAATTCGGGTTTGGCGAAAGCATTAATCACGGTTGATTTTGCTTTTGCAGTAGGCATATCATGCAGATCGCTTGCTGCATATACCAACACACGAGCTTTAAGTGCCATGGCAGCCCCACTGGTAGCACGGCCCAAACCAAGCGATTTTCCTTTCAGCAACAAAGATGCAGAATCCAGGTCACTAACAATTGCGTCCACACATTCAACATAACTATTTCTGGCTATTGTAAAATCGGGTGTTTTTAATACATAAGATGATTTAATGATTGGAATACCACCATAATACCGCAATAATTGATTATGGCAATGCGCACGCAAAAAGTACGCTTCGCCTTTTAACCTGCTCACCAGGCCGGCATCAAATGATGCTGTGGCAAGGTTTTCCAATGCAACATTCGTTGCCCTGATACGTGCATACATTTCGCCCCATTCGTAGGTATTATTCACCCAGCCAAGATTGGACGGGCTGATATTACCTTCCATTATGTCCATCCGGCCAAAATTATACAAGGCATTGTCTGTGATGCAATCCATGCTTTCCTGGTTTAACAGGCCATCATGATACACATTGTAAATCTCAGTCACAAACGCTTCAGATAAAGAAGCATCGGCCCAAACTGTGGCTGCTGGTGGCTTATCCAGGGGCAGCGTACTTAAAAAATCCTTTTTACAAGCGGCAAACGTTGCGCTTAATACCAGGACCGGTACAAATATTTTAATTAGTTTTTTCATTTTTATCAATTTAGAAAGTTAGCGTAACACCTGTGTTAATGATTCTGGACTGTGGATAGTACTGGAGATTAGAACTTGCAGACTCAGGATCAAAAAAGTCGTATTTCGACCAGGTTTTAAGGTTTAAGCCATTTGCATAAACCCTTAAATTACTGATGCCTAATTTTTTACCAATACCTGAAGGAAGAGAATATCCAATCTCAAAATTCTTAAGACGAACATAATCCGTGTTCATCATATAGTAAGTGTTTCTATTAGAAAAGTACTGGTTGTTTCTGTCAACCGTACGGGGATCTACAGAACTTGGATTGTCCAGCGTCCAGCGGTTATCGTAGAAGTATTGCAGGAAGTTACCAATGGTGCCCGATTCATTCGGTTGGATAAACATTTCCGCACCTGTAGAAGCCTGGAAGAGGATAGACAAATCGAAGTTCTTGTACTGAACACCGATGATTAAGCCTCCCTGGAAAGTAGGCAGGTTGGTTTTATCGGCTCTTACCCTGTCATTTGCATCAATTTTTTTATCTCCATTTACATCCTTAAATTTCATGCTGCCCGGAAATAGCTTACCGGCACCACCTACACCGCCATAGTCCAATGTATTGGCATCAACCTCTTTCTGATCTTTAAATATACCATCATACTGGTATAAGAGCATTTGATCAGGGTTGCCTATATTCCCGGGTGTAGGATGACCCGTTGATAATTGATAATCCGGTCTGCCGGGTGTTTCATCCCAGAATAGAATTTTGTTTTTTGAATAACCGCCATTAACACTAACATTAAACCGCACATCGCGGGCATTGCCATTGTATCCCACTTTAAATTCCCAGCCTTTGTTAACAACCTTACCGATATTTTCGGGAGGCAGGGGAAGGGCGGCTGTTTGCGGCACAGAAGCATTTCTAACCCAAAGGATATTTGAACGCTTGTTTTGGAAATAATCAAACTCAAAATTAATTTTATTGTTTAACAATGCCCCTTCTAACCCAAGATCGTAGTTAGAGGTTACTTCCCATGTGATATTAGGGTTTGGTATCACATCTTCGCGATACGCTGTGGAAACCTGGTTGTTGATTACATACCCGCCAGTTGAAGCATAGGTAGGAAGGTATTGATACTCAAGATATCTATCCCTATAGTATATCGCGTCATTACCCAATTTACCCCATGAACCACGTAGTTTTAAAGAATTTACGAAATTTACATTATCCTTGAAAAAGTTTTCCTCTGAAATTCTCCATCCGGCAGATACGCCAGGGAAAAATCCAAAACGTGTTTCCACGGGGAAATTATAAGAACCGTCATAGCGCCATAAAAATTCAGCCATGTACTTTTCTTTGTAGTTATACCCCACCCGGCCAAAATAATTTAAGCGGGCTTTTTCCCAGGCGCTGCCGCCAGATTTTTGATCCACCAAACTACCTGCATTCAATTGATCAATGGCTGTAGAGGGAAAGTACTGGCGAAACGCGTTGAAAAAACCGTTATTTGATGTTTCTTTAGTTACACCCGCAAGAAGTATTAGCTGGTGATCCCCAAATTTATGGTCGTAAGACAATATACCTTCTAACAAAGTATTTGTCTGATCCTGGGTATATTGATTCAAAGTAGGCTGTGTAGTTGGCCCTTTTTGAACCTTGGTTAAAACTGGCTCGCCTGCAGCATCACGGGTGGCGTAATCCCAGCTATAAATAAACCATGGCTTCACCCATCTTTTGCCCTGTTGTATATATTTGTCTATTGCGACGTTACCGGTTAATTTTAATCCTTTCACCCATGGAATAACCACATCGATTTTACCATTACTCTGATAATAATAACGTGTATCCTTGTCATATCCTGTTTGATTAGTAGTGATCACTACGGGTTGCTCGCCATTTTCAATATCCGGGCCTGGTAAACCATTTGGCCAATAAGCAGGTTTAGTAGGATAACCACGCTCTAACATTCTGAAAATAGTTCCGGCGCCTTTGGTAGGAAAGAATCGATTTTCCTGGCGGGCGGTTAATCCAAGCGTTGTAGTAATATATTTATTTACTTTGGCATCAAGATTAACACGAAAGTCGTACTGCTTATAGCCGGTTGCAGAGTTTTTATAAAACGCATCCTGGTTCTTATAGCCCATCGACGCAAGATATTTTACATTATCAGAACCACCCGATAGTTGAAGATTGTGGTTTGTTTGAGGAGACCAGGTTTTTAAAACGGCATCATACCAGTTTGTATTGGGATGGCCCCATGGATCTGATCCATCCGCATATTTCTTAACATCATCAGGTAAAAAAGGCGCTGTCTTTACATTGCCTGAAGGATCAGTATATTTTCCTGTTGCCTTGAATGCGGCAGCGGCGGCAGCCCATTGAGCGGAAGGTAATTTATATATTTCTATTTCATTGGCCATTGTAGTGTAATCTACGGCGCTCAGTACTTTAGGGATAACAGTAGCCTGAGCCCATCCCTTGTTAAAACTGTAAGACAGTTCAGGCTTTCCTGCTTTACCATGTTTAGTAGTAATTAATATTACACCGTTTGCAGCACGGGCCCCATAAATGGCGGCGGATGCATCTTTTAATACAGACATACTTTCTACATCCATCGGATTCAAACGTTCTAACCCACCAGCTCTTGCCGGCACGCCATCGATAACGACAAGGGGATCGTTATTACCCAAAGAATTCACCCCGCGGATGCGGATGCTTGATCCATCATAACCAGGTTCGCTGCTGTTGTTTGTAGCAACAACACCAGGCAAACGACCTGCTAATGAGTTAGATAAGTTAACAGCAGGAGATTTTTGCAATTCTGTACCTTTTACAGTTGCAACAGCGCCCGTAACTGTTACCTTTTTTTGCGAACCATATCCCACTACAATTACCTCACTTAAATTACTTGCGGCAATGGCAAGATTAACCGTGAAATTTGTTTGATTACCAACGGTTGTTTCCTGCGGCTGGTAACCTGTATTGGATATTACCAAAACAGATTTTGAATTAGGAACATCAATGGAAAATGCTCCGTTGGCATCGGTGGTTACACCGGTAGTGGTACCCTTTACTACGACACTGGCATTTACTGTCGGGGCTCCTTTATCGTCTTTTACTATACCGGTTACATGAATCCTGGTCTGTGCATGCAGCCCAAGATTTAATAGCAGCATTAAAGAGGGAAATAGAAGTTTTTTGAAGAACTGCCCTGGCGAAAGCCTCGGCAGAATTAGATTAGCTGAGCAATACACATTTGTTTGCTTTTTCATAATAGCTAGTTGGTTTTGGTTAATGAATCGTTAGAAAATGATGACTGTTTGTTGTTGACATTAATTAAGTTGTCAAATTTTGTATTTACTCATGCTTATTCTTGATTTACCTTCATTTTAATGATTATTTAATTATACTGGAAGCCAGATTAATATTGAGGTATTCTTAATGTTTATACCTATAATCAGATTAAAACTTTATAAAAAATAGTTGAGTAAACGGTTTTACAAACGGTATCTTTTTAACTGTCATTCCACAGGATTTGTTTCATGTTTTTTTTTAAATTGTGAAAAGATGCGGTGGTCAGCGTAATTTTTGGTCTTCACATTTACAACGATACCCTGTAATTCTTTAAGGTTATTCATATTGAAAGGAGAAACAAGCAATTCAAACAGTTCGTTCTATTCTATTCTAGTCGGTAAATTAACAAAATTTTTACAAAAAAGCCAAAGAGTTATAAAAATATATCGTTTAACGTAACGAGCTTAGTTATTACTGGATGCAATCTACGGAGGTGTATAAACGAAAAAGGGGGGTAAATTGCCAAAAGAAGGGCGGTAAAATCACAAAACCATTTACTTTTTCGTAACAGAGGCTAGGTTGACCGTGGATTAAGGATGGGGCGAAAAACAGAAAGGTTAGAATTGAGTAAGCACATCCAGATAAACTTTATGCGGCAGGATTATAGAGCAGAAACAAAGTTTACAGAAATACCTGTGTCTATAAAAATCAGGTTGGTACATTGGAAATGAGTTTTGATTGGATTTCAAAAGCTTGCAGCCTGGGGACAAAACAATTGGTTGGCACCACTAACAGGGAAGCACTTTAGGGGAATAAAAAAATTGGAAAAGCCAAGTGTTTGGCCTTTCCGGTGTTGTGGTCCCGGCGAGGCTACATAAAAACCAGTAAAATCAATGGTTTCAGCCGGTTGAAATGCCTTTGCGGGTACTTTTGCGGATACTTTTATTTTAAACGGTGTTACATTTTATTTCAGCAAGTGCAGAAACGCACCCCGTTTTTCTGTCCGGAAAACTACAACGGGACACCCCTCCCGGCACCAGGGGATTTTCTGTCCGAAATACTACAACGGGACGGTGCTCCCGGCCATCCCCGTTTTTCTGTCCGGAATACTGACGTGCGTACTTACAAAAAAATGAGTTATCCAGCATTTTCCGAAACTGAATCATTTTCCTTTACACCTGGTACTGACAAAAAAGATAGTTCAAGGTTAATACTATCCAATTTCAAATTAATTGCAGCCATCCACCTAAGAATTAATTGCTGGTTTTCCACCACTTCCAACTGTACATTTCTTTCATAGACCTTTTCTTTGTTTTGCCCGGGGTAAGGTTTGACAATTCCCATGTGAAGGAATCCATATTCCTGATTTGCAATAGATGGAATTATTTTCTTAATGGTGCGATCGTAACCATTGATTATTTTCCCCGTTTTGATTGCCTTGCGGATAGCGCCCTCACTAATGTTCAATGTCTTTGCATATTTGCTCATTGATAAAGGATGTTCATTTGCCATATTGCTAAATAGTTTTGTATTATCAGTACCGTTACGTTCGCACCATGTGTGCGGACTTATAAAACAGGTGTGACTAGAGATATTTTGGGAGGACACGCCCCCGCAAAGAAAACACCCAGGAAGGACCCGCGCCACTT
>JBDSAA010000034.1:0-65875 GCA_039922375.1 Ferruginibacter sp.
AAATTTTATTGGAAAAACAGAGAACAGCAAACTATGCACCATTACCAATAAAGAAGTACTGAAGTTTTATTTTTATAAGAGAAGGAACCGGTTAAAAGTATTGGCCACTGCTCCTGTCGAAATAGAAAATCTTGCACTGGGATACAAATTAAAATATGCCCTCGATTCATTTACGCATGAATATGGCACCGAAGCGGGTATATACACAGGCTACCCGTTGTTTGAAGAGATGCAATCAAACGACAGTACTCAAAAAAAAACATGGCAGATAAACAGGCTGAAGGCCTACAAGGGTTCGATGTTGCATTTTATGCGGAGCGTCCACAACCGGTCGTTAAAAGAAGAAGGATTCGAAATACAATTTGTTGCAAAGAATATGGATAGGGAGACCGCAGTGAAGCTGCCTGATTTTTATGGGGCGCTCAACTATAGTAAGGACGATAGCACACAAATGGTCGACATCATACCCAATCAACCCGACATTGCTGTATTGTATAGCAAGGAAGAGCCAGCACCAGGATACATTGCCCAAAATGAAGAAACACCAAAAGGCTATCAGTTATCTGTAATAAACATTGCACCCAATGAGTATGTGTCAATAGAACAGAACGGCTATTATTTCGATCAGAATGATATCACCATTACAGGCTACTGGACGTGGGATAAAGTTGGTGATCAATTGCCGTATGAATATAAATAAGGCGCCCCGCCTCCGAGGGAGTTCTGAGTCGTTTGCACTTTACTTATTGGTCATCACCTTTTCCCAGAGTTGTGGTATTCTTTTTATCCATACCAGTTCTCTTTTTACAAGCCCCGCTTCCTGGGCTGGTGCGCCCCAGTAAGTCTTGTTTCCTTCCAGGTTGTTGCTCACGCCTGTTCTTCCCAGCAGCACTGCATTTTCACCGATGGTGAGGGTTTTATTTACTACCACTTGCCCCCACAGCGTAACCCCATCAAGTACGTTTACACAACCGGCTACTACCACATGTGCGGCGAATAAACAATTCTTTCCTATCACCGTATCATGCCCTATATGAACAGTGTTATCAAACTTGGTTCCCTGGCCAATGATGGTATCATTACTTACGCCACGATCGATGGTACAACCCGCCCCAATCTCTACAAAATCTTCAATAATTACCCTGCCACAGCTGGGCATTTTTTTGTACCAGTTTTCCCGGTCTTTTTTAGTGTTGTAATAGAAGGCATCGCAGCCAATAACAGTCCCTGATTCTATGACCACATGATCGCCGATGATACAATTATCCATGATGGTTACGTTAGGATAAATGATACAATTTTTTCCGATCCGTACATGGTGCCCGATAAAGGTATTGGGGTAAATAAAGCTTCCCTCTCCAATCAATGAGGTTTCGCTAACCAGTTTCGAAGAAGGTGTGAATGGATTGAAATGATTGACGATTTTGCTGTAGGCTTCAAAAGGGTTTTCAACAAGCAACAATGCTTTTCCTTCAGGGCAATCCTTTCTCTTATTGATGATGATAAAAGTAGCAGCGCTGTTGATACACGTGTCATAATATTTTGGGTGGTCTACAAATACCAGGTCGCCCTTTTCAACTTTATGCAATTCATTTATTCCTGTTGCAGCAGTTTTGTTGTTGCCAATTATTTCGGCTCCGATAAATTCAGCGAGCCATGTGATAGAAACGGGTGCAGGAAATTGCATACAATTATATTTTTCACAAAGGTACTGTGCTTTGCTTTTAGCAAATGATAAACAGGAATGATAAGAAACATGCTTGGAAAAGGGTAGTGCCTTAATAATTTTATGCACTTTTTTTATTTGAAGACCGGATCAAAATATCAGATATAAAACACAACGCTCTCGAGCGGGTGCGTCATCTTTATGAGATGAAAGTAAAATCAATAAAAATAAAGGCTTGACCTGGAGTGTCAGTAAAATCAATGGTTTCAGCAAGTGATAGAATTATCACGACCAATTTTGTTTGGAATAATCTAATGAACATGATGCTGTAGAATTAATAAAAATCATGCTGATAGGCTGTCCTTATCCACAGCAGATATTGAAATGTGAATAAAATTTTTAAAAATATTTTTTTAGATAGCAAAATTTCTTTTTAATATTGTGTATGGAAATTTTATTTCCTGGTACTTACTAACCCATACATATAATAAAGCCCGGCTGCAAATGTCGGGCTTTATGTTTTTTTACGGATGTATCAACAGCCTTCTTTCACCTTTATCTTTGCGCTTCCATCAATAATAAATTAACCCCTCTTGGAATATTACTGTATCATTTATAAGCCCTTTAATGTCGTGTCGCAGTTTACATCCGGCGAAGGGAAGCAAACATTGAAAGACTTTTTTGATGTGCCTGTTGATGTCTATCCGGTCGGTCGACTTGATTACGACAGCGAAGGATTATTGATCCTTACCAATGACAAAAAGATCAATCACCAGTTACTAAATCCAACGTTCGAACATCTACGGGAATATTGGGTGCAGGTAGATGGCGAGATAACAGATGAGGCATTGTATGACTTGCAAAATGGAGTAGACATTACGGTAGATGGAAAGCTGTGTCGCACAAAAAAATGCAGGGCAACTGCTTTTAAAATATCGCCTCCGGTACCGGAAAGAAATCCCCCCATTCGCATCCGCAAAAACATCCCTACGAGCTGGATAAAAATGATACTTTCTGAGGGCAAAAACAGGCAGGTAAGGAAGATGACCGCAGCAGTCGGCTTTCCCACATTAAGGCTTATACGATACAGGATAGAAAAGTGTACAATAGAAGGCCTGCAACCAGGTGAAATGCGCATTTTGACAAGGGGTGAAGCGTATCATTTTTTGTTTCCAGGTAGAAATGATCTGCATAAACCAAAAGATTGACGTTTTTTCCTATACCTTGTAGAATTAAAATATTCTGTTACAAACAATAACATCTGAATAATGCTAAAATCCATGACTGGCTTTGGCCGGGCTGAACAAACCGTAAATGATAAAACCTTCCTGGTAGAAGTAAAAGCACTCAATGGAAAACAGTTTGAAATGCAATTGCGCCTGCCGCCTCTATTACGCCCATACGAATTTGACATCAGGAATATTTTGCAGGAGCAATTGATAAGGGGCACGATCGATTGTGTGATCACCATCAAACAAAACGGCACTTCCAAACCCGTTAACATCAACACCGAATTAATAAAAGCCTACTATCACCAGATAGAAACACTGGCCGGTGAATTAAGCATAGATACGAACTCCGTTTTAAGCGCCTTGCTGCGGTTGCCCGAAGTAGTTACGCCAACAAACGATGTGCTGAACGACAACGATTTTGAAGAATTTAAAAAGGTGTTGTTGATAGCACTGGGTGAATTAAATAAGCATCGGGAAGATGAGGGTGCAAGCCTGCAAAATGATTTGATCAAACGGATCAACAATATCAACATGCAGGAAGAAGCAATCGTACAACTGGAACCTAACCGTATGAAAAGAATACGCGAAGAAATTGTACAACTGCTGGAGCAGCATGTAGGAAAAGAGAACTATGATGGCAACCGTTTGGAGCAGGAACTTATCTACTATATTGAGAAAATTGATATCCATGAAGAACAGGTGCGCCTGAAACAACATTGTGAATATTTTTTATCATTGCTTGAAAACGGTGATGAGGCGAAAGGGAAAAAATTATCTTTTATCATACAGGAAATAGGAAGGGAAATAAATACTACGGGCAGTAAAGCATATGATGCTGATATACAAAAATGCGTGGTAACCATGAAGGATGAACTGGAAAAAGCAAAGGAGCAGGTGCTGAATGTATTGTAAGCAATGTATGATGTTTGCTGGCCGGCACTTTCTAAGATTATGGTCCAAAGCTCAACAGCTCCGTTTGCTTCCACCAATGCGCTTTCAGCTTTCATATAAAACATCTTTCGAAAACTGTTTTATTTTTGTAAAAATTATTTGTGAAGATCAACACTCATAAACCCTCCTTCATTATCCTGGCGGCTGTAAGCTTATGGCTTGCCGGCTGCGCCAAAATAGAAGTTTTTGAAAAGAATAGCGCCATACCAGGACACAAGTGGCATTATAGCCATCAGCCCTCTTTCGGTTTTACCATTACCGATACCGCATCACTCTACAACCTTTATATTGTGCTGCGCCATACTGATGCATACGGCTACAATAATATATGGCTAAATATTGGCTCACAATCACCTGGCGACACGGTACGGTATCAACGCTTTGACCTTCAGTTGGGCACGGATGCAACCGGCTGGGAAGGCATCGGCATGGGTGATATCTGGGAACTTCGAAAATCCATTACAAAGGGCCCTTTTAAATTTAATAAAACGGGAGAATACAAATTTTCTGTAGCACAGATCATGAGGGAAAACCCGCTACCCGAGATCATTAGCGTGGGGGTGAGAGTGGAGAAGGTGAATTAGGCGTCAATGGTGAATGGTGAATGGTGAATTCATCAGAGCCATCATTGAGCTGCTTATTTAACCACTCATTTCGCTTAATTGAGCTCTTGCATATATTTGGTCCTTATTGCTGAAAATGTACAAGAGTGCGACGCAACGATGTTCATCTGTGAACAAAGGCTCGTAAACAAATATTTTTGTTAAAGAAACGATATCGATTCAAAGGGGTATTTCACGCAGAGAAAACAAGAAGCAAAGACGCAAAGGATATGGTTCTTTGCGGCTTGTGGTATTTTTCTTCTTAGCGTCTTGGCGAGAAGTTTAAATGCCCTTTAGTAGGCACATTGATTCACCATTCACCATTCACGATTCACCATTGACCATTCACCATCATGCCATTCTCATCTTATAAAACAAAACGCTTACGTTTTATCTTTCTTATTTACTGGTTTTTGTTATTGTACATTATTGCTGCATTGATTTGGTGGTGTATTGCGCTCAACCAGCAAAACCAGCAAATGGCTGAGTTTGAAATATCACAATTAAGCACTACGGATCCGCAGTACCGGGACCGGTTAAGCGAAATCACCAACAGCAAAAAAAGGAAAGCTTTTGGATATATAGGGGAAGGAACTTTTTCTTTATTATTTATTTTGTCGGGTGCTGTTTTTGTATACAGGGCTGTTAAGCGACAGTTTAAAATGGGGGTGCAGCAGCAAAATTTCATGATGGCAATCACCCACGAATTAAAAACGCCCATTGCCATCACCAAGCTTAATTTGGAAACCCTGTTAAAAAGAAAGTTGGAGGATAGCCAACAGCAACGGCTTATTCAAAATACCATCCAGGAAGCAAACCGCTTAAATGCATTGTGCAATAATATGTTGCTTGCGTCGCAAATAGAAGCGGGCGGTCACAGCATCACTAAAGAAGAAATAAACTTCACTGATCTTGTAAATAGTTGCGTGGAGGATTTTGTGATGCGTTACCCGCAAAGAACTTTTCATAAAGAAATAGCGGAAGATATTTTTATAAACGGGGATATGCTGCTATTGCAAATGGCCGCCAATAATTTAATCGACAATGCCATCAAATATTCCCCGAAAGAATCACCCATTAGTATTGTGCTGAAGGATAGCAACCGGATAATATTGATGGTAAAAGATGAAGGAAAAGGAATTGATGCTGCTGAAAAGAAAAAAGTTTTTGATAAGTTTTATAGAGTAGGCAATAAAGCAACAAAAGGTGCAAGGGGAACAGGGCTTGGCTTATTCTTGACCCAAAAAATTGTGGCGCAGCACAGTGCCAATATTTCTGTTTCAGATAATACCCCAACAGGAAGTATTTTTACCATTGAATTTGAAAAGATTGATAATTGAGTTGAGTACATGTAATTATAAGTCAAAAGTGAAAGGGGGTCATAAAATGTATGTCAGGTAAAAAGGTTTCTATTTTACTGGTTGAAGACGAAGAGAACCTGCAGGAAGCGTTAAAGCTAAACCTGGAGATGGAGGACTATGAAGTAACCAGTGCATACGATGGTGTAGAAGCGTTGAAAGCTGTACAGCAAGAGCATTTTGACCTGATGATACTGGATGTAATGTTGCCGGAGCTGGATGGTATCAGTGTATGCGAAAGCATCCGGCTGCAGAACAATGATATCCCCATCCTTATACTGAGTGCCCGCAACAGTAGCGCCGACAGGGTGTTGGGATTAAAAAAGGGCGCTGATGATTATCTTACCAAGCCATTTAACCTGGAAGAATTATTGCTGAGGGTAAATAAACTGGTGGAGAAAAGCCACCGGCTCTCCACCAGAAAACCACTGGAGCAGGTATACCATTTTGGTAAAAACCAGGTTGACTTTAATGCGTTGGAATGTGTAACAAAGGATGGCAAAAAAATAACGCTCACTAAGAAAGAGATCATGCTGCTGAAACTGCTGATCGAAAATAAAAACGAAGTGGTAACCAGGGAAAAGATCCTGCAAGCGGTATGGGGCTATAATGTATACCCTACCACCCGTACGATTGATAATTTTATTTTAAGCTTTCGAAAATATTTTGAAGAAGATAGCCGGAATCCCCGGTACTTTCATTCGGTAAGAGGGATAGGTTATAAGTTTACAGAGTTGTAGTATTCAATGTATGTACGATTGCATCGGCGTTGTTGTACATGTCCTGCATTTTATCTTCATCAGCAAAAGGCGTGTACAATTGCCACTCGATCTCATCCAACAAATGTTGTATCTGCAGTGTAGTATACATGGCGATGCCTTTCCTATCCGCTTCTTCCGCTATTCTTTTTTTATTGATCGTAGCCAAAGGAATTTGAAGCTTATCAGATAAAAATTTTCTTAACTCACTGTTCAATGCTATATAAAACCCCCGGGTATCATGCTCTACCATTCTTTCTTCGGTTAAAATAAGGGGGTTAACGGGAACCTCCGTAATTGTTTTATCATCAGGGTCGTTATTAATCGGCTCAGGTTGCTTTACCCGACCAACGGGTAGGCGTTTTTTATTTTCTTTCTGTGTCCATATAAACAGCCCTGAAAGTATTAGAATGGCCAATGGTATCACTATCAGCCAGCGGTTGGTAAACAGCGTTTCAAAGAACTGCCCGTTGCCTGGTTTCACTATTTCAGTACCTTCTATCCGGGGCCGCTTGCCCATACCTTTTGCCACTTCAATGACCAGCGGCTTTGTAGTGGTCGTTTTATATCTCCCTTCTTTTACATCAAAAAAGCTAAAAACAATTCCAGGTATAATGTATTTACCCGGCTTGGCTGCGGTAAAAGGGTATTGGAATATTTTTGTTCCACTGACCGGCACAGCTAGTTTATTCAGTTGCTCTTTTGCCGTGGCTTCATAAGGTTCAATCCCATTGGGCCAGTCAATATCCGGCGGATTAACCATGGTCATATTGCCTTCCCCAGAGATGGCAATTTTAAGGTTGCCCGCATCATCTGTTGTAAAACTGTTTTTTTCCAATCCAGCCTCTACCACAAAATTTCCCACAGCGCCATTAAAAAAGGTGGGCTTGTCTTTTTCGGGTAATGGCTTTACATTGATTGATGCCTGCTTGCTTTGCAAGGTCACTTTCTCGTCATGTATGCCTTCCGGTGGTATAGATGTTTGTGTAAAATCCCTGAACATATCTTCAAGGCCATATCGCTGCCGGCGAATATATTCTTCTTTGATAAAGTGAATATTATTTTCTACTTCAGCGATTTCTAATTCGGTGGTACCGGCCTGTAAGGGGTATAACTGGGATTTGCGGAGTATATAAACATTGTATTCCCGCCCATTTAATTTTTCAGTCGAATAGTAGGTATTTCCCGGCGGCAAAAGATCAATGACAGAAAAGCCGTTAAAGGAAGGGTTTTTGGTAATACTGCTTTCTGATTTCAACCTTGTAAATAATTTATAAGTAACGATCACCGGCTCTCCGACGAAGCAGGAAGGCTTGCTGATGTCTACTTTAATAAAAATGTTTTTGTTGACCTTCTCCACCAGGTTCTCCCCTTTTTTGATAACAAAATCATTAAAGGATGATTGTACTGCGGGCTCATCAAAAGGTGAGAAGCCACGGAAACCTGAACTTGTATTGCCTTGGCTGTTCGAAGAAATCCTGGTTACTTCCAGCGTTACCGCTTTACTTCTAAGGGTTCTGCCATCTGCTTTTGCAATAGCGCTGCCAATTGAAAACCTGCCCGTTGCCTTAGGTTTGAGCTGGTAAGTGATGCCGGCATATTGCCTCGTCACGCCATTCACGCTTTCCATGCCGCTCTCCTGGTTCGGGCCGCTTACAATAATGAAATCCTTTAAAGAAGGTGGAATGATCTCGTTAACCTGCCGGGCATTTTCAATCATCAGCCGCAGCTCTGCTGTTTCGTTTTTACCAATTGATTGAGGTGAGATCCTTGCAGAAAAGCTGGCTTGTGCCCATGCAGTGTATTGGCTAACGACTAATAAAAAAGCAAAAAGAGTGTATAATTTTTTTGATTGCAGCGCCATATTTATTATTACAAAATTAACTGTTACAAATGCGGCTTGGTAATAAATGAGTGTTAATTATGGTGGATGGTTGGAGGTTGAAGATTGAAGGTCTATTCTTGATACCTTGTTACTTTGCTACCTTGCCTTAAGGCAGGTCTCCCAATAGCGGACGTAATATTATATCTTCCACCACAGCCTGAGGCGATAGTTTGCTGGCGGCCACTATCATCGTGGCAATATCGTTGGCTTCCATTATGCGGCGGGAAGAATTATCAAAGTCGCCCCAGGAATCTGTCATTACTGCTCCGGGGTACACCGCCATTACTTTTATATGGTGCGGCTTCAATTCTTCCCGAAGGTTTTTGGAAAAACTCATTAAAGCTGTTTTGGTGATGCTGTAGCTGCCCCCGTTGCTATACGCATGCAGTGATGCTATAGAACAAATATTTACAATGAACCCCCGTTTAGCTGTGAGCATAGCAGGCACCAGCGCCCGTGTCAGATGATAAGCGCTGTATAGATTCGTAGCCATCAATTTTTCCAGCAGCCCCTCCTCTTCATTGTACACGCTGCCTGGCAAAAATGTGCCGGCATTGTTTACCAATATATCCACGCTGCCCGAAACAGTGTCTTTAACGCCTGCCAACACCCATTCTGCAAAAGCTTTTGCTTCATCTTTGACAGACATATCGAGCGCCTTTGCTTTTACCAGGCTTTCAGGAAACCTTGTTTGTAACTCCGCCACTGTATTGTAAAGCGTTAGCTCATTTCTTGCACATAAAAACAAGGTAGCGCCTTCCGCTGCGAATGCGGCTGCAATTGCTTTGCCAATTCCTTTTGAAGCGCCGGTTATTATTACATTCATATTTTAAGAGGTTCTTTTCGTGAATGGTCAATGGTCAATCGGCAATGGTGAATGGTCAATCGGCAATCGGCAATTATTCATTGCTGATCAACTAGATTATGAAACCAATTGTTTTTAATGTCCCGGCACCCCAGCCTTGGTCATCATCGTTGTGTCACTCCCTTCTGCTACATACCATTGGGGATCATTGATTACGTAATAAATAATAGAAAGTATAACCTCCAACAGATTCATATTTTAATAAATTCCGCATTCACGATTCACCATTGACCATTCACCTTGATAAAATATCTGTGCCTATTTTTGCGTTTGAATTATTAATCTTTACATCCGGCAATAATTATGAAATATAAACACTTGTTTTTTGATTTAGACCACACCTTGTGGGATTTTGACGCCAACGCAAAAATAACGCTTGGCGAAATTTATTCTTTTTTTAATTTGGAAACCGTTGGGGTGCAACCTTTTGAAGCGTTCTACAGGCATTACCTGCACCACAATGAAATTTTGTGGAACCGCTATCACAAGGGCTATATCAACAGCGAAGAGCTGAAATGGAAACGCATGTGGCGCACTTTATTGGAATTTAAAATAGGGGATGAAAAGCTTGCCCGTGACATGAGCCAAAAGTTCCTGGAAATACTGCCGGTTAAAAAATTGCTGTTTCCCCACACTATTGAAATACTGGATTATTTAGCAGGAAAAAATTACCAGTTGCACATGATCACCAACGGCTTTGAAAAGATACAGTGGAGCAAATTAAACAACAGCGGCCTCGGCGGGTATTTTAAAAACGTGATTACCTCCGAAGCCAGCAACAGCCTGAAACCAAGAAAAGAAATTTTTGATTTTGCAATGCTTAAGGCAGGCGCCACTATAGCCGATAGCATTATGCTGGGCGACAACCTGGATGCGGACATTCAAGGCGCAATGAATGCAGGGATGGATTCTGTGTTTGTGAATTATATCAATGCGATTACAGTGCTGCAACCAACTTATACTATTACACATTTAAAAGAACTGGAGAGGATTTTCTAATGCTTCGAAATTTTTCAACTCCATTCCAAATAAAGCTTACTAAATAAAAAAGCCTTCCCGGTTAATGAGAAGGCCTTGTATTAAAATAAGATAAAATTAAAGCTTGGCTGTTTTGCTTTTACCGTGGCAGCATGATCCGGTTTCTGCCTTACTGCAGGTTTTTCCTTTTGCGCCTTTTTTCTTTTTTCCGTTATCGGCAAAGGTTACGCCGGTTACCAATAAAGCTGCAGTTGCTAATAAAAATACTTTTTTCATATGGGTTTACTTTTTAGAGTTATTTATGAATGTGAAAGTAAGGGCTTAATTGCATTTGGCAAATTTTGTACTGTTAAAATTATTAATGAAGCTATTGACCAATTCACAAAGCCAGCAGGTGGTAAAAAAAATCAAACATCAAAAAATCAGACATCAGATATTTGCATCAGAGTGTGGCAATAACAGTCACTCCACCCCGGACAACCTGGTTTAATTCCACATTGATCTTAGTACCCACCGGCAATAATACGTCTACCCGGCTGCCAAATTTGATAAAGCCCATTTCTGAGGATTGGCTAACATTTTGTCCTACCTGCAGGTAATTGATGATTCGTTTTGCAAGTGCACCTGCAATTTGTTTTACCAGTATCTCCGTCCCGTCTTTCCTGATCACCACGGAATGGCGCTCATTTTCGGTAGAAGATTTGGGATGCCATGCTACCAGGTATTTCCCTTTGTGGTATTGGTTGTACACCACTTCGCCGCTGATGGGGTTGCGGTTTACGTGTACGTTTGCAGGGCTCATAAAAATAGACAACTGGATGCGTTTATCGAGAAAATATTCAGGGTCCGTCACTTCTTCAATTACCACCACCTTTCCATCTGCCGGAGCCACTATTGAATGATCATTAAGCGTATGGGTACGGTTGGGGATGCGAAAAAAAGAAATTAGGAATAACAACAAACCCAGGCTGGCAAAAAAAATGACCCAGGCAAGTATAGGTAAGGAGGCACTAAAAAAGTAAAAGAAAATTAAATTCAATGCACCGAATACCATGGTGCCGATAGCGATACTTTTATATCCTTCTCTATGTATTGTCATGCTTTGCAATTGAACGGCAAATATAAGCCACCTGCTGCAAGCTGCAAGGGTGAAAAGTAATTTCAGGTACGCCCTCAGATTAGTTTCATTCCGCTTTAATATAGGAACTTTCACCGTGGCTTGCCCGTTAGAATAATAAATGGCCTAAACAAATAATTTAATATAAAGCCATACAAACGGAGTGGCCACCAGTAAAGAATCGAACCTGTCCAAAAAGCCCCCATGGCCCGGCATGATGGAACCGCTATCTTTAATGTTGGCCATGCGTTTTAACTTGCTTTCCAGAAGGTCCCCTCCTGTACCAAAAACGGCGCAGATGCCTGCAATTATAAAATAAGTTTGCCGTTGGGCAAATGGAAATAGAAATCGTTCTGCCAGTGGCGGAAATACAAAGCCCATCATTACCACACACAAAATGGCTCCTCCAATAGTCCCTTCCCAGGTTTTCTTTGGTGATATTTTGGAGAATGGTGTTTTGCCAATAACAGAGCCTACCAGGTAAGCCATTGTATCATTTACCCATATACTAAAAATAATTGCAATAGGGATGGTGTTGCCAAAATCTGTGTGGCCTGCTACTCCGCTAAAATTGATCCAGACGGTTCTCAGATCAAGCATCATGCAGATGGGAATGGAGATATATAGTAAACCAAGCAAGGCAAATTTTAAATAGCCCGTGCCAACTATTTTCTTCAGCAGCTTAATGAACTCGTACCAGCAACCAAAATGTATCAGGGTAAACAATGCAAGAAAAGTCCATTCGTTCCACAGCAATCCTGTCAGCATTACGGCTACAAATATCAGGGCGGTTAAAGCACGGGTTTTTAAAGTGTCAATATTTATCGCCATCTGCGGGAAATGTTTTGGTGAATGGTGAGTGGTGAATGGTCAATGTTCGATGGTGAATTGAGGGCGGTTGGTTTGTGTTGTTGGTTTTTATTGCCGGCTGTTGCTGTAAATGTACAAGAGTGCGACGCAACGATGTTTAATTGGAATACAAATGCCCGTAAACAAAAAAATTTATTTTGTATCTGGCTGCTTTTATCTATTTGATTATTGGGCTTCATTAAAAAATGGATTGTTGCTGTATGCAACGCCGGGCATGGGAACCTCTTCGCCGGGCCTGTCAATTTCATTTTTACTTATGTTTTCAAATAAAATGAATAGGCCATACACCACTACAATAGCTGCCAGCCCGATCCATAAAGGAAAGCGTTCATCTATTTTTGAAGGATCAAGTTTTTCTCCTGGCTTGGTGCTTATATACAAAACAGTTACGGCAAATGCATTATTAAAAAAGTGTCCAAAAATATTCAGCCAAAGGTTGCCGGTGCGGTAATATATCCAACCCAAAACAAACCCCAAAGCAAACCGACTTAAAAACCCCAGGTAAGAACCATGCACCGCACTGAACACGATGGCAGTGACCACAATGGCAAGTATGGGCATTTTAAACCAGCGTGACAATAGATTTTGCATTCCACCGCGGAATAAGGTTTCTTCAAACACGGCTGGTAAAAAAGCTATGACGATAACCGAAATCACATAATCTGAAAAATTGTTCATCCTTGCGATTACGGCTACTTGCCTGTTATAGGCTTCTTCCGCTGCTTTAAATTTTAAAAGCGCAGCCTTTGACCAGGGTAACATTTCTGTTAAATCCTGTAAAGCACTTACCATTGGGAGAGAAGCCAGCATGATCAGTACAACCACCCCGGCAGATTTAAGATTGACGCTGTTATTAAAACCTAGATGAACAAAGGGTTTCTTATGGCAGAGAAGGGCATACAAAACGGGCGGTAAAAAGAACAGGAATAAGGTTGTTATAAATTGCATCCACCTTAATGCAGTCGCATTTTCTGGCTTTAATATTTTATCCATCACTTGTGTGGAAGAAGCACCCCCCAAATCGCCGAGGTTAATTTTCCCTAACATAGGAATTAAGCTTGCAATGCCTCCAATTACTAATCCGGCACCACAAAATGCCGTGAGAATACCCAATTGCCCCCAGTAATTAAAATGTTTAGTTGCTAAATGCGCCATAGTGTTTGCTTATAAGTGCGTAAATTTACAGCCAAAAAAGATAAAGCGCTGAAGAAGGTTGAGGGTTTGAGGTTAAAGGTTAAAGGTTTGGGGTTGATGGTCGCGGTTGGGTCCATTACTTTACGATGAACGTGTAAATCGTTTTAAACCTAAAGCCTTTTAACCCTAAAGCAATTACCTATCCACTATCAACCGCAAACCATCAACCATCAACCTTTAACCTTACACCTTACACCATCTCATGCCGTCAATAGGTAACATACAACTTCCCGAATTCCCCTTGCTGCTGGCTCCGATGGAGGACGTAAGCGATCCGCCTTTTAGAGCGGTGTGCAAAGACAAGGGTGCCGACCTGATGTACACTGAATTTATCAGCAGCGAAGGTTTGATAAGGGATGCAATCAAAAGCCGTAAGAAGCTGGACATCTTCGATTATGAAAAGCCTGTGGGCATCCAGATATTTGGAGGTGATGAAGAAAGTTTGTCAATGGCCGCAAAAATAGTGGACGTTACAAATCCCGATCTGCTGGATATAAACTTTGGTTGCCCGGTAAAGAAGGTGGCGATGAAAGGTGCCGGCGCCGGTGTATTAAAAGATATTGACCTGATGGTAAGGCTGACATCCGCAGTGGTGAAATCTACCTCATTGCCTGTGACAGTTAAGACCAGGCTGGGCTGGGATGATAACAGCCGCAACATAGAAGAAGTAGCAGAACGTTTGCAGGACGTGGGCATAAAAGCACTTGCCATTCACGGCCGCACCCGCTCACAAATGTACAAGGGTGAAGCGGACTGGAACCTGATAGGCAAGGTCAAAAGCAACCCACGCATTACAATCCCCATCTTTGGCAATGGTGATATTGACAGCGCTCAAAAAGCGTTGGAATATAAAAACCGTTATGGCATCGATGGTATTATGATTGGGAGAGCTGCCATCGGCTACCCATGGATATTTGATGAGATAAAATATTTTTTGAAAACGGGTAAGCATTTACCATCACCCACCATTGAAGACAGGGTGGAAGTGTGTAAAAAACACCTTCATAAATCTTTCGAATGGAAGGGGCCGGTAGTAGGAATTTTCGAAATGCGCCGCCACTACGCCAATTACTTAAAGGGCCTGCCGGGCATCAAGGAATACAGGTATCAATTGGTTACTTTAAAAACCGTAGAAGAAATTGATGCGGTGCTGGATGAAATTATCGTGAAATATGCAGGTTATGAATTTGAAAAAACGCCCATTGAGCTCATCAATTATCATGAGAAATGCCCGTTGTAAAAGGGAATAACCAATGATGACTCAACTGGTTCACTGAACATATTTATTTTCTCGTAAAGGCGCTAGATAAAACGATAGCCCTGCTGTCTTTGCTCCTTTGATTTCTTTGCGAGAAGCCCTTATCCCAGCTTATCTGTATCGTATATTCTCCCAATCACATCTTTATATTTTTCCATAATCACTTTTCGTTTAAGCTTAAGCGTGGGCGTAAGTTCACCGCTGTCAATGGTCCATTCCCTGGGAAGCAATTCAAAACGCTTTATCTGCTCTACCTGGTTAAAAAACTTATTGAAGCTATCCAATAATTCCCTGTATAATTCTAATACTTTAGGATGGTGTATAGCATCTTCATTGGTGGTAAAAGGGATTTCTTTGTGGCGCATCCATTCTTTCAGGTTAGGTATTGATGGCACGATGAGGGCGCCAACAAATTTTTTATCAGCGCCTACCACCATCATTTGCTCTATAAAGGGCGATTCTTTCATACGGTTTTCAATTGGCTGGGGAGCTACGTATTTACCACCGCTTGTTTTGAAAAGCTCTTTTTTACGGTCTGTAATTTTCAAAAATTTCCCTTCCTCAAATACGCCTATATCGCCGGTATGCAGCCACCCATCAATAAGGGTCTCGGCAGTTAATTCCGGCCGGTTGTAATACCCCATCATTACGCTCGGCCCCTTTACGCATATTTCACCGTCTGGTTCCAGTTTTACCTGCTGTCCCTGCAACACCGGCCCCACAGTGCCAAATTTAGTCCCACCCTTATACCGGCAATTTACGCTGATGGCCGGACTGTTTTCTGTGGGCCCATACCCTTCATAAATAGGGATACGGGCGGCAGTAAATATCCTGATCAGGCGCACCTGGCAGGCAGCGCTTCCCGTTATGATAAATTCTATATTATTCCCTAATGCGGCTCTCCATTTATTAAAAATTAATTTATTGGCAATGGCAAGCTGTAGATCGTAAGCCAGGCCCGGGCTTCTTGTATTATCATATTTATTTGCTAAGTTAACGGCCCAATCAAATAATTTACGCTTAGCGCCGGATAGTTCGGCGCCTTTGGCCATGATTTTTTCGTACACCTTTTCCAATAATCTTGGAACCGTGCAAAACATATGCGGCTGCACTTCTTTTAAATTTTCAGCGATAGTTTCCAAACTTTCCGCATAGTAAATTGAAGCGCCACTGTGCATGTAAACATAGGAGATCATCCTTTCGAAAATGTGGTTCAGTGGCAAAAAACTTAGCGCCTTTCCTTTTGGATTTTGTTCAAAAGGAAAACTCCTGACGGCATTTAGCACGTTTGAAACAATATTGTGGTGGCTAAGCATTACGCCTTTGGGAGTTCCGGTGGTGCCGGACGTGTAAATGATGGTGGCACAATGCTGCGCTGATATTGACTGTTTAATTGTGGCCAGTTTTTCATAATCTTCTTCATTAGGCAAAGCCAATATACCCTTCCAGTAATCCACGGGCAGGGTATCATCAAAACTGTAAACGTTTAATAAGGACGGCACCCGGGAACGAATGTTTTCGATCTTATTGAAAATTTCCTCCCCGCTGATAAAGGCAAGCTTTACCCCCGCATCGTTAAAAATAAATTCCAGTTCGTTGATATTGGTGGTTGGGTAAATAGGGCAGAGCAAGGCGCCTATTTGCTGGCATGCCAGATCAAGCATCAGCCATTCGGGCCTGTTCTTGCTTATGAGGGCTATCTTATCCTGCTTTTCCACCGTCATGTCATTTCCTCCTATGCCCAGGCTAAGCAACCCTGCACTTAAATTATTTACGATTGCTGTTATTTCAGCCGTGCTATATGCTCTCCATTCGCCATTTTCTTTACCATTGATCATATCAGCTTTAGGAAAATGATCCAACTGATTTTGAAGGAAATCGAATAACCGGGAATTTTCATTCATATGCAATAGTTCAACTTATGAAAAAATAATTTTTATGCAATCGTTTTTTAAAGGCAAGAATCAATGATCAGGAGTTTGTATTTTTATGCGTACAGTTACTCTTTCCTATTAAGTAAATCTAAGATAAATAAAAAAGCCATCCCTGTCTATTGGGATGGCTTTTAAAATAAATTAACATCTATTTTTTAGACGCTGAAATATTCAGTTTAAGGTTTACTTCCTTCCGAATGACCCAATCCTGTGGATTCTTCGGCCCTTTATAATTCAGGCCCCATTCTGTTCTGTCAATATTAAAGTCGGCGTTGGCCGTTACATTGTTATCACTAATGGTAACAATTGCAGGAAATGTAACATTTTTGGTGCTGTCTTTCAACGTTAGATTTCCTTTGATGGTATGGGTTGCATTTTTCAACACAACGTTCTTCATAGTTGCGCTGTCGTACTTAAAAGGTTCAACCCCGGTGATCTCAAATTTTGCAGTAGGGTATTTGGCTACATCAAGAAAGTCAGGACTTTTCAAATGCCCTTCTAGCTTATTTTTATTGGTTGTGTCATTTGCCAAATCAACGTTAGTGATCGAAGCAACATCAATTATAAAACTGCCGCCGGTTAAATTGCCGTCTTTTGCTGCCAGGCTTCCTTCTTTTAATTTGAAGGTACCTGAATGAGCTCCGGTTGCTTTGGTGGCACCCCAGGTAATGGAACTGGTTGTATCAATTGTGTAAGTAACGCCTTCAGCGGCTGTGGCTGTTTCCTTTTCACCAGTTGTGGCTTTGTCAGCCTCTGGAGCATTATTGCAGGATGCCAGTATCGCAAGCACTACAAAAGGTAAGATGATCTTTTTCATTGATTGTTTTTTTTGATTGTTTAGTGAAATATATTAACGATAATATTGGCCGGATGGAACTTTATATATCCTTCCTTTTTGAAACCGGCTAAATTCGTTGTAGTCCGAAGAATGGGTGGTTATCCAGTTTTGATAAGCCGGTAAATTTTGCACCGTACCAAAAAGCCATTGGTTATATGCATCAAACATACCTTCCTGAAGCAGTTGTTGTTGGTGCTCAAATAAGCGGGTTGGATATTTTGTAGCATAATTTTGAAACCAGTCTAATATAAACCGGGTCCTGATCATAGTAAGCGTTTCCGGATTGATGCCCCCGGATGCAATGGAAGCTTGCTTCTTCATTGTTTGCAAAAAAGCATCTGTAAATGTAGGCTTAGGGGCAGATTTACCAGTTGGTTTAGTTTCCTTGGTAAAATCAGTTTCGGCAAAAAGCTTTTTGTAACTCTCCAGTAGGATAGATTTAATTTCTGGTGTACGCTTACCAAGTGGTTCCATATTTGCAAATACTTCACCATACAGGATACTCCATATCCTATCCCCGGTAGAATAATAGTGCTTGCAGGCGTTATAATAATTTTTTGAAAAATTAGGGTCTGCTTCAATGCCTTTCTCCCATTGTTTGATCGCTTCATAATCTTTCTGCGACCATTGAAATTCTCCCAGGTCGTTGTATAAAGCACCGCTTTTAGGAAATTTTTTGATCCCCTTCTTATAGAGCTTATCAGCTTCCTTATTTTCATCCATTGCCTTGTAAATATTGCCGGCTATCTGGTAGGATTGATCATCGGCGTCTTCTCTATCCAGTACAGGCTTAATTTCTTCAATTGCCTTGCTATACTGATGCTGAAAATAATAATTGAGCGCCAGGTCTTTTGTTATTTCAATATTCTTTGGTTCCAGCACAGAGGCCTTGTTCAAAACAAGAAATGCATTGGTGAAATCACCTTGCTGCATAAAACTTCTTGCTGTTTCCTGCAATTCTTTAGCAGTTTGGGCAGTACCGTCCAGAACAGCAAACAAAAAGCAAGCTGAAATAACAGCCCTCTTAAAATAAACAAATTTCATTTTTATAGTATTTAGAAAGTACAAATAAGCCAAAAAAAGGCTCACATTTGCCTTTTAAGCAAATTTCGTTCCGATACCTGCCTTTCTATTTTAGTTGATGAGGTGTGTAAGTAGTCCGTCTCTCAGTTTTGGTTCAAACCAGGTGCTTTTTGGAGGCATTACATTTCCGCTATCCGCTATATCAAATAATTGCTGAATACTAACCGGGTGCAGGCTAACAGCAAGCGCCATTTCACCACTATCCACTCTTTTTTCAAGTTCTTCCAAACCACGAATACCACCTACGAAGTCAATCCTCCGATCAGTACGCTGATCTTTTATTCCAAGCAGGGAATCCAATAAATTATTTTGCAAAATGGTAACATCCAATATGCCGATCGGATCATTGGTGTAGGTATTTTCTTTAGCGGTAAGGGTATACCATTGCTTGTCAATATAAAGCCCAAACTCGTGCAGTGCGGCCGGGGAAAAAGCTTTACCGGTTTTTTCTACAATAAAAGAGTGCCGGATCTTTTCAAGCAATTCAGCTGAGGTCAATCCATTCAAATCCTTTACCAGCCGGTTGTAATCCATAATATGGAGCTGATTGGAGGGAAATAAAGTAGTGAGGAAAATCTCGGCGCCTTCCGGGGCTTTTTTGCCTAAAGCCTGGCGCACTTTTGCCGCAGAGGCCGCCCTATGGTGCCCATCAGCTATATAAGTAAAAGGAACCTGGGTCTTAAATAATTCAGATATAGTGTTAATGGTATCGGTATCGTTGATGATCCAGATGCTGTGTTGTATGCCATCATCCGCCAGCAAGTCGTACACAGGATTTTTTTCATGCTTCCATTTGTTGATAAGGATATCAATGTCATCTACATTTCTGTAAGCTAAAAAAACATTACCCGTTTGGGCACCGGTCGTCATAATGTGATTTATCCTGTCTTGTTCCTTTTCTGGACGGGTAAATTCATGTTTTTTTATAAGGTCTTTTTCATAATCATCTACACTGCTACCGCACACCAGTCCCGTTTGGCTTCGGCCATTCATGATCAACTGGTAGATGTAATAGCAGGGTTTGCTTTCACGAAATAAGATTTTTCGGCTAATAAAAGCATCTAAATTCTTCCTGGCGGTATCGTATACCTGCTGCGAATGAATATCCACCTCTTCGGGCAGGTCAATTTCACTTTTGGTAATATGTAGAAAGCTGCTGGGATTTCCCTGTGCTTCTATTTTTGCTTCTTTACTATTCAGCACATCGTAAGGGCGTGATGCTACCTGTTTTGCATGCTGTGCTTCAGGGCGTAAAGCTTTAAAAGGGTGTATCGTGATCATTTGTAAGTTTGTTAGCTTGTCGCAAATATATTGTAAATGTTTTAGGCATTAGATGCTGCAAATTCCTTCATGGCATTTACCAATACTTCCACACTACTAATGGGCAGGGCATTGTATAAAGATGCCCGGAAGCCACCTACCAGCCGGTGCCCCCTGATGCCAACAATATTTTTTTCTTTTGTTAAATTTAGAAAGGCTTCCTCCTGTGAGGCGTTATTCATCACAAAACAAACATTCATTTTACTCCTGTCTTCTTTAACCACCGTGCCGGCAAAAAGCGGATTTTCATCGATCTCTTTGTAAAGCATTGCTGCTTTGGCATCATTTAATTTTTCTATAGCTGGCACGCCGCCCATTGCCTTTAACCAGCGCAGGGTGAGCATACATACAAACACGGCAAAAACGGGAGGCGTATTCAACATGCTTCCGTCTTTTATATGATTGCGATAATCCATTATGGTTGGAATAGACCGCTTGATTTTACCTAACATGTTTTTATTAACCACTATAAGGTTTACACCCGCCGGCCCCATATTTTTTTGAGCCCCTGCATATATCAGGTCGAATGCATTGAAATCAATCACACGGCTAAAAATGTCACTGCTCATATCGCCCACGAGCGGGATGCTGGTGTGCGGTATCTTATGCCATTGACTTCCGTAGATCGTATTGTTGGTTGTTATATGAAAATAAGTAGCATCGTTGGGTACGGCAAAATCTTTAGGGATAGCAGTATAATTGCTTTCTTTACCAGAACAAACCACTTCTACTTTACCAAACAGCTTTGCTTCTTTAATTGCTTTAATGCCCCACACACCTGTATCGGCATAAGCAGCGGTTTCCTTTTCTCCTAATAAATTCATTGGTACCTGCATAAACTGGGTAGAAGCTCCTCCATGTAAAAAAAGCACTTCATGTTCATCATCCAATTGCATCAGTTCCCTTACCAGTGCCCGTGATTCGTCCATCACCGCCTGGAATGCAGGCGTGCGGTGGCCCAGTTCTAAAATTGATAAACCACTGTTATTGTAATTAAGCACCGCCGCGGCAGCTTGCTCAAAAACCTCCTTTGGCAGAATGGATGGTCCCGCATTGAAATTATGTACCACTGATTATGATGATTAGATGAGCTATTTTTTTCGAATGCAAAAGTACCCAAATGAAATTTAATCTTTCTGTGAAATAATTGAAAGGTTTAGCTTAAAGAAAGGTAAAGCACAAAGGCGTGAGGGTTTTATCTTATTGTTGCTCAATCCAATATTTGCCAAGCTGGGAAATGCTGATTCCATTATATCCCAAGGTTAGTAAGTGCAAATTATCATTTTATCCCTGGAGTTTTTAGACACGCATTTTCATCAACAGTCTATAGCTTCCTATCAACCTTCAATCATCAACTTCCCGCAGTTATTCTTCCTCCTTCCCAATCATTCTGCCACTATTTTTCCAGTTTTCATTCAATGCCTCAAACTCTTTAGCATCATTCTCCGAAAATTTTTGTTGGGACAAAACCCGCAGGTTTGGCTGCCCCGCATTTACCCATGCGGTGTACCACAGTGATGCAGTAGTTGCGATAGACAAACGCATTCTTCTTTCAATCATCCCATCTAGTTTTTTATTATAAGCAATGGTAAACGACGAAGAATACTGGCGAATCAAAATGCCATTACGGTTTTCAAAACTGTATTTCTGATCTGCAGGAAATGTTTTAGTAAGATTACGTTCAAAGGTTAAAACAGAATCTGCTGCTTTGGCACTTTCCAATACCCTCGCCCAAATATATGCGCCGGGGTTATCGATGTATTGAGCCTTTCCGATAAAAAAATCAAAATCTTTTTCAGCCAGTAATTCCGGTACGCGGCTTTCCCAAAATCCATGTATACCCTTTTGGTTGGTGAACTGCCCGTTGTGGTTGCTGTTGGCGTGCAGCGGTACATGTGAGTCGCCAACATAATGACCCAGTTCCGCACTCAACTTTAAAATGCGGTTAAAGTTTTTTTCTTTAAACGCATTGGTAAGGCGGTTGAGCATTGTTTGTATATGCCAGGGCACAATGCCGTACATTTTTAAAGAATCCTCGCCATATTTTGCAACAGCATCATTCCATTGCCGGGGCAGGTTCGCGTATGGATATTTGCCGTAATGATCGATATCTATGTAATGCCTTGGGCCTTCATCGGCAACAGCATAGCGCCTTTTGTCCGGATCTACCGCGTGTTCACTTATAAAAGCAATATTGGGTTTGTACAATACGATCATCTCTGGCGGCAATAAAAAAACAGCGTAGTAATTTATTTTTTGATGAGCATAAAATCCCCAGCAAAAGCAATCGGAAGCGAGCAGACAACAGGCGGTAAACAACAGGCAACGTTTCATTTTTGACGGATTGATGGTTGATGGTTGAAAGTTGATGGTTCGGGGTTGAATTTTTAAAGGTTTAAGGTAGATCGTTTGTTTATGATTAATAGATAAAGTAAATTTTTATTCGGTTTAACGCAAAAGAAGACGGGGAAATCTTGTGTGTTTTGAATATTGACAGCCGTAAATAACTTTAATTTAATAACTTGATTACAAAGAACAACAAATCAAGTAAACTCCGAACCTTCAACCCAAACCCCTTCTTAAAGATGGCGGCTGGGATCCAGCACATCAGTAACGCCACCACTCACTGCAAACTTCATCGTTTGGGCTGCACTGATATTGGTGATCGGCTTTATCCTTTCTTTGGGGATGATATAAACATTACCTGCTACGGAGTAAGCCATTGGAATATATACCGCCACATAATCTGTAAAACCAAATTCCTCCATATTGTCTTTAGTAATAAATCCTACCCGCCATACATCATTGTCATCTACATTGGCCAGTACATTATGGGTAAATTTCTTTTTTTCACCAGCCAGGGCTTCAAAAAAATCTTTCAAAGTAGAATAGATAAATTTAATCCCTGGTGTTTTTTCTAATAATTTATCGAAAGCATCCACCACTTTACCAAATATATAATTAGACGATACATAGCCAACAGTAACCACTAACAGGATGACCACGACGAATCCTAATCCTGTTATCCGCTTTAGGTTGCCCTGGTCGTCTGTCATCAATTTGGGCATTATGCCATGCAACAGATTGGGTAGAATTCCATCAATAAAATTGAACAGAGAAGTAATTGCCCAGAATGTAATGGCAATGGGCGCCAAAATTAATAATCCCTGCAGGAAGAACTGAAACAATTTTTTATAAACAGATGTATTTTTCATAATAAGAAATATTTAAAGCGCCAAAGGTAAATGATTGAGCTGCCTGCGGCCAATATGAAAAAATTGTTACGAATGGTAAAATAAATGGATGGAAACTTTGGTTACGTAAAAAGTTTCCTTAGTTTTGCATTCGATTATGGCAGACGTTGAAACAGGGTTAAGAATAAAACAGAGAGCACGCGATCTGTTTATGCAATATGGCTTACGCAGCGTAAGTATGGATGATATAGCTGGTAACCTGGGAATGAGTAAAAAAACCATTTACCAGTATTATGCCGACAAAGATGAATTGATTGTCGCAGTGATTGAAGAAGAATTGCAGCACAACCAGGCCATTTGTGAAAAGGACCGTCACTCATCTGAAAACGCAGTGCATGAAGTTTTTTTAGCAATGGATATGGTAGTTGAGCTATTCAGCTCTATGAATCCTTCCCTGATATATGATATGCAAAAGTATCATCCCAACGCCTTCCTAAAGTTTCAGCAATATAAAAACGAGTACCTGTATAATGTGATAAGAGACAATATGGAGCGGGGTATTCAGCAAGGGTTGTACCGAAATGAATTAAACGTGGACATAATGGCGAGATACCGGCTGGAAAGTATGATGTTGCCGTTTAATCCTGATTTTCATACTAAACTCAAATACAACCTTGCACAGATAGAAGAAGAATTTATCATTCATTTTCTTTTTGGCCTTGCATCACCCAAGGGATACAAACTCATTCAAAAATATCAGGAAGAGCGAAATAAAATAACCAATAATGGAACAAAAAAAAATTAATAAGATTAAACTGCTGAGCATTATAGTGCTGTTCACCAACAGTTTGGCAATGGCCCAAACCAGGAATGAATTTACAGCGAAGCAGGCCGTGGAATATGGTTTAAAGAATGCTGTGCAGGTTAAAAATGCCTTGCTGGATATTAAAATACAAGAGCAAACCAACCGTGAAATAACAGCGGCCGCCTATCCACAGATCAATGGCAGTATCAATACAACGCATTACTACAACATTGCAGTGCAAACCTTGCCCAACTTCATTTCCCCTTCTGTATACCAGGTGCTGGAAGATAAGGGTGTAAAAGATGGGGCAGGTAATCCTGTACAAAGGCCGGCAGGTGGCTTTGGAGATATCAATGCACAATTCGGCGTGCCATGGTCAGCAAGCGGGGGGGTAGATGTTTCGCAGTTGTTGTTCGACGGGCAGGTTTTTGTAGGACTGCAGGCAAGGAGGTCTGCAATGGAGCTTTCTTCAAAATATGCGGAGGTTACTGCGGAGCAGATAAAAGCTAACATTTATAAAATATATTATCAACTGGTAGTAGGAAATACCCAACTGGGAAGCTTGCAGGCCAACATAGACCGTTTTGAAAAACTATTGCATGACACCAAAGAAATCTATAAAAACGGGTTTGCTGAAAAACTGGATGTTGACAAAGTAACGGTGCAGCTTAATAATTTAAAAACGGAAAAGGAAAAGGTAATGCAACAGTTAGCTGCCGGCAATGCTGCGTTAAAGTTTTTGATGAATATGCCGCAGAAAGATGAATTGATTTTAACAGATTCGTTGACCGACGAAGAATTGAAATCGAACATCCTGGATGAATCTTATAATTACAATGACCGAAAAGAGATCCAGTTGTTAACCTTATCTACTAAATTGAATGGTTACAATGTGAAGCGGTATAATTTGAGCCGGATACCAACTATTGCTGCCTTTGGGTCTTATTCTAAAAATGCACAGCGGCAGTCTTTTAACTTTTTCAACAAGGGAGATTGGTTTACAACATCCTTGATCGGGGTTAAAATTTCCGTTCCGATTTTTGATGGTTTTGCAAGGAGATCGAGGATACAAAATGCAAAATTAACGCTTGAAAAGTCGGTTAATAATTTACAGCAGTCTAAGGAATCAATGGACAATGATGTGGTACAAGCCAGGATCAGGATGAAGAGTGCCATCCTTACCGCTGATGTGCAAAAGCAAAATATACAGTTAGCTGAAGATGTGTTCAATACTACCCGAAAAAAGTATGACCAGGGACTGGGAAGCAACCAGGAAATATACAATGCCCAAACAGAATTGAAAGTAGCGCAAACGAATTATTACAGCGCACTCTATGATGCGATCACAGCTAAGATCGATTACCTGAAGGCGGTAGGGAAACTATAGGAGAGAGGTAAAAGGTAAGAGGCATAAGGTATTAGGTGAAAAGTTGAAGGAGAGCGCCTGAAATTAAATGGAAGGTGAATGCACTTTTGACAAAACAATAAAAAAAATACACAAATAAAAACTAACAATAGATGAAACAATATTTAATAGTGAGTGTACTTGCTGCGCTGATTTTATCTTCCTGCGGCAGCAGTAAGAAGGACAACAATGCGGCTTTAAATGATAAGAAAGCTACGCTTGAAAAATTGAAAGGGGAGAAAACAAAGCTGGATGATAAGATAAAAGACCTGGAAGGTGATATCAATAAGCTGGACCCGGCCAATTCATCTGCGCAAAAGGCTAAGCTTGTTGCCGTGCAAACGATCCAGCCCGCCAACTTTGATCATTACATTGAGCTGCAGGGAAAAATTGATGCGGAAAATATTAGTTATGTAACTCCAAGAGGTGCGCCCGGACAGGTAAGGGCCATTTATGTACAAAAAGGAGCTTATGTTAAAAAGGGGCAATTACTATTGAAGCTGGATGATGCCATCGTACGCCAGAATGTTGCGGCCGCCAGGCAAGGATTGGAAAGCATCAAAACACAATTATCCTATGCTAAAAATATCTATCAGCGCCAAAAAAACCTGTGGGATCAAAACATTGGAACCGAGGTGCAACTGATCACCGCAAAAAACAATGTAGCCACTTTAGAGAATCAATTGAGCGCTACGCAGGAAAATATTAAAGTAGTGCAGGAGCAGTTGAATACCAGTAACGTGTACAGTGATGTAAGTGGGATAGCAAATGAAGTGAACGTTAAAGTAGGTGAAATATTTCAGGGTGTAAATGGCCAGGGAATTCCTCAAATAAAAATCGTAAATAATTCTGCGCTTAAAGTAATTGGCAATATTCCGGAAAACTATTTGAGTAATGTAACAAAGGGCACACCGGTGATAGCCCAAATTCCGGACTTGAATAAAACATTTAATACCACAGTAAATTTCGTTGGCGCTTCCATTGATCCATTGTCAAGAGGGTTTATTGTAGAGGCAAAGCTTCCATTTGATGCTTCGTTGAAACCTAACCAGATAGCGTTGATGCGGATAAAAGATTACGCTGCCGCCAATGCGATAGCGGTACCTGTGAGCACTTTGCAAAATGATGAGAAAGGAAAATTTGTAATGATGGCAGCTACTGAAAATGGTAAGCTAATTGCCCGCAAACGTGCCATCAATATCGGATTGATAAATAATGATATGCTCGAAGTAAAGACAGGGTTAAAGGCAGGAGAGGTTTTGATAACAGAAGGCTTTCAAAGTTTATATGATGGGCAGTTGATCAGTACGCAGTAGAAAGCCCTCCTGCCCCCCAAAGGGGGTTCTTGGAGGATTTTTTGCTGATAGTTTTTTTTGGAATTGTGAGTGTGGCAGTACTGCACAGGATCTTGATAACTGATCTGCCAGGTAACAAAAAAAAATTACAAGGAAAACTATCAGCAAAAGACGTGAACCGGACGAAGACCTCCCCTTTAGGGGCCGGGGGCAAGATTGAGATGACATGACGCTGATCAATAATGCATAACGTTCACCTAGAGCGTAATTAAAGATCCACATAGGTAAGTGGTACAAGGGAGTGAGACAACAATGATGAGCAGAGCTGCTTCTGTGCCCGGACAATAATAAATGTTAGAGTTGATATCATTGAGGATGCTGAAAGGATCACCAAACGTTTGAATTAAAAATCTTTATAACAAACACATCTCCGCAACCTCCGCTCACCAGCGGAGATGGGGGTAACAAAACGCAACCTCCACGACACCCCTCCAGGGGATGGGGGTACTAATTGTATGAGTGTATTAGAAAATTTAAAAGAAAAATTTAAGGAGTTCGGGCCCACTTCCTGGAGCATTAAAAATAAAACCTCCATTTATTTGCTGATGCTGTTTATTACATTGGCTGGCATTTACCAGTTTGTAACATTGCCAAAGGAGCAGTTCCCGGATATTGTAATACCTACCATTTACGTACAAACGATTTACGTAGGTAACTCTCCCAAGGATATTGAGAACCTCGTGAGCAAGCCAATTGAAAAACAGATCAAAAGCATTACAGGCGCCAAAATAAATAAGGTAACCAGCAGTTCGCAGCAGGATTATTCTGCCATAATGATCGAATTCAGTACGGATGTAAAAACGGATGTGGCGCTTCAAAAAGTTAAAGATGCCGTGGATAAAGCAAAGAAGGATCTGCCAACCGACCTTACGCAGGAACCAACAGCTTTGGAAGTGAGCTTTAGTGAACAACCAATTATGTATGTAAATGTGAGTGGCGACTATGACCTGGTGCGCTTGAAAAAATATGCCGATGAGCTAAAAGACAGGCTGGAGGAGATGTCGCAGCTGAACCGGGTGGAATTAGTGGGAGCACCGGAAAGAGAGTTTCAGATCAATGTAGATAATTACCGCATGCAGGCTGCCAACGTTACTTATGACGATATTGCCAATGCAGTTAGCAGGGAAAATTTAGATATCAGCGGCGGCTTGCTGGATGTGGGCACGATGAGAAGGAACATCCAGTTGAAAGGTCAATTTAAAACGGCTTTTGATATTGAAAAAGTATTGGTAAGAAATACCGGTGGCTTTCCTATTTACTTAAAAGATATCGCTGTTATTAAAGATACCATTAAAGACAGGGAGAGCTTCGCCCGCCTGGATGGCAAAAATGTGATTACGCTCAATGTGATTAAACGTGCGGGAGAAAACCTGATTGAAACAAGTGATGGTGTAAAAGCAACAGTAAAACAAATGCTCGCTACACAGTTTCCAAAGAATTTGAATGTGGTGATTACCGGCGACCAAAGCCAAAAAACAAGGATTTCTTTTCATGACCTTGTTAACTCCATCGTGATTGGATTTATACTGGTACTGGTGATCCTGATGTTTTTTATGGGAGTTACCAATGCCTTCTTTGTGGCATTGAGTGTGCCGCTGAGCATGTTCGTGGCATTCATGTTTCTGCCCGCAGCGGATTTAATAGTAGGTACACATGTCACTTTAAATTTCATTGTATTGTTCGCCTTGCTTTTCGGGCTGGGTATTATAGTGGATGATGCCATTGTGGTAATAGAAAATACGCACAGGATATTTGTTGAGGGAAAAGGGAAAATAAATGCGCAAAGAAGCGCCATGATGGCGGCTGGTGAAGTATGGATTCCTGTACTGGCCGGTACGCTTACAACCCTGGCGCCGTTTGTCCCGTTGCTTTTCTGGCCGGGTATCATTGGCAAGTTTATGATCTACCTGCCTACCATGCTCATCTTTACTTTAACAGCATCACTGATCGTTGCCTTTATAATGAACCCTGTTTTTGCGGTTGATTTTATGAATCACCCTGATAGCAAACCCGAAAAGAAAAGCGCCGTTTTCCGAAAGCCTTTTTTCTGGGCAATTGTAGGATTTGGCGTGTTGTTCAATATTATCGGAATGATTGTAAATAGTTCGGCTGAAGGAATTGTAACGGGTACAGATGTGGTAAACCCAGGCAGCACTTACCATTTCTTTGGTAATTTATTATTGTTCTTCGCTGTATTAGTAGTGTTTAATAAATATGTGCTGGATGGCGCCATACATGGTTTCCAAAACAACGCCCTGCCATGGATTATGAACCATTACGAGAATTTATTAAGATGGGCATTAAAGGGTTGGCGGCCGGTGCACCTCTTATTGGGTACCATCGCCTTGTTTTTCCTTTCCATTGTTTTCTTTGGTATGCGTAAAGTACCGGTAGTATTCTTTCCTCAAGGCGATCCAAACTTTATTTTTGTGTACTTAAAATTGCCGGTAGGTACTTCGGTAGCATACACCGATTCTGTAACACATATTTTAGAAAACAGGGTGAACAATGTGCTGGGCATCACTGCCACTAAAAAGAACCCAATGGTAGAAAGTGTGATCACCAATGTAGCCATTGGCGCAGGTGATCCACAGTCCGGCGACAGAAGTACGAGGAGCGAACTGGGGAGGATACAGGTGTCGTTTGTAGAATATGAAAAGCGTGATGGAAATTCTACCAAACCATTTCTGGATTCAATTAGAAATGTACTGAAAGGCATTCCAGGAAGTGAGGTATCAGTTGACCAGGAAAAAGGTGGCCCCCCTACTGATCCGCCAATCAATATTGAAGTTTCAAGCGAAGAGTTTGACGACCTGATAAAAACAGCGGTCAATTTAAAAAATTATCTCGACTCCATCAACACCTCCGGGGTGGAAGAATTGAAAATGGATGTTGACCTTAATAATCCAGAGATAACATTAACGGTCGACCGGGAAAGGGCATTGATCGCCGGGGTTAGCAGTGGGCAAATAGGGATGCAGTTGCGCACTGCCTTGTTTGGCAAGGAGGCTTCTAAAATAAAAGAAGGCGAAGACGAATACAAGATCCAGATACGAAACCAGCAACTGCAGCGCAATAGCATAAGCGACCTGCTGAATATGGAAATTGTTTTTAGGGATATGGCGAGTGGCGGCCAGGTAAAGCGGGTACCCATTAGCAGTGTGGTGAAAGTAGACCTTACCAGTACGCTGGGTAGTGTAAAAAGAAAAAACCAGAAGCGGGTGATAACGCTGCGCTCAAATGTATTAACAGGCTATACGCCCACCGAAGTAAATGCTGAATTAACCAGGCATATTGAGGGCTTTAAAAAGAAACCGGATGGAGTGAATATTAAGCAAACCGGTGAAGGCGAACAACAGGCCGAGACGGGTGCATTTTTAATGAAGGCCCTGGTAATTGCATTATTGCTGATCCTTTTTATCCTGGTATTGCAGTTCAACTCGGTTAGTAAGTCGGTCATTATTCTTACCGAAATAATTTTTAGTGTGATCGGTGTACTGTTGGGTTTTGCCATCACCAAAATGCAGGTATCTGTTGTTATGACGGGTATTGGCATTGTTGGCCTTGCGGGCATTGTGGTGAAGAACGGGATACTGGTAATAGAGTTTGCTGATGAGTTACGATCCCGTGGGTTAAAAACAAGGGAAGCCGTGATACAGGCAGGCAAAACACGTATTATACCAGTATTGCTGACTGCCCTTGCAGCCATCCTTGCACTGATCCCTCTGGCGACTGGCTTTAATATAGATTTCGTAAAAATGTTCGCCGAATTTAATCCGCATATATACTTTGGCGGCGATAATGCAGTGTTCTGGAAACCATTGAGCTGGACAATTATTTTTGGCCTTGCGTTCGCCTTTTTTATGACATTGATAATGGTGCCGGCGATGTACCTTATTGCAGAAAGATTGAGAAGGCCCATGCGCAGGATGTATGGTGGCAAGTGGATCAGCTTTATGGGCATACCGCCGTTGACCTTCCTGTTTATGCCGCTCATGGCCTGGACAGCAATACGTCATCGCAGGGACGTAAACCGCAGGAAAAGAAAATTGAATACAACAGATGAAACGTTCACAGGAAGCTGGTTTTAGGGGGTGAAAGGTGAATGGACAATGGTGATAGCAGTAAGGCGAAAGGCATGAATTGTTGACCATTCACGATTCACCATTCACGATTCACCATTCACGATTATTCACGATGCCACTCTTGCAAATGGGTGGCATTTTTATTTAGGGGCTATCTGCAGAAAAATGCTTTCAGCTTCCGTTCCGGCTATCCGTTGCAAGTCCTCAAGCCGACGCACAAAGGCCAGTCTTCGTTTCGGGCTTTCCACTGCTATCCGGCATCCATTGGGCGGTAGAAAATAGCCGGGCTTTTATTGATGCGGAGGGAATACACAATCAAAAAACTATTTTTATTCTTACGTATTTTCGAAAAACATTTTACGTATGAATATCAAGCTCACTTTAAGTCTAAACAAGGAGGTCATTGAGCGGGCGAAGCAGTTTGCAAAAAGTAATAACAGAACATTGTCCAACCTGGTAGAAACACAATTAAGGGCAGTTACAAAGCAGGTTGATAAAAATGAAATTCACCCGGAAATAAAAAAACTGATGGGTAAAATACAAGTAGGTGCCGGTTTTAACCATAAGGAAGAAATGAAAAAAATCATGGCAAAAAAGAAAAAATATGACTAACTTTTTTATAGACACTGATATAATAATTGACCTTTTAAGTGACCGCAAAGTCTTTTCAGTTTATGCAGCAAAAATCTTCAGTCTTGGTATAGAAATGAAAGTGAAATTAATTACCTCATCCAACAGTATAGCCACCCTTATTATATACTTTCGCAGCGAATGAAAATAACGAATGCAGACAAATTAATTTATAATGTTTTACAGTACCTTGATATCATTCCTGTTAAAAAATTAATTCTTGAAAAAGCCTTTAGTTCTAAGTTTAAAGATATTGAAGATGCTATCCAATATTTCTCGGCATTAGACTACAAAAAAACAGATTACATTATCACGAGAAATATTCCTGATTACAAACTGTCATCTATTCCAGTATATTCTTCCAACGAAATTTTGCAGTTACTATAATCGGCTCACCCGCCCCATTGTAGAAATTTATAACCAAATTCAATTAGTGAGGCCTTTTTTGAGGCTTTCCAGTCCTGTTACCGGGCTGGCACATTTTTACTCTAAATATTTTTACACCAAAAACATAAAACAATGACACCCGCAAAAATTCAAAATGAAACCGACAACGAAACCCTGGGTATAAGCGAAGACGAAACACTCAATACAATACCTGATGAAACTACTATCGGCAACGATATCTCTGACGAAGAACTGGCATTGTTAGATAATGCCGGTGTTACTGAATCAACAGATGATGAGGACCTGCTGCTTGAAGAAACAAGACTGGATGATATGGATGAAGATGGCGATAAACTCAACGAAGAAATCGACAACACCGGAGACGATCTTGATGTACCTGGCAGCGACGATGACGATGAAATAGAAGCCATCGGTGACGAGGATGAAGAAAATAATAGTTACAGCCTAAGGGACCAGGATGATAATGAGGATGAGGATGATGGTGTGGCTTAGATATTCCAATCTTAAATAAAAGCCATAGGACCAAAAGAAATCCCTGTAAGAATAACCATCATTCTTACAGGGATTTATAATTTGGTTATTAAGAGCGCATGTTACTTTTTGGATTTGCCTTCTGGTTTTGGTGGCACCTTTGCTCCTTTTTCCTTTGCTTCAGAAAGGCCTATTGCAATCGCCTGTTTCGGGTTGGTTACTTTCTTGCCGGATTTACCGCTTTCAAGCGTCCCTTTTTCCATCCGCTTCATTGCAGATTCAACGCCTTTCTGGGCGCCTTTTGAATACTTTGTCATATCATAAAGTTTTAAATGAATGATAAATGGCACTGCAAAAATATTATGCCACGCAAACCTGGGATTACAAATGAGCGTGTTATAATAAAAATAAAAACATTTCTATGCGGAATTATTATTGAGGATTTTAATTAATTTCAGGAAAACATATTTACCAATATGAAAACCTTATCTGAAACCTGGTTTGCCGAAGGCTACATAGATTTTGAATTAAAAAAATATACTCTACTCGCCTATTTGCAGGAGATCAACAATGGTTTTAAAGAAAATAAACTTTACCCCCAACTGGCAGATATCATACTGCATTACAACAACATGGTATCTTTCAGAGATAATAAAAAACTATTGCAGGATCATTTTCCTAAAAGACTCACCGGAATTCAACTCGAAAAATTAACCCTGCTATACCAGCAGGTAATTGAAGATGATGAACTGATGAAGGAACTCGAAGACATTATTCATTTTGCAACGGGCAAAATGCAAAAGACCATCAGCAATGGTACAGAGATTTATGAATTTGTAGAAGCAAAAATCCTGATTATACCTGTCGGCCTGGTGCCATTGGACAATACAGAAGGCTATTTCTTTTTAAATAACGGCAACGAAAAAGATACCCGTGTATACCAGTACCGCTTAACCATTTTTGAAAAGCATGATGAAAAATACCGCGGCATTAAAACAGACTATGTTGACAGTTGGTACCGTAGCATCGCTTCTACTTATGAGCACATTAAATCAGATCTTATCCGCAAAAAATCTGACCTTCCCAATCCCGCAGTCTACGCAATTGAAACCTCGCTCAAATTTCCCGTAGAAGAAACCTTATTGCCGGTCGCAAAAAGATTTTTGGTAAAGTTTATTTCATCCGCAGCATAAAATCAGGTTTAATTTCAACAATAAAAAACAAGGCTACTTCCTTTAAAGGGCAAAAAAAAACACATGAACCTTACGGGGTTTATGTGTTTTTTCAATTTTTGCATTTACTATGGGTTTATCTAAAAACCCATTCAGTTTTATGCCTTGATTCGGATATAAAAGTAATAAATTTTCTGAAAAAAGAAATTTATTGCCGGCTTTTTTTGAGGTTTTTTACGCACATGATCCCTGCATCATTCATATGATTTTTTTTATATTTTCCAATATGGGATTGGATAAACGATGCTGTTTAACCAGCTTTGGTTAGCGGTATCACTTCATAATGAGCTAATTAAAAAGCAATAGTGAATATGGTATTTAGTAAATTACCCGTTGTAATAATTAAATTGCTTTAAAACCATTGTTATGTTCCATCAATTGCTTTTCGGAATTGCTTTTTTTGTTTTTACTCCTGTGTTTAGCCAGCTAAGTGTTCACCATCTTTTAATAGAAAATCAAGTAAATCCTGTTGGGCTTGATATTATGAATCCCCGATTTAGCTGGCAGTTATCTTCTACTCAACGGAATACGCTTCAGGCTGCTTACGAAATAAAGGTAGCTACTTCACCAGGTGGCAACAGCTTGGTATGGAGTAGTGGAAAAGTTGCTTCGGACCGATCGGTGTTTGTAGCTTATGCAGGGCCCACATTGCAATCTGCGAAGAAATATTACTGGCAGGTGCGGGTATGGAACAAAGATGGAAAAGCTTCTTCCTGGAGTGAGCCGGCTTTTTGGCAAATGGGTTTACTTACACCGGCAGATTGGAAAGCAAAATGGATACAACCCGGCTACACAGAAGATTCTATAAAGAGGCCCAGCCCACTGTTTCGAACGCAATTTACCGTTGCAAAAAAGCTAACCTCCGCGATTGCGTTTATTACTTCTCATGGTTTATACGAAGCTTTCATAAATGGCCGGCGGGTAGGCAATGCATGGTTAACACCTGGTTGGACAAGTTATAACAAGCGCCTGCAATACCAGGCCTATGATGTAACCAATCTTTTGCAAAATGATAACAACACGGTAGGGGTAACCTTAGGCAGCGGATGGTATAGGGGAACGCTTGCGTGGGGTGATAATAAAAACAGGTACGGCAGAGATTTAGCCCTGCTATTTCAATTGCAACTAACTTATTCAGATGGCACTACCGCCACCATTATTTCCGACGAAAACTGGAAATCATCTGTAGGCGCTATCCGTAGTTCGGAAATATATAATGGCGAAGAAAATGATGCAAGAGAAGAAAAAACAGGCTGGAAAAATGTTGGTTATAATGACGCCGGCTGGAGTGGTGTTGATGTAAAGACATTTGATAACCGCATACTAACGGCTACCAATAACGAGCCGGTAAGAAAGCACGAAAAATTTAATGCCGTCCGGATATTTAAAAGTGCTGCCGGTGAACAACTAATAGACTTTGGGCAAAACCTTGTAGGATTTGTGGAAGTAAAAGTAAAGGGGAATGCTGGTGATAAAATCACCCTTCATCATGCGGAGGTATTGGATAAAGCAGGTAATTTTTACACAGATAATTTAAGGGCCGCAAAGCAGGAAAATACATATATCTTAAAAGGTGGCGGGGAAGAAAGCTTTGAGCCGCATTTTACCTTCCAGGGATTCAGGTTTATAAAGGTTACAGGATTTCGGGGTGAAATAAAATCTGGCAATTTTACTGCTGTAGCGTTGTATTCAGACATGAACCCTACGGGCAGTTTTTCATGCTCCAATCCATTGCTCAACCAATTGCAGCATAATATTCAATGGGGCCAAAAAGGCAATTTTCTTGACGTGCCCACCGATTGCCCGCAACGGGATGAGCGCCTCGGCTGGACAGGCGATGCACAGGTTTTTTCCCGGACTGCTGCTTACAATATGCAGGTAAATAATTTTTTTTCCAAATGGTTAAAGGACGTAGCAACCGACCAATTGCCCAATGGCAGTGTACCTTATGTGGTACCAAATGTAATGGGTGAAAATTCTACGGGCTCAGCAGGCTGGGCGGACGCCGCCACTATTATTCCATGGAACATGTACCTGGCATATGGTGATAAAAAAATCATTGAACAGCAATACCCAAGCATGAAAGCATGGGTTGGTTTTATGGAGCAAAAAAGCAACGATGATCTTTGGAATACAGGCTTTCATTTCGGCGACTGGTTATTTTACAGGCCTGATGATGACAATGACGGCAGGGCGGCATTAACAGATAAATACCTGATAGCTCAATGTTTTTTTGCTCATTCCACCCAGTTGATGATCAATGCTGCCAGGCTATTGAGCAATAGTGCAGATGAAGCAAAATACACTGCGCTGCTGAATAGAATAAAAGCCGCTTTTTTAAAAGAATACATCACGCCTAATGGGAGGTTGGTATCAGGTTCGCAAACTGCTTATGTACTGGCATTGCATTTTGATATGTTACCGGAAGCATTACGGGCCCAGGCTGCAGAAAGGCTGGTAAAAAATATTAAAGATTATAATAACCATCTTACTACGGGGTTCCTGGGTACGCCATATTTATGTCATGTGCTTAACCGTTTTGGTTACACAGATATCGCCTATACATTATTGTTACAGGAAACTTATCCGTCCTGGTTATACCCTGTAAAAATGGGCGCCACCACTATCTGGGAAAGGTGGGATGGACAAAAGCCCGACAGTAGTTTTCAAACCCCTGGTATGAACTCATTTAATCACTATGCGTATGGAGCTATTGGTGATTGGATGTATAGGGTAATGGCTGGCATTGATACATATGAAGATGCGCCTGGTTACAGGCACATTCGGATAAAGCCGCATATTGGTGGCAATCTAACCTTCGCTAAAGCTGATCTGCAAACGAATTATGGCGTGGTAAGTTCACACTGGAGAATAGAGAACAGTACAACTTTTTTAGATGTGCAGGTACCGCCCAATACTACCGCAACGATATACATTCCCGCTAAAGATGAAAAGACAATAAAAGAAAGTGGAACAGTTTTGCAAAATGTAAAAAAACTGGCGATCAGGGAAAAAGAAGGGGGGTATATTGTCGTAGAAGCGGGGTCAGGCGACTATCACTTCACTGTAGATAAAAAGTAGTTAGTTCAAAAATGAATCGTAAAATTTTAAAATGTTTAATGAGCCAGGCAGAAGTACTGCTATGAACTTCAATGGCGCACTCCTATGCAACCAAAATTTTTTTTGGTCCAGGCACAAGCATCATTCTTGCATCGCCTCTTGTGCTGAATGCCATTGGGCATCTTCAATTGCGTTATGCTTTCGGCCCCGTCGGTGTTTGATTTAGGTACTCTTATACTTCCAATCTCGATCCAACAATTTCCACTAGAAATATACCTTATAAAAATGCCACCGCTCTTTCCAAATCTTCCGGCGTATCTATCTCTACTCCCATGTATTCAGTAATCACCATTTTTAGCGGTACTCCATTTTCCAAATACCGCAGGCATTCTATTTTTTCGGCTGCTTCCAGTGGTGTTATAGCCCAACTGGTAAAATCCAACAGCGCCTTTTTACGAAAAGCATACACACCGATATGCTCATAATAAACCGGTGTAATCGTTTTGTCACGGTGATATGGAATTACACTTCGGCTAAACATCAATGCTTCCATATTTTTGTTGACGGCTACCTTTACATAATTAGCATCGTCAATAAACCGTTGTTCTTTCATCACCTGCATCAACGATGCCACCTGCGCATTTTTTCCTACATTGCCCTCAAACAAGTCTAATAATTTCTTCAATGGCTCTCTTTGTACAAACGGTTCGTCGCCCTGCACGTTTACTACAATATCCACTTCCATGCCGGCTGCAGCTTCGGCTATCCGGTCACTTCCACTTTCATGCTCTCTTATACTTTTAATAGCTTTCCCACCATTGTTTACTATTTCATTATAGATTATATCACTGTCAGTTATTACCATTACTTCATCGAATAAACCGGTCGCAACTGTGTTATCATACGTATGCCTGATAACCGTTTTGTCGCCCAACATCTGCATCAGCTTGGCCGGGAAACGGGTGGCTGCATAGCGGGCTGGTATCATTGCTATTTTCTTCATCAGATAAAAATTATTAAAAACAAAGTTACCAATAATGTATGCCGGGATGACTGAAAACAGATTTCATTTATTATATTTGGAAAGATGTGAATTCTACGGTTGCCTGCAATTTTAATAATACCACAACTAAATTATTATGCAAACAAGCGATCTAATGCAGTCATATTTAGTAGATTCCAATACCTGGGATGAAATGTATACCGACTCCACCGTACGGGAACATTATAAAAATGCTGTAGAATTCCTGGAAAAACTTTCCATAGAAGATTTAAATAAAAGAGAAGATTTTGCAAAGCGCTTGTTTATGAGCCAAGGCGTTACTTTCACCGTGTACAGCAGTGGCGAAGGCATTGAAAAAATATTTCCTTTTGACATCATACCACGTATCATTACCTCCACTGAATGGGATTTCATTGAAAAAGGAATCAAGCAAAGATTAAAAGCCCTCAATTTTTTTTTAAAAGATATTTACAGTAACCAGTTTATTATCAAGGATGGTGTAATACCCGCGTCCATGATTTATAGTTGCCCGCATTATCTTAGGGAGATGCACAACTTTCCGGTACCCTACGATATTTACGTGCACATCGCCGGCATCGACCTTATTCGCAACAATGATGGTTCGTTTTATATCCTGGAAGACAACCTGCGTACACCCAGCGGAGTAAGTTATATGCTGGAAAACAGGGAGATCACTAAACGGATCTTTCCGTATTTACTGCCACAAAGCAATGTGCGCAATGTAACAGAATACCCTACAATTTTACATAGGAACCTGGTATCATTATCCCCCAGGCAAATAAAAAATCCTACCATTGTTTTGCTTACGCCGGGCATTTATAATTCTGCCTATTTTGAACACACCACCCTTGCAAGGCTGATGGGTGTGGAACTGGTGGAAGGCAGTGACCTGGTAGTAGATAACCACAAAGTATATATGAAAACTACCAGTGGCCTGCAACAGGTGGATGTAATTTACCGCAGGGTAGATGATGAATACCTCGACCCGTTGGTTTTTGATCCGGGAAGTATGTTGGGCGTGGCAGGTATAATGAGTGCATACCGTAAAGGAAACGTAGCCATTGTAAATGCAGTGGGCAATGGCGTGGCAGATGATAAAGCTGTTTATACTTTCGTTCCGGCGATGATACGCTATTACCTTAATGAAGAACCCCTGTTGAAAAATGTACCTACATACCAACTGGGCAAAGATGAAGAAAGGGAACACGTTTTTAAGAATATAGAAAGCATGGTGATTAAAAAAACAAATGAAAGCGGTGGTTATGGCATGCTGATGGGAAGCGCTGCCACTTCGGAAGAAATTGATAATTACAAGGCTGAAGTGTTGGAGAATCCAAGGCAGTTTATCGCCCAGCCAATTATTAGTTTATCAACTGTTCCATGCTATATGGATGGTAAACTAAAACCACGCCGCGTTGATCTGCGGCCATATGCTTTATGTGGCCCGGCAGGTATAGAGATAGTACCCGGTGGGTTAACAAGGGTAGCTTTGAGAGAAGGATCGCTTATTGTAAACTCATCGCAGGGTGGGGGCAGCAAAGATACCTGGGTGCTGGCGCAGTAGCGCTTTCTTCCAACGTGTTATCGCAGGAAGATTCAAATAGCCTTGAGTGATTATAACAGAACAGACTACCGATTAAAAAATATTATACACCACAATTTAAAAAGAGCCTTCTTAGAACCCCTTTTGGGGGGCAGGTGGCTGGAGATTTTTTTTTATGCTAAGTAGAGTTGCCGATAGTTTATACTGGATGAGCCGATACATGGAACGTACTGACGGCATTTTAAGAATGTTGAAAATCAACTACGCTTCATCGCAGGATGATATACAGGAGTTTTCGTGGAAGCCTGTATTGAAAATTTTTACTTTTTTAAAAGATGATGATGCGAATGCGTTGGCGCATGATACAAGAGGCGTATTGCAATTTATGCTAACAGGGAAAGACAACCCAAATTCAGTTCTGAATATTGTAACACTGGCCCGGGAAAATGCAAGAAGCGTACAAGACCATATCACCAAAGAAATGTGGCAATGCCTCAACGATTTTTACCATATCATGCGGCAAGACAGGATTGCTGAATCGCTGCAACAGGAAGACCCCATTACCATCCTGGATAACCTGATCAAGCAGGGCTTACTGTACTTTGGCACAACCGATGTTACGATGGCCAGGGGCGAAGGGAACTCTTTTATAAATATTGGTAAGTTTTTAGAAAGGGCCATTCAGTCTACTGATATCCTGGATGTAAAATTCAGTGACATGAATTATGAGATGGATAAAATTGCCGATACTACCTATTGGAAATATTTACTGATGTCAATATCGGGTTATGAACTATACTTAAAAACATACCGCGGTGGATTTGAAGCAAAAAATGTTGTGGAGCAAATCGTTTTAAATGATCAGTTTCCCCGCTCTGTAATTTATTCCATTAACCTGTTGCACCGGTATTTTGAGCGCTTAAAAAGTGAGCACAATAAATCTGATTTCAACCAGGTTGATTTTATGATAGGTAAAATAAAAAGCAAAGTGAAATTTTCTACCCCGGATTCAATCATCAGCGAAGGCTTACACTTTTTTTTAAATGAAACCAAAAAGGGACTTTTTGAAATTGGCAATCATCTGAATCATAACTATTTTGCTCATGCATGATACCATGGACGAAGAAGCGCTTTGTAAATAACCTTGCTGTTTATTCATAATCACTTTTTGTAAATAAATGTAATTAACCCCAGAAAAAAGACCATCAAATATGCCGCGATTTTTTATCCATCATGTTACAAAATATACTTATCCAGAGCCTGTGCGTGATAGCGCCAACCAAATAATGTTGTATCCAATAAAAGATGAGAACCAGGAGGTGCAAAGCCAACGGATAAGCATAACCGGTGAACCATTTGTTGAGTTATTCAGGGATTATTATGGCAATGAAGCTGGTTCTTTTATGAACATTGCGCCACACAAAGAATTACGCATTGATTCCAACATGGTAGTGATCACTAAGCCAATCAAATTTCCTACGGATGAAATAGATATTGAAAAGCAATGGGCTCATTTAACTGAAATAAAATTTGTAGTCCCCTTTATAGATTTTCTAAAGCAGGAAGTTTTTACCGCTTTACCTGAAGTAAAGCAAATTGCCGACAGTGGATTTTATAAATCGGTGTCTGTGTTTGTAGCAGTTCAACAATTGAATAAATATGTTTATGACAATTTCCAATACATTAAGGGAATTACAAGCGTTGAAACTACGCTGGATGAAGTTTGGAAACTAAGGGCCGGTGTATGCCAGGATTTTGCCCACATGTTATTGGTAATGTTGAGGCTGGTCAATATCCCTGCCCGTTATGTGAGCGGATATGTATGTGCAAATGACAATAATCTTCGTGGCGAAGGCGCAACGCACGCCTGGGTAGAGGCTTATATTCCTTTTTATGGCTGGCTTGGGCTTGACCCTACCAACAACTGTGTGGTGAATGATGGTCATGTGCGCCTGGCCATCGGCAGAAATTTCAGTGATTGTTCACCCGTAAAGGGAACCTATAAAGGGACCGCAAAACAAACATTGGAAGTGGGGGTTTCTGTATCACTTACGGGTACTGCCACTATAAAAGATGCACTGGCAGTATTAACGCCTCAAACTGTGAAAGAGACGTTTACTGAGGGTAGCGGAGACGATAATTCTTACAGAAGGCACATGCAGATGGTGCAGCAGCAACAGTAGTTTTTGTTTCGCTTCAAAAGGTCTCTTTTTCTTTTATATTCTTATGTTGAGGTGAATGAGGTTTTAATTTTCATCAAAGGAGTTGGGCTCCAACGTTTCGGGTAAGCGCTCGCTTTCATATCCACATATTTCACAATGATACACATAGTCAGGTGCAACCGCATAACTTGCAAATATCCAGGTAAGAATCGCAGTTAGATAGTTGGTAGCACCTAGCTTTGCAAGGTGCACAAAATGATGCCCTCCACATTGCGGACAGGTGGCGGCTTTTAAATATTCAATATCATAAGCGGCCAAATACTCTTTTACCAACGTTTCGTCAGCTTTTTTTACAACCAGTTTTATTCCACCAATTGCATTTGTTAAGATAGGGTCAATTGTAACTGTATACTCATCTTTCAAATAACATTCAATACCAGCAGCGTGCAATTTTGTCAGGATAATATTTGCATAAAAATAATTATCAAATGTTTTAACTGTTATCAGGCTCATAAGGTGTGAAGGTGAATGGTGAATGGCGAATGGTGAATGGCGAATGATGAATGCGCAATGAAGTTCGCACATACCGTTCCGATGGAACGGCTGAACGATCTTCATTGTTTTACCGATATAACGTTCCTACGGAACGAAGATTACGTTAATTTAATGACATTGCCCGAAGGGGTGGCACTATAACAAATAAAACCCTTAGGTAAACGACATTGAATGGTGAATGTGCAATGAAAGTTGTTTACTTAAAGCTTTAGCTAATCGTTTATCAACTGCCGGTGATGCCGACAGCCATTAAAACACTAATTCACCATTGCGCATTCACCATTGACCATTCACCATTGCCCGTTATTGCTTGCCGTCAATTATGATGGGTGTGTTTCCTTTACCCATTACGATCACTTTCGCATTGGCGCTTAAGGCAAGTTCTTTCATTGCTTTTATTTGCTCATACTGTAGTTGCTGGTCGGTAAGGCCGGTGTTAATAATCTTTTGATAATCGGCAATACCCTGGGCTTCCACTCTTTTTCGTTCGGCTTCCTGCTTTTCTTTCAGCAACACAAATTCCATTTTCTTCGCATCCTGTTCCGCATTTATTTTCGATTCTATGGAAGCTTTAACGGAGTTGGGCAGCGTAATATTTCTTACCAACAATTGCTCCAGCATAAGTCCCCGTTTTTTAAAATCATCTTCAATGGTTTTGTAAATGCGTTGCTGAAACTCATCCCTTTTAGATCCAAATAGATCTACAGCCTGGTAATAAACCGAATTGTCACGAATCTTGGTACGGGTAATCGGACGAACAATTTTGTCCCGGAAATCTTCACCTGTTTCTCTTAACAGCCTTGGGGCATCAGCAGAAATAACCCGGTATAAAACTGTAAGGTCGATAGTTACTTCCAAACCATCGCTGGTCAATACCCTGATAGCATCGTCCCCCGATTTGTCGCCTTCATCATGAACCCCGCTCATCGTATAATTTTGTGTTTTCACATCCAGCGTTTTTACATCCAGCAAAGGATTAATAAAATGGAGCCCGCTTCCCAGCACATCATTTTGAATACTGCCAAATAATATCTTTACGCCTATTTCTCCTGCATCTATTTGCTTTATACAGGAAGTGGTAATTCCCATCACAATAAATAAAAGCCCCACGATACGCCCTGCTCCCGCAAACTTTGACGCGGCAGTATTAACTCTTGTTATAAAGGCGCTGGCGATTAAAATAATTATACCAAGTACGATGAATGCCATAATAATTTTTTATGCAAGTTCATCAAAAAAAGAATACTAAATGATGATTTGGGAGCGGCTGGCTTTAAAATGCGTTTCGGCTTTAAAGGGTATTTAATTGCTACTAATTTTCATTTTACCCGCAGGGTTAAACTAAAACAGGATATGCTTTTTAGTCATATCCTGTTGCAATGTTTCTGAATTTTTTAAATCCCAATTCGCCTTCAGAAGGCTATAGAAGTTCCCTTATCCTAATAATTAATTATTCAACATCAGTGGCATCACCAGCATTAGCAGATCTTCGTGTTCTTCCTTTTCTGTGGGTTTAATGATCCCTGCTTTAGTAGAGGTGCTCAATTCAATAATAATTTCATTTGTCTCGGCGGCATTCAGCATTTCAATTAAAAACTTTGCATTAAAAGCAATCTGCATGTCTTCCCCATCATACTGGCAGCTCATTCTTTCATTGCCTTCAAAACTAAAGTCCACGTCTTGTGCTGCAAGTTGCAGTTCGCTCCCGCTAATGGTGAGTGCTACCTGGTTGGTACTTTTATTACTGAATACACTTACCCGGCGCAGCGCACTTTGAAAATCGCTTTTATTAACTGTCAGCTTATATGGATTGTCTACTGGTATTACTACTTTGTAATCGGGGAAGCGAGCATCAATAAGCCGGCACACCAATTCTGTACCGCCGTGTTTTACAAACAAATGATTACTGTTATAAGACAATGTCAGTTCATCATTATTATCTGGCAAAGCGCTTTTTAATAAGTTCAATGGTTTTTTGGGTACAATAAACGTATCTGTTTTGGGGCAGCTTACATCGGTCCTTTTGTATTTTACAAGCCGGTGAGCATCAGTAGCTACACAGGTAAGACCTTTTTTATCCAGCTCAAAAAATACGCCTGTCATAGCGGGTCGAAGATCATCATTGCTTACTGCAAACAAACTTTTATTGATCGCAGTAACCAGTGCGGTTGAGCTCATTGTAAACGCATTGGCATCATCAGCCGCCGGTTCTTTGGGAAAGTTATCCGGGTTTTCACCCATTACTTTGTATTTGCCATTGTCACTGGTTATTTCAATTCCAAAGTTTTTATCAATGGTAAACGTAAGTGGTTGTTCAGCGATGTTTTTTAAAGAATCCATTAATATTTTAGCCGGTATGCACACTTTACCGCTGTCTTTAGCCTCTACATCCAGGTGTACTTTCATGACGGTTTCAAGGTCTGTTGCTACTACGGTCAGTTTGTTTTTCTCGATTTCAAATAAAAAGTCTTCCAAAATAGGTAGCACTGTATTGGCATTGATAACACCATTGATCTGTAGCAATTGTTTTAGCAAAGCAGAAGACGACACGATAAACTTCATAATATAGTTTTATTAAAAATCAAAGATAAAATATAGATACTAATGACGACAAGATAAATCAATAATTTAGGTTTAATGGCCCATGTGTCATTTGGGGTAAAAATAGTAACTAACAAAGAGGGCGCTGCAAATCATTTAAAGGCCGTGACTGGAACAATATGGGTACAGATTTGATTTTTTTAAATAAAGAAATTTTAAAAGAGAGCAATCTTTTCAAAAAAGACATCGACAAACAGATTGCAAATTGGCTATTTTCGAACTTTTTATACAATGAATGCAACAACGAATAAGTTTACGCCGCAACAGGCTTTGCCAAAAGCAAAACAGTATTGCGCTTACCAGGAACGTTGCCACAGCGAGGTAAGAGATAAGTTATATGGGTTTGGCCTAAATAAAAATGAAGTTGAGCAAATTATCTGTACGCTTATTGAAGATAATTATTTGAATGAGGAGCGTTTTGCCATTCTGTATGCTGGTGGCCATTTTAGAATAAAACAATGGGGAAAGATTAAAATAAAATATGAGCTTAAAGGAAAGCAGGTAAGTGATTATTGCATCAAAAAAGCGCTGGCGGAAATTGATAGCACACAATACAGGAAAACACTGAGCAAGCTGGCATCCACAAAACTCCAGAGCCTGAAAACAGAAAAGAACATCTTTTCGAAAAAGAAAAAATTGCAAAGTCATTTAAGATTAAAAGGCTATGAGGGAGACCTTATTAATGATGTGCTAAATGAGCTGCTAAAATAAAAGCAGTCTCTTTTGGGTGGGAAACTATTGTTTTGCGTTTTCAATATCCTCCGAAATTGTTCTCAGCGTTGTTTCGCAGTATTTAATTAATGCATTGGCTTGCTTCACTTTTTCTGCCAGTGTATCCAGTTGGATATTTTCATTTTCTATTTGCTCCACCAGTTTTTCGAGGTTGGAGAAGGCCGTATCAAAAGTCAATTGTGTTTCCATTGGTTTCTTTTCTGTTGATGGTATTATGTAAAATTTCGTTTTTTAAAATCACCTCTACCTGGTCGTTTACCTGCACCAGCGAAGGGTCGGTCAAAATTTTTTCGTTGTGCATTACCATGGCAAATCCTTTATTCAGGATCGTTTGGGGGTTACTGCTTTTCACTATGCGGATATTATAAGCCAACTTGCTTTGAGCCATGTCCACCAGGCTTTTGATTCGTGAAAAGAAGCGTTCCTTCAGTTGCAACAGATCCCTTTCAAAACTCATGTTATGATCTATAATAAAGGTGCCCACTTCTGTTGGGGTTTTATGTTGCCGCGTCATCAAATCCACAATACTTGTATTGCGGTCGTGGCCAATGCCTGCTAATATTGGTAAAGGAAAGGACGCCACATAATTTGATAGTTCAAACGTATTGAAAGTCTTGAAGTCAGTGTCTGATCCGCCGCCTCTTACTATTATTACGGCATCAAATATCTCCCCTGAAAGTTTAATGTTTTCCAGCTGTTGCATTACTAGCATGGCTGCCGCATCGCCCTGCACTTGTGTTAAAAATTCTTTTACCAAAAAAGTATAGCCGTATTTATTTTTCTCCATTACATTTTTAAAATCACGCTGCCCGTCAGAGTTGGGTGCAGTGATCAATGCAAGTTTTTTAAATACAGTGGGGAGTGTAAGCCTGTTATTGATGGTAGAGAAATTACCATCGCTTAATACTTGGATACTTGTATTTTCTTTTAATAATCTTTCAAGTGTTTCCTTTCTTTCAATCTCCATTTTGCCAACTGCGTAAGCGTAGTCGATAGCTAATACTTCGAGGTCTAATCCGAAGCGTTTATGAAACCTCACTCTTACATTGCAGGTAATTTCCAGGCCACTGGCGAATAACTGCGTTGTTTCTTTTTCAAAATTTTCTACATGATGGTATGTTGTTGACCAAAACACGCCCTTCATTTCTGTAGTTATCAAATTGCCTTCCTTCTCAATAAACTTAAGAAAACACCAACGCTTATCCGCATATTTTTTTACGTCCATTATTTCTGCTTTTATCCAAAAGGTTCTGCCGGCAAACCTGTTATTGATGGTTGCGTCTATTTCGCTGATGAGTTGAGAAAGTTTGTGAGCTATTGGCATGATGGCATAAAATTAAGCCCAAAAATGCAGACTAATAAAACATGTTCTTTGTTTCGGTGGGCAATGAAAAGGGGAATAAACCCTTTAGTGAATCATACGAATTGCTCCCCTGCAATGCAGGTAAACAACGTGGGAAAAGATGCCCATTGGTATGCCTTGGAACCGAGCGTGGCAACGATGCTGCTATGGAATTATACTGCTGGTACAACAATAAAAAACCAGCCATTATTTAAATGTACCCGGTTCAATTGATAACTTCGGCCGACGTACCTTTGTATTAAATAAAAAATGAATGCCGCCCCTTACAATTGCTACGATACAAACCAATCTTGACTGGGAAAATAAAGCGGCTAACCTTCAGCGGCTGGAGCAAAAAATCAACGACATTGGCGAAAAGAGCGAAATAGTGGTATTGCCTGAAATGTTCAGTACCGGGTTTACGATGCGGCCGGAGGTGTTGGCCGAAACGATGGAGGGTGAAACGGTGCAATGGATGAAAGAAATAGCAGCAAAGAATAAAATCATACTGACCGGCAGCCTCGCCATAAAAGAAGAGGGGCGCTACTACAACCGCCTGATCTGGATGTTGCCGAATGGACAGATGGGGTACTATGATAAACGGCATTTGTTTGGTTTTGCTGAAGAGGATAAACATTATAGTGCAGGCAATAAGCGGCTGATAGCTTCTGTAAAAGGATGGAAAATAAACCTGCAGGTTTGTTATGACTTACGCTTCCCGGTATGGGCAAGAAACAGGATAATTCCAAAGGAGAACCCGGTGCAAAATTCCACAATGACCGAAAATGAGGAATCACTTACGGAGACGAGGCCCGAATATGATATACTGATCTATGTGGCCAACTGGCCTGAGAGAAGAAATCATGCCTGGAAAACCTTGCTATGTGCAAGGGCCATCGAAAACCAATGTTATGTGGTTGGTGTAAACCGTGTGGGCAGAGATGGTAATAACATCAATCACAGCGGTAATAGTTTAATAATAGATCCGTTGGGTGAAGTGCTGTACCACATAGCAGATGAAGAAGACGTTTTTACCATCACTTTACAAAAAGAGCAGTTGGAAGAGGTGAGAGCGAAATTTCCTTTTTGGAAAGATGGTGACGATTTTAGTCTGCACTAATCAATATCATTTCCCTTTTCTGCAGCCTGCCTGATGAGTCCTTTCACAATTTCCATCTTTCTGTCTACATTTTGCCGCACGCCTTCCACTGTTGGTGGAATAAAAATATCCGGGGGAATGCCTCTGCCGTCTTTGGGCACATGGTTGTATTGTACTAGTTTAAACAACGGAAGGCGGATCCTTAATTTTGTTTTAGGCAAGGTAATGTCTGGTATCATTAGTCCGCTATTGCCATGCCAGCCGCCGCCTGTTTCTTCTCCTACAATGGTTACATTAGGTTGCCCTTTTACCGCATTGCAAAAGAGGGTAGAAGCTGAAAAAGTAGGCCCATTGATAAGCACATATACCTTGCCATCGAAATGATGGGTAGTTTTTGGACGGTATGCATGCCGCTCCCAATAGCCAAAATGGTAATTGCCGTCCTTGCGTTTTTTTGTAAGAAAAAGCAAGGCAATATTTTTAAGAACCCCTTGCCTGATATATGATGTGTACGGCTTCAGGCTTTTTGCAACAGCATAGGTACTATCCGCTACTTTGAATTTTGTGTTTCGTATAAATTGAGTAAGCTTTACGTACATCTTTACATCTCCGCCACCATTACTCCTAAGATCTATTATTAAATTTTTTATTTTGAGGTCATTGATATCTTTGAATGATCTGTTTATAAAAGACCGTAAATGGTTGCCCTCATCATTAGAGAATGTACTAAGGAAAAACGTGGCAGTTTGCTTATCGGTGTCTATCTCCAATGCGCGGTTGTTTTCCCTTTGTTGCTTTTTTATTTTTTTCCGCGAAATTTTGGGTTCGCTGGCTTTTTTTCGTTGCCTGGCGGCAGTATCAACCGAGGGATAATAGGTAGGAAGCAGGGCAGTTCGTTCTTTGCCCGTACTGTCAATATAGCCTACCCGATAATTTTTGTAAACACCAAATATATTGCGATGGTAATAAGGAAAATTGCCGCTCAGGCGGATGTAATTTACATTGTCAGCATATCCATCCAAAGGAAGGAATTCAAGCATTTTTTTTACCAGTTGATTATTTTTTATGCCATTAACCGACGTAAGCAAGGTTCCTCTTTTTATAATAGAATCTCTTCGGTTAAGATTACCCGTTACCACCATTGTGTCGCCCCACAACTTTACATGGAGTGGAAAGGATGGTGCACCCCTTCCTTTACTATACTTGCTCCAGTTTTTGCTCATCATAAAACTGGTATGTCCACAGTGAATTTTGTTTGTTAACGGGGCTAGTATTCTCCAGCCAAATTGTGATTCCGTCATGGAATCAGCAATATTGTTATAAAGGCTATCGAAATAATAGTTCATACTGTCTTTGGGTGTGTACCAATAAAGAGCAGGATGCTTTTCTTCAAAGATGTTTCTGAGAACAAAATAATCCTCCTGTAATGCTGCCTTAGAAAACTTCCTGGCGGGGTTATAATTTTTACTTACGGCGCATCCGCTCAATAAAAAAAGTAAAATGATAAATAAAAAAATATTCTCCTTTTGCATTGTTGTCTCCGCGAGATACGTTTTCGATTTGTATACTTTGATTTTTTTTCACTCCTTAACTATTCAACTTTCCATATGGTTCCATCCCTGTGCCACTAATTTGTGTTTGTTGCCACCCCTGGTTAAAATATGCGTACCATCCTCTGCATCTGTCATGTATCCAATTACACTTATCTGCTCATTCAAGGTAATCTTATCATAATCAGTTTGTGGAAGGGTAAACAACAATTCATAGTCTTCGCCGCCACTTAACGCACAGGCCGTAGGATCTAGTTCCAATTTATACGCAAATTGCCTTGCCTCTTCGTGTATCGGTATTTTATCTTCGTAAATGACACAACCAAGGTTGCTTTGCTTACATATATGAAGCGCTTCGCTGCTTAGCCCATCACTTACATCAATCATGGAAGTAGGCATTATTGCGCTTTCTGCAAAAAATTCGATTATATCTTTTCTTGCCTCAGGTTTTAAAAGCTTTCCTACAATATAAGCCTGGTCCTCCAAATCCGGCTGTGAGCCTGTTTCGGTAAAAATTCTTTTTTCTCTTTCCAAAATAGTGAGCCCTAAAAATGCAGCGCCTACAAAACCGCTTACACAAAGCAGATCTCCTTTTTGAGCCGTACTGCGTTTTACATATTTATCCGGTACCACTTCACCAATTGCCGTAATTGATATTACAAATCCTTTTTGTGAAGAAGTCGTATCACCACCCACCAGGTCAACTCCGTATTTTTCGCAAGCGGCATATACCCCCTCGTAAAACTCATCCATTGCCTCCAGGCTAAAGCGATTGCTAAAGGCTATACTAATGGTGAGATGAGTTGGTGTAGCATTCATTGCATAAATATCACTAAGGTTTACTATCACACTTTTATAGCCTAAATGCTTAAGTGGTGTGTACATCAGGTCGAAGTGAATGCCTTCTACCAGCATGTCTGTTGTTATCACTGTTTGTTTGCCAAAGTGATCGATCACAGCAGCATCATCACCTACGCTTAAAATGGTAGATGCATGTTTGGTTTCATTATTTTGTGTCAGGTGATCAATCAGGCCAAATTCTCCAAGGGAAGATATTTCTGTACGCTCGTTTGTCATTAGTTTTTTTTTGTGTTTTTTTATTGGCTTAAAACAGGTGCTCCGCGGTCGTTATCCGTGTCAACCTTCATGAGCGTTTTACGCCGCAAAAAATTTTTATTTGAAATGTTTTGTCCAAAAGTTTATAACACTTTTTGGTTGTTTATTACTGCCAGCATCTCCGTATGAATCTTGCCATTGGTTGCCAGCAAATGGGGTTGGTACACAGAATAATCGTTGCCGTCAAAATCTGTTACTTTACCACCAGCTTCTTCCACTATTAAAAATCCGGCAGCACTGTCCCAGGCCTGAAGCTTGTGCTCATAAAATCCATCGAATCGCCCTGCTGCCACCCAACATAGATCTAGTGCAGCGCTTCCGAGCCGCCTTACCGGAACGCCTTTCCTGATCAGGCGCTCAAATACTTGCAGCGGGCCGTTCGGACTATCGAGATAAGTATATGGAAAGCCGGTAGCAAGGCAGCTATTGATTACTTCGGCTTTATTACCTACTTTAATTTGCTGGTCATTCAATGTGGCACCCGAGCCTTTTTCCGCAAAAAAGAATTCATTCATCAATGGATTATAAACAGCTCCCATGATGATTTCTCCATTGTGTTCCAAACCAATGCTTACACAACAAATAGGTATATTATTGGCAAAATTAATAGTACCATCAATGGGATCAATGATCCATTTATATTCGCTATCCATTATAATTTCGCCGGCTTCTTCACTCAAAATAAAATGAGCAGGAAAGTCTTGCTGGATAATGTTGAAAATCGCCCTCTCTGAAGCATGGTCTGCTTCCGTTACCGGGTTATTAATGCCTTCCTTATTAGTAATTTTAAACGGCCCGTTAAAAAACCGTTGTAGTTCCCCGGCACCAGCATCGATGGCTTTTAGTAAAGTATTTTTTAGCATCCGGCAAAGATAGGAAGGGAAACTGCGCTAACCCTTTTCCTCGCTGGCTTTGAGATTAATTATTCTTTAAATTAATTATGCCTGCAAAGTTTTTCTGTGTTGTGACAATTATCTCCAAGGTAGGCAGGCGTTTATTGTTGCCAACATTCCCAGATAGCGTTCCTGTAACAGGATTTTTATATAAAAACGTGCTAACGCCAAAATAACTGTAGCTGAAATAAACTATTTTGAATAATGCATTAAAAAATCGTATTTCGTTCACCAAATTAGTTCTGTTGCAGCTTTCAATTATAATAGTAAATTTTAATGTAAAATATTTCCTGGAGCAATGCCTTAGCTCAGTAATAATTGCATGTAAAAATATTGAGGCAGAAATCCTTGTGTTAGACAATAATTCTTCCGATGGCAGTAAGGATTTTTTTTCAGGAACGTTTAATGAAGCCGTTTTTATCTGGAACACAGAAAATGTAGGTTTTAGCAAAGCGAATAACCTTGCTTTAAAACAGGCTAAAGGTGACTGTATATTATTCCTAAATCCAGATACAATACTTCCTGAGGATTGTTTGGAGAAATGCCTGGCAATGTCTGAAAAAGTAGATGTTGGCGGGATAGGTGTTAGGATGATTGATGGTAGCGGCACCTTTTTAAAAGAAAGTAAAAGGGGGTTTCCTTCACCATTCGTCTCTTTTTGTAAACTGACGGGACTCACTGCTTTATTTCCTACATCAAAAACGTTTGCCCGGTATTATTTGGGTCATCTTGATGCAAACAAAAATCACCAGGTGTCTGTCTTACCCGGAGCTTTTATGATGATCCGAAAAAACGTCCTGGATAAAACGGGGGGCTTTGATGAACGGTTTTTTATGTATGGCGAGGATGTGGATTTAAGTTACCGCATTGAAAATGCTGGTTTTAAAAACGTTTACTTTTCAGAATGTACCATTATCCATTTTAAAGGGGAAAGCACGAAAAAAGGCAGTTTGAATTATATACGCTTGTTTTATGGAGCAATGAGTCTTTTTGTAAAAAAGCACTATAGCGGTGTTATTGCAGGATTTTACAGTTCACTGATACAGGTTGTAATATGGACAAAGAGCTTGCTGTCAGGTGCCACCCATTGGCTAACCCGGTCGTCCAAAGTTGATAAACAAATACGAGGTGAAAACCCATGCTTTATAATAGCAGATAAAGAAGAATTTGATAAAATAAGTTCAATGATTCAAGGAGATAATTTAGCGAAAATTATTGGCAGGATTAGTCCGAAGGAAAGTACTATGGACACAGATGCTTTGGGAAGTTTGCATGAATTAAATCAATTGATCGACACGCATAAGGTTAAAGAAATCATTTTTTGTTCAAATGGACTTTCATCAAAACGAATTATCGCTCTTATTCAGCAAATACCCGGCAACCTTATTTTTAAATTTCATTTTGCAGGTACCGCTGGAATTGTAGGAAGCAACGATAAAGAATCCACGGGTGATTATACTACCCTTGTCGATCCGGATTTATAAAGGCAAAAAAAACCATTCCTTTCGGAATGGCCTATATTGACTAACCCATAATAATTTAACCCGCCAGGTTCTCGGCGATTTTTGCTCGTATTTTTGCTTCTATCTCTTTTGACATTTCAGGGTTATCATTTAATAACTGCTTGACCGAATCTCTACCCTGTCCTAATTTGTTTGTATCATAACTAAACCAGCTTCCGCTTTTTTGCACAATACCCAGTTCTACGCCCATATCAATAATTTCCCCTGTTTTAGAAATCCCTTCGCCAAAGATGATATCAAATTCAGCATGGCGAAATGGAGGTGCTACTTTGTTTTTTACCACTTTTACTTTTACACGGTTTCCTATTGCTTCATCCCCATCTTTTATTTGCGCCATGCGGCGAATATCCAACCGTACGGAGGCGTAAAACTTTAATGCATTACCGCCGGTAGTGGTTTCGGGGTTGCCAAACATTACACCAATTTTTTCTCTTAACTGGTTAATGAAAATACAGCAGCAATTTGTTTTAGAAATGGTAGCAGTAAGCTTACGAAGTGCCTGGCTCATTAACCTGGCATGCAAGCCCATTTTACTATCGCCCATTTCACCTTCCAATTCACTTTTAGGAACCAGCGCCGCCACTGAATCTATCACCACAACGTCTACAGCTCCCGATAAGATCAATCGATCCGCAATCTCAAGTGCCTGCTCACCGTAATCCGGCTGAGATATCAAAAGGTTATCTATATCCACACCCAACTTTTGTGCATATGCACTATCAAAAGCATGTTCAGCATCTATAAATGCGCACATGCCGCCTTTCTTTTGAGACTCCGCAATCACATGCGTTGCTATCGTTGTTTTACCACTGCTTTCCGGCCCGTAAATTTCAATAACCCTTCCTTTCGGTAAGCCTCCAATTCCAAGTGCCACATCTAATCCAAGCGACCCTGTCGAAATAACTTCCTGTTCTACGTGAGGCTTGTCACCCATTATCATTACTGAGCCTTTACCAAAATCTTTATCGATTTTGTCCATTGTCAATTTGAGCGCCTTCAATTTTTCTGCATTACTCATTGTTGTATTTTTTATGTGATGTATCTGGTTATGCGTTGTAAAAGTAAACTGCGTATCAAAGATAGTAGCTTTCTTTTATTAACACTAATAATTTTAGTATTTTATTAGTAAAATATTTAGTTAGCCACCGTGCATTAAAAAGCCCTGTTCAAAAAAGAACAGGGCAGTTCAAGTATGAGAGAAAGTACTTTTTTATAACCCTTCTTTTAGGTAATGACGGATGAAAACGGGCGAAATATTTAATCTTGGGTTTTAAGCTTTCGACTTTCTCTTTTTCTACAAGACAAAGAGACAACACTTTATTTACCCAAACAATACCACAAAGTGTTAGTTTTTTGCCCAAAAGCAGGGTTGTGTTGATTATTTTTTAATGATACTTAAACAAAGTTGAATGTAAATCCCATTGAGATGGTATGCTTATAACGACCATTTCAATACATTTCCCAATATTAAATAATTGTTACCACCTGATAATAACAGATGCTTTTATTCATAAAAACCTAACCTTTGCTTCCTAAATGATTAACTTATGAACTGGGAAGTAGTTAGTAACACACGTTCTTCCTTACAGGAATTCCGGTTAATCGACAATAATGTTTGCAAACTCGTTATAAAGTATAACCCCCTCCATCAATCGGCCAGGATATCATCCGGCACCCATCATCGTTTATTTTATTTGGAAAGTGCCGGTTCGCTAAGTGGCAAAACAGTTTTTAGAAATGAATATGGTACAGAAATCGGTACCCTGCTGCACGATAAATTTCAACCCAAAGAAGGCTCCGTCGTTATAGACAGCAAAAAATATAAGTATCATTTACAAAATAGCCCCTCTCCTGAATTAATCATTTACGAAAACGATCTGCAAAATCCTGTTGCTACCTGTAGCATTCCCCCCAACAACAGCAATCAAAAATTTTTTTCAATCAGTTCAGAGGCAATTGATAACAACTGTTATCTGCTAGGCCTTTCCTGGTACTTATCTCTACCGGTGATAAAAGAAAATATTCAAGGATACGCTTCCGCACACAATTAAATAACATTGCTCCACCATTTTATTTGTCTAAATGCATCTGTATACCAGTATAAATTTCACAAAGGAAAAATCTCAACATCTTACTGTCCCTTGGTTTATAATTACAAAAATCTACCTGATGTAAAAACGGACATCCACTTGCCGGCACTATAACTACTCATACGTGGAGGTTAAATCAAATATTGCTATATTGATAAACCTTAGAGGTTTTATGGGCACATGCACACCACAAATCTCCATTCGCTTGTTGTTGGCGGTTACAAATTTTTCCCCATACCTTCTTACCTCACTCGCTCAATTCGTACCTTCGCTCAATGGCAAATTATTTGGATGAATTGAATGAACCACAGCGTGAGGCAGTAATGCATAAGGACGGGCCGCTTATGATCATTGCGGGTGCAGGCAGTGGAAAAACGAAGGTGCTTACTACCCGTATTGCGCACCTGATGGGCTTGCATCATATAGATGCATTTCATATCCTGGCACTCACTTTTACCAATAAGGCTGCCAAAGAAATGAAGGAAAGAATTGAAAGGACGCTGGGCAACTCTGAAGCCCGCAATTTATACATCGGTACATTTCACAGCGTGTTTGCAAGAATACTGCGGGCCGAAGCCAACAAAATTGGCTATCCAAACAACTTTACCATTTACGATACAGATGATGCCAAAAGTGTTTTGAAAACAGTGATAAAAGAAATGGAACTGGATGATAAAATTTATAAACCAGGTACCATTTATAACAGGATCTCTTCAGCAAAAAACAGCCTCATTGGTCCGGCAGACTATATCAACGACTGGGCTCTGCAACAGGAAGACGCCAGGGCAAACCGCCCAATGACAGGTAAGATATATGACGCCTATAACAGGCGTTGTTTCAAAAACGGCGCAATGGATTTTGATGACCTTTTGTTTAAAATGTATATTCTGCTTAAAAATCATCCTGATGCTTTAAGTAAATACCAGCGCAAGTTCAAATACATCATGATTGATGAGTACCAGGACACCAATACCTCTCAATACGAGATCATCAAACTACTTGGTGCCATGCACGAAAATATTTGTGTGGTGGGTGATGATGCACAAAGCATTTATAGTTTCAGGGGTGCTACTATCGAAAATATCCTGCAGTTTGCGAAGGATTATGACGATGTAAAGGTCGTAAAGCTTGAACAAAATTACCGCAGTACAAAAAGTATTTTGAATGTTGCCAATGAGATTATTGGTAACAATAAAAATCAATTACCCAAAAAACTTTGGACGGATAAAGGCGAAGGGGATAAGATCAAATTGGTTCGGACCGCAACAGATAATGAAGAAGGCAAATTTGTTGCTGATATGATCCAGGAAGAAAAATTGCGCAATCATTTTTTCAACAGCGAATTTGCGATTTTGTACCGGACCAATGCCCAAAGCCGCAGCTATGAAGAAAGCCTGCGCAGGATGAATATTGCTTACCGCATTTATGGCGGATTATCTTTTTATCAGCGTAAAGAGATTAAAGATTATGTAGCGTACCTGCGGTTAGTGGTAAACCCCAATGATGAAGAAGCACTAAAGAGGATCATTAATTACCCTACCCGTGGTATAGGCAAAACCAGTATGGACAGGGCTGTGCTTGCAGCCAATGAGAACAATATAACCTTATGGGAGGTATTGGTTAATGCCCGTGAATATGGATACAAAGGCGGTACGCTTGAAGCAATCGAAAATTTTGTGATGATGATCAAAATGTTTCAAAGCGAACTGACCAAAAAAAATGCGTACGATTTGGCCATCATTGTTGGTAAAAGCACACTGATAGTAAAAGAGCTTTTCAATGATAAAACAACGGAGGGGCTGGCACGATATGAGAACGTACAGGAATTATTAAATTCAATAAAAGAATTTATAGAAACACCTTTGAACGAAGAAGACGGAGAAGTGGGAGATAAAAGCCTCGGCAGTTACCTTCAGCAAATAACTTTGTTAACGGATACCGATAATGATAAAGATGAGGCTGACAGTGTAAAGTTGATGACCATACATGCGGCCAAGGGGCTGGAGTTTAGTTGTGTTTTTGTGGGTGGACTGGAAGAAACACTTTTTCCCAGTGGGATGAGTATTAACACAAGGGAAGAGCTGGAAGAAGAACGCAGGTTATTTTATGTGGCGATCACCAGGGCAAAAAGAAAACTGTGGCTCACGTATGCAAATGCACGATACCGTTTTGGGCAGTTGCAACAAAATGAACCTAGCCGTTTTATCGATGAAATGCCAGTGGAGTATATTGATAAAAGCTTTGCCGGAGGCGGCATTCGCAACCAGGGAGGCCATAGTAATAATTGGGGAGGCAGCTCTTTCGACAGAAATGGAGCCGGGGGAAATAGCTATCATTCATCCCCGCCGCCAGCCAAAAGAGAAGAAAAAACAAGGCCTGCTTATTTAGTGCCGGTCAGGCCTCAAACAAAGGAGCATACACCTACCGCAGATTTTGCTCCAAGCGATACCAGTAATTTACAACCCGGGCAAAAAGTTGAACATCAAAAATTTGGATTCGGTGAGGTAATTAAAATGGAAGGGGCAGCTCATAACCCAATTGCTACTGTTCAATTTGAACTAAATGGGGAAAAAAAGATCATGCTTAATTATGCTAAATTGAGAATCCTGGAATAATTTTAAGTGGCTGCTCTATACTACTGCCTTAAATTGAGGCCTTTTATATAACTTAGATAAAGTGTTATAGGCACAGCTTTTGTACCGTTAGTAAACAGTGCTACTACACCGTGTTGTTAGTACATTGGTTTTCCTTTCCCTTAAAAACAATTATAAATAAACCCAAGCCTGCAAACCTGGTGTTAATTAAGAACTACTTTTTTAAGCTATCGCCTGCTATCCAATATTCTTCAGGTAAAATTTTTCACTATCCTATTTTTCCCTTAAGGTTTTATAAAGCCACACAACCTCTATTTAATTTTTACCGTTTATATTACAATTATTTCACAAACATCCGGCATACTTACAATGCAGGGTTGCTGAAAGATTTTAATTAAATCAAATAGAAATTGTTTCACCTTAAATGCTACCAAATGCTTAGAGTTTACTTATCCGCGTTTTTATATTTCGTCATTGCTTTATCTGCGAAACCCCAAACAACCGTTATACTGACTGCTGTAAAAGACAATACAATTTACCAGGACGGTACCGGCAATAGTAATGGCAGTGGTCAAAATTTATTTGCTGGAACTACTGGTCCCGGAGGCGGAAATAGTGCCAGAAGAGCCTTATTAAAATTTGATCTTTCAGGAATACCTGCACTGGCAACCATTTCTTCCGCAACGCTGACCTTGTATTGTAACAAAACGACTTCTGGACCCTCAAGTGTTAAAATACATAAATTATTGGCGGACTGGGGAGAAGGTAGTTCTGATGCCGGCGGTAATGAGGGCGCTGGTATCGCTGCTGCAGTAAATGATGCTACCTGGTTAAGCCGTATTAATTTGTTAAACTTATGGGCCCTGCCGGGGGGAGATTTTTCGGCAATAGCGTCAGCCACTACAAGTATCGATGCTCCGAACACCAGTTATACCTGGAGTTCCCCTGCCGTCATTGCGGATGTACAGTCCTGGGTAACTGCTCCCCTCCTCAACTTTGGTTGGATAATAATTGGGGACGAATCAATTGCCTCCACTGCTAAGCGTTTTGCTTCGCGGGAAAACCCAACCGTGGCTCAACGCCCAAGGTTATCCGTCACTTATTCTTCCATAGTTCCGGTTGTACTTAGTTCTTTTACGGCTAAAGAAATTAAAAACGGAGCCCTGCTCAATTGGACAACAGCCCAGGAGCTAAATAATGCTTTTTTTCTGATTGAACACAGTATTGATGGGATTCATTTTTCCGAGGTAGGGAAGGTTACCGGGTTTGGTACCTCACAAATTAGCAATTCGTACCAATTCAAGCACGAGGCAATTGCAGCGGGAAGGCATTATTATAGGCTTGCCCAGACAGACTTAGATGGGAAAGTTCAGTATTCACCAGTAAAAACGCTTAATACTGGAAGCCAAAGTTTTTCCCTACAGATCAGTCCCAATCCGGTAATAGACAGGATCGTTTTGCAAAGCTCTGTAAACAGGTCCGGAAATCAATACGCTATCCGAAACAGTACCGGCAAGCTGGTAGTATCGGGTGTGTTAAATAACAATGCTATTGATGTAAAACATTTAGCTACAGGCACCTATTATTTGCTGGTATTGCAAAAAGACGGTGAGGCACTAACCGGCACTTTTCTTAAACATTAATTATGTTTCGAAATAAGAAATAATTTTGGGAGAAAGCCTGGCCGAAAACGCCGGGCTTTCTTTGTTGTGCCATACTTGTTACCTTTGTATCGAAATTTTTAAATACTACGTTATGATAAAGACAGGCAACCCCGTGATAAGTATTTATACGGAAATGACTCCCAATCCGGAAACAATGAAATTCGTGGCAAACAAGTTATTGTACCCCGGAAAAAGTATAGATTTTCCCGATGAGATAAGTGCAGCCCCTTCTCCATTAGCACAGGAGCTTTTTACTTTTCCTTTTATCAGATCCGTTTTTATTGCAAGCAATTTTATAACGCTTACAAAAACAACCGGCACTGACGACTGGCAGGACGTGATACCAACGATCAAACTGTTTTTAAAAGAATACCTGGAGGAAGGAAAGGCAGTAGTGAATGAAGAGGCCGTGGCGTCAATGAAACAGGAAAGCAGTAATGAAGTAAGTGCAGACGATGATGATGTGGTAAAACGCATAAAAGAACTACTCGAAAACTATGTAAAGCCTGCAGTAGAAATGGATGGCGGGGCTATCCAGTTTAAAAGTTATGAAGACGGCCGCGTAAATTTAATGTTACAGGGAAGCTGCAGCGGATGCCCGTCTTCAATGATCACTTTAAAAGCAGGTATTGAGGGAATGATGAAAAGAATGATTCCGGAAGTAAAGGAAGTTGTGGCTGAAGCAGAGTAAGCATAAGCATCGTTATTTTTACTTTGCTTTTAAGGTTAAATAATTTAGCATTCATATTTTCGAAGTATGGGTGCTTTTTTTTTAACGCTTATTTCTAAGAAGCCATTTATCGCAAAGTTTCATTTGCTTACTACCCTTCAGGATGACCGCCTTTAAAAAAAGAGATAATTCGTTGCTTAAAAAATTTTTTACATTGAAATTTATTAGTCTTCTTCCAATGTTGGTTGTTTCTGTTTTTTTAAGTTGTACAGTAAGCACTAATCCTATGCGTAACCAAATAAAGTTATTGCAAAAGGGTATCATAAAAGATTACACCAGTTATGCTTATAGTTTACCGTTTGCCCACAACACATCGCATTGTCTTGTGCAAGGATATTTTAGCAGGTATTCTCATAAAAACAGGGCCGCCCTCGATTTTAAAATGAAAAAGGGAACAGGTATTTTTTCTGCCAGAAAAGGTAAAGTGATTCGAGTTAAAGAGGATGGGCACAAAGGCGGGTGGAATAAAAAATATAGATCGGAGGGGAATTTTATTGTGATACAACATGAGGATAGTTCAAGGGCAGGCTACTGGCATCTTCAGCATAATGGGGCCTTGGTAAACGTTGGCGACACTGTAACCGAAGGACAACTGATCGGGCTAAGCGGACGAACGGGTTATGCCTTGTTTGCTCATTTACATTTTCTAGTTTGGCGTTTTGATAAAAACGGCCAGTGGCAACAAACAGCCACACGGTTCAAAACTTCAAGAGGAATCGTATATCTTCGGCCATTCAGAAGATACCGGAATATCAATCTTTAAATTTACAGTTTGACAGTACAGGAAATAATTCAGCAATTTCTTGCTGGCATGCAAAACACCGGTTGGCCTGAATATATAGCAGTGTTTGCGGGTCTCGCCAGCGTTTGGTTCTCAAGAAAAGAAAATATCTGGGTTTACCCTACCGGGTTGGTCAACACAATTTTTTATATTTATTTAAGTTTTAAAGGTGGGTTGGTTGGAGAAGCAAGTGTAAACTTTTATTACACCGTCATGAGCATTTATGGCTGGGTATTGTGGAGCAAAAAAGATCAGCAAAAGAAACCCGTTTTACATATTACATCTTCCACCAGACTGGAGTGGCGTCAGCATCTTGGCTTTTTTGCCGTATTTTATGTGGCCTTGTTTTTTACTTTAACTTTTTTAAAAAATAATTTTACGCCTGAAGCTATTCCATGGGCAGATGCTTTTGCCAGCGCTACTGCATACACCGGCATGTGGCTTATGACAAAGAAAAAAGTTGAAAGCTGGTACTGGTGGATGGCTACCAATATCGCATCTATACCTTTGTACTTTGTAAAACATTATGTGTTTACGAGTGTTTTTTATTTAGTGCTGCTGGTGATGTCTGTTTTTGGTTTACTTGAATGGATCAAAAGAAAAAACAGTTATAATGTTGTTTAACAAAAATAACTGCAAACCAATATCAACATCTGCATACAGTTCACCTTAATTTTTGTGATCACAATTTAATAAAAATGGATTTTGCCAACACTTACTGCGATGCAATCAACAGGATGAAGCCAGGCGATTATACTGTTCATAAAATCTATCATGATCTCCATTATGGGTTTCCAATTGAAGATGACAATGAATTATTTTGCAGGCTAATATTGGAAATAAACCAAGCCGGCTTAAGCTGGACAACTATCTTAAACAAACAGGATAATTTCAGAAAAGCATATCATGATTTTGATATTAAAAAAGTTGCGGCATATAAGGAAAAAGATACGCTTCGGTTATTGAATGATGCCGGCATTATTCGCAACCGGCTTAAAGTAAATGCTGCGATTGAAAACGCAAAGACAATTGTTTTCCTGCAAAAGGAATTTGGTTCCTTCAAAAAATGGCTTGATCAGCATCATACACTTAACAAAGCCGAATGGACCAAACTTTTTAAAAAAACTTTTCGCTTCACAGGTGGTGAAATTGTAAATGAGTTTTTAGTAAGCACTGGTTATTTGCCAGGTGCCCATCACGAAGATTGCGCCATTTATAAAAAAGTTATACAATCAAAACCTCCGTGGAGGGCCGGCAATAAATCATGATTAAAAAAATTGTCATCCTGGGACCGGAAAGCACTGGTAAAACAACTTTGTGTACTCAATTGGCCGAGCATTACAAAACGCTTTGGGTTAAAGAATATGCAAGGGAGTTTTTAATAACTAACGGCACCCATTACACGTTTGACAATCTGCTGGAAATAGCACAAGGGCAATTAGCGCTGGAAGATGTGGCAATGCTACAACTGGAGACATCATTGGTAAGCGGGAAAGCTAGTTCGAAAGTGCTGATCATTGACACCAATATGTATGTGCTTAAAGTTTGGTGTGAGTTTGTTTTTGGTAAGGCCCATCAATGGATTTTGGATAAAATTGTGGAACGGAAATATGATCTGTATTTACTGTGTGATATTGATCTGCCCTGGATAAAAGATGAATTAAGGGAATATCCAGATCTGCAGACCAGGCAAAAATTGTATCATATTTATAAAAACCTTTTAGTAAACCAAACTGTGCCCTGGGTAACCGTCAATGGAAATTATGAAGAGCGTTTAAAAAAAGCAATTGAAGCCGTTAATGAAATTTTGTATTAAAACCAACCTTGTTTTTTAAACATGCGAAGCATTGCAAGAGGTATGAATAACATTAAGCCAACTGAGATAAAAAAACCCCATTTATTGTGCAGCAAAGGAATTGTTTCAAAGTTCATTCCGAATATGCCGCCTATTACTGTGGCGGGTGCAAGTAAGCAAGTAACGATCGCCATTACCTTCATTACTTCATTCATTTTTAAATTTACATTACTTAAGTATAAGTCGTGTAAGTTCATCATCATATCACGGTAGTTTTCGGCCAGATCATTTGCCTGAATAATATGGTCATAAACATCCTTAAAGTATTTTTCAGTTTTTTCTTCAATCAATTCACTTTCGCTTCTCAATATACCATTCACTAAATCACGAACCGGCGCTACACTTCGTTTTAGAATAATCATTTCTTTGCGCAACATATTTATTTTGGCCAGGCTTCGTTTATTTGAATTACGGACAATATCTTCTTCCAATGCCTCAATTTTTTCGCCTAATTTTTCCATCACTAAATAGTAATTGTCAACGATCATATCTATAAGTGAGTAAAACAAAAAGTCCGCGCCGTTTTGCCTGATTTTACTTCCATTTATTTTTAACTTTTCACGAAGTGGATTAAAAACATCCCGGGTCGCATCTTCCTGGAAACTGATCACAAAATTTTTGCCCATTACAATACTGATCTGTTCAATTTCTACAGTAGAATCCCTTTCATTAAAATACAACATATTAAGCAAGCAAAAAAGCAAGCCGTCAATTTCATCCATTTTGGGCCGCTGGCCCATGCTCAATATATCTTCTACAATAAGATTATGTATTCCAAATTTAGCGCAGATTGTTTCAACGTCTGTTTTGCGCAATCCGTCAATATTTAGCCATGTGATGGTGGGTGAATCAATGTATGCGTAACAGGAAGGAACATCGGATAATTCTTTTATTTCTATGTTTTGAGCGTTGTAATCATAAACAAATAAATGCGTCGATGCTGGTTCTTGTCGAGTAGCAATTGCCGTTGGGTTTACATGCAATATCTTTTTTGTACGCAGCAATTCCAGCGGGTTTAATAAATAACTTAAATAATCACGGGTGCGCATAAAGCCTTTTTATTTAAATGTGAATAAAGCTCAGATTATTGTATTTTGGGACATTAAAAAACCGAAGTTAAATACTTCGGTTATGTGAATTATAAAAAATTTCCACGGACAGTTCCTGTTTTAAACTTTACCTGTTTCCTGTACGCTGTGCTCCGTACCCTCTTCCTCCCCTGTCAGATGAATGAGAATTTCCTCCTTGCTTTTTAAACATCGGTCGTTTTGGTCCTGCTACCTGTGGCACAAAAGATCCTGCACTTAAAGGGTAAGGATGACTATCGATTATAGGAATATTTTTTCCAATTAGTTTTTGAATGTCTTTTAATTCCGTTCTTTCTTCTGCATCACAAAATGACAAAGCAATACCGGTGTTGCCAGCCCTGCCCGTGCGGCCTATCCGATGCACATAGGTTTCGGGCACATTGGGCAATTCAAAATTTATTACATGAGTAAGCTCATCAATATCAATACCTCTTGCCGCTATATCCGTAGCCACCAATACTCTTAGCTTTCCACTTTTAAAACTGCTCAAAGCATGTTGCCTGGCATTCTGCGATTTATTACCATGGATAGCCGCTGCCGTAATATTTTCTTTATGTAAAATTTTAACAACTTTATCTGCTCCGTGTTTGGTCCGTGTAAACACCAGTGCCGTCACAACTTTTTCATTTTTTAACAGATACAAAAGCAAGCCGGGTTTATTATTCTTATCTACAAAGAACAAGCTTTGATCAATCGCATCCACCGTAGAAGATACTGGTGTCACTTCTACTTTTGCCGGATTTGTTAATAAAACTTTCGCCAGTGTTTGGATCTCCGGTGGCATTGTTGCGGAGAAAAAAAGCGTTTGCCTTTTAACGGGCAATTTTATTATTACTCTTTTAACATCATGTATGAATCCCATATCCAGCATTCGGTCTGCTTCATCCAGTACAAATATTTTTAAATGTTGCAGCCCAATAAATCCCTGGCTCATCAGATCTAATAGCCTGCCAGGTGTTGCCACCAATATATCCACACCATTTCTTAACTGGTTCGTTTGGTGCAATTGTGATACGCCTCCAAAAATTACCGCATGAGAGAGGCCGGTGTATTTACCATAGGCAGCAAAGCTTTCATCGATTTGTATGGCAAGCTCACGTGTGGGGGTAAGTATCAGTGCTTTTATTTGTTTGCGGCCCCGTTCCTGTTCTTTCTCTTCATGCAATATTTGCAATATAGGAATGGCAAATGCTGCAGTTTTTCCTGTACCGGTTTGCGCACATCCTAGCAGGTCTCTTCTTTCAAGCACAAGTGGAATTGATTCTTGCTGAATGGGTGTTGGAGTAGTATATCCTTCATCGGTTAATGCTTTAAGGATAGGTTCGATTAATTCTAATTTTTTAAAGGCCATTGAATGGTTTAATTTTTTATAAAGGCTGGCAAAGACGTTGCATTTTCTGAATCAGCGGAGATAATTTTACCACATCGGCTTACAACCTGCCGTATTTTTTTAGTGGTGTAGGCGGCAAAGATAGTGTTTTGTTTTTTGATAGCTTGTCGTAGAACATTGATAACGGCTATATGGATTGCTGTTTAGATACACTGAAGACAAAAAAGAACACCTCAAATATTGGTTATATTTCGAGTGCTTAAACTTTTTCAGCAATGAAGGAACCGGGAGCGTAGAGTGTAAAAAACGCTGATTTTTGTTTAAGAGATCAAAATCTTTCATAAAGCTTTCGTAATCTTTCTCGGTTCATTTGTTTCTCCCAATCCTTACCAAGTGCATTTTCCCAAAGTGGCTTCATGCCTAGCGAAACATCAATCATTTTATCAAACTGTTCATCTGTTAAATCAGCGCAAACATTTTTTGGAATATCTATTTGATTTTTTTGAACCATCCATTTAAATTCTTTAACACCTTCGGGATAAAACTCTTCGAGGTGATTAAAGACAATGCAATTACCTATCCCATGCTTAGTACCCAACAAATAACTAAGCCCATAACTAACTGCGTGGGCTACGCCTACCTGTGAGTAAGCTATGCTCATACCGCCTGCATAAGATGCCATCATCAATTTATCGTCACTTAGTTCATCCCAGGTGCTCTTATCTACAAAGACATCCCTGCAAAGCTGCAATGCCTTTTCGCCATAGCTTTTACTAAACTCATTCAAATATGTGCCGGTAAGGCTTTCGATGCAGTGAATGTAACAATCCATGCCTGTGTAGAAACGTTGATTGGCTGGTGCATTTAGTGTAAGCTCTGGGTCCAGCACAATCTGATCAAAAGGCGTAAAATCTGAATTCATACCCAGCTTTTTTGTCGGGCCGGTAAGCACAGTTGTCCTGCTTACTTCCGCACCGGTACCGCTTAATGTTGGTATTCCAACTTTATATACCCCGGGGGTTTTTACAAGATCCCAGCCCTGGTAATCT
>JBDSAA010000035.1:0-4144 GCA_039922375.1 Ferruginibacter sp.
GAAACATAGCTTCCATGATGCGTTACTGCTGTGCCAATACGGCCTTGCCTCAAAAGCATTTTAACGTAAGCCAAATAAGCAACAGTGATAGTTCCAGGTTTAGCTACTTCCTCTAATAGTATGGGAAATTTTTTATGGAAGGGAGTGTAATCAAATGAATCATTAATTCCTGATTGTATATCAGGCCTTAATTTCCTTTGTTGAAAAAGATAATTATTTTGAATAAACTCTTTCTCAAATTCAGGAAAACTGAAAGGTTCTAACTGCTTTGCCGAAGTTTCGGCTGTGGTTTCAATTGTCTTTAATTTATCCCGGATGTTTTGCAGTTCGGCACTAACCCGGGATGCACTTAGCTTATCATATTCTTCCTTCGATAAATCGAAGATGGTTGGATAATACTCAGTAACTCTTTCAAAAGTTACTCTCAATTTTACTGGATACTTACTTGATTTTTTAATTCTCCTGGTATCAAGGAGAATACTAATTGTTGCAGACATAACTGATAATTTTTCATTTTCACAAAATCTTTCCCGACACAGATTTGCAAACAATTTGCAAACAAACCACAGTTAAAGGGCACTAAAGTGCCATTAAGCTAAACAAGCAATAATCATGCAACATTATGACTATCAGTATTTTAGATTAAAATAAGTTAAACCAAGTTAAGGTAAATAAAGAATTTCAAATTTCTACGGATCAGAAGGTTTTAGGTTTGAATCCTAACGCGGTCACAAAAAAACCCACTTTTATAGTGGGTTTTTTATGCCCCTTAGTTTGATCCTTTATGGCGGCATGGCATTCAAATGCATGTAAGCTACTTTTGCGCTGTATGATTTGCGATGATCTTTATATTTGAAATCTTTGGCTCACATTTTTTTAGAGATAACACATTTCACTACAGGTCGGTGAAGGATACCAACGTTGGAGAGTAGCATGTTTCGCCCTGAGGCCAATGCAAGCGGGAAAGCTTAAAAAAACTTGCCTATTGATACCCATAGAGTGGCTCCCAACTTTAAATCGCCGGTCCGCACAATTAAGTCTTCATCGCTGGCCTTTCAGGTTCGACAAGGTCTTGTTAATAGCAGATGTTATTCGCTCTTCTTTTGTAAATCTATTTTATGAAAAAAGCTAAATCTCAAAATGTTTCTATTAAAAAAATCACCATTTGATCTTTGTTGAAACCAATTTAAATAGCCCATATCAATTGCAGTTTTTTGTGAAAGGTCATAACTTATTCCGCCATAAATCCTGTTTTGGTCAAACACATTTGTTGATATTTTATTACCAGCATTTAAATGTATTTCGTCACTGATTTTTACTTTAATGAATCTTTCATCCGCCATTTTTATTATTGGAATCGTCGCTTGAAGCCGGTAACGAAACCGGAAGTTCCCGAAGTCAAAGCCATCTTCAAGTTCTGTCTCTGTTGAATTTTTGTTGTGAAAAAAGCGGGCTTCAGCTCTATACATATGGTCAATGGTAATTTTCGCAAATTTCCGTTTATACGCAAATTCAATATGCGGCCTCAGTTCAGGAACTGTAAGATTACTTGTCGAATTTGGGTCATTAGCATTCTGCAGGAAAAGACACATGCCAACAGATGTTTCCCAACCACTTTTACCCAATAAGCGATGTACGTGACCTCTGATTAAAAATTGATGTTGCGCAACCGGTTTAATGTAGTGTCTTTCTTGCAACTCATTTTGAAAATACCAGTTTTTATTGATGTTGAAAGTTGTAAAATAACCATACCACATCAATTGTTGATTTATAATATTTTTCTGTCCGTACATCAATTTTGTTGTCATAATATACAGGGCAACAATAAATATTCTCCGCATGTTTGTTTTGGTCGTTTATAATATCTGCTAACGATTGGGCTTGGCATTCGGTGGGGTATTTGAAAAAACGTCCGCCGGAACCGGAGGCCAATAATTAATTAAAAAACGGAAGATAACAACTAAAAGCCAGATGGTATCCCTTCGCCGGAACTGTTGCTGATAGCGTAAATTAATCCTCCTGCAAATTTCTTAACTATTGCTTAATGGTCTGGTAATACAGGTAATTCAATTTGCAGGAAATTATGATAATGGTTAACCGCCTTAAATAAGATGGAATTAATTTATGCTATACAAACGGGAACTGAAAAGGCTTTCACAAGTGTTTACAATCTTTATCATGTTAAGCCGTATAGATACTTCATCAAAAAAACAAAATCAGAAGAGGCCTCTATTGAACTGGTGCAAATAGTTTTTACAAAACTCTGGAGTTTTAGGCATACCCTTTCTGAAGAATATTCTTTTGATATGCAATTGTTTAATATTGCACGTACCTGTTTCATTGATTTTATCAGGCAGCAATCCATTCAAAAAAGCAGAACGCTTAACTTAATCGAAATCTCCGATAGTTCACGGGTAGTAGGGCCCGACCGCACCATGGAGTTGATACTTGGGTTGCCACCAATGACACAGTTCGACGCGGCTGCAACGCCTATGTGGAGAAGCTTTACCAGTCAGCCAAATACCACAGTTTCTAACCACCTGCCTGCCCATGTAAATCTGAATGATAAGAACCTGGCAAAGACAACTGCAGGTGCGGCGGTGGCAAAATTGTCAGAGCAATTCGATTGGTCAAAGGAAGATAAAGTGCCCGATCTTGTAATGAATGAAATTTTATGGCAGGGTATAAAAGGCAAGGCTGCACCTTCGCCGGTTCATGCGGCATTTGTAAAAAGAAGTCACGAAGAAGACAGGAAAAAATAAGCAGTTGTATTGTATGGTTTATAGTACAAAGCCCAACTTTAAAAGGTTGGGTTTTGCTGTTTAAAATTGTTCTGCATGTTATCGGTTATAATTTAAACTGTAATGTTGTAATATGCCTGTGAACAAACATACTGCGGCTGGTACAATGAAGTATTGGATTTCGTTACCTGGGGATTCTTCCTGTTATGTATGGGTACAAACCAACCATGGAAGCAAGTTCAAATTCGGCGGACGGAAATCTGCTGGGCATTAGTTCTAAACTTCGGTTTTTAATTATACATTTCACTTCAGTTACGGGCAGACAGTTGGTCAATTCCCCAACTGCCTCGAACGTTGCCTGCAACCCATACGAATGACAGTTCCATCAATTAAAAAACAGACAAAAAACAACTTAAACAACAATAAAAAGTAAAATATGAGCAGAATAATTTTCGACAGTGGAGTATCACTTGATGGTTTTTTCGCAGGAGATAACAGAGGTCCAAAAAATCCTATGGGTGGTGTTTCAGGACAAATTCACTCGTGGATGTTTAATCAAAAAGCTTTCTGGGAATACTTAGGATTCGAAGGAGGCAAAGAAGATGGACCTGATGGGAAATTTATTAGAGAGACAATTGAACGAACAGGTGCATTCATTATGGGAAAACGTATGTTTGAGGAAGGCGAAGCAAGTTGGCCGAACGACCTTTATAAAGCTGACGTTTATGTATTAACTCACGAAAAAAGAGAACCTTGGGTTCAAGAGGGAACGACTACTTTTTATTTTGTAATTGATGGATTAGATAGTGCATTAGAAAAAGCAAAACAATCGGCAAAAGGAAAGGACATAAGAATACAAGGTGGTGCAAATACAATTCAACAATTTCTAAATGCAGGACTTGTGGACGAATTTTTTATTCACATTGCGCCTGTTTTTTTAGGAAGTGGAATTCGACTGTTTGAAGGCATCGACAAGGACAAATATGAAATACAAATTGATGAAGTTTTACCGTCAGACTTGACTACTCATTTGAGATATAAGTTGACAAAAAATAGCGAACCGCTAATATAATAATTTACAGATTTTAAAAATGGCCCACCAACCATTTAACTTAAACAGTGAAGTAACTTACTTTTTAGACGAACTAAATCATCCGTTTAGAATGGAAATTGAACAGTTGCGAAATATTGTTTTATTAGCAGAAGACAGTTTGACCGAAAATATAAAATGGAACGGACCTAATTATTGCTTTGAGAACGAAGACCGAATTACTATGAGAATTCAGCCAACGACCACTAAGCAAATTCAGCTAATTTTTCATAGAGGAGCAAAGAAACAAGAACAACCCATTGACAAAATGATTGTTAGTAAAAGTAAAATGTTAGTTTGAAAAGAGAATGAC
>JBDSAA010000036.1:0-34149 GCA_039922375.1 Ferruginibacter sp.
TTATTTTGGCCTGCTGCTGCAAAGATGCTTCGTGCAGGGCAGTTACTTCATCTATTCTTCCGCCGCCAAAATCCATAAAGGGGCCTCCACGCATTTTGGGGTTCAGCACCGCCTCGGCATGAATGGAGGGTGCGGCAAGATAAGATTCGGTAATGCTGTGGTGCCTGCCCACTATATTCATCGCAGCGGTGGCAGGAGAAATTAAATGGCTCCAAGCGTACCATTTGTCAACCAATGGCTCCAGCACTGTGTTGGGTTTCAGGTAAAATTGTTGAGTGCTCATATTTTCTAATAGGGGGCTTTATGAAGGTATAATTTTTTGGAAATAATTTCGATTATTTTGAATGTATGTTGAAAAATAAAAAAGTGCTTTCCAGGCATTCGTTTAAAATCAACCGCATAGGTAGTTTCTTTTTGCCACAACTGAATATCATCTAATTCCATGTCTTCGCCCGTACCGGTAATTACTGTCACAGGAATATTTAACGGCGGGTTTTCCTGGTAAACATACTCCTCGCTTACTTTAAAATCCGAACGCAATATTGGTTCAAAATAAAACAGCAACTCTTCATTATTAAGGATCTCTTCAGGCATGCCATTCAACTCCCTGATTTCCTCAACGAATTCTTTTTTTTCCAGCAGGTGCCTCTTCTTTTCAGTTCTTGAAATAGCAGAAGGACCAGTTGTTCCCGTAATAAAAAGATGAACAGGGAGTTTATCGTTATTTTCTATCAGTTTGAGCGTTAACAGGTAAGACATTAACCCGCCCAGGCTATGGCCATAAATTGCATAATCATTGTTATTGATCAACGGTTTTATCTGACCGTAAATATCATTCACCAGTTCGTTGATATCCGTTATAAGTGGGTCTTTCATTCTCCCACCTCTCCCCGGATATTCAAGTGTGACAATATTTAAAAACGAAGGGGATTTGTCCAAAAATTCACGATAAGAATACTTATTCCCACCTGCAAAGGGTAAACAAAAAAGATCGGTAGTTTTTTTCATTCAAAAATTAATTGTGGATTCAAATTCACCAAATAGAGATAAGTATGGGATATTATTATTTACGCCCTGTCATATTCTATATTTCACCGTTAGGTGAAAGCCCCCCACATATTGCGTACGGAAACTGGTAGGATTCATATGCAAAATAATTAAAAAAAATTAATATTAACAGGCATGGGAATAATTCGTTGCATATCTCTTAGAAGGAAACTTTTACCTGTAGGAATAAATATTATCGGGTAGACAAGACAGTTAATCCAATAAATTAATTTTTTCTGATTTAAAAGGCGGTAAAGGTGCATCGGAGCACAAAAAGCATATATGTGCGTCATCGAGGTTTACCTGCTGCAGGAACCAATCAGCACTTTTCCAATTAATCTTATTATCTTTTATGATCACTTTGTTTAAAGGTAGGTTTAACCCAGAACCAATCACTTTTAAAAATGCTTCTTTTTTGGTCCATAATGTATAGAATGCCAGCAGCCTGTTGCCCGAATTTAAAACCTCCTGCCACTCTTCATGATAAAAAAATTCCGTAAAATCTACAAAAGGAATATCTTTTATCTCCTCCACATCTATTCCCACTTCGTTTGTTTGGCTAATGGCACAAATGGTATACTGCCCAGAATGAGAAATATTAAATTTAAGTTGGTCATCAAAATAAGGTTTTCGAAACTCCCCAAACTTCATTTGTGCAAGTGCATAGTCTTGAATGTTAAGAGACTGGAGCCCTTTTAACAATAACATATTTCCGGCAAGAGACCGTTCTGCATCTTGCCATTGCTTATATGCTAAAATTTTTTTTTGAATGAAAACAGGAAGCTGTTGCAAATAAAACTCAAATAATGCCGGTGGCAACCTCGAAGAAGACCTGTAATAAAAAATATGTACCATATTTAATGAAAGGGGAAATGAGTCACTTTATAACAATCGACAGCAAGGGCTATATTGATTATAAAATTAACTTAAGTTTGACGACATGCATAAAAAAGCTATAGGAGCTTTGAGGAAAGTGTTAATGACGGGTTTGCGCAATAACATCGAAAACAAAGGGCATAAAAAAAGCTTCCGTCGGAAGCTTTGTGAACTGGCTGGGACTCGAACCCAGGACCCATACATTAAAAGTGTATTGCTCTACCAACTGAGCTACCAATTCATCATTTTCCAAATTTAAAACTCAGCTATCTCTACCCTTGTTTTTTATTGGATGGCAAAAATAGGGTAAAAACGTTTTTGTGCCAAAGTTTTTAGAAAAGTTTTTACATAAACTTTTACCTGAGTTGTTAGAAAAGATTTCTTACTATCCTCCATATTATATTAAGATTGTTTATAAACAGCCGGTGAACTCTCTTATTTTTGCCTATAATCTAATTTATGAGTGAGTTTTTTAAAAACAAAGTGATTGCTATTACCGGTGGAAGTGAAGGAATTGGAAAAGCATTGGTAGACGCTTTAATACCAATGGGAGCAAAAATTGCTACCTGTGGCCGTAACCAGGATAAATTATACAACCTCCAGGTTCAGTATTCCAATCATATGCTTCATGCCATTGTTGCTGATGTAAGCAAATATGATGATTGTAAAAATTTTATCAACTCTACGATTGAAACCTTTGGCGGCATAGATATACTCATCAATAATGCGGGCATTAGTATGAGGGCATTATTGAAAGACGCTGACGTTGATGTCATAAAAAAAGTAATGGACATTAATTTTTTTGGCACGGTTTATTGTACCAAGCTTGCCCTCAATTCAATCCTTGAAAGAAAAGGAACCATCGTCGGCGTTTCTTCTATTGCAGGCTACCGTGGTTTGCCGGGGAGAAGTGGCTATTCCGCTTCTAAATTCGCCATCAATGGTTGGCTTGAAGCGGTGCGTACCGAACTGCTGGAAACAGGCGTAAATGTAATGTGGGTATGCCCGGGTTTTACACGTAGCAATATCCGTAATGCTGCATTGAACAGTAAAGGATATGCCCAGGGTGAAAGCCCTTTAAATGAAAGGGACCTAATGAGTTCGCAGGACTGTGCCAATCATATAATAAAAGCGATAGAAAAAAAGAAACGTACGCTGGTACTGTCATTTAGCGGAAAGCAAACGTTCTTTATGAACAAATTTTTTCCATCATTAACCGACAAACTTGTAAGGAAATTCTTTTATAAAAACGGGGAACTGGTCAAATAATTAATAAGGATCAATCAATAACCGATATAAAATCTGTTAATTACTATTGCAGCTTATTAATTAAAAATATCAATACTACCATGCCGATACTTACCCTTACTTCTGATATTGGCCAGCATGATTTTCTTGCGGGTGCAGTAAAAGGGCAGCTATTACAAACAAGCAATATTTTCACCATAGTTGATATTACTCACCAGCTATCGCCTTTTAACTATCCACAGGCTGCCTATGTTTGCAGAAATGCTATAAAGAATTTCCCCGTCGGCAGTTGCCACCTGGTACTGGTAAATTTATTTGATGAAAAGCCAGAGCACATGCTGCTGGCTGAACACAAAGGCCACTACATCGGCTGTGCGGATAATGGCTTACTCACCATGATTTTAGAAGAGCTACCTCAGAAAGTAGTGGCACTTGCTTTAGACAAAAACCATCAAAAAAATACGCTTTACTGTACTACCGTTTTTGGTAAGGCCTTTAATGAAATAATAACCGGCAAAACGCTTGAACAAATTGGTGATAGTTCCGTATCAATACAGGTAAAAAATCCTTTGCGGCCACTGCTTGGCAATAACTGGATGGAGGGACAAATAATTTTTATTGATAATTTCGAAAATGTAATTGTAAATATTACCCGGGAGGAATTTGAAGAACAGCGCAAAGGAAGAAGCTTCAAAATTGTATTTAAAAGAGATGAAGTGATCGAGAAGATATGTGATAGTTATGCGGATGCGCAGGAAGGAGAAAAACTGGCACTTTTTAATTCGGCAGCTTACCTCGAAATTGCAATCAATAAAGGAAACGCTGCGGGCCTCTTTGGATTGCAAGGCTTTTCTGAAAAACAAAACCAGGCGCAACACCAGTACCTAAACAACCGGCTTTTTTATCAGACAGTAAAAGTTTATTTCGATTAAGATCAGCTTCGAAAATTTCTGCCCAACACATAAAATTTAAACCTACTATTTCCCCTTTTGGGAACCAACGACTTGCAATTTCTAAAGAACATATCGAATGACCAGCTAATGGATAAGCAACTGGTAGCTGCATTCAAAGAAAGCGGAGACATTCATTACTTAAGCTTGCTTTATCAACGCTATATGGACCTTGTATTTGGTGTATGCCTCAAATATTTTAAAGATGCTGAAAAAAGCAAAGATGCGGTGATGGATATTTTTGAAGAATTAAATAGAAAATTGAGACAACACGAAGTGGACAATTTTAAAGGATGGCTGCATGTATTGGCACGAAATTATTGCCTGATGCAATTGAGGAGCCGTAGCCAGTTAAAAACAATAGAATTCCAGGCTGATTTTATGCAATCCACGCAAAACACACATCTTGCCAACGAAGCATTGGAAAAAGAAGCTACTTTTAAAAAGCTGGAGCAATGCATGGAAAAATTGCCGGAAGATCAAAGACAAAGTATCCGCCTATTTTTTGAACAAAAAAAATGCTACAATGAAATAGCGGAAATTACAGGTTATGATTGGAATAAGGTAAGAAGCTACATACAAAACGGAAAACGTAATCTTAAGATTTGTTTGGAAGCAGAAGAAAGCCCATAGGCCAAAACAGGAAAACAGGCGGATTGATTTTTTTATGGATGCAGAAAAAAAACATATTATTTACAGTGCGGAAGATATCCAAAAATATTTTTCGGGCAAGCTTGGGCCTGCTGAAATGCATGCCATGGAAAGAGCCGCATTGGATGATGCTTTTTTGGCGGAGGCTATGGAAGGCTATGAAGGTATGCAACAGCAGGACCTGGGTAATATACTTACATCATTAAAAACGGGGCTTTCTAAAAAACAGTCTACAAAAGTGATATCGATTATACCAGCCGCTCGCTTTGGTATGTGGAAAGCTGCTGCCGCAGTACTGGTTATTTGCAGTGGCATTGCTCTCACCTTTATACTCATAAGAAATAAACCGGCTGAGATTAAATCCATTGCCGCGATAAAAAAATCGGCCGATTCAACAATAGGTGCAGCTGAAAACATGCCTTTAGATGATCCAGGTATAAAGCCACCTAAACCCACAACTGAAAACTCAACAAGTGTTGCTTCTGAAAAACCGCAGCTTGTCCTGACCAAACAAAAACCCTCTACAGATAGTGCAGCTAACTACCGCTCCAGAGTTGCTGATAAGGAAATTGCTGCACAAGATACAGCCGAACGTTATACTGACGATCGGCAAAAAGGCAAGAATGAAGTTGCTGTTAATCAACCTTCGCCAGGGGCAGAACAGCAACTTCGGGAGCAAAAAGAACTGTTAAGTAATAAGTTATCAAAAGAGGTCTCAAATGATAACTATTTAAAACAAGTTGATGCAATGAACAACAAGTTTGTTGCAAAGGTGTTAAGCCCCGATGGCGAACCCCTACCGTTCGCCAACATACGCATTCCTGACGAAAACTTTGGCACCTATTCGGATGCTAAAGGGAATTTCAGGCTGGTATCCTCCGACTCGCTTTTAAAAATTGAAGTAAAATCGGTAGGATATAACAGCCGAAGTGTTGTTTTAAAAAGCAATTTACTACTTAATAAAATTGTACTTAGTGAAGACGAGCAGGCTTTTAAGGATAAGGTAGTGGTAACCTCGAAAGCACCGGAATCTGCAAAAAAACGCAAATCAATTTTGGAACCATCCGCTCCCATTGAGGTAGAGCCCGAGGATGGTTGGGAGAATTATGATACTTATATCACCAATAACCTGGCTCTCCCAAATAGTATTCTTAAAAGAAATATCCACGGTGAAGTAGAGGTATCTTTCGAAGTGCAAAGTGATGGCGCACTTTCTAATTTAAAAATAGACAAATCGCTTGGTGCCGATTGCGATAATGCAGCCTTGCGGGTAATAAAAGAAGGTCCCCGGTGGAAAATAAATAAAGGCAATAAAGCAACCGGTAAAGTAAAAGTGAGATTTTAATTGAAATACCGAATGGGGAATGAATTATCAATGTCGTTTAGTTAAGAAAATTATTTGTTTACAAGCATCAGTCCCTGGTTGAGCATCGTTGTGTCACTCCCTTGTACATTTTCAGCAATAAGGAACAAGGAAACGCCGATCCTTAACTAAACATGAATAATGTAATAAATTATTTCAACGTAAAATTTCAGCATGAAAAAACCATTTTTTATCTGTATCGCTTTCGTTTTGTTTATTACCCATCATGGGCAATCACAGGTAAAGTTACCATCACCCTCTCCTGTGCAAACCATTAAACAGGAATTTGGCCTGGGTAGTATTGAGCTAACTTATTCAAGGCCTTCCGCCAAAAACCGTCGTGTGTTTGGCGACCTTGTTCCTTATGGCAAACTGTGGCGCACGGGCGCAAATGCTTCCACTAAAATAACTTTCTCTGATCCGGTTGAAATCAATGGAAGGAGATTGGACTCCGGTACGTATGTGTTATATACGATACCAGGTGAAGAGAGCTGGGAAGTGATCATCAACAAAGGGATAAAAAACGTAGGAATAGAAGGGTATAAAGAATCAGAAGATGTTGCCCGTTTTAAAGTGGAGCCAATAAAAACGAAAGTAAAAACCGAATCATTTACCATGCAATTTGCGGATATAAAACCGGAAAGCTGTGAACTGCATTTGATTTGGGAAAAGAAACAGGTAGGGGTGCTTATTACCGTCAATGTAAAAGAAAAATTACGCACTCAGATAAATGCTGCGATGGCTACTGATAAAAAACCTTACTGGGAAGCCGCACAATTTTATTATGAATACGATAAAAATTTAAGCAAGGCCCTGGACAACGTAAACAGAGCCGTCGAAGTAAATCCTAAGGCCTTTTGGATGATGTTGTACAAGGCCAAAATCCAACAGGAGATGGGCGATAATGCAGGCGCATTGCAAAGCTCAGCTTCCTCTTTGGCTTTATCAAAAGAAGCAAAAAACGAAGACTATGTGAAAATGAATGAGAAGCTTCAGAAGGATTTAAAAAAGATAAAATAGAAGTTGAACGCAAATACAGATATACCTTTCTCAAAATTTAGCTATTGCACTGCCCCTCTATAATATCCCAACAATTTCTTTATCGACGTCCATTGGTTTACTTTGCCGAAGAACTAACTGCAATAACAAGCTCAAAACAATTACCAAAACAGCGCCGATAACATTGAGCCATAAAAAGGAAACAATGTCCCGGTTATAAACAAGTATCACTAATAATTCGGAAACTACCGCAGCAATAAAAACCGCATTGGCTTTCACATGCTTTATCCAAAACGCTACCAAAAAAATACCCAGGATAACACCATAAAATAAAGAGCCTAAAATATTGACCGCTTCAATTAAACTGTTGCCAATATTGTGAGCAAACATTGCTACAATAATTGAAAATATGCCCCATCCAAATGTGTACCACCTGGATATGCTGTAGTCCTCTTGTTCCGAGCAGTTTTTATTTATAAATTTTTTATGAAAGTCAACAACAGTACAGGATGCAAGCGAATTGAGGGCAGCGGCGATACTGCCCCAGGCTGCTAAGAAAATAACGGCAATCAATAATCCTACAAGCCCTTTGGGCAAATTATCAATAACGAAATGGAGGAAAATAAAATTGGTATCATTGGTATCATCACCGGGAATTGCTTTTTTCAAAACCGATTTATATTGTAGTCGCAATGCTGCTGCCGAATGCTGGTCATTAGCGGTAAGCGCTGTGTTGTAGCGCTGTTCCAGGCTGATCAATGAATCTTTATAAATTGTTTTTTTTGCAACAATAACCTTTGCGTCATCAAAATACACCGGCGCTTTGTGGTATTGGTAAAATGAAAATACCAGCACGCCAACCAACAAAATAAGAAACTGCATAGGAACCTTCACCAAACCATTGATCAATAAGCCAAGCTTGCTTTGCTTGTCTGAACTTGCCGTTAAGTACCGCCCCACCTGGCTTTGATCTGCGCCAAAATAACTCAGTGCCAGGAAAAAGCCGCCGATCATACCGCTCCAGATATTGTATTTGTCCTTCCAGTCAAAATGGTTATCTGTAACGCCTGATGTGATGATATTCATTTTACCCTGGCCGCCGGCAATATTTATAGCTGAAGCAAACCCCATCCCTTTCGGCAGCAAGGCTACCACCATATACCCCGCTAAAAACATTCCGGCAATAATGATAACCAATTGTAGCTGCTGCGTGTATGCCACTGCTTTAGCTCCGCCACTCATTGTGTAAATAATTAGCAAGCCTCCCATTACAAGGTTGGTGTAATAAATATTCCAGTCGAGCAGGGAGCTTAAAATAATGGCCGGCGCATAAATACTTATACCTGTTGACAATCCCCGTGAGATCAAAAATAAAGCGGAGGTAAGTGATCTTGTTTTTAAATCGAAGCGGTTTTCTAAAAATTCATAGGCCGTATACACCTTTAATTTCCTGAAAACAGGCACAAAGAAAATGCATATCACGACCATAGCCAGCGGAAGACCAAAATAGTACTGCACAAAACGCATCCCATCTGTATAGGCCTGGCCCGGTGCACTTAAAAAAGTAACTGCACTGGCCTGTGTGCCCATGATACTCAATAGTACCAGGTACCATGGCATAGTGCGGTTACTCAGAAAATATCCATCGAGATTCTTTGTGGTGTTACTTTTATAAACACCATATAGAATGATACCACAGAGCGTTGTAATTAATATAATCCAGTCTATGGTACTCATAAGTTGAATTCATTGCCTTCAGCTTTGAAAAGGCTTTTAATGACTGGCAAGAAATCTTTCATTTTTAGCAATGGCATTGGCCGGTTATTTATAGCTGATTGTAATAAAATAATATAAAATAACCTGTAACAAAAGAAATACGATCACGCCGGTGTACCACTTCTTCCAATAAGATTTTTCCTTGTGCATTAGCTTTTATTGATGACGGGATTATGATGTTTTATTTACCCCTTCCCTTTTTATCTTTATTGTTTGCTTTCGTAATTGCTGCGGGCGCTGCGATCAAATTTGCAAATAACCTGTAGGCCCCAGGCACACCAGCTGGTAACTCCCTGAAGAAAACCAACCCTGTATAAACAAATCTTCCTTTACCGTAGTTAGCAATAATCAGGCTTCCATCCTGTTGAGGCTCGCCAGGATCTTGCATGCTTAAAATGCGTTGATAATTACTATCTATTTTTTCAGCATTGTAAATGCTCCGTTCCTGTATCCAACCCTCAAAATCTTTTTCAGTTATTTTATTAGGGTAATTTAAAACCGGGTGCCCGGGTAGCAGAAAATTAACTTTTGCATTTTCATCCGTCACACGGTTGCGGCTAATGGTAAACGGATAAGGTGAAATTTTTGACCTCACAGGCCCTAGCTGGTTACTGGTATTATATTGAGTAATTAAAATGCCGCCTTCTTTTACATATTGCATTAGCACATCATATACTTTGTTCATCCATTCGTTGGTGTTATAAGCCCTTACACCTGTAATAATGGCATCAAACTGCTTCAGGTTATTTGCCCTGATACCGGCCTGAGTTAGCATCACTACTTTATAACCCATTTCAGTTAATGCTTCCGGTACTTTATCACCAGCGCCTTCAATATAGCCCACCATTTTACCATCGGTTTTAATATCTATTTTAACTGCTTTTGTGGTGGCTTCTTTTTGATAGACGATGGAAGGAATATGATCGTAGTTAATAGTACGTTTATAACTGTTGGCAGTACTCGTATTCTTGTCAACCACATTGAGCAAAGCATGTATGGTTGCACTGCTGGTTGTGCCATTATTTTTCAATAGTTCAAACTCTTCAGCTATGGGTTTGTCTTTTGATAGATTTTGTAAAGAGAGCGCTTTTGTTGATTCTTTTCCGTGGCCATATTCTGTTATTACTTTCACCTGTATGTTTCCCGCTACATCGATATTGGGAAATATGCTCAAATCAACATGCAGCGAATCGTTCTCTTTAAATAAATAAACATTTTTTTCAAACTTAAGATCAGCCACCGGTATTATACTTACTGGTTGATACAACTCCCCTTTTACCGGATCTGTATATTTATATCGAACCTGTTTGTTAAATGTAAAAGCAGTTCCTTCAATAGTTGCCAAAAAGCTCACAGGAAAAGACTCGGTTTCGGCCATGCCGATTTGTTGCTGATCGCTCACATTAAAACTGCCCGGGTCCATTGGCTTAGCCAACCAGTAAGGTTGGGTATATTTTGTTTTGGGATCAATATAAATACTTTTAACGTGCGACAGGTTTTCATTTTTTTTAGGTTCACCCAATACGTAATATGTATCGCCAATATGGGCATCGATATTGCGAATATCTAACCCGGTCCTGTTATTGGCAGTTATTGTAATTTTAATGCTGTCGCCTATCACTGCAAATTGACTATTGGTAGTAGCATCTAAAAATAAGCCGCTGGCAGCTTCTATACAATTTTGAAGCTCTTTTAATTTCTTCATTTTCCAGTAACCGTCAGGCATATTTTTAACTACTTCATATTGTTTTACCAGACCGGCCACGGATCGCTGTGGCTCCGTCGGCGAAAATTTACTGATCAGGGTGTCGATCTGCTGCCTCACCATTTGAGCCTGCATTTCCGGAAGGTGATCATTTGCGGTTCGCTTCCAGGTGATATCCACTCCATCCATTAAATCATTTACCGGCTTGTCACCTTTCACTGTTGTAAAATATTCGAAGGAAGTTCCTCTTTGAGCTGGCACGCCAAAGCCCTGACTTTTATGCTGGCTGCGGCTAAGCGATGCTATTTCGCCATATCCCTTTCCGAGCAAGGGGTTGTAAGTCCCTACATCTAGTTTAAACTGGTCTTCGCTTTGCGTATTGGTGCCGCCAAAATTAAATGTGTTCCATAATAACCGTTTGGACTGCCATACACTAACGCCCTGGGTTAATTGCTCCGGAAATTTTGTCTTATCTGCAGCCGCATCAAAAGCCTCCCTGGCAAGAATTCCCGAAGCTGCATGGTGGCCATGCCCCGCCCTGCTGTCTTCGGGAAAACGGACTATGATCACGTCAGGCTTAAACTTCCGGATCACCCATACCACATCACTTAAAATTTTATCATGCCCCCAGGTTTGCAAGGCTTCTTCTGATGTTTTGCAAAAACCAAAATCATATGCCCTGCTGAAAAACTGTTCCGCACCATCAATCCTGCGGGCCGATAATAATTCCTGTGTACGGATCAGTCCGAGGTCGATGCCTTGTTCATCGCCTATTAAATTTTGGCCGCCATCACCGCGTGTTAAACTTAAATAGCCCGTACGGTATAACTTTTCATTCGCCAGGTACGCCAGCAACCTTGTATTTTCATCATCCGGGTGTGCAGCAATATACAATACCGAACCAAGCACATTCAGCTTTTTTAATTGCAATAATATTTCGGAGGAAGTGTAGGTTTTAGGCGCTTGTGAAATGGCAGAAAGTGAACTTGATATCGCTATAAAAAAGATTAGAAATTTGTGCATACTATTATTTATGATTTGCGAATGTAAGGTAAAGGCTAAATAAAGTGATACCGTTTGTAAGAATTAACGCTTAAGGAATTCTTTGCGCTAAACAGATACCGGCCTGATGTGTGATTTTTAAAACAAGCTGCCACAAGCCTGTCAGCGGTTTGAGCAGGTAACACAGCACCTCTTATAACGCAATTAAAGTTGCCCATGGCTGCAAAAGTACAAGAGGGCAATGCAACGATGATCCTCATTGCTTTACTGCCCGGACAAAAAAAATAAATGGCTAAATTATTTTCTCACCTTGTTATTTCCGTGAGACAAATCTTACTGTCCCACTAAAAATACAGCATTGGTAAATAGCATTTTACCATTTTCCCAGAAGCACCGGAAAATGGGATTATCAGCCAGGTAAACTATGCTGCCCCTGCCATAGGCCTGCACCCCAATGGAAAGGCTCTCCTTCAATTTTTCTTTTATCGTGTGGCCAACAAAGCCCGCAGTATAACTATCCTTTTTCAATACGCCTACATTCCAGCCATCTTTCAAATACTCATACACATTTGCATCCTGTTTCAGGTTATAGAAATAATCTGGAAATCCTAATGCAAGGGGATGCGAATTGTCTAATTCTATTTTATAGATCGCCCCGGCAATATTGCTCATGATCCCCTTGTGCTCGCTTTCTTCAAACTTTTTTAATTCGGCATAGGTTAATGCCTTGTCATCCTTTTTTTCATCTTCATTCTTTTTTACTTTAATACCCCAGTCGCTCTCTGCCATTTGGAGTACCGTATTTTCCAGCGCAATTATTTTTCCTCCTTGCCTCACCCATCCCTTTAACTCATTGGCACCATCCTTATCAATCAAAAATTTATATTTCCCGTTTGGCAAAATAAGCACATCAATATCCCTCCAGTTTACATTGCCAATATCTTCCGCATTGATGACGGTTATGGGGTAGTTCAACTGCTGATCAAACAAATGCCATACTTCTCCCGCTGCAGTAGGGTCTACGCTTTTGCCTGTAAGCATTGCTACCGTTGGCTTACTGATAAAATGCACTTTTTCGCTACCGAGATCAGCACCCATATCTACAAAACCGGATGAAATGGCCGATACCTCTACTTCATATTTTTGAACAGCCAGGGCAAAAGCAGCCAGCTTTGCCTCGTTGCCTTTTTTAAGCACAATCATAGTTCCTCGTTTAAACTTGCTGCCGCTAAAACTGAAATTCTTTTCAGCATAACGCACCCGTATGCCTGCATTAACAATGGCAGCTAAAAATTTTGCATCTTCAAAAGAAGTATAGTTGATAAGGTAGCCGTAGGATGTTTCCGGAAGGGTAATGTTTTTTTGTTTTGGTATATAATTATTGACTGTTATTTTTTCTTTTACTGCATAAGCCTGCAGGCCGAATACATACGGCAATGCCCAGGCAGTAATATCATAGGTTGCCGAATCTATCAGCCTTGACGTTGGCTCAAATAAAACCTTGGCCAGCACACCCTTTGGCTGATAAGTACTTACTACCAAACTATTGGTTGCGGTAAAAGTTTCATCCTTGCACGTAAAATAATTGTATCCTTTTAACGTGGTGACTGAAGTGGTACCGTAAGTGATTCCATTTACATCGAGCAAACGCTTTAGCGCATTGATTTTGTTGCCGCTAACATCAGTTACTATAAATGATTTATATTCTCCCACACCATTTTTTTTGCCATTATCAAAAAACTGCTTAAACTCCTTTACTACCCTCGCCACATTTTTAGCCACCGCTTCCAGTGTGCTCATGGTGGTGGTATAATGATGAGCTATCCGGTCTTGTAATGTTAGCGTATCACCGTTAGCGATCACTACAGCCGAACCAGCCCGCCCGCTACCGCCCTGCTCAAAGGTCATCCCAATGCTGCCGTTGTAAAGCGGGTAAGTATCCCCATATGAAGGATAAAATAAATCAAAGACTTCTTTGGTAAAATATAACCAGCCATTGGCATCAAAATACTTTGCGTTGTTTCTCCCAATGGCAACCTGGAAATCCCTTTGCCATGGCGTAATTACTTCGTGGTACGGCTCTGCGGCAGGCGCAAAATAATAAGGATTGTTGTAGCCCTGTTCATGGTAATCGCTGTGTACATGCGGCATCCAGCGATTGTATTGTATCATGCGCTGCTGGGTTTCTACCTGCGTTTGCCATGCCCAATCCCTGTTGAGGTCAAAGTTATAATGATTGTATCTTCCGCCGGGCCATGGTTCGTTGTGCTCTCTCGCATTGGGATCAGGATTTGGCTTTTTTCCCTGCATTTGCATAAACCAGTTTACATAACGGTCACGGCCATCAGGGTTAATGCAGGGGTCAATAATGACTACAACATTTTTAAGGTATTCCCTGCTTTGAGCATTGGCAGGATTAAGCAATTCGTACAATGTTTTCATGCTTACTTCACTGCTGCTGGTTTCATTGCCGTGTACATTATAACTCAGCCAAACGATGGCCGGGGCATCCAGTTCGCCGGGCTTGTCATTCAACATACCGGTTAACCGAAGGTTGTTTTTCCTGATTTCTTCCAGCCTTTGCAAGTTTTCTTCGGAAGCAATAAAAGCGAGCAATAGCGACCTTCCTTCGCTGGTTTCACCATATTTTTCCAGTTTCATCACCTGCGGCCGGGCAATAGCAGCCTGTTGGAAATAACTGACAATTTTATGATGGGGAGTGAATTTTTCACCTAAGGGATAACCAAGAAATTCATCAGGGCTTTTTAGTTGCGCAAAGGTGGAGGCGAGGATGGAAAAACAAAATAAAAAAAGCAACGAAAAATTCTTCATAAATAAATTGTGAATAATAATATGGGAAGATAGGAATTATTTGCAGCCATTGGCAGACACCAACTTTTAATATTAATACAACTTTTTATAAAACGCTTTGCTGTTAATTAAAGGTACTACCCGATAAATTAAACAAGCTGTACCCGCATTGCTTTTAATTTTACGCCATCAATGTCCGCAGATATTCCAAACAAAAAGCCAGCAGGGTATGCTGGCTTTTTGTTTGGAAAAGTGTGTATCATTTATTTTAAAGTACTAAGGCTAAATGAAAGCCTGGCAAATACATACCTGCCGTTAAAGCCCATTTGCTGTACCCGCCGGCTATAGATAAACCTGCCCAATGATACATTATTGCTGTGGGTGTGCTTATCCTGGTACACGTCAAAAATATTATTGGAACCTAGCGTCAGTGTAAAGTTTTTGGTAAGGTCGTAAGTAAGGGAAAGATCCGTTACTGTTTTAGAACTGAATTCCTGGTCGGTTGTTTCCCTCTGGCCGGTAAAGGCATTTACTGGAAAATTTGCCGGAACTGCCGGATTAATGCCGGGATCAAGATAGGTAACTTTTCCAAAATATGCGAAACGTAGCATGGCCCCAAACTTTTTGTGGTTATAGTTAATGGTGAAATTTCCTTTCGATGTAGGGTTGGCTACTTCTATGCGGCTCTGGTCTTCCCGGTTGAAATAATTTGCAAGCTGACCGGAGTTAACTAAAATACTTGATGCTTTAATTATCGGGTTTCCGTTAGCGTCTTTTTTTACCTCGTTTTCAATGAACGTAGCAGCAAGGGTAAACCTGAGCCTGTTTGCGTTTGCAAAGCTTGTGCGGTAACTTACTACTGCTTCAAGCCCTTTCGCTTTGGTATCAATTGCATTGGTAAAAAAGTTTGCCGTACTGGCACCATTGTCTTTCAAGAGCTGCGTTAAAGTAGCATTGTTTCCTCCGGTAAAATTGTTGGTTAACACTATTCTATCTTTAATATTGATCAGGTATGCATCTACTGTTATTTCCAAACCTTTGGCGGGTGTGGTGGTAAAGCCTACAGAGTAATTCTGCGAGGTTTCTTCTTTCAATTTAGGTATGCCCAAAATTTCAGCAGGCTTACTGTCATTGGTAAAGGTGCCGCTTTCTGTAGGCACCAGGCCTGATGGCGTTGACACGAACAACGTATTTGTTTTAGCGTAATATTTTTGTTGCATAGAAGGCGCCCTGAAACCACTGGAAGCAGCTCCACGGATGGTAAAGTAATCGCCCACTTTATAACGGGTAGCAACTTTATAATTGAGGGTACTTCCAAAATCAGAATAATCTTCAAAACGTAATGCACCTTCAACCAGCCATTCTTTGGTGAAATCTTGTTCAACATCAACATATAAACCCACATTATTGCGGGAATGCTTGTTTGCATATGCTGGAACAAAGCCTGCAAAAACCTGCGCTCCCGAAGCTGCCCCGGAAGCGGTATTGTAATTTTTATACGATGCCTCTTCACCAGCCTTTTGGGCATATTGATCTATCCTAAACTCTGCTCCATAAGCCACGTTCAATCCTGCCAGCACATCAAAATTCCTGGTAACATCCGCATTGATGGTATTTTGTAAAAATTGCAATCCACCTGCTTCAAATTTTGTTTGGGGATTTGGCGTGACAGCATATTGGGTGTAATTAACAGAGTTGTCTACTTTAAAATCAAAGTTATTTACCCCCAGGGTGTTGGACAAACCTGCGGTCCATTTCCCGATTTTACCTTCTACACCCAATGAAAAAGAGTAGTCCTTGATATCAGTTTTGATCAATGGCAAAAATCCATTGGGGTAAAGAGCCAGTGCCTGGGCTGCGTAAGTAGCAGCACCTGAGCTTATAGAAGATGGATAGCGGAAAAACCCCGCTGCATCACCACTCTTTTGGCTATAACCTCCGAAGAGGTTTAAATTCCATTTCTCACTTAGTGCATATCCTGCATTAACGATCACTGCCCCGCTGGATACCCTGGAATTACCGATCCTCATATCAAAATTATCCCTTGTTAATCCCCTTGCTTTCATAATAGAATCGTCACGGTTTGCACCGCTTACATTTGCAAATACTGCACCCGTATAGGTACCCGCCCTGTTGGATCGACTTCTGAGCGAATATTCACCTGTAATATTTATGTGGCCTTTTTTATTAAGATCGAATCCATAATTCAATCCTGCCACGAAAGCGCCTCCATCATGCACGCTTACATCCTTGGGATTGGTACTGCTTAGTTTGCCGAGTGCGTAGTTTTTTGGGTAACTGGTAACATTTTCGCCGTAAGAAATATTGCCTGATAAAAGGTTGGTCGATTTTTTTAATACAATATTTATAACCCCTGCAATGGCATCGGAGCCATATTGCGCAGCAGCACCGTCTCTTAATACTTCTACCCTTTCAATTGCTGAAACAGGAATGGTATTTAGATCGGTACCTACCTGGCCACGGTTTACCGTACCATTTACATTTACCAGCGCCGACTGATGCCGTCTTTTACCATTTACCAATACCAATATTTGGTCGGTACCCAGCCCCCTTAGCTGTGCAGGGTCCACGTGGTCTGTGCCATCGGCAACCGTTTGCCTGCTGGACTGAAACGATGGGGCAGAAAAAGTAAGCAATTGGTTGAGATCAATTTGCCCTATCTCTTTTATCATGGCCGCAACCGGAATCACATCTACCGGCACGGGTGTTTGCACTTTGGTTCGGGATAAATTCCTGGAACCAATAACTGTTATCTGAACTTCATCCATTGCTGGTGTCAAACCAATTGAAAAATTTGTTTCAGAACCTTCAATCTTAACCGTTTGCATACCATAGCCTACATAACTAACAACAACGTTTTTTACATTGTCATTAACTTTCAGCGTGAAGGTTCCATCGCTATTAGTGGTAACACCCGCATTACTACCACGGGCAACTACAGATGCAGCTCCCAGGGGCTGATTTGTAGTTGCATCGAATACTTTACCCGTAATTGTTTTTTGGGAAAATGCCATTATGGGCATCAAAATGCTAAGCAGCATGACCATTTTTCTCATAAATATGTTTTTAGTGATTGGTATTTCAAATTTACTGATTAATAGGCTCGAATAAGTAATTTAGAATAAAAATCATACCATGACTTTTAATAATACATATAATACATACCGTTTGTTTACAGTTATTTTAATGTTGCATGGTGTACTGTCCCAAGCCCAAACGATTGATCCATATAAATACCAGGCACAAAAAACAGTATACTGCAATAAAGGAGCGGTAGTGTCTGCCCACCCATTAGCCAGCAAGGCCGGTTTGCTTATATTAAAACAAGGGGGCAATGCTATTGATGCCGCCATTGCAACACAACTGGCACTGGCTGTAGTTTATCCCGGTGCAGGCAATATCGGAGGCGGTGGATTTATGGTGGCACATTTAAAAAATGGTAAAAACATAGCGCTCGATTACAGGGAGACAGCACCTGTCGGTGCAACAAGAGACATGTATTTGGATGCAAGTGGAAACCCTCAAATGCAATTATCACAGGACGGGCATTTGGCCAGTGGCGTACCGGGAACGGTGGCAGGGTTGTTTGCCTCCATGAAATATTCAAAGCTTCCATTTAAAAAATTGATTCAACCCGCGATTGAGCTGGCAGAAAGAGGATTTGCCATCACCGCAAGGCAGGCAAAGGACCTGAATAATTTAAAAAAAGAATTTATTCAGCTAAATACCGCCCCCACTGTATTTACAAAAGAAACAGCCTGGAAAAAAGGTGATACGCTTATACAAAAAGACCTTGCCAATACATTAAAGCGAATAAGGGACCTGGGATCAAAAGGTTTTTATGAAGGGGTGACAGCCCAACTGATCGTAGCAGAAATGAAAAAGGGAAAAGGCATCATTGACCACGACGACCTGAAGAGGTATACTGCAAAAGAAAGATCTGCACTTGAATTTGACTATAAATCATACCATGTGATCTCAATGCCTTTGCCAAGCAGCGGTGGCATTATATTACAGCAGGTACTAAAGATGATAGAACAACGCAATATTGGTGCAATGAAATTTCAAACTGCTGAAAGTGTACAACTTGTAGCAGAGGCAGAGCGCAGGGCATTTGCCGACAGGGCACACTATTTAGGCGATGCAGATTTTGTGAAAGTGCCTGTAAAAAAATTGGTGAGCAATGCTTACCTGCTAGAACGAATGAAGGATTACCAACCAGGCAAAGCAGGTAATAGCCAATTGATAAAAGAAGGCATCGTGAAAGAAAGTGAGGAGACTACCCATATAAGTATTATTGATAGTGAGGGAAATGCAGTTTCTGTTACCACCACGCTGAACGGTTCTTACGGCAGCAGGACTGTAGTGAGCGGAGCAGGTTTTATTTTAAATAACGAAATGGATGATTTTAGCGTAAAGCCCGGTGTGCCCAATATGTATGGAGCGGTGGGTGCCGAAGCAAATGCCATTGCACCCGGTAAAAGAATGCTGAGCAGCATGACGCCAACCATTGTATTGAAAAACAACCAACCTTACCTGGTAGTAGGATCACCCGGTGGCACTACTATACCCACGAGCGTTATTCAATCATTGATTAATATGGTTGACTTTAAAATGACCCCGGAAGATGCAGTGAACAAAGCAAAATTTCATCACCAGTGGTTGCCGGATGAAATTTTTGTAGAGGATGATTTTAATGTAGCTACCATTGGGCAGCTACAGGCAATGGGTTATAAGGTCACCAAACGCGGCCCGATTGGCCGGACTGAATTAATTGAAACAAAACCGGGCAAGGCAAAACGAATAACGGCTATTGCTGACAGGCGTGGCGATGATGGAGCAGAGGGTTATTAAGTATTTCCTGCTTAGCAGTACCCGGCATTCTTTCTACTTCAATTGCATTAATTTTTTAATGCTTATTTTTGAAGCTATTTAAAATTCATAAAGATCAATTTCACTGACGTAAACTTTTTCTCCCCCAAATTTTTATTGCACCAGTAATATGCCGCACGTACACGGCTGGGGCTATGTTTGATAAAGTGTTAATTAAAATGCTAAGTTAAACAGTGGGTTAAAAGATTGAATATTTCACCTGATATTTGGTATTGAATTTGCCTTAAACCGGCGAGCATTATTTTTACAACAACTAAATACACACCTGCAAAAAAGCCTGCACATATTAAAATGGTTTTTTCTAACACTGATATTTTGGTTAGTGCCTGCATTACTGGTCGTTTATATTTTACCGGATTATCCTAAATGGCTTTTTGTTATTTTAGTATTGGCCTGGTTTGTAGCCTGGGTATTTATTTTCAAAAGAGCAAAGCACAAAGTTTGGTTCCTTCTCACGCCTGTAGTGTTTACCCTTTTTATTTGGAGCGTATTGCAGATAGCTTTTATACAAAACATTTTAATAAGCCAGGTCGCAACAAATCTTTCGGATAAGCTACATGCCAAGGTAAGGGTGAAGCATATCAATTACCGCTTTTTTGATAAGATGTCAATGAAAGGGCTTTTGGTGGAAGACCGTCAAAAGGACACGTTATTATTTGCCGGCAATGCAACTGTAAATATCACGGACTGGTTTTTTTTAAAGAATAAAGCCACTTTAAAATTTGTGTCGCTGGATGATGCCATCGTCACTATGCAGCGCACCGATTCTGTTTGGAACTACCAGTTTTTAATCGACTACTTTGGTGGCCCTGCGGATTCTTCTGCAAAGAAAAAAGGCGGGATCGAATTTGATATTAAAGTATTTCAGTTCACCAATATCCAGTTCAATCAAATTGACAAATGGGTTGGCACGAATATGAAGATGTCTGTTAAGAAATTAGACCTTTTTGCTGACGATGTTAATTTCACAAAAAAACAGATCAATTTAAATACCCTTACCATGGATGAGCCGGTTTATTCCATGGAAGCTTACAAAGGGAAAAGGCCTGATTCACTGATCAGGAAAAAGGTGAAAAAGATAAACCTAAAGCCGCAGCTTTACCAGTGGAATAATGAGGGATGGGTTGTAAACGTAAATAGTATCCACGTTACCAACGGCACATTTAAAAATGAAATAGAAACACAGCGCCTCCCTTACCCAAGACGTTTTGACGGGCAGCACCTTCGCTTCGAAAATATAACGGGCGTGTTGAATAAAGTACACTTTGAAAAAGACACCCTTTCGGCAGAACTGCTTTTAGGTACGAAAGAAAGAAGCGGATTTGAAATAAAAAAATTGCAGGCCAATCTAAAATTTACCCCCGAAAAAATGGAGTTTAACCAGTTGGATCTTATTACCAACAAGAGTAAACTGGGAAACTATTATGCCATGCATTACACCAACTTCGGGAAGGACATGGGTAATTTTCTTCATGACGTAAACCTGCAAGGCAATTTTGTAAACAGTGAATTGAGCAGTGACGACCTGGCTTTTTTTGCCCCTGAATTAAAAAGCTGGAAAAGGGTTTTCCAAATTAAAGGTGTTGCGAAAGGCACCATTGATAATATATCGGCAAAAGGAATGCTGATAAAAAGTGGTAATTCATTTGTAGATGGCGATGTTTCACTGAGAGGCTTGCCGGATATCAATAAAACCTTCATTGATTTTATCGCCAATGATCTTCAGACTACCTACGCTGATATCAGTGTTATTATACCTTCCTTAAAAAATGTTACACAACCACAGCTTAGCAAACTAGGGAATATCCGCTACAAGGGAAACTTCACTGGCTTTATCAACGACTTCGTGGCATATGGTTCTATTAATACAAAGCTGGGGATCATAACAGGGGATATCAATATGAAATTGCCTGCCCATACAGCACCTGTTTACCTTGGCAAAATATCAACTGTTGGTTTTAAGCTAGGCGAATTTATTAACAACAATAAATTGGGCGCCATTACATTCAGCGGAAAAGTAAATGGAAGTGGATTTACGGAAAAGGATATCAATGCAAATTTTGACGGATTTGTCCGCAGCGTAGGTTTTAGCGGCTACGAATACCAGAACATCCATATTAAAGGCGCTTTTGGAAAAAAGCTATTCAATGGCCTGGTTACTATTGATGACCCTAATTTGAAACTGGACAGCTTAAAAGGAACCATTGACCTCAGTGACACCGAACCCCAGTTCGCATTTAATGCCAGCCTTGGCAGGGCTGACCTTAAAAAACTGAAATTTACCCTGAACGACTTTATTTTCAACGGGCATTTTGACCTGAATTTTACAGGAAGTAATATTGACAATTTCCTGGGTACTGCCCGGATATCTGATGCCAGCCTCACCCACAATGACATTCCCTTATCGTTCGATTCGCTTGTTGTAGAATCAGCAATAGTAAATGGCCAAAAACATTTAAGTATCCATACGAACGAGCTGGATGCTGACCTGACCGGCAATTTTAAAATACTGGAATTGCCTGATGCTTTTAAGATTTTCCTTAGCCGCTATTATCCCGCCTATATTACAAAGCCTTCGCGGGCCGTTAGTGACCAAAATTTTTCCTTTGTCATAAAAACAAAAGAAGCTGATGCATATGTTCAATTGCTGGATAAAAAATTATCGGGTTTTAATAACAGCACTTTTTCAGGCAACCTCAATTTAAAGGCGAATGAATTGAATGTAAATGCAGATATTCCTTTATTTACTTATGATGGAAAGATCTTTAACAATATCAGGCTGGTCAGCAAGGGTAGCCTGGATTCGTTGCAGGCAAATATTGACATCGATGAAATAATGATCAATGATAGCCTTAGGCTGCCGGCATCAAAACTCGTGTTTACATCACACAATGATATCTCAGATATAAGCATTAAAACAAGGGCAAGCAAAACCTTTGGTGATGCTGCTGTAAATGCCAGGGTGCAGACTTTAAGAGATGGTGTCAAGATCCATTTCTTCCCGTCTTCCTTTATTATAAATGAGAAAAAATGGGAGCTGGAAAAAGATGGAGAGTTAACGCTGAGCAGATCCGTGATCAGCGCCAATGAAGTAAAATTTGTGCAGGGCAACCAGCAGATAATTATATCTACCGAGCCATCCGAGATAGGCAATTCACATGATGTGGTAGTAAAACTGAAGGAAGTAAATATTAATGATTTTGTACCATTTGTATTAAAAAATCCAAGCCTTGAAGGCCGGATGACGGGCACCATCCGTGTGTTGGATCCTTTTGGCAAGCAATATATTGAGTATGATACCCGGATAACGGAATTCAGGCTGGATGGGGATTCTATTGGGATAGTAAATGGTGTGGGTACCTATTCTGTTTTGTCTGGCATTGCTAAATTTAAACTGGATGCCGAAAATATCGAGAACCGTTTTAAGATCGAAGGCAGCTATAATTCAAAAGACAGTACCGGTAACCAGGTGGATATAGCGGTAGTTTCTGAAAGGCTCAATCTTGCTATCTTAAATAATTACCTGGGTTCAATTTTTAGTGAAATAAAAGGCGTGGCAAACACTGCCGACCTGAAAATGAAAGGCAGTGCAAAGCATCTTTCTTTAACGGGTACAGCCAATATAACGGAGGGATCGTTGCTGGTCAATTATACACAATGCAGGTACCGGTTTGCCAATGAAACGATCATATTTAACCCGGACGAAATAGATTTTGGAAATATAATTTTAAAAGACACACTTAACAATACAGCCACATTAAGTGGCAAAATGTATCATCGGTTCTTTCAGAATTTTTTCTTTGACAATGTAAAATTTGAATCCAACAAACTGCTTGTATTAAACACTACCAAAAAAGATAATTCCCAGTTTTATGGGAAAGTGGTGGGCCAGGCGGAAATGACATTGAATGGCCCGGTTGACAATATGGTGATGAATATAAGTGGTGAGCCTTCCACCGGCGATACGAGCCATATTTATTTGTTAAGTGGCAGCAGTGTAGAAAGTGGTGGAATGGATTATATTGATTTCATACAGTTTGGTACAAAGATGGAAGATGATTACCGGGGTAAAATATCATCTAATATACTGGTGAATATGATCCTAACGGCTAACCCTGCCTGCAAAATAGATGTGATACTGGACGAGGCCACCGGTGATATCATAAAGGGCGAAGGGAACGGCTTGCTTAAAATAAGAGTTGGTAATAAGGAGCCGCTTACTATCAATGGCAATTACAATATCACAAGGGGCGAATACACTTTCAATTTTCAAACCTTTCTTAAAAAATATTTTACGGTAAACAGCGGAACCATTGTGTGGAGCGGTGATCCGCTAAATGCCAGGATAAACATTCTCGCCGAATATCTTGCAAGCAACGTCGACTTTGCCCCCCTCTCCGCCACAAGCGCACAATTTCGCCAAAAGGAAGATGTTAGGGTAATTGCCCATTTAACGGAAACCCTTTTAAAACCTGCAATAGATTTTGAATTTCTATTACCGCCTTCCAGCTCGCTGAACAGCGATTTTGTAATTACCAAAAGGCTACAGCAATTTAAAGATGACAAGAACGAATTGAATAAGCAGGTTACTTCTTTGTTACTGTTTAATTCATTCATCGGCAGCAATACCCAGGGTTTTATCACAGCAAGCAGCGGGTATAGCGTTTTATCAAGCACCATTGGTGGTGTGGTATCAAATGCGCTATCAGGTTTCTTTAATAAATTTTTGCAAAAATATATTAAGAACACCTCCCTGTACCTTGATTTGAATACCGGGTTAGAATTGCAAAGCAATGTGGCAAAATTACAGGCTGCGGCAAAGAGCGGTCTTGTCTTTACTTTGTTGAATGGCAGGCTGATCATTACTGCGGGTGTAAACCTTGACTATAATAATCCCTATGTAATTAACACAGGCCGCAATACCAACCTGCTGGTAACGCCCGATATTACAGCAGAGTGGTTATTGACAAAAGATGGAAGGATAAGGCTGGTGGGTTTTAACCGCACCAACTACGACCTGGTAAGCCAGCGTACCAGGACGGGTATCAGTGTTAGCTACCGTAAAGATTTTGACCGCCTTAACCAGTTGTTTGCAGTAGATGAAGAAAAGAAAAGAATAAGAGAACAGAACAAGGCAAATGAAGCGCAATAATAGATACATTTTACCCTCGAACAATGTTATAAAGTATTATAACTTTTCTATCCCGGTTGTCACCCCGGAACCATAATAAATCGCTGGCCTTTTAAAAGATTAAGATATTCCTCTGTCGAATTGCTGGTTTTTTTAAAGCCTTCCTGTTTATCCCTTTTTTTCAATTCTTTTCGTTGGTAAGCCTCAAAGAAACGACGTGCCTGGAGGTGGCTTTGTAACACCAACCCCGGCACCTGCGCTGGTTTGTTGTTGTCGCCAAAGGCTACCATTGTAAAATAACTGGTATTGGTATGTTTTACAAGGTGTGTTTTAATATTTTCAGAGATCACTTTAATACCAATTACCAAAGAAGATTGCCCTACATAATTTACCGAAGCAAGCAATGAAACCAATTCGCCCACTTCCACCGGTGCAAGAAAATCAACAGTATCAATAGAAGCAGTAACACAATAAGCATCGGCATGCTTGGCGGCACATACATAAGCCACCTTATCCATTAATGATAAAATAACTCCTCCATGTATTTTGCCTCCAAAATTGGAATAGGAAGGGATCATTAATTCTGTAAGCGTTGTTTCCGAATAAGAAACAGTTTTGTAACCTTCCATTATTTCGATATTAAAAAGAATGAGTTTGATTAATATGGTGTTGATAAGCTAAATAGCCAGTAAAATAGTTAAAAACATTAAAAGGCCTGAAAATAAAAATGAGGCATAAAGCATGACACCATCATTTAAAATAACAATGGGGGCAGGATGAAAATCCCGTCCCCATTTAATCATTACCCTATGAAAACAAACATAAAAGTACGTCCACTTTTTCTCGTATCCGTTACAAAATTCCTGATATTTTTTACATAATTTACTGATTGAATTTCCTTAAAATATGTACGCAAATACGCTGTTCCGGATCGGCAATGAATGTTTTTAAATGAGCTAACCCCATATTTGAAGACTGCCATTACCCAACTAATTAACTTTTACTTTGTTATCAATTGCTTTATTTTGCCCATCTCAAAATAACAATATGAACAGACTTTTTTTTGCATTTCTCTTACCGGCGTTTTTTATCCTTTCGTCCTATGCTCAACCGGACCGTTGGCAACAACGGGTTAAATACACCATGCTAATTGATGTGGATGCAGCTACAAATCGTTTTATAGGTAAGCAAACATTAGTGTATACCAACAACTCTCCTGACATTTTAAAAAAAGTTTTTTATCATTTGTATTTGAATGCCTTTCAACCTAACAGCAGCATGGATGTGCGTAGCCGTGAGTTGGGTAAAGTTATAATAAACGATAGGCCTGACTGGGATTCAAGAGTAATGGACCGTATCAGTAAATTGACTTCAACTGAGATAGGGTATCAAAAAATAATTTCATTAAAAATGAACGGGATTCCACAGCCGTTCACCTACCATGAAACAATACTGGAAGTAAATCTTACTAAATCAATTGCGGCCAAAAGCGAAGTAACATTTGAAATGGAATTTGAGGCACAGATCCCTTTACAAATCCGCCGTACAGGAAGAGATAACCCGGTGACGGGTGTGCGTTACAGCATGAGCCAATGGTATCCAAAACTTTGTGAATATGATTATGAAGGCTGGCATCCCACGCCTTATGTAGCCCGTGAATTTTATGGTGTATGGGGCGATTTTGATGTTGCTATTTCCATCGACAAAACTTATAAACTGGCTGGTACTGGGGTATTGGCAAATGCCGCTGAAACAGGCTGGGGATATGATGTGGCTGGCTCACCTTTAAAGGCCACCACTAAGGCCAAACGAACGTGGCATTTTGTTGCCAATAATGTACATGATTTTGTATGGGCAGCTGATCCTGACTATGTACACCTTGTAAGAAAGATGCCTGCCGGAGTGCCCGCATTGCATGTGATCTACAAATACAAAAACAATAAAGCAAATGACACCGCCTGGAACACAGTGGCTGATGCAGCGGTTTTTGTATTGCCCTTCATTGAAAAGCGGTTTGGGAAATACCCTTACCCGCAATATTCTTTTATCCAGGGCGGCGATGGTGGCATGGAATATCCGATGGCTACCTTACTGAACGGGCCGGGTCTGGGCACTGTATTTCATGAGTGGATGCATAGCTGGTACCAGATGATGCTGGGCACCAATGAGAGCCTCTACGGATGGATGGATGAAGGCTTTACGGAATTTGCCACAGACCAGGTAGAAGCCTATTACAGGGATAAATTTACCAGGGTGATACATAAAAACAATACCGCCTACATGAATACACTGGACTCTGTTGCGGCATTGTTGCCATCGGAACACAACGGCAGTTACAGGTCGTATTATTTTTTAGCAAAAAGTGGTTTGGAAGAACCACTGACTACGCACGCAGATCATTTTGAAACCAATGTAGGGTATAGTATTGCCGCTTATTCAAAAGGCCTGATTTTTATGGAGCAGCTCGGATATATTGTGGGCGCAGATGCAAGGGACCAGGTAATAAAAGAGTATTACAATCAATGGCGTTTTAAGCACCCCAATGCAAACGATTTTGTAAAGCTTGCGGAGGATATAACCAATATTAAATTAGACTGGTATAAAGAGTACTGGTGCAATACGACCAAGACAATTGATTATAGTATTGACAGCCTGTGGGAAGAAGGCGGACTGACCAAGATCAGGCTGGCACGAAACGGTAAAATACCTATGCCCATTGATCTTCAGCTTACGTTTAAAGATGGCACCACCGAAATGCATTACGTTCCGCTTAACCTGATGTACGGTGCTAAACCATCAGAAAACAGTGGTGAAAAAAGAGTAACCGATGAGCCGTGGAAATGGACCCACCCTACTTATATTGTAGCATTTAAAAGACGCCTTACAGATTTAAAAAGGGTGGAAATTGATCCTACCAAAAGAATGGCCGATGTAGACCAGCGAAATAATATGCTGCAACTTAATTGGTGAATGGTCACTGGTGAATGTACTTAAGCTTTCACGCAAAGTCGCAAAGAAAAACATAACAAGTCGCAAAGATGGAAACCATCTCCCTTTGCGTCTTTGCTCCTTTGTTTTCTTTGCGTGAAACCTTTTCAAAGTAAACGATATTGATTGACCATTGACCATTGACCATTCACCCTCACGATTAATATCTATGCAAATAACAATTAGGCGGGCTACATTGGAAGACGCTGAAATACTATCAACGCTGGCAAAGCAAACTTTTTACGAGACGTTTACCGGTACCTGCACAGAAGAAGATATGGAATCGTTTTTAGAAGACTATTTTAATCTAAAACAGGTGCAGGGTGAACTGAGTAATGAAAATGATTTCTTTTACCTGGCAGAAATGGAAGGAAGCCTGGTGGGGTATATTCGTTTTATGGAAGACTACACAAACTTTGACGTAATAAAGCAATGGAAGGCGTTGGAGTTGAAACGGATTTATGTATTAAAAGAATTTCATGGCAAAGGTGTAGCCGGACAACTGATGGATTATACATTGCAGTATGCAACGAATCATCATTACCAGGTGGTTTGGTTGGGCGTATGGGAGCATAATCACAAAGCAAATAAATTTTATGAAAAATATGGTTTTGTGAATTCAGGCCATACACACAATTTCCCTATTGGAAACACGCCACAAATGGACCAATGGCTTTGGAAATTTTTATAAATTACTAAATGGTTTTTTACTTCACTTTTCTAAAATCAGGTGTATAGTAAAAAAAACACCGGAGGGTATGGTTTTTAGTGTATTGGTATCCCGAAGCTTTTTGCTGATAGACTACCATGTACCCAAAGTCGGCGTTGAGCGATTTACTGATCCTCTGCCTGATGCCAACAAAAATCCGGTTTTGGTCAAAAGTATTATAAACGATTTCTTTTCCAAATTGAATTGATAGTTCATCAGCCACGGTAAGTGAAGGATAGGAAGGATTTTTAGAAAAAGGAAAGTTCAGGCTCAATAAATAACGTACCCGTGTGCTAAACTTGTACGCATTTATAAATTTATCATCCACTATTTTTTGCTGCCATCTTTGTTCAACCCGCATGCGGTTAAGCAGCCCTAATTTGCCGGTTTTCGAAGTCATTTGAACCTGTTGATAAATGCGTTTTTCTAATGCAAAATGATGCCACGATGGATTGGAAGGGGCCATCCACAATTGTGCATATCCGGCTGCGACCGTTACATTTTCTTTTAGCCAATAATTTAAGGCTGCCCTTGTAAAATAGAAATCGGGATTAGCTAAAAAGTTCCTCCTTCGTACATGTACATCTGCGATGAAGCCAAATTTCCCCTTCACTCTTGCCGTAGTGTTTACACTAAACCAGGTTTGTTGACCGCTGGTCACTTCTTTAGGTTTGGATTGGGCAAAAGAAACCAATTGTATCAACAAAATAACCAGCGTACTACAAAAAATAGCCAGTGCCTTTTTAAAATTATTCATTGCTTTAATTATTAAAAAAGTCATTGCCAATGTTAATTGGTTAATGACTTATATTGGCTGTTACAGGATGGGTTATCAGACGAAAAACAGGATTAACAATTGCGCAGCCAGTATCCTCAGGATCATTGTTAACGGGTATACAGTAGCGTAAGTTGCAGAAGGGATATCATTGCCCGCCATTTTTAGCGAAAAAGCCAGGGCTGGAGGATCAGTACAGGCACCTGCCAATATTCCGCATATTTCAAAATAGGTTTTCCTAAAAAACTTCTTGGCTATGATGCCAATGATGAGTATCGGCACCATCGTTATAGTGATTCCCATTAATATCCAACGGTACCCGCTGCCATCACTAAAAGCATCGGCTAAATTGTGGCCGCTGCTTAAGCCTACGCTGGCAAGAAACAGTGCAATGCCAATTTCCCGGATAAACAAATTGGCGCTGCTGGTAGTATAATTATTAAGGTATAAATGATTGCCAAACCGGCTGAGGAAAAGGGCAACGACGAGGGGGCCGCCTGCCATGCCTATTTTAACTGCAATAGGGATATTGGGGATGTAAAAAGGTATGCTTCCTAATATTACACCCAACACAATGCCCATAAAAATCGGTCCCAGGTCCGGCGCTTCTAATCTTTTAAGTGAATTGCCTACTGCTTCCGTAAATTGTTTTACACTATCTTCTGTACCTACTACCGTAATCGTATCGCCTAGCTGCAAAAAAATATTACCATGTGCCACCATTTCAATCCCGGCTCTTTTAATACGGGTAAGGGTTAATGATTCATGCTGTATTTCAGCAATATCCCCCAAACGTTTGTGCGTAATTTCTTTTCTTGTTACCACAATCATCCTGGATATTAGATTGCTGGCAGGCTCAGTGGTAAGATTCATTTTACTTTCGCTACCTACTAATAACTTAACTTTTTCCATTAATTTTTTGGGAGCAATAAACAGCATCACGTCACCATCGGACAACAAGAGATCAGGAGTGGGCGTAATAACAGATCCATTGTGAAACATTCTTGATATGATCACCGGCTCCTGCAGCATTTGGAAAATTTTTCTGATTGGCTGCCCGATAAGCTGTTTATTGTCCAGCCTGATATGGGTGGAGAGCGGCCGGTTAGACTGAAAGAAATTTAATTTTCTGTGCAATTCCTTTTCATCATCAAGATTGATACGCAATACTTTTTTTAGGATCACAAGCGATAGAATGATACCAATGACTGCAAATGGATATGCAACCGCATAAGCGAGGGTGATGGTCGCATTATCGATCCCTGTAATATTAAGATCTTTTACTGCTGCCTGTGCTGCTGCCAAACCGGGGGTATTGGTAACAGCACCGCTCATAACACCGGCCATAATTGAAATATGGTTTCCGGAAGTATAGAAAAATATAAGGGTAATTAACACGCCCAATACCACCACTGAAGCAGCAAGCCCGTTGTTCAACAAGGCACTTTTCTTGAGTGATGCGAAAAAACCCGGGCCTACCTGCAGCCCAATGGCATATACGAAAAGTATTAAGCCAAATTCTTTTACAAAATGCTCTGTTTCTTTATTGATGGTAATACCAAAGTAGGAGAAAAACAAACCGATAAAAAGCACCCAGGTAACCCCGAGTGAAATACCCAATATTTTTATCTTTCCCAGATAAATGCCGATCGCAATAACCAGTGAATAAATAATGACTGCCTGTGCTACAGTAGGCTCTGTAAACAATTGAGTAAACCAATTCATAAAATTTAATTTAATGCCATTTCAATAACCCTGTCACTAACAATAAAAGCTGGCAGGGAGGTATGCTACAAACACTGGCTCATACCGAATGGATGTGGAATAAAATATATAGCAGGCAATCATTCAACTATAAAAAACATACTATAAAAAAGGAACGGGTATGATAACCCGTTCCTTTATAAATTAACTATACATGTTCTGGTTCCAATGCCCAATGTTCGGGGCTGCGCCATAAGGAACTCAATAATAACTCCCTGATGAAGTAGAATTCTTTTGGAAGCTTGTCATATAATTTAGCAAATAGCTCTTCATGAGAAAGAAGTTCCTGTTTCCAGGGCTCCCTGTCAATGGTAGTGATCTTTCCAAAGTCGTCCCTGCTAAAATTTTCCTGGCCGGTCCAGTCCATATCTTCATAACGGGGCATCCAGCCAATAGGTGATTCAACCGCACTGGCGCCTCCATGAACCCTTTGAACGATCCATTTTAGGACCCTCATATTTTCTCCAAAACCCGGCCATAGGAACTTACCATTTTCGTCTTTTCTAAACCAGTTTACACTAAAGATACGTGGAGGATTAGGAAGATCACGGCCAAATTGCAGCCAATGGTTTACATAATCACCCATATGGTAACCCATAAACGGCAACATGGCAAATGGGTCACGCCTTACTTTGCCCACTTCACCAAAAGCTGCGGCAGTTGTTTCACTGCCCATAGTGGCAGCAGCGTATACACCAAAGGCCCAGTTAAATGCCTGGCATACCAATGGTACGGCAGTACTTCTTCTTCCTCCAAAAATAAAGGCTTCAATATGCACTCCGTTAATATTGTCCCATTCGCTGTCTATTGCGGGGTTCTGATAAGCCGGTGCAGTAAACCTGCTGTTTGGATGAGCTGCAGGGGCGCCATTTTTTTCATCATATGGTTTACCATGCCAGTCGGTCAATCCTTCCGGTATTTCTTTGGTCATACCTTCCCACCATACATCTCCATCTTTTGTTACAGCCACATTGGTAAAAATTGTATTTGCCTTAATGCTTTCCATTGCATTCGGGTTAGTTTTATCGTTGGTACCCGGTGCCACGCCAAAGTATCCAGCTTCAGGATTGATAGCATATAAATTCCCATCTTCACTTTTATGGATCCAGGCTATATCATCTCCCACTGTTGTTACTTTCCAATCTTCAACACCGTCAGCCGGTATCATCATTGAAAAATTGGTTTTACCGCAGGCGCTTGGAAAGGCAGCGGCGATGTATGTTTTTTCTTTTTTAGGAGATTCAACACCCAGGATCAGCATGTGTTCTGCCAGCCATCCTTCCTCTCTGCCCATTACTGAAGCGATACGCAGTGCAAAACATTTTTTACCCATTAGTGCGTTTCCACCATACCCGCTGCCGTAAGAGATGATTAATCTTTCTTCCGGGAAATGCGATATGTATTTGGTAGTGGGATTATTAGGCCACTTACTGTCAGGCACCATAGGGTTAACAGGGCAGCCTACTGTATGAATGCATTTTACAAATTTGTTTGACTCAAGGTAGGGGTAAATTTTTTCTCCCATACGTGTCATGATATACATATTAACGACCACATATTCTGAGTCAGTTAACTGAACACCATACCTGGAGAATGAAGAACCTACGGGGCCCATGCAAAATGGGATAACATATAACGTCCTGCCAGTCATTGCACCATCCATTAATCCATTCAGGATTTGCTTCATTGCATTTGGATCCATCCAATTGTTGGTAGGGCCGGCATCCTCTTTTCTTCTGCTATTAATAAAAGTTTTGTCTTCAACCCTCGCTACATCGCTGGGATCTGAAAAACATGCAAAACTGTTAGGGCGTTTTTCCTGATTTAGTCTTTTAAATGTACCTTTCTTCACTAGCAATTCGCAGAGATCATCATATTCCTGCTTGGAACCGTCGCACCAATGAATATTTTTGGCATTGCATTGTTTTGCAATACTGGACACCCAGGATTGCAGTTCCGACTTTAAGGAAGGGGAAGCATTAAAAGGAAGTTTAATTTCGTAAGTCATAAATGATAGATATTAAATTGATAAATAAAATAATTTGAGCTTTCGTGATGCGAATTTCCACCAAAGCCACGCAATTAAATATGACGTTTGTCCTTTTTTAATATGATTGACAGGGGTCTTTTTATAAAAAACAATTCATTGAAATGCAATCTTAAAAATTATAGTTATGTGTTGTTTTTGGACTGTCCTTTAAGCAGAACATAACATGCGACAGATACAATTACAATAAATTGAAATAAATATTTTAACTTTTTATCGGCAACAAATCATTTACAAACTTTCTGTAAAATGAAACTCATGAGGGGTTCAGGTATCGCATATTAGTTGATGAAGGAAAGAACACTATTTTTGATAAACAACTGGATATGCCGGTTGATACTTTTGCGAAATAAAATATTATTAAGCCGCAGATTCATTGTAGCAAACGTATCACTTTATCATGCCGTAAATCATCATCATAAAAAAAATCAATGGATATATTATTTAATAAAAATGAGGATGCCATGAAGCTTGCCTACAGCCAGGTAAGACAAAGGCTGGAAGATATTTATGAAGGCGGTGGAAAAAAAGCAATCCAAAGACAGAAGGATAGAAATAAACTTACTGCAAGAGAAAGGATCAGGTGGCTATGCGATGCGGATACTTCGTTTATAGAAATTGGCGCCTTTGCAGGGTACGACATGTATGCCGAAGAGGGAGGATGCCCTGCAGGTGGCACCGTAAGTGGCATTGGTTATGTAAGCGGAAGGCAATGTGTTATTGTGGCCAACGATCAGACGGTAAAGGCAGGGGCCTGGTTTCCTATCACCGGCAAAAAGAATTTGCGTATGCAGGAAATTTCCATGGAAAATAGACTGCCCATTATTTACCTCGTAGACAGTGCAGGGGTTTATCTTCCAATGCAGGACGAAATTTTTCCTGATAAAGAGCATTTTGGTCGCATCTTTCGCAACAATGCCAGGATGAGCGCAATGGGAATTACCCAGATAGCAGCAGTGATGGGCGCATGCGTAGCCGGCGGTGCATACCTGCCCATTATGAGCGACGAAACATTGATGGTGGAAGGAAATGGTTCCATTTTTCTGGCGGGGCCATACCTTGTAAAAGCCGCAATAGGCGAGGAAACAGACAATGAAACATTGGGAGGCGCAGAAACCCATACTGCCATCAGCGGTATCGCGGATTATAAATTTGAAACAGAAAAAGAATGCCTCGATCATATAAAAAAAATCATCAGTAAACTGGGCAAGCCTGCAAATGCTGGTTTTGACAGAATAAAAAGCATTGCTCCAAAAAATGATGCAGATAAAATTTATGGCGTTTTAAACGATGGTAATAACAGGCCGTATAATGTAGTTGACATCATTGACTGCATTACAGATGCTGGCAGCTTTGACCAGTTTAAAGAAAATTATGGTAAAACGATTGTATG
>JBDSAA010000037.1:0-8311 GCA_039922375.1 Ferruginibacter sp.
TTATTTTGGCCTGCTGCTGCAAAGATGCTTCGTGCAGGGCAGTTACTTCATCTATTCTTCCGCCGCCAAAATCCATAAAGGGGCCTCCACGCATTTTGGGGTTCAGCACCGCCTCGGCATGAATGGAAGGAGCGGCAAGATAAGATTCGGTAATGCTGTGGTGCCGGCCAACTATATTCATCGCAGCGGTGGCAGGAGAAATTAAATGGCTCCAGGCGTACCATTTGTCAACCAATGGCTCCAATACTGTGTTAGGTTTCAGGTAAAATTGGGTACTCATATCTTATTTTTTTAAAATATAGAAGTATTAGTTTCTATTGTTGAAAGCGATCGAAATTTAATTTCCTTCGACAAAAACTAAACGTTGCATTAACATAAATAGTATAAATGCACCATATCAATTTTGGCTCATCGCTCCCCCTCCACTTAAAATAAACTTATTCATTTACAGCAACATTCACTTGGGATTTCTTACTTAGAATCATAGGTAAGGTAAACTAAATGATACTGTATTTAAAATAGTCTATTAAATTTTATTGATTGGATAAATCAATATCAAAATATGAATAGTATCCTGTTTAAAACCGTTATAAATAAATTATTTAAACAAGGGATGGCTGGAACAGTAGAGGCTTCGTCTAACTATTCGGCTGAGATCAGGGGTATTAAGATTTATTGAGGGTATTTGTTCAACCACAAGTTAGGAAAATTTGCTTTATCAGAAAAAAAGCCTGATAAAAAAGAATAGTTTATTTGCAACTACCGGCTATACCAAATTTCAATAGCCGGTATCGAAACCGGCTATTGAAAATAAAAAGGTTATAAATGAAGGAGGTTAACTCAGAATCAGTTGTTTTAAAGGCTCCTAAAATTTATAATAATTTTGAATATTAATATAATTTCCCGGACAAACCTTTACAGAAACTTCAATACCTCTAAGCCCATTGCTTCTGTTCCCAAAATTTTATCCGAAGGCGTAGTGGCATCTGCAATATCACGGGTGCGATAGCCAGCTTTTAATACCTGGTCAACCGCATTTATTACCAGCGTTGATTCTTCCTTCATACCGAAGGAAATATCGAGCAACAATGCGGCAGAAAGGATTGATGCCAGCGGATTTGCAAGGCCTTTGCCAGTAATATCATGTGCAGAACCATGGATAGGTTCATACACGCCTGTTCCATCACCAATAGATGCAGAGGCCAGCATCCCCATCGATCCAGCGATCTGGGAAGCTTCATCAGTTAAAATATCACCAAACAGGTTGGCAGTAACCACTACATCAAAACGACACGGGTCCTTTATCAACAGCATCGCTGTAGCATCCACAAACTGGTATTCTACCTCTACGTCCGAATATTCAAGTGCCAATTTTTGAATTTCTTCACGCCATAAGCGGCTTGTTTCTAAAACATTTGCTTTATCTACGGAGCACAATTTTTTACGCCTTGTCCGGGCAGCTTCAAAAGCTTTCCTGCCGATTCTCTCTACTTCATAACGGCTGTATTCAGCCACATCAAAAGCTGTATCACCATTATTTTTGCGGCCTTTTTCCCCAAAATAAATATCACCTGTTAGTTCCCTGAAAAACAAAATATCAGCACCTTTCAAAATTTCGGGCTTAATGCTGGAAGCACCCAGCAACTCATCAAATAATTTTATCGGGCGCAGGTTGGCGTACAATCCTAATTCCTTTCTCATCCTCAATAGACCCTGTTCAGGGCGCACTTTTGCAGAAGGATCATTGTCGTATTTTGGGTGCCCTACCGCGCCAAAAAGAACAGCATCCGAGTTACGCATTTTTTCCAATGATTCTTCCGGTAAAGGATTTCCGGTAGCTTCTATGGCAACATGCCCAATTAAAGCTTCGTCATAGGTAAAATCATGGCCAAATTTTTCAGCTATTTTATCAAGTACTTTTTTACCAACTGCGGTTACTTCCTGCCCTATGCCATCACCCGGAACGATGAGGATCTTTTTTGTTGCCATTGTTTTGATTTATTTAAGAGTTGCTTGTTATGTTTTTTATTACACCTGATTTTTTCTACTAATACTGTTTTTTATTACACGAATTATTTCTAATTACACGGATTAATCAGTGCATAAAGGCCTTTCATTTTCATCTTGTCAAGGTATTTAGGATTTAATTCGTGTAATCCATTTTAAATTCGTGTAATAAGATTTAATTGATATCAAATGATGTTCAGCATTTTTTCTGTGGCCTTTATTGCAGACACTGTTTGGTCACTGTCAAGCCCACGTGTTTTGAATTCTTTGCCATTGTGAAGCCAGGTGATGATGGTCTCGCACAACGCATCTGATTTACCGCCAGGTGGTATACGAACCGTATAATCTACCAACACCGGTAAAACGTTTTTCTTTTGCTTGTAGATTTTGTTCAATGCATTTACGAACGCATCATATTGCCCGTCGCCCTGTGCATGCTCTTCAAACAGTTCGCCATTGATGCAAATATTTAAAGTAACTGAGGGCCTCAGATTTTTTGAATGCGTCAGCACATAATTTTTTATCTCTACCTTCTGCCCGATGGTATTACTGTCCAGAATATCCGAAATTATATAAGGCAGATCGGCTTGGGTTACCATCTCTTTGCGATCACCTAATTCAATTACCCGCTGGGTCACTTTTTTTAAATCCTCTTCTGATAATTTAATACCCAACTGCTGCAAATTGTTATCGATATTGGCTTTGCCACTCGTTTTGCCCAAAGCATATTTCCGCTGCCGGCCAAATCGCTCCGGCATCAGGTCATTGTAATAGAGATTGTTCTTTTTATCGCCGTCTGCATGTATACCCGCCGTTTGGGTAAAAACATTTTCCCCCACCACCGGTTTGTTGGCTGATATCCTAAAACCTGAAAACGCTTCTACAAGTTTACTCACAGTGTACAATGATTTTTCAACCACAGCCGTTTGTACTTCCGGCATAAAATCATTTAATACCGCTATCGCACTGGCCATTGGCGCATTCCCAGCCCTTTCGCCCATTCCATTTACGGTAAGGTGCAAGCCATGTGCGCCGGCTTTTACAGCTTCTAGAACATTGGCAATGCTAAGGTCATAATCATTGTGCGCATGAAAATCGAAATGCAGCTTCGGATACCGTTGTACCAGTTGAGAGATATATTCAAAGGTTTCTGATGGAGTTAAAACCCCTAAGGTGTCGGGCAGTAAAACACGGCTGATAGGTTGATCTTGCAAAAAATCAAGGTATTGTAAAACATAATCTTTTGAATTACGCATACCATTGCTCCAATCTTCGAGATAGATATTGCATTGCAAGCCTTTCTGATTAGCCAATGAAATTACGTTGGCTATATCGCCAAAATGTTCCTCCGGTTTTTTCTTTAGCTGGTGAGTAAGGTGGTTCAAAGATCCCTTCGTAAGCAGGTTCATTACTTTAGCGCCAGCTTCCAACATCCAGTTTACAGAGGTATCACCATCTACGAATGTAAGCACTTCCACTTTGTTCAAATAGCCGTTGGCAGCAGCCCAATCCGTAATTTTTTTTACTGCCTGAAACTCTCCTTCCGACACCCGTGCAGACGCAATTTCAATTCTGTCCACCTTTACTTCCGTTAATAAAAGCTGGGCGATGGTTAATTTTTCAGAAGCCGAAAAAGACACACCGCTGGTTTGTTCACCATCACGGAGCGTGGTATCCATTATCTCTATTTGTCGTGCTGCTTTTTTCAATTGTATGTTGCTATATTAGTATTGGTTAGGATGTAAAAAATATGTGTTTACCAGCATTTGTTTTCAGTCAACATCGTTGTGTCACTCACTTGTACTTTTTCAGCAATGAGGAACAAAAACCTGGAGTCTCCTTACGATACGGCATTAATGGAAATGGTGGCAGATTAAAAGCGAACAATACATCAATCTATTCTGTGGCCCTTCCTTGATGGTTAAACGCTATACCGCCTTGGCTGTGGCAAATGAAACGATCTCGGTTTTCATGGCTTGCAGGTAGTCAATATCATCAAAACCATTTAACAGGTTATTTTTTTTGTATCCGTTGATGTCAAACGATTCTTTTTCGCCGGTAGCTACTATGGTAATCGATTGATCGGGTAAGCTTACTATAAATTCAGTTTTAGGATCCGCTTCAATGGATGTGAATATTTTTTCCAAAAAAGCGGGGCTCACCTGCACAGGTAAGATGCCCATATTGATGGCATTATTTTTAAAAATATCCGCAAAAAAACTCGATACCACACACCTGAAGCCATAATCATAAATCGCCCATGCTGCATGTTCCCGGCTGCTGCCGCTTCCAAAATTGGTACCGCCTACAAGTATTTTACCGCTATAAATGGGATTGTTTAAAATGAAATCCTGCTTAAGTGTATTATCAGCATTGTAGCGCCAATCCCTGAAAAGGTTATCTCCAAACCCTTCCCGCTTGGTTGCTTTTAAAAAACGAGCCGGAATGATCTGGTCGGTATCTACATTTTCAATCGGTAGTGGTACAGCAGTACTGGTAATCACATTAAATTTATCGTAAGCCATGTTGTTTAATGGTTGAATGTTTGATCGTTGATGGTTTCTAATCCCGTCGGTGAAGAATCCGAAACTGCAGGATTACTATTTTTCCAATTCTTAATGCCTACATAAGGTCCCTTGGGTCTGTTACGTAACCCATAACAGCAGCAGCAGCAGCTACCAGCGGACTTGCCAATAATGTGCGGCTACCAGGCCCCTGCCTGCCTTCAAAATTGCGGTTACTTGTACTTACCGCATATTTTCCAGCCGGTACTTTATCATCATTCATTGCCAGGCATGCCGAACAGCCGGGCTGACGTAAAAGAAAACCGGCCTCAGTTAAAATATCCAAAATGCCCTCTGCTTTTATTTGTTCTTCTACAATATGAGAACCGGGTACAACCCAGGCGGTTACATGCGCTGCCTTTTTCCTTCCTTTAATGATAGAAGCAAAAGCCCGGAAATCTTCAATGCGACCGTTAGTGCAACTTCCAATAAATACATAGTCTACTTTCTTACCGATCATTTGATCCTCTTCGTGAAAGCCCATATAATTAAGCGACTTTTCGTAAGTAGCAGCACCACCTTGCAGATCAGATCCTTTCGGAATTGACTTAGAGATTCCCATGCCCATCCCGGGATTGGTGCCATAGGTGATCATTGGCTCAATATCAGCGGCATCAAAATTATATTCTTTATCAAATTTAGCGTCGGCATCGGTTTTAAGCGTTTTCCAATAGGCCAGTGCCTTATCCCATGCTTCACCTTTGGGTGCAAGTTCACGGCCATTGATATACGAAAATGTAACTTCATCCGGTGCGATCATTCCACCACGGGCACCCATTTCAATACTCATATTACACACCGTCATCCTGCCTTCCATACTCATTTTTTCAAATACATCCCCTGCATATTCCACAAAGTATCCTGTGGCCCCGGCCGTAGTTAATTTTGAAATTATATAAAGTGTAACGTCTTTTGGTGTGACGGCCTTACCCAATGTACCATTAACATTGATACGCATTTTCAAAGGCTTCGGCTGCATAATGCACTGAGAGGATAAAACCATTTCTACTTCCGAAGTACCTATTCCAAAAGCAATAGCGCCAAATGCGCCGTGCGTGGAAGTATGAGAATCGCCACATACGATCGTCATACCAGGCAACGTAATACCATTTTCGGGCCCGACTACATGCACAATACCATTTTTAGGATTGCCCAATCCCCAATGGGAGATACCATGCCTGGCAGAGTTTTGTTCCAAAGCCTTTAACTGGTTGGCAGACAGCGGGTCCTGTACAGGGAGATGTTGGTTAATAGTGGGTGTGTTGTGGTCGGCAGTTGCAAACGTATGTTCGGGAAACATTACTTTTATACCCCTGCTTTCAAGGCCAAGGAAAGCTACCGGGCTGGTAACTTCGTGTATAAAATGCCTGTCGATAAAGAATACATCTGGGCCATCCTCAATTTTTCTTACTACGTGTGTATCCCACACTTTATCAAACAAAGTACTTGGCATAACGGTCGATTTTATAATTTGAATTATTTTGCAAATATCCATTGTAATTAGCTAAAAAATATAAAAACATCAGTAAATCTTAATTATCGTTGAATAATAATCTAAGATATACATATATTAAAAGTGATTTTTTGGCAACAAATACTGCTTCCTGAGTAAGCAACCACATTTTTTTACTCTATTTATGCAGATTGTTGGATCTAAATCCTATTTTCTCCCGGTCTTCCCATTTTCTTTGTGCGGCCTTTTCATCCAACAGGTTTTCCATCGCATCATAAATCTGATTTAGCTGAACATCGTGTTCACCCAACCGTTCCTTTATTTCTTTCATCTGTTCTTTTAAATCATTTTGTTTTATCAATGCTTTTCTCACATCTACAAAAGCCCTCATAATGGCGATATTCATATTAATAGCTTTATCGCTGTTTAGGATGCCACTTAACATGGCTACACCTTGCTCGGTAAAGGCAAAAGGCAGAGCTGAATTTGGTCGCCTACTTGGATATGTCGTCACAATCTGTGATGACATACCTTGTTGTACGCCCTCAATTTGAAGCTTTAAAAAGTTAAACTCTTCTTTTGTAAGCCGAAACATAAAATCGGGAGGAAAGCGTTTGTCATTTCGTTTGACAGCTTGATTCAACACTCTTGCTTCCACTTCATACAAGGCTGCCAGATCAAAATCCAGCATTACCCGTTCACTACGTAATTCGTAAATTCTGTTTTGTATACTTTGTATTATTTGCATTGATTGATATTTTGAATTCGTCGGGGTAATAAGTTATCGGTGATGCATCTGATATATATGAAATTATGAAATTTGTTATGTTAGGCGCACCGAATTGAGCGTCTTACGGGAATCAAATTACCCATCGGGCAAGCATTTACCCATTAGACCTTTATGATACTATTTATCGATTAGCTTTCGGCCATAAGTTGTCACACTATGCCAACATATTTTAATGTGAGGCATCAACACCGCAATACACATCTTTTGAAGAATTAATTTTTAGAGGTTGAACTGTGAAAGGAAATATAAAATGCCACTATTTTTTTTCCATTGGAACCATTTTTGCAAAATTGGTTTATTGAGTGCTTAAAAAACCGTAACGGATAGCATTCAGATTTTTTATTTAAAACATACAATTATGAAACTTTATTTAAGCTTGGCAGTGGCCGCAATTTTAATTGCTGGTACAGCAAATGCGCAACACAGTGCACAGAAGGTGGCCATTGGTATTAAAGGCGGGCTGAACCTTTACAACGTTAACACTGAAAATTCAACCAAACTGGATGAAAAAGTTGGATTTCATGTGGGTTTATTAGGGCATGTTCACCTTGCTCCGCAGTTAGCTCTGCAGCCAGAAATTGTTTATTCTCTACAAGGCGCAAAATTTCCTGGAAGTGACAATAAACTAAATCTTGGGTATATTAATGTTCCGGTATTAGTACAGTACATGTTTGATAATGGCTTTAGATTACAGGCCGGTCCACAGATAGGATTCCTTATCAATGCAAAATCTGTAACCCCCAACACCAAAGTAGACGTTAAAGATAGTTACAATACCGTTGATGTTGGATTGGGAGCAGGAATTGGTTATGTTCATCCTGCATCCGGATTCGGTGTGGATTTAAGGTACAACCTTGGATTAACTGATATCACAAAGAACACAACTTTGAATTCATCTAAATCAACAAACAGGGGTGGTCAGTTAGGCGTATTTTACCTAATTAATCACAAGTAATAATTTTTACAAGTTTAGCAAAAGGGTCAACACATGTTGACCCTTTTGCTTTTTTACAATTTTCCTGACCCATGCACCCGCAAGTATTATTATCAGGCATTTACTTTAAAGCTAACTCCATTCTCAATACTACTTAGCCAACTCCTTTCAGCACCAAACGTGTATAACAATAATCATTTTTTTACCTCACCAATGTCATCATTTTTCGTTGCAGCAATTGATATTTTGTTTCATAAATATTTTTTCATTTCTAAAAAATAAGTTTATGAAAAAGCTAATAATATTGATACTGTTTTTCCCGATGCTGAGCTGCTATGCACAAAAATGGGAAAAGAATTATGAGTTTGTTGATAACTGTATATGCGGCCTTTCCAAGGTGAAAAAAGATGGAAAGATCGGATATGTAAACAAGGACGGCATGGAAATCATTAAACCTGAATATGCAGATGGGTTAGCCTTCCAGGAGGGATACACTGCCGTAAAATCCGGAACAAAATGGCAATACCTCGATAGTACCGGCAAGGTCATTACCGCTGCAATTT
>JBDSAA010000038.1:0-60975 GCA_039922375.1 Ferruginibacter sp.
GCGGCTCGCAGGTAATATGCTCACCATCTACTTTCACTTCATAATTCTCAGGGTTTACATCTATCTGTGGTGTCGCATCATTGTGTATCAGATCTTTTTTTGAAATAGTGCGGCAATCTTTTACAGGCAGTATCATTTTTTGAAGCCCGTATTGTTGCACTACATTTTTTTCCAAAGAAAGTTTTGAAACAAATGTGGCGCAGGTGTTAAAAACCGCTTTTCCATAAGCGCCAAACATGTGCCGGTAAATAACCGGCTGGGGTGTGGGGATAGATGCATTGGGATCACCCATTCTTGCCGCAATGATCATTCCGCCCTTGATGATCATTTCGGGTTTGGCGCCAAATAAGGCCGGCTTCCACAAAACAATATCTGCCATCTTACCATTTTCTAACGAACCTACATAAGATGATATCCCATGCGTAATAGCTGGGTTGATAGTATATTTTGAGACATATCTCTTAGCCCTGAAATTATCGTTGCCCGTTCCATCATCTTCGGGTAGTGCTCCACGTTGTACTTTCATTTTGTGAGCGGTTTGCCAGGTACGGGTAATTACTTCCGCCACCCTGCCCATCGCCTGGCTATCACTGCTCATCATACTAAACACACCCATATCCTGCAGAATATCTTCCGCTGCGATTGTCTCAGGGCGGATACGACTATCAGCAAAAGCCACATCTTCCGGAACCGATTTATCGAGGTGATGACAAACCATTAGCATGTCCAAATGTTCGTCAATGGTATTTACCGTGTAGGGTCGTGTGGGATTGGTGGAAGAGGGCAAAATATTCGGGTACATTGCGGCCTTGATAATATCCGGCGCATGCCCGCCACCGGCACCTTCTGTGTGAAAAGTATGGATCACCCTGCCATTGATAGCGGCGATGGTATCTTCCAAAAAGCCAGCTTCATTTAAGGTGTCGGTATGTATGGCAACCTGCACATCATATTTATCCGCCACCTGTAGTGATGCATCAATTACTGCAGGCGTAGAGCCCCAGTCTTCATGAATTTTAAGGCCTAATGCACCCGCTTGGATCTGTTCTTCGAGCGGGGCAATGCTTGCACAATTGCCTTTGCCAAAAAAGCCCAGGTTCATGGGGAATGCATCAGCGGATTGAAGCATTTTTTCAATATTCCATGCACCCGGTGTAACAGTGGTAGCATTGGTTCCATCAGCAGGGCCCGTACCGCCACCAATCATAGTGGTAATACCGCTGAATAAAGCGTGGTCGATCAGTTGCGGGCAAATGAAATGAATGTGCGTATCAATGCCACCCGCAGTAGCAATTAACCCTGCACCGCCATGCACTTCCGTAGAAGCGCCGATGACCATGTTGTGTGAAATGCCTTCCATGGTATCGGGGTTGCCCGCTTTGCCGATGCCTATAATCTTTCCGTCTTTAATGCCAATATCAGCCTTCACCACTCCCCAATGATCAATGATCATTACACTGGTAATCACAAAATCCAGCACTCGCTCCTTTCGTGTAGCCGTAGCCGATTGGGCCATGCCATCCCGGATGGTTTTGCCGCCACCAAATTTGGCCTCATCGCCATACACGGTAAAATCTTTTTCTATCTCTATAAATAATTCGGTATCGCCCAGGCGAATTTTATCACCTGTAGTTGGGCCATACATGTTGGCGTATTTTATCCTGTTGATGTGTAAAGGCATGTTTTACTATATTTATGAAATCGTGAATGGTGAATGGGCAATCAAATGTCGCTTAGATAAGAAAATTATTTTTTTACAAGCATTTGTTTTCCAATTTAACATCGTTGTGTCACTCCCTTGTACCCCATACCATTGGGAAACTTTAATTACGTTATAACATTAACCTAAAAGGTTCCATCGAAATAAGTTACCTGGTACTGCTTTTAAAATTGTTTTGTTCAGCTTTCAACAAGGCTAATTCTTTACTTTGATCATTGATTGCTCCATTCACCAAGTTATTAAAGCCGATTATTTTTTTATGGCCCCCAAAGGCAACCAGTTCCACGTCTTTTTCTTCTCCGGGTTCGAAACGAACAGCAGTGCCTGCAGCAATACTTAATCTCATGCCAAAAGTCTTTTGCCTTTCAAAATCCAATTGTTTGTTTACTTCAAAAAAATGAAAATGCGAACCAACCTGCACCGGCCGGTCGCCGGTATTCACAACAGTTACTTCTACCGTTACACGGCCTACATTGCATTCAATATCTCCATCGGGTAAAATATATTCTCCTGGTATCATGCTTTAAAAGGTTTAATGTTGATGGTTAATGGTTTGCGGTTGAAGGTGTATGTTTGAGGGGTACAAGGTTTTTTTATAAGTCGTATTTAAAATTTAAAACAAAATCTAATTCATCAAAAACAATATTCATCAATAGAATTTGAAACCTGTTTTTATTATCCATATCACCTTAAAAAATTCTACCAATGCTCCAATGGCAGCCCCGCCGCCCTTCACCTCTCACCCTACACCTTTAACCTTGTCCTCAACCTTTCACCCTACGCCTTTTCAGCCCCTTATCGGATCATGAACTGTTACCAGTTTGGTGCCGTCAGGAAAGGTGGCTTCAATTTGTATCTCATGGATCATTTCCGGTATGCCTTCCATTACATCTGATCTTTTTAAAATGGTGGCGCCGTATTGCATCAACTCAGCAACAGATCGTCCGTCACGGGCAGCTTCCTGCAAATGGCTGCTAATAAGTGCAATGGCTTCAGGGTAATTAAGCTTCAGTCCTCTCGCCTTCCTCTTTTCGGCCAGTTCGCCGGCTAAAAAAAGTAATAACTTTTCAGATTCTCTTGGAGATAAATGCATGACAAAAGATAAGTTTTTGGGTTATTTTATTTAGGCAGGCAATCGGGTATTCCGCGGAATATGTGTTAAGGTAGGAAAAAACCCAATACGATCGCACCCCATAAATATTATTGCGTTTACAATAAGTTTTCATTTTGGCTGTTTTATGTATTATATCCGGCAATTAAATGATTGCTTAACTGAAAACCTCCCGAAATGTTTAAATTGATCACATATTCTGTGTTACTGCTTACTGCCCTTTTGACAATGAGCCATTCACGACCTTCCACACCCAATAACACCAATACTTTCAATTCATCAGTGCCGCTGCCCTATATTTCTTGGATGGATGCATATACAACAAAGCCTCATCCCGCATTGGCAAAAGCTAAAAATAATTGCTATAATTTATGGCAATTGGGCAATGCTGGGCTTTCGGAAGCTGCGTTCAAATATGCTATGAAAGGGTTTGAGTATTTAAAGAAAACAAATTGCATTTCTAAAAAGAACATTGTTTCGATTATAGATTTTAGCCAGCCTTCCACACATAAGCGGCTTTATGTGATTGATATGACCAGCGGTAAAATTTTATTCAACACCTGGGTGGCCCATGGCCGTAATTCGGGAAACGAATATGCAAATCAGTTTTCTAACTCGCCCGAGTCTCATCAAAGCAGCCTCGGTTTTTACACCACCATGGATACTTATATAGGGGCCAATGGGTATTCATTAAGATTAAAAGGTTGTGAAAAAGGGATCAATGACAAAGCTTATGAAAGGGCAATCGTGATACATGGCGCAGACTACGTAAGCGATGGGTTCATCAACAACCGCGGTGTGCTGGGAAGAAGTTATGGTTGTCCCGCATTGCCTGCTGAATTGAATAAAAAAATAATTGATTTAATAAAAAACGGGAGTTGCATTTTCTTATACCATCCTACAAAAAAATATTGTTCTAAATCTAAAATATTGAACAGCCGGGTGTAAATGTTCTTTATAAATTAACGAGTGCTCCTACAAACTGGCAAACTAGGCCAAGTATCAGTCCAGCATAAATTTCTTTTGGCCGGTGGTCGCTTATGATCAGCCTTGAAGTGCACACCAACCCAGTTAACAAGAAACACAACGATAGCGGCCATGTCATTAACATGGTATTTTGTTTCATAATAATAAGAAAAAGCCCCACCACTCCGCCCATGCCTATAGCGTGCATGCTTATTTTGTAGTAAATATTTGCGATCAAAGCAGCAGATGCAGATATGAAAACGCCAAACATAAAGGCGACCAGTATACGGGGAACATAGCTCTGTTCTCTTAAAACATATTGTGTCCAAAAGAAGAAGGTGGAAGATGCTATGTAAGGAATGATACGGTCTCTCTGGGTTTTTAGAAAAAGAGAATCTATAAAGCCCAATCGTTTTAATAATAAAACAGTGATTGCGGGAAAGGCGACTGCATTAATGGCTACTAATAACAATAATTTCTTTTTGCCCAATACACTAAAGCCCGAAAAATACCCGGGGTGTACAAATTCTAAAAACCAGGTAACATATAACGGAATGAAAAGCGGGTGAAAAATATAAGAAAACAAATGAGCAAAAAAGCGGATTACCGGCGGATGAGCATCAGTAATTGGTTCATCCAATTGCTTGCTTTCTAAAACCTGGTGCGCAATATCCATAATATTCTTTCTTTCTTACGGGGATGGGTTTATAATTCTTTTCTCAACCTGGCCACGGGTACGTTCAATTGTTCCCTGTATTTGGCAACTGTTCTCCTGGCGATATTATAGCCCTTTTCCTGTAATAATTCGGTTAAGCGTTCATCGCTCAAAGGATGTTTTTTACTTTCGGCTTCAATTAAATCACTTAAGATCTTTTTTACTTCACGGGTACTTACTTCTTCACCACTGTCTGTTTGTAAACTTTCACTAAAGAAAAACTTTAGCCGGTACGTGCCAAATTCCGTTTGTACAAATTTGCTGTTGGCCACACGGCTTACAGTGCTGATATCGAGGTTTGTCTTTTCGGCAATATCCTTTAAGATCATCGGGCGCATTTCTGTTTCATCGCCGGTTATAAAAAAATCATATTGATAATTCATAATGGCCTCCATTGTACTCAGCAGAGTATGTTGGCGCTGCTTGATGGCATCAATGAACCATTTGGCAGAATCAATCTTTTGCTTGATGAAAAGTACCGCTTCCTTTTGTCTTTTATCTTTTTTAGTACCGCGGTCATAATCTTTAAGCATATCCCGGTATCCTTCGCTAATGCGTAGATCCGGGGCATTCCTGCTATTGAGGGTCAACTCTAATTTGCCATTGTTATTGATGATGAAAAAATCCGGGATCACATAACCCTCTCCTTTACTGCTTTCGCCAATATTCCCTCCGGGCTTTGGATTGAGCTTGATGATCTGGTTGATGATCTCCCTCAATTGGTCATCCGTGATATTTAAACCACGCTGAATTTTTTCGTAATGCTTTTTCGTAAATTCTTCAAAATATTTCTCCAACACTTTTATGGCCATTTCCACACTTACGCCATCATTTATTCTTCTTTCCAGTTGGATCAATAAGCATTCCTGCAAATTGCGGGCACATACGCCGGGGGGGTCAAATTGTTGTATCTGCAAAATCAATTCTGCGATCTCTTCTTCTGTAGTTTGTATGTTTTGCCTGAAGGCAAGATCATCCACAATAGCGCTGATATCACGCCTTAAATAGCCGTCATCATCAAGGTTGCCAATAATTTGTTCGGCTACATGTTTCTTGTGTTCATCCAGGTTCAACTGGCCTACCTGCTCCAGCATTATTTCATTGAAGCCGGTTTCTACTCTATGTGGAATTGTTTTATTGTCATCCTGCTCGGGGTAGTTTTCATCCCTCATTTTATAATCAGCTATATCATCATCCCCATCCTGAACATAATCGCTGATGTCAATATTTTCGTATTCATCCTTGCTTCCATCGAGGTCAAATTCATCCTCTTTGGTTTCAAATTCTTCCGTAACGTCATTTTCAAATTCTTCCGCTTCCTCTTCCTCACCTGTTTCCAAGGCAGGATTTTCCTCCAGTTCTTCCTTAATCCGCTCTTCTAACAGGGCAGTTGGCACCTGTAGCAACTTCATCAACTGAATTTGCTGGGGTGATAGTTTTTGTAATTGTCTTTGGTATAATCCCTGACTTAAGGCCATATTTTTCCACTAATCCCTTTGGGGATTATTTATTTAAAATTATTTTGTCCTTTCATTTTTTGGACAAAGTTTCCGTAAAAAATATATAACGAATGCTTGAACCCATTATTCTATAAAGCCGTAAATTTACCACATTCAACTACGTAAAGTGTACAAAGAGGGTAAAATTATATTTTTTTGCATGATTTTTGTAGCCGCCACCGCTTTTTCCCAGGATGGGTTCAAAGCAGGGGGCAACATGTTATTACTGCAAGGGGTGCAGGGAGTTACTGGCTCACAGTGGGGTTTTAATAAAACACACGGGATTGTAGCAATGATTAAACCCGTTATTGCTCCGGATTTTTACGCGTCGCACCTCGGCTTTTTTTGTAAGCAGGAAATAAAGTTTGAAAAAGCCACGAAAATCCCCTTCCGGTTTCGGTTGGGAAACATCGAAGACTGTGACCGTATGGAAGGCAAGCGCAAGAGAAATTAAAGTCGCCATCGGCCAGGTCAATCAATGTCAAAAATTTCTTCTCAGTAAGTTCTAATAAGTAACTGCGTGTTCGTTCAGCACCCTTTTAATTACAGTCACCATTTGTCTGCCTTTCTCCTTTATCTGCTCTTCTGTCCACAATAAGCTGATGAGTGTGGAGACGCAACGGCTCAGCACCGCATCGCTTGCTGAAAAATCTTTACTGGCGTGGTATATTACCGCGGCTTTTAGGTCGGGATGTAATTTATTGAGCGTCGTAGCATTTTTTAAATGATCCCATTTACTGATGTAATGCCAGTTGTTGTCAAACCAATAAAAGTTGCCGGCCATAATTCCCTGTATCCGCATTTCGGTAACTACAGCTTTAGTGATTTCCGGCGTTGGTAAAAACCAGGTCAGGAAAGTACAACTATCACCTGCTTCATCTGGCACCCGCCGAAAAGAAATTTCCGGAATGCCGGATAAAATTTCCCTGAGTGCTTTATTATTGGTACGCTGAATCGATAAAAATTGATCCAATTTTTTAATTTGCGCCAAACCAACCGCAGCATGCAGTTCGCTGATGCGGTAATTATACCCGATAAACGGATGAAGGTCCGCACCCCGATCGGTTCCTTTATGATCATGGCCGTGATCGCTAAAACCATCGCTTGCTACATATACATCTTCACGGTTGGTCATTACTACACCCCCTTCGGCGCAGGTGATCGTTTTTACAAAATCAAAACTAAAAGTACCGGCATCGCCAATGGTTCCGAGCATTTTGCCTTTATAGCTGGCACCAATACTTTGGCAGGCATCTTCCAGTAATACAAGATTGTGTTCTTTACAGATGGCCAGTAACTCATCCATATCTGCCATGCTACCACACATGTGCACGGGCATTATACATTTTGTTTGTGCTGTGATGGCCTTTCGTACTGCGGCAGGATTTAAGGTCAATGTATCATCCACATCCACTAATACCGGGATGGCGCCAACACTTATTACTGCTTCAAAACTCGCTACAAACGTAAAAGACGGAAGAATCACTTCATCTCCGTAACCCACGCTAAGGGCGCTTAATGCCGTAGTTAACGCAGCGGTACCGCTGCTTAGCAATTGCGCATGTTTGCATCCAAAAGTTTCAGTGATGGCTGTCTCCAGTTCCTTTGCCTTCCATATTCCTTTGCGGGCGGCATCAAAACCATACCGCATCAGGATGCCAGTTTCCATTACATCATTTACTTCCTTGCGTTCCTCGTCGCCGAACATTTCAAATCCAGGCATAACTGTAAGTTTATTGATTATTTAATTGTGGCAACAAAGGTAGAGAAATCGGTATAATGCATATAAATGATTCAAACCTACGTGGGTAATCCTCTTCTTTTTAGTGATTATTTTTTGGTAAAAAATTACTTGTCAAAATACCGGCATAAAATTTTAAATCCATCCCAAGCCGGCCTCGTTTTACAAAAACAATTAACTTTGTAACGCAGATGAAAAAAATTGCCTTCATAATTTTACTTGCCTTTCAGCTAACACTTTTAGCACCGGGTACCGTGACTGCGCAGTGCGCTCTTTGTACTAAAACAGCCCAGCAAATGGGAGAAAAGCCAGCCCAGGGTTTAAACAGCGGCATATTGTATTTAATGATCATGCCTTTTGCAATTGTAGGTTTTATTGGTTTTCGATGGTGGAAAAACAATAAGCAAGTAGAAGAGCAGGAGTAGCTGGACGGTCGGTTTTTGTATTAAAACTTCTGAATAAACTGGTACAAATTAAAATCCTTTCCCGCCATTTCAATTGCAGTTTTTATTTCATTTTTATTAATGTCTTTCATTCTTTTTTGCTGGATAAGGAAATGCGCTTTTTCTGCCAGCAGCCAACATCTTTTATCATTCAATTGATGCTGATTCAGCTGATCGATAATTGCAAGGTATAATTCTTCAATTCCTTTTTTTTGAGAAGCACAGGTTTTAATGACGGGTATGGGTATATCTTTTTTATGAAAAGCTGGTGCAAGCATTAACCGTAGGTTTTTTACAAAAAGGTCCGCATCAGGGCGGTCAGCTTTATTTACCACGAATATATCGGCAATTTCCATCAGTCCTGCTTTCATTGTTTGTACTTCATCACCCGCTTCGGGCACCACTACCACGATGGTTGCATCAGCCAATCCTGCAATTTCAATTTCACTTTGCCCCACGCCTACCGTTTCAATAATGATATAATCAAATGGAGCGGCTTTCATCAGGTCGCTTATTTCAATGATCTTCGGATGCAATCCTCCGAGTGACCCTCTTGTTGCCAGTGAACGAATAAATACATTAGGGTTATTATACCAATCGCTCATTCTTATCCTGTCACCCAATAAAGCGCCTAAATTAAAAGGGGACGAAGGATCAATGCACAGCACGCCCACTTTTTTTTCATTCTGCATCAACACGCCGATCAGTGCGTCCGTTAAAGTGCTTTTTCCGGCGCCGGGAGGACCTGTGATACCAATAATTGATTTATCGGAAGCGGGCAACAATTGGAGTAATTCTTCATAGCCGCTCACTTCATTTTCAACCAATGAAATACAACGTGCCAATGCTTTGATATTACCTTGTTGCACCTGGTGCAGGTATTGTTGCCACATCAAACAAAATTGATTGTAAATAAATCAAATTCCAAAAAATACATACTGCATGCATGGTTGTCAACACTGGCGGCCAGAAGCATCTTCATTCATTGCCGGCCGGTAACATTGTAAATTTTGAGTATTATCTTCGATAAAATGTTTAACAGAAATGACCAACTTCATACCCATATTTCCACTTGGTATTGTAGTTTATCCGGGAGAAGAACTTAACCTGCATATTTTTGAGCCCAGGTACAAACAGCTGATCAGTGTCAGCAAGGAAAACAAAAAGCCATTTGGCATCCCGGCAGTCATTAATAATGCGGTAAGTGACATGGGAACCCTTGTAGAACTGCTTGAAATAACCACCTTGTATGACAATGGTGAAATGGATATAAAAACAAGGGGTGTAAAAGTGTTTCGGATATTGGAATTAGTGAAATCAATACCTGACAAATTGTATAGTGGAGCCATTGTGAATTACCCCGAAAACTATTTTAATGGCAATCGTGCTTTAATGGAAAAAGTAATAGCAGCCATACGTCAGTTACATACGGTTTTAAAAATAAGCAAATCTTTTGCAAAGGAAGATGATGAATTGTGGAGTTATGAAGTGGCTCATCATGCCGGGTTGTCATTAACTGAGGAGTATGAATTACTACAGTTGCTGCACGAATTGCAACGCCAGGAATATTTAAAACAACACCTGATGAAAGTATTGCCGGTGGCAACGGAAATGGAAATGTTGAAAGATAAAATCAAATTAAACGGTCACTTCAAAAATTTGGGTGGGTTTGATTTGTAGAAGCTGGATACTGATACTTAATACTTGATACCGACGAATAATTAATTTAACCATGGACCTTCAACCTTCAACCTTCAACCTCACCACCCTTTGCCTTGATTTTGGAAACACACGTTTAAAAGCAGCCATTTTCGAAAATGATCTTTTTGCAGAAGAGTTGGTTTTACCTGATGATAGTAATACGACCATTGAAAACCTTCTTCAAAAATATAAGCCTCACAAGTCGATCTTATCCTCCGTTATCAAGCACAATCCTGCAATTGAACAGATACTTTCTGAACGTACCAGCTTTCACAAATTGTCCCATCTTACTAAAATAAACTTTACTACGCCTGTTGGTAAGCCCGAATCAATAGGTGCCGACAGACTTGCATTAGCGGCTGCAGCCGTTCATTGTTTTCCAGGGAAAAACAATTTAGTGGTAGCCCTGGGTAGTTGCATTACTTATAATTTCATCAGCCAGAATCACCAGTTCCTTGGCGGAAGTATTTCACCGGGCATGGAAATGCGTTTTAAAGCAATGAATGAGCATACCGCATTGTTGCCGCTGGTACAAAAGGATTGGAATTTTCCTATAATTGGATACGATACCAAAACAAATTTGCAGAGCGGAGTGATAGCTGGTATAACCTTTGAAATAGGCGGTTTCATTGAGTTTTACGGTGAAAAGTATGGCAACTTTAACGTGGTTTTAACCGGGGGCGATGCAGGCTATTTTGCCCGACAACTTAAAAACAAGATATTTGCAGACTTAAATTTCTTATTCAAAGGACTGTATGCACTCAGCGAAACTAACTCTCACTAAATTTTTACCCGTACTTATCGTTGCTTGTGGCTTACAGTATGAGGTTTTTTCACAGGAAAATTCTCCATACTCCCGTTATGGATTAGGTGACATTGTTCCCAAAACAAATATTGTATCCCGTGGCATGGGAGGTATTGCTGCCGGTTTTTCCGATTATCAAAGTATCAATTTTACAAATCCCGCCAGTTATAGCAACATTAGGGCTACCATTTTTGATATCGGTGCAGAAGCAGACAGAAGAACCCTGAAAAGCACTAACCCGGTAGGAAGATTTACAGCCACCAACGCAACAATGTCTTACCTGCAACTTGGCTTTCCTATAAAAATGAAGAAGGCCAACAAAAAAGATATTTTTTGGGGAATGAACCTGGGGCTAAGGCCTGTATCGAGAATAAATTATAAAATAGTTAAGCAGGAACGTCTGCAGGGAGTAGACAGTTTAGCTACCGTTTACGAAGGGACGGGAGGATTAAACCAGGCTCACCTGGGAACTGCGTTTAGCATTAAAGGTTTTAGCATTGGGGTAAATGGGGGTTATATGTTTGGCAACAAAGATTACAGCACCCGAAAAACTTTTATGAATGATACCATTCAGTATGCCCAGTCAAACAATGAAAGCAAAACAAGCTTTGGCGGTTTATTTATGAATGGCGGCATTCAGTACGAACAAAAAATTAAGAATAAACAAGATAAAAAAGTAAATATTCTGAGGTTTGGCGCCTATGGTAACTTAAAACAAACCATGACAGCCAGCAAGGATGTAATTGCGGAGACTGTGTTGTTTGATGCTTCAGGCAATAAGTTTAGGGTTGATAGTGTTAATGAAAACAATGCAAAAGGAGAAGTGGTGTACCCGGTCTCTTTAGGTGCAGGGGTTACTTATCAAACGTTGAACTGGTTATTTGGGGTTGATTTTGAAACCACCAAATGGCAGGATTACCGCTTTTATAATCAATCGGACCTCGTGCAGAATAACTGGAAGATCCGAGTGGGCACAGAGTATTTTCCCCTCAAAGAAAATACGCCGTATAAAAAATATTTCAATTTTGTAAAATACCGTTTTGGTTTTTATTATGGCCCCGATTATGTAAAAGTAACCAACAGCCTTCCTGAGTATGGCTTTTCCTTTGGCGCAGCCTTTCCTTTAAAGTTGAGAAAGAGTTATTATGAAACACAAAACTCTGTGTTGAATACAGCGATTGAATTTGGCAGCCGGGGAGATAAAAAGTCAAACCTGCGGGAAAGCACCTTACGCATAAGTGTGGGTTTATCGTTGAGTGATCTTTGGTTTGGAAGAGCAAAATATCAGTAATTACTTATACAAATAATGACCGTTCATTCAATGAATATAAAAACACTTGCAGCCTTCATAACAGGCTGTTTTTTTTTATATAGTTGTGAAAATGACATCAACGAGATCAAAGGATTTGATAAAAAAAAGATGGGGGTTGAAGAAGTAAAAAAAGTAACGATCAATTATTCTATTAATGGCAAACGAAAGGCTTTACTTACCAGCCCCCTAATGTACCGGGTACAGGATACCGTGCCTTATGTTGAATTTCCGAAAGCAATACATGTAGACTTTTTTAGCGAAAAAAATAGTGATAGCGTGGAAAGCAAACTAGATGCCCGTTACGCCAAATATAAAGAAACCCAAAGCATTGTTTTTCTAAAAGACAGTGTGAAAGTCATCAATGTGTTGGGTGATACGCTTTATTGTGATGAGTTATATTGGGATGTAAAAAGAACTGGAACAGAATTTTATACAGAAAAGCCGGTACGCATACGGACAAGGACACAGATCATTGACGGTATTGGCATGGAGGCCAAACAGGATTTTAAAGAATGGCATATTATTCAATCAACCGGGTTTATTAAGGTCCCTGCCTCCCAATTTCCGGATTGATAAATAAAGGGCAACAAACCGTGCTTTTGTATGTTATCCTAATTTTAAAACCAACAGTAAGGATTATTTAAGTTGATATGAATACAATAACTGTATACGGCATTCCCAATTGTGATACGATCAAAAAAGCAATGGACTGGTATAAGAAAAGAAACATTCGGGTGGATTTTTTTGATTATAAAAAATATGGCATCAAAAAAGAAAAGCTTTCGCAATGGTGTAAAGCAGTAGGGTGGGAAAATTTAGTAAATAAAAAAAGTACCACCTGGCGCAGTTTGCCCTTATCAGACCAACAGATGGTAACCAATGAAACGGTAGCAATCAAGCTGATGATGGAATATCCCAGTATTATTAAAAGGCCTGTGATAGAAATGAATGACAAGATACTGGTAGGTTTTAATGAAACATATTTTACCAAACAATAAAAACAAAAAAATGAAACGTAACGCAACGGCCGTTTGGAACGGCACAGGTAAAGAAGGTACTGGTAACCTTACCACGCAAAGTACCACACTGAGTAAGACTCAATATTCTTTTAATTCACGTTTTGCGGAAGGTGTAGGCACTAACCCCGAAGAATTGGTAGCTGCTGCACATGCAGGATGCTTTAGTATGAAATTAAGTTTTGTATTGAACGCAGCAGGCTTTACGGCAGATGAGATCAATACAAAATGCGAAATTACGCTTGACCCTGCCGCCGGAGCGATCTCCGAGTCTCATTTAACAGTGTCAGCTAAGATACCCGGAATAAACCGGGAACAATTTGATAAGGCAGTAGAAGAAGCAAAAACTACCTGCCCAATCTCAAAATTGCTAAATACCAATATTACACACGAAGCTGTGTTAGCATAAGAATTCATTTAGACAAGGAGCATGCAAAGGTGCAAAGGAGAAAATTCTCCTTTGCACCTTTGCAATTTTTATGAGGCAAGTGTTTCGTTTTCACTTTAAATCATGCCTAACTTACTCACGCATTAAATAAGAGAAAAGACGAACACTATCCAGCCGTTCAATTGCTTTTAATTAGATTTGGTAAAATAAGTTTGCTATGTCATTTGAAAATAAAACTGTTTTAATTACCGGGGCCTCCCGTGGTATTGGAAAAGCCATTGGCTTAAGGCTGGCCAAAGAAGGCGCCAATATTGTAATTGCATCTAAGAGCGTGGAAGAAAATCCGAAGCTTGGCGGAACAATATTTTCCGCAGCCGCGGAAATGGAAGCCGCAGGCGGTAAGGCGCTGGCGGTACAATGCGATATCCGTTTTGAGGACCAGGTACAGCAGGTCGTTGACCAGGCGGTGGAAAGGTTCGGCGGAATAGATGTGCTGATCAACAATGCTTCGGCAATTACATTAACCAATACAGAGCAAACGCAACCAAAGCGTTTTGACCTGATGCATGACATCAACGTTAGGGGAACTTTCTTTGTATGCAAAGCCTGTATTCCTTTTTTAAAGAAAGTATCTAATCCACATATCCTTAATTTATCGCCCCCCCTTAATATGGATATGAAGTGGTTTGCCAACCACCTGGCCTATACAATAAGTAAATACAATATGAGTATGATTGCTCTGGGTCTGGCTGCAGAATTAAAGAAATACAATGTTGCCGCAAATGCTATATGGCCAAGAACAACCATTGCAACAGCGGCTGTGCAAAATTTATTAGGAGGCGAAGCGTTAATAAAAATGAGCCGTACACCTGAGATAATGGCTGATGCTGCATATTATATTTTATCCCGGCCATCTACAGAATGCAGTGGCAACACTTTTATAGATGAAGATGTGCTGGCAACAGAAGGGATAACTGACCTCAGCAAATATGCCGTGGTACCTGGCGGAAAATTATACAATGATTTGTTTGTTTAAAAATGCTTGTTAATTTTTTTAAGTAAACGTTTGTATATGATGAGTGGTAATCCAACGTGACCCGCTCGGGCTAATTTCGCAGTTAACAGGGTGCTATAATGTATAGTCTGATTAAACTGTAAATCATGAATCAAAGGTTGGGCCTTATATTATTAATACTTTTTACTTCCTCAAGCGTTTTTGCCCAATTAACCAAAAAAGAAATTACTGCTTATCGAACTACCGCTTCTATTGTCATTGATGGAATTCCAAATGAGGAAGCCTGGAAAAGCGCTGCTGTAGCAGATAGCTTTATTGAATTAAGACCCACACCATTCAAGGCGGAAGATCCCGCCAATGCTACCAAAGTTTTTATCATGTACAGCAATGAGGGCATTTATGTCGGGGGCTATTTATATGAACGCAATAAAGACAGCATTGCTTCAGAGTTGATCGGTAGAGATGGTTTTGGCAACAATGATTTTATCGGGATCATATTTGATACGTATTATGATAAACTCAATGGATTTGAATATTTTGTTACTCCCTTAGGCGAACAGATGGATGCCAAGCAAGCGCCCAATACAAATGGGGACAGTGAAGATTTTACATGGAATGCAGTGTGGAAGAGCGCAGCTAAAATTCAAAACGATGGCTGGAGCTTTGAAATGTTTTTACCTTATTCCGCTATTCGTTTTGGCCCTAAAAAAGTGCAAAACTGGGGATTGAATATTGTGCGCCGCAGGCGAAAAAGCGGGCAGCAATTATTCTGGCAATCAATAGACCCTAATGTAAATGGGTTTTTAACCCAGGAAGGCTTATTAAAAAACCTGGAGGATATTAAGCCGCCTTTACGCCTGCAGTTTTCTCCTTACATGTCTACCTATTTTAATCATGATGGCACTGCGCCGGCAGGAACAAAGAAAACTTCCACCAGTATCAATGGCGGTATGGATGTGAAGTATGGAATTAACCAGGCCTTTACCTTAGACATGACATTGATACCTGACTTTGGCCAGGTGCAAAGCGATAACAGGGTATTAAACTTAACTCCTTTTGAACAGCGCTTTACCGAAAACAGGTCTTTTTTTACAGAAGGAACAGAACTTTTTAACAAAGGAAATTTATTTTACAGCCGCAGGATTGGTGGGCAGCCCCTTCATTATTCGAATGCCGCCGATCAACTCAGTGCAGGAGAATTTGTTGCAAAAAACCCTGCTCAAAGCAAGCTGATCAATGCAACTAAGATAAGCGGCCGTACTCAACGAGGCCTCGGCATTGGCATATTGAATGCAGTAACCAAACCCCAGTACGCAATTATTGAAAACAGCCTTCATGAGAAGCGAACTTACGAAACAAACCCTTTAACCAATTACAATGTATTGGTATTGGATCAAACAATGAAACATAATAGCAGCATATCTTTTGTAAATACAAACACTATGCGGAGCGGAAAGGATTATGATGCCAACGTAAGCACTTTACTGTTTGATCTCAATGATAAAACCAATACCTGGAACATTGGTGGAAGCGTGGGCCTGAGTGCTTTATTGAACAAGAATGGTAAAAACATCTTGGGCTATACTCATAGTTTATACATCGGCAAAACCAGCGGGCAGTTTCGATTTAATATATTCCAGGAATTAAGCAATGATAAATATGATAAAAGCGACCTGGGATATTTTACAAATAATAATACAATGGACCAGGGTATTTGGATGGGCTATAGCTGGACAAAACCAAAATATTGGTACAACCAGTTGCGTGTAAATTTCAACGGATTTTATAGCCGGCTGGTAACGCCTTTGGACGAAGTAAAAGGGAAAGACCGAATGTTTCAGAAAGGAAGGATAAATGTAAATGCCAATGCACAATCAAAAAAGCTTTGGTGGACGGGTATGAACATTACTGTGAACACTGACAATAACGACTTTTATGAACCCAGGCTCAAAGGAAGGGTTTTGTCAAATAAAGGAAACATTGGTTTTGGTGGTTGGTGGGAAAGTAATTTTGCAAAAAAAATATCTTATGGCGGGCAAATATTTTTAACCCAGGGTGGAATTTTTAAAAGAAAAAGCGTAGATGCCGGGGTGTATGGAAAAGTGAGATTCAATAGCAGGTTTTCCGTAGATGTGTCAGTTAATGTGATAAATGAAAAAAATCAATCGGGCTGGGCAGATATACTGAACGCTTCCATGGCAGCCCAAAAAGATACGGTGATCTTTTCACGGCGTGAGGTAAAATCTATTGAAAACATTTTAAACATAAAATACAGTTTCACCAATCGTATGGGGCTTACAATGCGTACCCGCCACTACTGGAGCAAGGTGAAGCCTGTAGAATTTTATTTGCTGGATGTTTCAGGCGATCTGGTAAAACCTAATTTTATTTACGATAAAAACAGGAATCAAAACTATAATTATTTTACGGTAGATATGGTGTACACCTGGCAGTTTGCACAGGGTAGTTTTTTTAACATCGTATGGAAAGATATCGGCGAAGATTTTACCAGGTCGTTTGAAAGAAATTATTTTAAAAATGCAGGCAAAATTGCATCCGGCCAACAGTTCAATAGTTTATCCTTAAGGGTGATTTATTTTTTAGACTACCTGACTTTTAAAAACAGGAAACGCGATAAAGTATAAACTACCAGCCATGCCAAACGAAATTTTTTATTCCAATCGGATACCGCATAGCGCCACATCATAGACTGTCGCATCTCTTTAAAAAAACCACAGTTTATTTCAGCATCATTTTATTTACGGGTTTTTCCAACAGGTATTTATAGATAAATTGTGTTTTTAAATTTTGAAAATGTAATCCTTTATTGCCTGACCAGCCATGCCTTCCACCAGGATAGATCATCATTTCAAAATCTTTTTTTGCGTCCTGTAATTTACTGATCAGTTGGATGCTGTTTTGCATGTGTACATTGTCATCAATTTCTCCATGTACTATTTGCAGCATCCCTTTGTAATTATTTACATAGTTCATTACATTACCGGTTCTATAACCTTCCGGGTTTTCGTTAGGCAGATCCATAAAGCGTTCCGTATAATGAGAGTCATACAATGTCCACTCTGTAACCGGGCCGCCGGCCATTGCATGGGTAAATAAGTCAGCTCCTTTCGTTAATGCAAGCGTACTCATATAGCCGCCGTAACTAAAGCCGGTAATGCAAATTTTGGCGGGGTCAGCTTGCTTGTTTGCTATCAGCCATTTTACCATGGTACTGTAATCTAACAGTTCCCAATGGCCCAAATCCCGGTACATATAATTTACGCCTTCTTTGCCAAAATGCCCGCTGGCACGATGATCCATTACAACCTGTATCAAGCCCTCTTTGGCATACCATTGTTGTGGCCCGCTGATGCTCCAGCTATCCCAGCAGGTACCGGCATTCGGTCCGCCATAAATGGATATCAAAACAGGGTATTTTTTTGTAGCATCCATATTTACCGGCCAGGTAACTTTCATTGGTAATTCGAACAAGCCATCATCACTATTCACCCGCAGGAGTTCTGTTTTGGCTAAATTAAAATCTTTAAATGCCGCACCCTTGCTGTCGCCTAATTCCTTTATTAATTTTCCTTTGTTACTGATCAGGGCTACTTTGGTGGGTGTAGCTGTATTACTGTAAGTGGTTATAAAATAAGCACCATCAGGTGAAGGATTAATGGCAGAGTGATTATAATCGCCAAAGGTCAACCGCTTAAGGTTGCTGCCGTTCATGCTTACACGATAATAATCTTTCCTGGCGGTATTCTCTTTGCCCCTTGCTGTAAAATAAACTGTGCTTGTTTTTTCATCAATATATTCAAGGCTGGTAACTGTAAACTTTCCGGACGTAATTGCATTAATCAGTTTACCTTTTATATCATAATAGTACAGATGGTTCCAGCCGGTTTTGTCACTGCGTAAAATGAAGCCCTTTCCATTTTTTACGAACGAAATTCTTTCTCCTTCATCATCCAGGTTGATCCATGTTTTTTGTTGCTCTGTATAAAATTCTTTTAATTCTCCGTTCAGGGGATTTACTTCATAAATCTTCAACTGATCCTGGCTGCGGGGCATCCATTGTACCAGCAATGCGCTACCGTCCGGTTTCCAATAAGGCAATCCAAAATACTGGTCATCCTGTTCATTGATTTTTGTCCAAACTGATTCCCCGCCTTCAGGGCTTATGATACCTACTTTTACCGCAGGATTTGGGTCCCCCACTTTTGGATACCGGGTATTTTCTACTTCACCATGCAAACCCTTCGCATTGGTAATAGTGAATACGGGAACCTTTGAATCATCACTTCTAAAGTAAGCTATCTTCTTGCTGTCGGGACTCCACCAAAACGCACGATATTGGCCTGCCCTTCCCAAAATTTCTTCCATATATACCCAACTCGCATATCCATTTAAAATAACATCGCTGCCGTCAGTAGTTAACCTGTTTTCTTTTTTTGTGTTGATGTTGACCGTGTACAGGTCGTTCTTTTTGGTAAAAGCAACATAATTGCCGTTGGGGCTCATCACAGGGTTTGATTTTTTTTCGTTATCGCTGGTAAGCTGCACTTCAATACCATTCAGCTTTATAAACAGGTCGACGTTTTTGGTATACACCCCTGGTATTGCAGGCGCTGCTATTTTTGTTATATCCTGGGTTTCTGTTTCAGTGCCGGATTGGGCGTCTACTGTGAAACGCCTACCATCTTTCAATAAACTAAAATGATTGTTATCTATCCATCCGGTAACAACTGGCAGCGGCTCAACAATCTCTTTAAAATTGCTTTTAAAATATTGATCGTTCGTAAGTTCTTTTAACTGGGATTTGCCTGATAGGCTAATTAAAATAAATGCAAAAAAAAGCGGTGACTTCTTTACAAAAGCGGGCATACTGAATTGTTTAAAGTTGCGATTCAAGATAGTTTTTTTGAATGAAAGGGAAAAGTGAAATTGACGGATGGGACATACGCTTGTGAAGAAAACTTCCCTATAAATAAATAGTACAAATTAGGTAATCAACTACCAAATTTGTACTATTTTAAAAAGAACACAGTTAGCTGCCTATTCAAAATTCTCCGGCCGCATCATTGGAAAAAGCAAAACATCCTGTATGGAATGTTGATTGGTCAGTAACATTGCAATCCTATCAATCCCAAAGCCGATACCGCTTGTTGGGGGCATACCATATTCCAAGGCTCTTAAAAAATCATGGTCAATAAACATTGCTTCGTCATCGCCACGTTCCATTAATTTGGTTTGTTCTTCAAAGCGTTCCCTTTGCTCCATTGGGTCATTTAACTCACTGTAGGCGTTGGCTATTTCCTTACCATTGCACATCAGTTCAAAGCGCTCTACGAGGCCCGGTTTGCTGCGGTGTTTTTTTGTAAGCGGGCTCATCTCAACAGGGTAGTCTGTGATAAAGGTGGGTTGTATATAATTGGCCTCGCATTTTATGCTAAATATTTCATCTATCAGTTTGCCCTTGCCCCATTTACCATCGGCGTGTATGCCTAATTGCCGGCAAACCTCACGAATAGCTTCTTCATCCATTTCGCTTATGTCAAAGCCTGTGTATTCTGCAATAGAATCATACATAGTGATTCTTTTGTAGGGGGCTTTAAAATCAATTTCTTTATCCCCTGCCGATACTTTGGAAGTGCCATTGGTGGCTATGGCGGCACTCTCCAGTAACTGTTCGGTAGTGTCCATCATCCATTCATAATCCTTATATGCTACATAAAATTCCAACACCGTGAATTCAGGATTGTGAGTCCTGTCCATTCCTTCGTTGCGAAAATTTCTGCTAAATTCATACACCCATTCAAAGCCTCCGACTATCAATCTCTTTAGATATAATTCGTTGGCAATACGCATATACATTGGCATATCCAGTGCATTGTGGTGCGTACTGAATGGCCTTGCTGCAGCACCGCCAGGAATGCTTTGCAACACAGGCGTATCTACTTCCAGGCCACCCCGTTCGTTTAAAAATTCACGGATGGCATTGATCATTTTGGTACGCTTGATAAATGTTTCCTTCACTGCGGGGTTTACTATCAGGTCTGCATAACGCTGGCGATATCGAAACTCAGGATCGGTCACTTCATCAAAGGTTTCGCCTTCTTTTTCTTTTACAACGGGCAGCGGCCTAAGTGATTTTGTAAGTATTGTAAACTCCTGTACATGGATAGAGGTCTCACCTGTTTTTGTTGTAAATACATATCCCTTTACCCCAATGATATCGCCGATATCCATTAGTTTTTTCCAAACAGTTTGATACATGCTTTTGTCTTCCCCAGGGCAAATATCATCCTGCTTTATGTACAATTGAATTTTCCCAGCCGCATCTTGTATCACTGCAAAATTGGCCTTGCCCATATCCCGTACACTCATTATTCTGCCAGCTATGCATACATCTGAGAACGCTTGTTTATTTTCTTCTCCCTTATAATTTTCTTTTATAAATACCGAAGTGGTGGTTACCGGGTATAACGCTGCAGGATATGCTTCAATTCCCAATCTTCTAAGTTCTGCTAGTTTTTGTCTGCGAATGATTTCCTGTTCGGATAAATGGTGTGTGCTCATGCTGCTAGTGAAAGATTTTTGCGAAGATACCGCAAGCAACCGATTCATCAATAACTGTGGGGCGGGGGCAGTGGCGGGAGTTTGGCAGGGTACTTGACTATTACAGGTACATAAACAAGAAAAATGAAAAAATTTTTAATTGCAATAGGATGTATTACAATATTAAATAGTTGTGATGTGTTGCAACAGTTACCACAAACAGGTGGATTGGGAGGCGTTACACAAAGTGAAGCAGCGCAGGGCATAAAAGAAGCGTTGAGTCAGGGGCTTGTAAAAGCTACATTACAATTAAACCGAACAGATGGCTTTTTTGGCGATGCGTTTTATAAAATACTGTTGCCACCTGATGCAAAAAAAATAGAGAATACATTGAGAACCCTAGGTATGGGAAAATCAGTAGATAAAGCCATCTTACAAATCAACAGGGGGGCAGAAGATGCGGCAGGCTTTGCTCAACCGATATTTATAAATGCTATAAAGCAAATGACATTGACTGATGCACTCAATATATTAAGAGGAGGCGATACGAGTGCCACGCACTATTTTAGAACCAAGACCATGGAACAATTGACTTCGGCTTTTTTGCCCGTAATTCAGTCTTCGCTTGCTAAAGTGGATGCAACCAAATATTACAGCGATATAGTAAATACATACAACAGTTTCCCTACTACTTTTAAAAAGGTCAATCCTGATCTGCCGGGCTTTGTGACAGAACGAGCTACCAATGCTTTGTTTGACCTGATTGCAAAGGAAGAAAAAAATATACGGGAAAACCCGGTGGCGAGAACCACGGAGATTTTGAAAAAGGTATTTGGCGCATTATAAATTTTTTAAGAAAATATATTCACTCAAATTTATAACCTTAGAGATAGAGTTATCGCAGGATAGTGCAAGATTTGCATACTGCGGTTTCTCATTTGGTGGGAATGCTGTGTATTAAGTTTGATACTTAAAGGGTTTAAAGCCTTCTTTTTATTTACATGAGATACAATAAAGAAAGGAATACTACCCAACATTGACAGAGTGCCTACCAGGAATAATGCTCCTGACGTATTTGCCCTTGCATCTTCTGAATCAGTATTGTTACCTCCCCAATCAATTAATGCATAGTCCTTTGGAAAGGTAGCAATGGCTATTATATCTAATACGCCTCCAGCCGCCAACAAAACAATAGCGGTAGATTTCTGACTTTTACTTTTTTGAGAATAAGTCTTTTCAACTCTTGGAAAGCTATCAACGTTTTGTTGCCCGAAACAAATAACAGTTGTTGTCACAACGATCATAAACAGCATTATTTTTTTCATAAACAAATGTTTAAAGTTTGATTTAACAATTAAGAAATTGTTTGGAAAACGTTTTAACTATTCAAATCAACCTTTAATGATGAACTAGAATTAGCTAACATGAAGAGCATACGAATTTACAGGATGGAAACCAATAAAGGCCGCACTAAAACGTTAATGGCTATTTTAAACTTGCAAACGTGTGTATTTTAATCTATTTATAGTAGATAGCATTCAGTAATTATGGGGCAGCTTACTTTGTAGTTATATAAATAGTATCTTATGCTAGCATACCGTACTAATTCAACGCCAGCAGCACCTGCCAGGCCTCTTTTACTTTACCAGCTTCCAGCAATTCTTTTGAATAAATATGCAATTCTATTTCCATCTCCTCAGGATTGATCGAATAATACTGAATGATGTTTTTTAATTTGTCATCTTCAAAAGTCGCATCCACAAAAGGTAATTCATGTACATTGCCTAGCTGCCCCAGATTGTTGCCCGTTAAAATATTACTGTTACGGATACTTTCAGGTAAGGCATCTACACCGATGCCTGGCTTAATGCCTGGCTTTGCCACTTCAAAAATAGTAGAACCATTTGCCCTTGTATACCAGTTGCCACCAAGCCTTGCTACGAGGTCAAGTTTGCGCTGGTCTATTTTGCCAGCCTCATTTAAAACATTTTCGTTTATATGCATCAGTAGTATTTCCGCAATCACCAGGTTGCCTGCACCACTGTGTTTGCCTAGTGGTTTTATTTCCAAAACTTTACATTCCAATTGGATGGGACTTTCTTTTACCCTTGGTGGCTTTACTAATTGCGAGGGTTCTTTGATGAAGCCGGCTTTTTCAAATTCATCAGTACCTTTCGGGAATTCGCAACTACTGAGGCTTACCTGCTGCACCATATTAAAGGTTACAATATTGATGACTACTTCGGGAACCTCCAATACATTTTGTAAAGTATGTTTAGTGGTATTGTCTCTTCCCCTTCGGGATGGAGAAAAAACAATAACAGGCGGATTAATAGAGAAAAGATTGAAAAAACTAAAGGGGCTTAAATTCACTGCGCCCTCTCTATCTACCGTAGACGCAAAGCAAATTGGCCTGGGGCCAATTGCATGCTGCAAATAATCCTGCGCTTCCGCAATACTTATATCTTTGAGGTGTAGAGTTTTCATTTTTTTAAAGCTAGTATAGAAAAATCGCTTTCATCCCTTGCAATCGTATTACTCAATTTCCCCAGCCCATCGATCTCCATCTTAACAACATCGCCTTCCTGCAGCCATTGTTCTTTATAATCCGGATCATTCAATTTGCCGGTGCCATTCAGTTCAAGGAAACAACCGGTACCCACTGTTCCGCTTCCGATAATATCGCCGGGAAACATATTAACGCCATAACTGCAACGTTCTATAATTTCAGCAAAAGTCCAGTCCATATCGCTAAGGTTTCCTTCACTTACCTGTATCCCGTTCACCTGGCATTTCATGCTCAAATTCCAACTCTTTCCGGTGTGATTTTCTTTACAGGAAACTTCGTAGTCTTCCAATTCGTCAAGGGTTACCAGCATTGGTCCTATAGCAGTCGCAAAATCTTTTCCTTTCGCCGGGCCAAGGTTCAGCAACATTTCTTCCATTTGCAACCTCCTTGCACTAATATCATTCATGATCATTAGGCCACCAATATATTCATCTGCTTCCGCAGCAGGAATATTTCGGCCATTTTTACAAATGACCACAGCAGCCTCCAGCTCAAAGTCAAGTTTTTCTAAATGATCTGGCATGCAAATGATTTCACCAGGCCCCTGTATGCTGTTATGATTGGTAAGGTAAAATATCGGGAACTGATCGAATTCGGGTATCATATCAGCTTTTCTGTTTCGCCTGGCGGCAGCCACATGTTGACGAAATGCATAACCATCCCTGCAACTACTTGGATGTGGTACCGGTGCCAATAACGCTACGGCTGCAAAGGGAACTGATAAAACGCTTCTCACCATTCCTTCTTTTATCTTTTGCTCGGCTGCTTTTGCCAATGGCAATACATCTTCCCAATAGTTTAAAAACATTGCCATGCTGATAGGAAGATCCGGATGCAATGCATCAGTATCGTATAAATTTCCATCAACCAACAGTGCCAGTTGATCCTGGCCGTTTTTTAAATACGTTACTAATTTCATAAAATTTTTTATTGACGTTAAAATTAGCCATAAAATATGGACGAATTTTTTTTAATGCGACTAGTCACATAACATATATTTGTTATTTTTGTATTGTTAATTTTAACCGCTATGCAATTCCGAAAAATCCACAACAAAGGGCAGGCACAATTATTTAAAAACCGCTACCTGGAGTACCTCACCAAAAGTCATCCCCTGGTAATTTGGGCAATGTATATTCCGATAATTAGTTGGATGATTTATCATAGCAGCATCAACTTACATCTGGGTACATTAAAAATCTGTTCATTATCTTTAGCAGGTATTTTCTCTTGGTCATTGTTTGAATATATCATACATCGGTTTGTTTTTCATTTTATTGCGGAAAGTAAAAAAGCGAGCAAGATTGTATATATAATTCATGGTAACCACCACGAGTACCCGAGAGACAAACAGCGCCTCATGATGCCAGCTGTTCCAAGTATGATGCTTGCGTTTGTAATTTTTATTGCTACATACGCCATCGCGTATGTAGCAGGTGCTGCCGAGTACACATTCGCCTTTTTCCCTGGTTTTATTGTGGGGTATCTTTTATATGGCACTATGCATTATGCCATTCATGCATGCAATCCTCCTTTCAAATGGATGAAGCCTTTATGGCGAAATCATCATATGCATCATTACAAAGGGGATGATAAAGGTTTTGGTGTCAGCTCCACTTTATGGGATCATGTATTTGGGACTATGTTTGATTTAAAGAAAGAAAAAGAGGATAAAGAAAAAGTACAGGAACTCATGTTTATATCGAGGCCTTCCGATAAAAAAATATCATGACTACCATTTTTCTTCTTCGGTGAAGTTGTCGTTCTGCTGACTGTATTGCTGACGGGATTGTATTTTTTGCCATTGCCGTTCAATAATTAAAGCGGCAATAATTTTACCGGCATCTTCTGCGGGATGTTCCTTTAACAACTTCTTCAGCTTCGGTTCGCTTACGTCAACACGGTATAGAATTGTGATTAATTTTTGAAAATCTGTTTGTATAAGTTGGTTAATATAAGCACTCAACTGTATTTGCAATTCATCTAAGGTGATTTGATCCGGCAAAGCAATTGCCATGCTTTTATTGATCTCTTTTATAAGCTCCGCTGGTTTCATTTTTCTACATCTTTTGATAATAAAAGCGGGGCGCTAATATTGCTCCATTACCCCTAAACCAAATAAAGCAAAATCATATTTTACAGGATCTTTCTTGTCCAGGCTTCTTAAGAAATTCGTTAATTCTATTGCAGATTGCCAGTCGGTTTGATTACGGCTTAGCAATTGTAATTTTTTTGCCACCCTGGCCACATGCACATCTATCGGGCAAATCAATTGCGCACCGGAGATGTTTTTCCAGATGCCGAAATCCACCCCCATTTGATCATCCCTCACCATCCACCTTAAATACATATTTAATCTTTTGCAGGCAGATTTTTTTGCCGGTGTGGCAATATGTTTCCGGCAATGTTTTTCCTCTTTTGCTGTATCATCAAAACCAAAAACATATTCATGAAAGCCAATCAATGCATTTTCAACTGTAGTATCGCCGGGAAGCATCCCTTTTGTAAATGCAGTTTCAAGACTCAGTTCACCTTTGTGCTGGTAATGATGTTTCAGAAAGTTAAACAAGTGCCACAGATCCATTTCGTTAAAAGTTCTGTGAACAAATTTTTTAAAAATTACGAAGATTTGAGCATCATTATTCCAATCGGTATTCATGATAAAATCATAAGGCGAATTGTTCATCAGCGCCAACAACCTGTCGCAGGAATTAATGATACTTTTTCTATTGCCCCATGCGAGTATGGCTGCAAATAAACCAGCAATTTCTATATCTTGTTTTTTAGTAAAACGATGCGGGATGGATATCGGGTCATCCTTAATAAAGAAAGGTTGGTTGTATTGTTTCACCTTGCCATCAAGCAATTTTCTTAAATCATTTTCGTTCATAGGTGTTACCCGATTGCCTGTTTCAGATCCCCGATTAAATCGTCCGCATCTTCAATGCCTACACTCAAACGTATTAAACCATCGGCCAGGCCATTCTTAATTCTTTCTTCTCTCGGAATACTTGCATGCGTCATGCTTGCAGGATGATTGATCAATGATTCCACCCCGCCCAGGCTTTCAGCCAAAGCAAAAATTTTGGTAGAGGACAGCACTTTATTAGCTGCTTCTATACTGTCATCTTTCAAAGTAAAACTTATCATTCCGCCAAAATCACGCATTTGCTTTTTTGCTACGGTATAGCCTGCATTATCTTCGAAGCCCGGCCAGTAAACTTTTTGTATGCTGGAATGGCCGCGTAAATAATGTGCAATTTTTGCTCCGTTCTCACAATGGCGTTGCATACGAACGTGTAAGGTTTTGATTCCTCTCAATACTAAAAAGCAATCCATCGGGCCAGGTACTGCGCCACAACTTTTTTGGATAAAATATAATTGTTCCCTTAATGACGTATCATTCATTATCAGTGCACCCTGTATCACATCACTATGTCCGCCGAGATATTTGGTAGCTGAATGCATAACAATATCAGCGCCAAGATCGAGTGGATTTTGCAGGTAAGGGGATGCAAATGTGTTATCGACACAAAGTATCGCCCCTGCCTTTTTTGAAATGGTTGCAATGGCGGCAATATCGGTAATGTTCATCAGGGGATTGGTAGGCGTTTCTATCCAGATAAGTTTTGTTGCAGCCGTAACAGCACCCTGCACAGTAGCTATATCAGTGGTATCTACATAGATAAATTTTATACCAAATTTTTCAAACACTTTTGTGAAAAGCCGATAAGTACCGCCATACATGTCATTTGCTGCAATCACTTCATCGCCGGGAGATAATAATTTAATTACCGCATCAGTAGCAGCAACCCCGCTCCCAAAAGCCAATCCATATTTTCCATTTTCAATTACAGCCAAAGCATCTTCCAATGCCTTGCGGGTAGGGTTTTGGCTTCTGGCATATTCATAACCTTTATGTTGGCCCGGAGCAGTTTGTACATAAGTAGAGGTTTGATAAATTGGAGTCATAATAGCTCCGGTAGAAGGGTCAGGCTCAGCGCCTGCATGAATTATTTTGGTTGCTAGTCTAACAGCAGTGGTTGCTTTAGGTGATTTTTTTTCTTCAGTATTCATTGAGTTTCTTTTATTTATTTCAGTAAGCAAAAGTAAGTTCGTTTTTTATGCTATCGTCCAAAGTTTACACCTTTCTAAAAGTGAAAACTTTTTACCGGCGGTCAAATTATTTGAGCTGCACACAAATACCGCCAATCGAAATTATTTTTTTCGTGTGCATTTAAAGGCAATATTTTTTTGGTAAGGGCACTTTTTTTTAATATTCTGTGGGTTACAAGTTTCTTTTTTGATTCATGAATATAATCCTGCAATGTTGCATTGTGCATCCACTGTTGCTGAGGCGTTTCGTATCCAACTTTATCAGTGCGCCACACTATTTCATCTGGTAGCTTTTTATTCATCGCAGTACGAAGCAACCATTTTGTCCATCCATCATGTATTTTAAAATTACCCGGCAGCGAAAACATAAATTCCACCAGGTCGTGGCTTAAAAAGGGTAAACGCACCTCCCTGCCATGCGCCATACTATTCCTATCGGCAAAGCGTAGCAGTTCTTCCAGGCCAAGGGTGCGGGTATTGAAAAATAAAATTTCATTTAAATTAGTGATTATGGGCTTATGAATACCCTCCCATTCCCTTCCCCGTAATGAGTGTATAAAAGAAGGATCGATATCCGGGTGGTTAATAGCTTTATAATATTCCTTTCTTTCCAATCTTATAGACGCCTGTGCCGGTAGTAATGCCGCTAAATAATTTTTAGGGCCCCATGTAAAGGGTATTTGCTTTTTTATAAATAATTTTTTTTCTTTTATTACAGCGGCAAATTTATTCTGTCTCACCAATTCCTGCAGGTACCAATGGATATAATGATTATAGCCTGCCTGTGTTTCATCGGCTCCCTGCCCATCCAGCAGAACGGTTACATCATGGCGCTTAGCTAATTCAAACACCTTGAATTGTGCGTAAATGCTGGAGGAGCCAAAGGGTTCTTCCTGGTGATAACACAATTTTTGAAAATCCTTTACCAATCCATCTGCTGTGGGCTTCGTTTGAAAATTTTGCAAACTAAATTGCCTGGCTACTTTTTGAATATGCTGAGATTCATCTTTTTCGAAGCCAGGAAACACTGCTGAAAATGTCTTAAAACCCTTATTGCTTTTTTGCAACTGATGTATTGTTGCAGCAATGGCAGAGCTATCTAAGCCACCGCTAAGACTGGTGCCAATAGTAACATCGCTTCTCAATCTCCGGCTTACTGATCTTGTGAACAGTTCCGTAAATGTTTCTACAGATGGGCCGGCCAAAGCCTTGTTTGCATTCACTTTGCTTAAGTGCCAATAAGGATGGATCGCCGCTTTTAAATGGGGGAAAGTAATTTGTAAATAATGGGCTGGGGGAAGCGCATAAATATTTTCGAAAAAAGTTTGTTCTTTGTCATTTGCATTTTGGACATAGCCGAGCGTAATATAATTCATCATCATTTTTTCATCGGCTCTTTTATCTACGCCTACCGCCCAAAGGGCCTTCATCTCGCTGCCAAAAATAAACTGTTCCTTATCCTCATAATAGTAAAACGGCTTTTCACCAAACCGGTCCCTGGCGGCAAACAAAGTCTTATCTTGAGCATCCCAAATTGCAAAAGAAAACATCCCGTCAAAATGCTGAAGGCAGTCTTTTTTCCAGTAGTCATAAGCAGCTAAAATGACTTCGGTATCGGATTGGGTATCGAAACGGAATCCTTTTTTGACAAGCGTTGCTTTTATTTCAATGTAATTGTAAATTTCACCGTTGTAGGTAATGGTATAGCGTGCAGTACGATCGGTAGTTGAAGGAGAAACGCCGGGTGCTAAATGCATGGGTTGCGCAGCATCATTTGTAAGATCAATAATCGCCAGCCGTCGATGGCCAAGTGCTACGTTTGCACCTGAATCTATCCAATAACCTTCGCCATCAGGACCACGGTGAGCAATCGAATCTGTCATACTAGTGATCCGCTCTTTGGTAACCAACAAACTGTTCAATGCAATTACACCGGCGATTCCACACATATTGTAAATATCTAAAAAAACTCCCGGCGATTTGCCGGGAGTTATAAAAAGTATGATTTGTTAAAAAGTAATTGGCAGCATTACTTTAAAGTTGTCCCAGGCAATAACTAACCCGGCACCGGTTGATATCTTATCAAATGCCATTACAAATGCTTCTAATATTTCTGCTTGTTTTTGAACCGGCACATCTATTCTCACCAGGTCTTTACTTTGGTCATATTTAAAAGAGCCCCAGGTATCGGTTTCTTTATTGATGATCATGGTCCATTTTTCGGCAAAGGGTATGCAATACATGGTATAACGCCCTTTTTTAATTTTGGTGTTGGCAATTCTTACAGGTTGAAAAAACTCTATTTCAGTGGCTTCATTAGCACCCAATCGCCATACATTCCCATATTCGAGTAATTCACCAAAAATAGTACGGCCATTTTTTTGCGGCCTGCTAAATATTACTCTTGCTACCAAGGGCTCAGCTATTTTATCCTGAATTTTTAAAACGGGATAACCATTTGGATAATAGCTCATGTCCATCGGGGATTTATCTACAGGAGGTAACTTTAGTTGACATCGGGCTGTAACAAAGCAACCTAACATTAAAAAGACTGCGAGCGAAAATTTCTTCATCTATAATATTTTTTATTAATGGCAAATATAAAACGAATCAGGTATTATTAAGTTCCTTCAAATGATTGAAAGCGAAATTTTTAAGCGTCGGAAAAAATGATTGGTAACATTCGCTTAGTTCATAGTAACGGTCATTAAAAATCCGGTACGCTATCGCTGATTCAGTTAAATAAGCGGCACGCCTCACCAGGCCGCCAAAACTTTTTTCTATGCCCTCCTTAAAGCTATAATGGTACAACCAGTTTTGTTCTTGCATATATGGAAGCATTTGCAAAAACTTAGCCGGCAGGTCGGCACTATTACTTTGCAAGCTTAAATAGGTGGTTTGGCAAAATGAATCCAGGTCTGCTTTATTCTCAAATGCTGCTTTGTCATTTGCTAAAAAATGGTCGTACACTACATCAATAAAAGCACCGGAATAAAGCCGGTAATCCTCTCTGAAATAAGATTTCGCCTGCTGCGTAACCGGGTGAAAATCTGTAAACTCATCAATAGCTCTGTGCAGTGCTATACCTTTTTGAATCACGGGTGAAAAGTCAAATTTTTTTTTGCCCTTAACAAAGTCACTGATCATATTGCCCGTTAATATCTCCGGTTGATTAAAGGACAAATATGCGTGAGCTAAGTAATTCATTTAAGGTTGGTGGTTATTTAAAATTTGTGGCTAACCTGCCAATTATTATAAAGGTAAGATTTAATAAAGACGGAGACTGATAGCCAGAGTTAAAACCGTCGTTACATTTTAACAATACCAATACAATCTTTATGTTTTTTTTAAGAAAAATTGGAAAGTCTTATCTATACTGCATTTGATAGATTTAGCAATGAAAGCACTGTAGTAATATTTACCGCTTACACTGCCAATATTAATACCTATTCATTTGGTCAATAAGTATTTCAGGCTCTATGGCCGTCGTATATCTTTGGTTTATAAACAACCGCCAGTCATGAGGCGGTCTTTACTTAACACCTAAAAAGTATAGTTATGAAAAAATTAGTAACCATTTTAACCGCTGCAGTAATGCTGATTTCCGTTTTTGCCTTCGCTACGGATAGCGACAAAGTAAATGCAAAGGTAAAGACCGCCCTTTTAACCGATTTTTCTGCCGCCTCAGAAGTAAGTTGGGAAAAAATAAGCGATTTTTATTTTGCCACATTTTCCATTGATGGCACTGAAATAAATGCCGCTTACAATGAGCAGGGAGAATTGATAGGTACGTCAAGGTCTATGGCATCGTCTCAACTGCCGATAAGCGTTTCCATAGCAATATCAAAAAAATACGAAGGGTATACTGTTTCCAAAAAGGCGCTTGAATTAACTTTTCAGGGTGACACGCACTATTATGTTACCGTAGCAAACGATCGCCAGATATTAAAATTAAAATGTACTTCAAATGGTAGCTTACAGGTAGAGCGAAAAATAAAGAAAAAATAAAAAACATGTAACAAGCCATTAGCCCATTTTCAGAATGGGCTTTTTTGTGTTTATCATGGGCCATTATAATCCAGAATTAACCAATTGAATACTTAAAAAAATTTACTTTTGCACCCACAAATAAAAAAGTATGAATAAGGGACCCGTTTCAAATTTTATAGAGCACCATTACAGGCATTTTAATGCAGCGGCGTTGATGGATGCAGCCAAAGGATATGTTACACACCTGGACGAAGGTGGAAAAATGATGGTGACCCTTGCGGGTGCCATGAGCACTGCAGAGTTGGGGTTAAGCCTGGCTGAAATGATCCGGCAAGATAAAGTTTCGATTATTAGTTGCACAGGGGCTAATCTTGAAGAAGATATCATGAACCTCGTAGCGCACAGCCACTATAAAAGAGTTCCTAACTACCGTGATTTAAGTCCGCAGGAAGAATGGGATTTACTGGAGAATCATTATAACCGTGTTACAGATACCTGTATCCCGGAAGAAGAAGCTTTCAGAAGATTGCAGCAGCACATACATAAAATATGGAAGGATGCGGATGATAAAGGCGAACGATACTTCCCCCATGAATACATGTATAAAATGCTGTTAAGTGGGGTGCTTGAACAGTATTATGAAATTGATCCGAAAAATAGCTGGATGCTGGCAGCAGCACAGAAGAACCTTCCGATAGTGGTGCCTGGGTGGGAAGACAGCACGATGGGCAATATCTTTGCGTCCTACATTATCAAAAACGAATTGAAAGCAAGTACCATGAAAAGTGGTATCGAATATATGGTCTGGCTGTCTGACTGGTATAGGAAGAATTCAGAAGGAAAAGGAGTAGGTTTTTTCCAGATTGGTGGTGGCATTGCCGGGGATTTTCCCATATGTGTGGTGCCAATGATGTACCAGGACCTCGAATGGCATGATGTCCCTTTCTGGAGTTATTTCTGCCAGATAAGTGACAGCACTACTTCATATGGATCTTATTCCGGTGCCGTGCCCAACGAAAAAATTACCTGGGGAAAGCTGGACATTAAAACGCCAAAATTTATTGTGGAAAGCGACGCCACCATAGTTTGCCCGTTAATTTTTGCCTGGATATTGAGCTGGTAACCTTGGGGGTTAAATGATGTTAAGCTGGATTAAATCGGGAGCGCAAAAAAGTTAAAAACCAATTTTTATGAATTCATACCTTGAAGAAACATATTTAGAGGCTGAAGCTGATATTAAGAATGGAAATTTTGTAGAGGCCTTTAGAAAGTATGAATCCATTTTGTTGGAAGAACCAACAAATGGACCAACACTAAATTCCCTGGGCTGGTTGAGTAAAACACAGATTGAAGATTTTTCCAAAGCGGAGGCATATTATAAGGCATCCATCGCTTCAGATTCAAAATATCCGCATAGTTACCTCAACTATGCAACACTTTTAACGGAAATGGAAAGGTTTGAAGAACTTGAAGAACATCTGCAGGCTTGTTTTAATATTTCCACCATAGAAAAATCGTGGGTATTTATGAAGCTGGGTTTAATGGATGAACTTAAGCTCAACTTTAAAGGTGCAATTATCAATAATGAAAAAGCAATCCTTGTGGCAATAAGTGATGAGAAGATAAGCGACTATCAACAAAATATTGTCAGGTGTAAAAATAAAATTGAGTTATCGAAGAATCATCTGAAATGGATCAATCAACTTAAAAAGTAACCCTCAGCTCTTTCTTGTTTATCTCGTTTCGCTATTCAAAGGAATATCCCTTTTCAGCATTGCATCCCTATTAGCAATGTCCCACGCTGTATGAAATATCATTCGCACTCTTTTTTCATATAGATCCCATGTTATCTTGTCAACAGTATCAGTAGGTTTATGATAGTCAGCTTTTAACATCCCGTCGTAGAAAAACAGGATGGGTACACCTTTGCGGGCAAAGTTGTAATGATCGCTGCGGAAATAAATTCTGTTTAAGTCTGCCGGGTCGTCATATTTATAGTCAAAAACAAGATTGGTATATTTTCTATTTACGCCTTCATTAATACCCGCCAGTTCACTGCTCAATTTATCATGACCTATTACGTATACATAATTCATTGTATCGGCTGTTTTCCTTTCTGTGTCTATTCTGCCTACCATATCTATATTCAAATCAACCGATGTTTTCTCCAAGGGAATAACGGGATGATCGCTGTAATATTCACTTCCCCATAAGCCCTTTTCTTCACCACTAACCGTCATAAATACGATCGTTCTTCGTGGGCCGTGGCCGCTGGCTTTAGCCTGGGCAAACGCCTCAGCCAGTTCTATTACTGCACAAGTGCCGCTTCCATCGTCATCTGCGCCATAATATATTTTACCTCCATGTTTTCCAAGGTGATCGTAATGACCGGTTAAAAAAACAAATTCGTCTTTTTTATCTGACCCCTCAATAATCCCCAGCACATTGCTTGCGTTAGTAACGGTGCGGTATTTATTATAATTGAAACTTGATTTTACTTTTTTCTCCCATGCCCATTGCTTGTCGATTGCTTTACCCGCCTGAGCTATTTTTAGGAGTGTATCAAAATTGTTGACGAAAATATTGGATGCATAAACATGAGAAAGAAAAACATGGTTGACCATTTTACCTTGTTCATTTGACGGGTAATATAGATCGGTCTTCTCGTTTGCCCGAATGGTTTGCGGTGCAAAGCTCGCCTGGTTAGGATTAATAACAAATGCTCCTATGGCGCCTTTGGCTGCTGCTGTTGCCAATTTTTTACTCGTTCCGGGATAAGTCCATTCGCTGCTGCGCTCGGTGCCGGTTACCAGGTAATTGCCGTCTTTTTTTGGCTCGCCCAGGAAAAATAATACAATTTTGCCTTTTACGTTAAGTCCGCTGTAGTCCGAATAACTCGAATCATCAATGCCGTAACCCACAAATATTATTTTCTTTCCACTGAATACACCCGTTTCGCTTAGGAGTACCTGGCTGAAAAAATCCTGGCCGTACGCTGCAGCCTTGCCATCCACCACTAAGTCGCTGCCAACAAGGCTATCGCGGTACAGCGGATATTGTTGCTGGTAGCCGTTTAAAGAGGGAGGAGCGGTAAGTCCTAACAGTTTAAATTGCGTTTCAATATAGGAGGCAGCTTTGCGTTGCCCCTCGGTTCCTGTTTCCCTCCCTTCCATTTCATCTCCTGCAATGATGGTTAAATGTTTTTTCAAATCAGCGGTGGTTATAGTTGCCGCAAATTTTAGTGCGTTATCTGCCTGGGCAATTAAAATGATTTGTGAGCATTGCAATACAATTGCAAGCAGTAGAGTTTTTTTCATCAATGTAAATGGTAATAAGTAAAAGGTGAATAGTCGATGGAGATCATATTTGTTTACCTAAGCGTTGTTACTTTTCGGTTGCCCATTGCTGCAAATGTACAAGTGAGTGACACAACGATGTATAATTGAAAAACAACTGTTTGTAAACAAATAAAAATTAGGGAACGATTGGATGACATATTTGCTGTTGGGAAAAACCGGAAGAACAATTTTGGAAAGTCTGCAAGACGGTACGCATGCTTCAGCAAGCAATTTTATCCACCCTGTGTTGATGCCTGCCACCTTCAAAAGCAGTGTTCATAAAAATATCAAGCATTTTTTCAGCATCACCATCCCGAACGAAACGGGCGGGGATGCAAATAACATTGGCGTTATTATGCTTGCGTGCAAGTTCGGCCAGCTCTTCACCCCAGCAAATTGCTGCCCTAACGCCCTGGTGTTTGTTAGCACTAATTGCAACACCATTGGCACTGCCGCACAATAAAATGCCAAATGCAGCTTCACCTTTTTCTACGGCTTTGGCCACGGGATGGGCAAAATCCGGGTAGTCAACAGAATCTTTCGTGTAAGTGCCAAAGTCTTTAAAAACCAGACCTTCGCCTTCCAATAAAGAAATCAGGTCTTCTTTGCAATCAAATCCTGCGTGATCGCAGCCAATGGCAATGGGGAGTTTTAGGTTAAAAGCATTCATGATCTGATATGATTTTATGATAATTGGGTCTATAAAATTAAATCTTAATTCGCTTACAACCACTAAAATTATCAATGAAACAATATTTAATTTAGCTCCATTCTTTTTCTTCTTCCTTTAGCCTTTGTTTTTCGACACGGCTGGCTAAAAGAATGCTTATCCAGTATAATAATAAAAGGGGAATAGCCACCAGGAACTGGCTTGTCCAATCGGGCGATGGAGTAATGACGGCTGCTACTACCAAAATAACTACGAAAGCAAATTTAAAATATTGCCTTAGGCTACTTCCGGTAATGAGTCCGATTTTGGCCAGTACATATGATAAAACAGGTAATTCGAAAGCAATACCGCAGCCGAGCATTAAGTTAGTAAGGCTGTCAATATAATCATCTACGGCAGGCCGATACTGGATCATGCCGGTGGTGCCCAGGGTAAAACTTGCTAAAAAATTAAATGTAAAAGGTGCCAATAAATAATAGCCAAAGGCAGCACCGGTAAAGAAACACAGCGAAACCCAGAAGATGCTACCTCTTCCGTATTTTCTTTCCTTGGGTGATAAAGCAGGTTTGATAAATAACCAAAGCTCCCAGAAAATGTAAGGGAAAGCGGCAATGATGCCACCAATCATTGCAATGGTAATGGCTGAAGTGAAAGTGCCATTAACTGTAGTAACCTGGAAATCTATTTTTACAGGGGGCATACAAAAGCCGTCGCCGAGATGAAGCCAATGCCCAAACCGACAGAGGGCGCCATAAGTAACAAATTTTTCGTTGGCCGGTGCAAGGATCACATTGTCATAAATCCAGTCGATGTAAACAAAAATAGCGATGGCCGCTACCAACCATGCAAGAATGGATCTTACCAAATGCCAGCGCAATTCTTCGATGTGGTCGAAGAAAGTCATTTCAGACTCTTCTTCTTTTCTGTCTTTACCACTTATTCTTTTGAAGAATGATTTTCTTTCGGATGCTGTTGTAGCCAAATCAATAAATTAATAAATTATAACAAATTAAGTTTATGTTCTTCATTTATAAAACCGATCAAAAGTAAAACTCTTTTGCGATTTCACAGGTATATACATCATGCAATCACAACTTCCTTCACATTCCCTGTCCGCTTTAAAACACCCCAACCTTGCAACTCGCCTTTGATTGCACTGTTAAAGGATTTTAGAATTATATAGTACATCAACTGCCTGTAGATCAATCGCTGGGGGATCATCCACAAAAGTTTTTTATAATCTTCCTTTTCGAAAGCAAAAGCCAGGGCAGCTCCGGCAATATCCACCAACATGAAGACGAGGTAATAAAAAAGAATATGCCAGATGCTTGCAGCAATAATTCCCAATCCGGCAGCGATGAGGCTGAACAATAAAAACAAATCTGCAAGCGGAGCCAGAAAGGGAAGAAGCATTTGAAAGATCAAGATATTTGGCATAGCCACCATCCCGAAATTTTTATACTTACGGCTAAATATAGTGCCCCTGTGTTTCCAAAAGCATTGCATCACGCCGAAACTCCAACGGAAACGTTGTTTCATAAATTGCTTAATGCTTTCAGGCGCCTCGGTATAAGATATGGCCTCATTACAATTACGCACCAGGTAACCCATGCGGTGCATGCGCATTGTGAGGTCGCAATCTTCAGCCAGCGTATCAGTAGTAAAGCCACCTGCTTTTATAATAGCTTCCTTCCGGAAAGCGCCAATGGCGCCGGGGACTACTGTGATACAGTTTAAAAGATCAAAAGCTCTTCGGTCAAAATTTTGCGAAGTAATATATTCAATACTTTGCCAGCGGGTGATCATATTTACTTCGTTTCCTACTTTTACGTTGCCCGCAACAGCACCCACCATATTTATTGTGCTTTTGCCTTCGCCGATAGTTGTAACACCCGTCCCCTCAAACTTTTTCATTAACTGGCTAACAGCATCCTGCTTTAATTGGGTGTCCGCATCAATACAAACTACAAATTCGCTATTTGCTTTTTCAATACCCATGTTCAAGGCAGAGGCCTTGCCACCATTGAGTTTTGTATACGATTTCACAAATGGATTGTCTTCAAAAGCTTTGCTCACTTTCAAAAAAGTACTGTCCTTGCTTCCATCATCAATAAAAATCACTTGAAGGTTAGGATAATCCTGGTTTAGCAAACTTTCTATTGTTCTTACCGCATTTATTTCTTCATTGTAGGCAGGCACTATTATACTTACCAGGGGAACATCATGGGTTAGGGCTGGTAATATCATTTTTTCTTCATTCTTTTTTTGCATCCATGCTAATATTGCCATCCCTATCATTCTTGCCACTGACAATACAATACCTGCAATAAACAACGCAAATAAAATATTCCCTCCCCAGTAGGTTGACTCAGCAAAAAAAAGATTCAGTTTATTTTGCCAGCCGTGCTTTACATACGGCATTACATCATTTTTAGTTTTCCCCATCAAATCCGCAATGGTGGTAAACTTACAGCCGCGGCTTTTGAAATATGCTATAATGCGGGGAAGAGCATCAACGGTTGGCTGTCTGGTTTTGCCCCCTGCATCATGCAGTAAAATAATACTGGCTTCATTCTGCTCGGCAAAACGTATGGTACGACTCACAATACTATCGGCGCTCATATTAGGGTCCCAGTCATTTGGATCAATGCTTTCCCCTACAGTGATATAATTGTCCTTTTTGCTCCGGGCTATAGGTTCTATTTCCTCGAAAGTTTGGGGTTCACTATCCGCATTGTATGGCGCTCTGAATAAAATTGTCGAACGGCCGGTTATGCATTCGATCAGCGAGCGGGTGGTTTTTAATTCAAGTTCCGCTCGTTCAATGCTCATTTTAGCCACATTATTATGGGTAAAAGTGTGGTTTCCTATTTCAAATCCATCCTTATGAATTCGTTGCAATAAAGGAATATTGTTTTCAGCGTTCAAGCCAATAACGAAAAAAGTGGCAGGGATTTTTTCTTTTTCGAGTATATCAAGAATTTGAGGTGTATACCTGGGATCCGGGCCGTCATCAAAAGTTAAAATAATTTTATGGCCGGGCCCCATAGGAGTTGGGTCTTCACCGAACTTTTCATACACATATCCCGAAGGTAACTGCACATACTGTTGTTCGGAGATCAATATCTCTGCGCTGTCGATATCAATTTTAATAATACCTGCTTCGGGTGTATATAACACATTGAGCAATTCACCTTCACCTGTAGCAGTGGGTTTAGTATTGGGGTCCACCGGAATTGCTGAGAGTGTATGAATATCGAAGGGTTTATTTTGCAAGGCTGTGGTGCTTAAATCCCGGTCGTAAAAATTCCATATGCGTGGATCTTCTCCTCCCAGGTGCCAAAGGGCAGTTCCAGCAGTTTTATAATCATCACTAAATCTTAAAATGTTGAATGCGGTAGCAGCATCAGTGAGCCATACTGTGTGCTTAGTTTCTGAAGCAGAGTCAGTAGCAGGTTCAATATATGTGTAGTGCAAATTGTAAGTATCATTGTCGAAAACGATAGTACTTCCCGACAACATTGCTTTGTCTATGGCTGCGGCATAAGTAATATCTTCTACCCTGTTCCCTTCTTCTTCCGTTATCCAATCCCGGCCGTAACCAGCGACGCCCAAGATGATTTTCGAGGCATCCACCCTGTCATCCATCCAGTCCAACTGTTGTTCAATCCATTTTTGACTGCTTATAGGTCCTGCTGAGGTGGCATCGTTATTTTGATCATAAGCCATCAAAATAAAGTAGTCAATTTGATTTTTCAATTCTTTGAAATCATAATCGTCATTCATGGCCTGCACGTCCATACTTACCAGGTAATGGCGGGCATGCAGGGCTTCATACAATTCTTTTTGAAAGCGGGTGAGCGGCTCATTTGTTTTTTCACTTAATTCCTCAAAGTCGATATTTAATCCTTGTAGCTTATAAAAATCAAGCGTGTCACAGATCTGTGAGACAATAAATTTTCTTTTGGCAGAATCTACTAAAAGGGCATGAAGCAATTTTCCGTCGAAATAACCTTTGGCAGCAAAAGTTTTACCACTATGGAAATTATTAAATATGGGCTGAATGCTAAGGTTGTTTTTTTTCATTAGCGCCAGGCCTGCACTATCTATCCGGGTTTGTAATTTAAAAGTGACAGTATCAATAAAAAACCATTCTGGGTATATTGTATTTAATTTATTGGCATTTTTTTTAAGGTCAGCCAGCGAAGCACTGTTCCATGGTGTGTAAAAGCCAGCTCGTATCAGGGAAGGTTTAATAGCGTCAGACGCAGTTTGGCTGATTGAATCCTCCAGTTGCTTTTTAAACAAAAAGTCTTTGAAGCCTTTATATTTTTTGTTTTCGGTAGAGCTCAGGACAAACTTATTGGCTGGATTTAGTATCGATTGAAAAGCTTTTGCTTTAGCCTTTAAGACGGGCAGGGATGGATTGGTTGCATTAATGACAGCAACTATCGTAACGGTTAAGAAAAAGATCGCAACAACGGCCAGTACTCTAGCGGTCCATTTAATGCGCATCCATCGTTTACGATTATCTGTTTGAAATATTTGCGCCGAATTGGTATTCATATTATTCTTAAAGCTATTGATCAAATTGTTCCAAAGCTAGTCAAGGTTTGTTAATGTAAAGCTCAAAAGGTGGAAGTAGGCACAAAAGAAAGGCCCCTGTAGAAACAGGGGCCGTTTACCAAAACTAACTGCTTATGAGAAAAATTTGAATTTTATTTTTAAGTATTATTGATCTTCTATTTAATATACAAACACGATGCCAACTGTTTTATTTTCTTTGTTAATAATTCTTAAATGCCCCGCTTAATAAATTTAAGAAAAAAACACCATTTTTAAAAGAATCAAAGGCTCTGTTTGTTACTCACCTAAAGTTAAATCAATCTTATCCATTAAAATACAAACAAAGACCAGTTTTTTGTCGCTTTAACAATTATTTATTTAAAAAATCCTTTTATCGTATCCATTAAGCTTCCCCCTTCCTGTTGGGCTACTTCTTGTTGTTTTTTAGCACCACCAGTTATTTTGCTCATAATATCGTCGAAGCCAAGCTTTCCGTCCCCATTCATATCTAATCCGCCGTTGCTGAATTTGCTTAATATATCCTGCAAATTGATGCCACCCTCAGACGGTGCATTGTTGCTGAGAGAACCAATTAAACTTCCAAGATCAAAACTATTATTGTCTGGATCGTTGGTTTTATTTATCAGGCTACTGATCACATCTGGAATCAGGCTTCCTGCAATTCCACTTGCCTCATCTTCAGATACGCCGTGCTTATTAATTAATTTATTTGTAAACTTGCTGATAATATTACTCACTATGGGATTGTTAAGTAGATCTGTTATCCCACGGTTATTATTATTCTTTCCAAACATTGATAATATGTTTGGCAAACCGCCGCTTGCCAACTCGCTTTGCAACCCGTCAGCCACTGAATGCGTAGCATCTGCAATTACTTCGTCATTTTTTTCATTTGGAATTACAGGGTTATTTATTACCGTGTCAATACCCTGTTCTTTTACCAGGTTGAAAAGATTTTCTAACATGTCTTTATTTTAAAAGGATTAAATAATAAATATAACACCTGCCATTTATAAAACAAAGCAATTAGTTTTGAGTGGCCATTTTTTCCGCATTTTCTGCAAACTGAAGGGCCTCTATAAATTCCTGCACATCACCATTTAAAACATTATCCAGGTTGTAAACCGTAAGTCCAATGCGGTGATCTGTTACGCGGCCCTGGGGGAAATTATATGTTCTTATTTTGGCGCTGCGGTCACCAGTACTCACGAGGCTTTTACGTTTGTGGGCTATGGCTTCTTCCGCCTTCCGTACTTCCTCATCATACAGTTTGGTTCTTAACATATCCATCGCCTTTTCTTTATTACCCAACTGGCTTCTTTCTGTTTGACACATTACAACCAGGCCGGTTGGCTTATGAGTTAAAAAAACTTTGGTTTCTACCTTATTTACATTCTGACCTCCGGCACCGCCACTACGAGCCGTTTCCATTTTTACATCACTTTCTTTCAATTCAAAATCTACCTCCTCGGCTTCCGGCATTACGGCCACTGTAGCCGCACTGGTATGCACCCTGCCACTGGCCTCAGTGTCGGGAACTCTCTGTACCCGATGTACACCGCTTTCAAATTTCAATGTTCCATATACGTCGTCACCCACTACTTCTACCTGTACTTCTTTGTATCCGCCAGCGGTGCCTTCACTTTCGCTAAGCAACACGGTTTTCCAACCCTTTCTTTCGCAATACTTTAAATACATGCGCAACAGGTCGCCGGCAAAAAGTGATGCTTCATCCCCACCGGTGCCAGCACGAATTTCGAGGATCGCATTTTTTTCATCATAAGGGTCTTTAGGAATCAACATATTGCGAAGTGATTTCTCCAATGCTTCCTTTGTTTCTTCTAATAAAGGCAGTTCCTGCTTTGCAAGCTCCCTCATCTCTGCATCATCCCCATTCAATACTTCCCGGTTAAATTCAATATCATCAAGCAATTTTACATAAGCGTCTCTTGCCTGCACAATTTTTTCCAGGCTGCGGTATTCTTTACTGGTGGAAGTAAATTTTTTGTTATCACTAACAATTTCGGGGTTAGTAAGGGCTACGCCCAAATTGTCAAATCTCCCTTTAATAGCATCTAATTTATCTAACATATTGTGTTTTTAATCTACCTTGATTTTGTCCGTTTGCAGAAAGCCGGATTATTACTTTTAACTAGTATTCTTACCTTTCTAGGCCTTTTATCTTTGGGTTGCTTTTTTGTTAAGTAAAGAAGGCCTTACCTTACAACTTTTAAAGCAGGCGGCAAAATTACATTATATCAACCAATCATTTTGTACAGAAAATTTACTGCAGATCACATTTTTAACGGCTATGAAATATTAACCGGGCTGAAGGTTTTAATAACCGATATAGCCGGAGGCATAATGGATATCGTGGATATTAAAGATGCGGGCGATAATATTGAAGCGTTTGACGGTCTGCTTACACCCGGCTTTATTAATGCACATTGCCATTTAGAATTAAGTCATTTGAAAGGAGTAATTCCGCAGCAAACCGGGTTAGTTGAATTTGTGCAGCAGGTAATAAAGTGCAGAACCAATTTCAACGAGCTGAAACTGGATGCTATGATAAGCGCCGAGGCGGAAATGCAAAAAACAGGAATTGTTGCAGTGGGTGATATTTGCAACACCACAGATTCAATTCAAATAAAAAAAACAAGCAAATTATTATGGCGCAATTTTATCGAAGTCAGTGGTTTTACAGAAAATACAGCTCAGCAAAGATTGGATGCCGGTAAAATGGTGCATGAACAGTTTGAAACCAATTACCCCGGACAAAATTCGCTTTCTCCGCATGCACCATACAGTGTCTCAAAAAAATTATTTCAAATATTAAACAATGAAACAGCAGACCGAATCATCACTATCCATAACCAGGAATGTGAAGCAGAAAACGATTTGTACCGGACAAAATCGGGGAGCTTTTTGTCTCTGTATAATAATCTTGGGATAGATGCGGCCGGATTTGAACCTACTCAAAAAACAAGTTTTCAAAGCTGGCTTCCTTATTTTACCAAACGCCAGATTGTAATTTCGGTACACAATACATTTACCAATGAAGCCGATATAACTTTTTTTAAAAACCGGGAGCAAAACGATATCAATCAATTATTCTTTTGTGTTTGCATTAATGCCAATAGATACATTGAGCAACAAAACCCGCCAATCGATCTACTAAGAAAAAACAATTGCAGCATTGTGATTGGTACCGATAGCTACGCAAGTAACCAGGGGTTAAATATATTGGAAGAAATGAAATCTATCCAACGGGAAACCCACAACGCTATTCCATTACCAGAATTACTGCAATGGGCCACTATCAATGGAGCTAAAGCCTTACAGGTAGATGATATTGCAGGTAGTTTTAAAAAAGGGAAGCAACCGGGCGTGGTATTGGTTGACAAACTCACCAACCTTCAATTTACCCCTGCATCATCGGCATCGAGGATCATTTAAAGGGACAACGGCTATAAAACTTCGTGTAAAACCGCAAGGGTTTTCATCAAACCAAAATCGGGAATATGCAAACCGTAATAATCCTGGTAATACAATAACAGCCTTCTCCTTGTATCATGGTGCAGTTTAAATTGGGATAGTTCCGCCGGCTGCATTACCCTTAGCAATTGAGATGTTATCTGTGCATATTCACCTTCCAGGAAATGAGGATGCTCCGGTCTTGCTGTTACGAAATCACCTTCCTCCAAATCGAGAAAGCTTCTATCAGCATTGTAATTATCGTTCATTCTGAAACCAAAAAAATGTGGTAGTTGCAACGAAAAGTAAAGGGCAAAATTGGCCGTAATGCTTTTATCAGCAGTATCCATCCTAATCAGGGTGTCTTCACAAAAATTAAATAAATCGGTATTTTGCTCCGGTTGCTTCAGGCATTTTTGCAATAGCTCTACCATATACAAAGCAATGCTGTTCTTGATTACATCGCTCAATACCTGCTGAAATAGAAAATCCCACCTGAATTCTTTTATGCGCTGCATCTGTTTTTGATCACTATGGTAAACAACCATCTCCAATATAGCACCGGGCTGAAAATGATTGGCTTTAGCGGAAGATTGTTTAGCGCTTCTCACACCATTTACCATGTAAGTTTGCAGGCCAAACAGTTCAGTAAATATCGACACGACCACGCTTGTTTCACCATATTTTATGGTGCGTAAAACAATGCCTTTGGTTTTGTGTGTCATATCCCTGGTTCCTTGAGTGTGTTTTCAAACTACAAATGAGCTGGAATTTCAAAAATAGGTTAAATTAAAACTGTTCAATTGGCAACAGAAATTTACATCTGAAAATGGTACGTAATTAGCAATCAAAACAAATTCCCTTCTTCAACGAAAATTATATAAAAGCTAAATAATTCAGTTCCGTTCAAATTGATTTCCTTTGCAACTCACCCCCAATAACCCATATATGTGGAAACGTTTAGGAATTTTTGTCATCAATTATCGATTGCCCCTTTTGATAGCATTGTTTATTGTGACAGTCATTATGGGATATTTCGCCAGTCAGGTCAAGCTGAGTTACGAGTTTGCCAGGGCCATTCCAACCGACAACCCAAAATACAAGGAGTATAAAGATTTCAGGCAAAAATTTGGGGATGATGGAAATGTACTGGTAATAGGCGTACAAAGCGACCGCGTTTTTGAATTGAAAACTTTCCAGGCTTACCAGCAGCTTCAACAAAAGATAAAAAAAATAGGGGATGTTGAAGACGTGTTAAGTGTTCCCTCCTCTATTAATCTTTTGAAGGATTCAGCAACGGAAAAGCTCAATGCAGTAAAAATATTTTCCGATAGTTTAACTTCCCAGGCAGGGCTAGATTCAGCAAAAAGCATATTCTTTAACCTTCCGTTTTATAATTCGCTGCTTTACAATCCGGATTCCAAAGCTTACCTGATGGGAGTTCGTATCAATAAAGATTCCCTCAATTCTCCCAAAAGAACACAAATAGTAAAAGATATAACAGCGGCAGTTAACGATTTTGAAAAGACGACAAGTATTGAAGCACATCTAAGCGGGTTACCTCTTATCAGGACAGTTGTGGCAGACCGGTTGCAGAGGGAAATGAAAATATTTCTGTTTGGCTCTTTGTTATTAAGCGCATTGATACTACTATTATTCTTTCGGTCATTTGGTACCATGCTGCTTTCCCTTTTTGTAGTGATACTGGGGGTGATCTGGAGCTTGGGGGTATTGCAATTGTGTGGATATAAAATCAGCCTTCTCACAGCGCTAACTCCTCCGTTGGTGGTGGTAATTGGGATCCCCAACTGCATATACTTTATTAATAAATACCATACCTCTTACATACACAGCGGCGATAAAAACCAATCCCTGGTGGACATGGTAAGTAAGATGGGAATCGTTACCCTGTTTTGCAATATTTCTGCGGCAATTGGTTTTGCTGTATTTGCGTTGACAAAAAGCGCCATCTTAAAAGAATTCGGCGTAGTGGCAGGCATCAGTATCATGCTCATATTTGTAATCTCCTTTATTTTATTGCCCGCGGTGTTAAGTTATTTAAAGCCGCCCAATCCTTCTCAGACCAAATATTTGAACAACAAATTGATCACGGGATTTTTATTAAAAATAGAAGGTTGGGTAGTTAATCACCGAAGGCTGATATATGGGATCACAACAGTATTGGTTATTTTTTCCATAGCAGGTATTGCAAGGCTCAATACAGTTGCATTTATTGTAGATGACCTACCTAAAACAGATAAAATATATACCGATCTTAAATTTTTTGAGAAAAACTTTAGGGGCGTGATGCCATTAGAGATCGTGGTGGATACTAAGAAACGCAATGGTTTAGCGGGAATGAGAGCACTTACCGTATTTGAAAAAGTTGATTCTTTATCACAATATATTGCAGCTCAAAAAGAGATGAGCCGGCCTTTAAGCCTTGCAGAAGGCCTGAAATTTGCCAAACAGGCATTTTATGAAGGCGATTCTGCTAATTATTTATTGCCTAATACTTTTGATGGAGCCTTTGTGGGCGAATACCTGCGGCCAAATAAGGGTGATAGCAACCGTAAGAATAACTTTACAAAAATGCTTTCCTCCTTTATGGATAGCGGCAGGCAAATAACCCGTATCAGCGTAAGTATGGCAGATGTTGGCACAAAACGGTTACCAGTTATTTTAAAGGGTATCAGTGAAAGAGCAAATCAATTGTTTGATTCCAGTCAATACAAAATACAACTAACGGGTACCAGCATTACATTTTTGGAGGGAAGCAGTTTTATTGTCAGCGGATTAAAGGAAAGTATTTTCTGGGCGTTTTTATTGATTTCGCTTTGTATGCTTTACCTGTTTAAATCGGCAAGGATATTAATTTGTTCCTTAATACCCAACCTCATCCCATTGATCATTACCGCAGGTGTAATGGGTTGGGCCGGCGTTCCACTCAAACCTTCTACTGTACTCGTCTTTAGTGTGGCCTTGGGTATAGCCATAGATATCACCATTCGTTTTTTAGTTAATTATAAACAGGAGCTTCCCTTACACCAAAATAATATTGCCATTACGGTAGCAGATACCATTAAAAATACCGGTCTTAGCATTGTGTATACTTCGCTTGTTTTGATAGCTGGCTTTGTAATATTTTGCTTCAGCAGTTTTGGTGGAACTATTGCCCTGGGTTGGCTCACCTCTGTCACCCTATTAGTAGCCACCATTACCAACCTTGTATTGTTACCTGTACTTTTACTGCATACCAGCAAAAGAACACCGGGTTCTTAAATATGTAGATTTTTTATTTAAAAGCAGCGTTTTTTTTATTAATATTCTCATGTATAATAGTGCCAAAAGCTTTTACTAACAGGGTGTAGATGATAAACCGTAACAAGATGCAAACTTAAGAAAACACCAACGCTTACCCGGCAATGCATGGGTCAGCTGCCATTAACCAAGCAACTTTCATAAAATTTATCGGTAATCAGGGGAACTCTTTGTAGATTTAATTGTTAAAAGCATTTTAATATTTTTGGATTGTGTTAGTTATTGAAACGGTATTTTTCTAATCCTATCATGAAGCCTATTTTAAAAAATCAATTAAAGTAATATGATGACAAAAAAAGTGTTAGGAAAGTCAAATGTTAAGGGCGTAAATATTAAGAAGCTAATCTGCATTTTAAACATTGTTATTTTCTTCCTGTTCGCAGGAACAGCCTCTGCACAGAACCGTTCTGTACGGGGGAAAATCACTGATTCTGTTGGCAACCCTTTACAAAATGTATCAATAACTGTAAAAGGTACCACCACGGGCACCAGCACCAACGCTTCCGGCGAATTTGTGTTACCCGTAGCTTCCGACAGGCCCACATTAGTTATAAGTTCCGTTGGATTGCAAACTGAAGAAATTAGGCTAGCGGCTAACCAAACTGCTGTCAGGTTCTCCATGCGTACCGGCATTACCAGCCTCGAAGACGTTATAGTTACGGGTTTTCAAAGAATAGATAGGAAAAAGTTTACAGGGTCATCAGTAACATTAAAGGCTGAGGATGTAAAAATTGATGGGGTTATTGATGTAAGCCGTATGTTAGAAGGCCGTGCCGCCGGTGTGGCCATTCAAAATGTATCCGGAACTTTTGGTTCGGCTCCCAAGATCAGAATCAGGGGAGCAACTTCTATTACCGGCGATAATAAACCGCTGTGGGTGATAGATGGCGTAGTATTGGAAGACATAGTAAACGTCTCAAATGATCAGTTATCCAGTGGAGACCCTAATACATTGTTAGGCTCTGCGGTTGCTGGGATAAATTCAAACGATATTGAAAGTTTTGACATTTTAAAAGATGCTTCTGCAACTGCTTTATACGGTGCACGTGCCATGAATGGCGTAATTGTTATTACTACTAAAAAAGGTAAATCAGGTGTACCGGTAGTTTCCTATTCCGGAAATTTCGGTGTACAGTTGAAGCCCTCTTATAGTAATTATGATATCATGAATTCTGCAGACCAGATGTCAGTCTATGCTGAACTGGAAAGAAAAGGATATCTCGATTTTAATAGTATAGCCAACCGGGCCAATGCGGGTGTATATGGTAAAATGGCCGATCTGATAAAAACTATAAACCCGGATGGAACGTTTGCTTTGGCTAATACTCCTGAAGCACGGGCGGCATTTTTAATGCGGTATGCGAGAGCCAACACAGACTGGTTTGATGTCCTATTCCGCAACTCCTTAACGCAGGAACACTCTTTAAGCTTATCGAGCGGAACTGATAAAGCCCAAAGCTATTTCTCTACAAGTTTCTATAACGACCAGGGGTGGACAATTGCGGATAAAGTAAAACGCTATACGCTCAATACAAGAAACACGTATAATTTCTCAAATAAATTTTCGGCGGGATTTAAGGTAGCTGCGTCAGTGCGCCAGCAAAATGCACCTGGAACAACCACCCGGAGAAGCAACCCGGTAGAAGGATCCTACGATAGGGATTTTGACATCAATCCTTTCAGTTATTCTTTAAATACCAGCCGTGTCTTAACTGCTTATGATGATAAAGGTGAATTGGAATATTTCAGACGAAATTATGCTCCTTTTAGTATTATAAATGAAGTGGCTAATAACCGGATCAAACTTAACCTGGTGGACATCGCTCTAACCCTGGATGGACAATACAAAATAACATCATGGTTGAATTACAATTTCATAGGGGCACTCAGGTATGTAAGAACTACGAAGGAGCATGAGATCACTGAAAATTCTAACCAGGCAAATGCCTTCAGGGCAGCGGGTACTTCTACGATAGCCAATGCCAATCCATTTCTCTATCGTAATCCTGATAATCCTGATGACCAACCCGTGGTTGTATTGCCTTATGGAGGCTTTTATAATCGCAACGAAGATGAATTAAAGAATTACACTTTCAGAAACGTTTTAAATTTTGATAAGGCTTTCAGTGCTGTGCATCAGATACAGGGGCTTGTCGGGCAGGAACTAAAATATGCTGACAGGCAAAATGCTAACAATACCGGTTTTGGGTATCAATATAACAATGGCGGTGTTCCGTTCCTGGATTACCGGATTATAAAACAATTCATAGAAAACAGTCTCGATTATTATGGCAAAGGGGATACATATGAAAGATTTGTAGGTTTTTTTGGTGATCTGCGTTATACCTATAATAAAAAATATACCATACAGGGTACATTAAGAAGAGATGGTTCTAACAGGCTCGGGCGGTCGGAAAAAGCACGCTGGATAAATTCATATACTGTCGCGGGCCGCTGGAATGCAGAGCAGGAAGATTTTATCAGTAATATAAAAGCTATAAGTTACCTGACAGTGCGTGGTAGTTATGGTTTAAATGCTAATTATGGTAATGCCACCAATTCATTAGCAGTTTTGCGAACCAAATTAACCAATCGTCCTTACCTAAATGACAGGCAATTGGCAATAGATATTGAAAATTTGGAAAATTCCGATTTAACATGGGAGCGGAAATTTGAAACCAATGTAGGGATTGATCTGGGATTATATAATAGTAAAGTTGTTTTTTCCATAGATGCCTACCAAAGAAAAAGCCTTGACCTCATTAATTTATTCAGGACTTCTGGAATCGGAGGCGAGATCAATAAGGCAGCAAATTATGCGGACATGAAATCGCATGGAATTGAATTTAGTATAGGTGGCACACCCATAAAGAACAGAGCGTTTAGCTGGCAGACCAATTTCACATTTGGCTACAACAGCACCAAAATAACAAGGGCAGAGAATTACCCCTTAGTGTATGATCTTGTTGTTCCTGAAGGTGGCGCCTTACAAGGTTATCCTGTAAGAGGATTGTTTTCTATCCCGTTTGTTGGTTTAAACGAATTGGGTATTCCAACTTTTGCAAGTGATAAGGGAGATAGCAGCATTGGAGTTTATCTTCAAAGCGATAAAATAGCATTCTTGAAATATGAAGGCCCTGTTGATCCTACAATAGTTGGCGGTTTTACAAATACCTTCAATTATAAAGGCTTTTCTTTAGGTATGCATATTTCTTACCAGGCGGGTAATAAAATAAGGCTTTACCCTGCATACCGTAGTGTATATACTGATCTCGATGCATCTCCCAATGAATTTAAAAACAGGTGGAGTTTACCGGGCGAGGAGAAAATGACAACCATTCCTTCCATAGCGGATCAGTATACAAATTATGGTGTTAATAATTCTAGCGCTTACCCGTATAACAATTATAATTATTCTACTGAACGGGTTGTGGACGGTTCGTTTGTGCGTTTAAAGTCGGTGTCATTGAGGTATAGCCTCCCCGCCAGTTTGCTGCAGAGGTCAGTGTTCAAAACCGTTTCTTTCAATCTTGTTGGCAATAACCTTTGGTTAATATATTCCGATAAAAATCTGCACGGACAAGATCCTGAATTCTTTAATGCTGGCGGCGTAGCGTTACCAATAAATAAACAATTTACATTATCACTTAAAGTTGGCTTTTAATCGAAAAATATATGAAGAAATATAATGTTTACGTGTTCCTTATGGCCGCTGTTTCCCTGGGCGGGTGCAAAAAATACCTGGATAAGGAACCTGATAACCGTACACAAATAACTTCGGCCGAGCAGGTCACTCAATTACTTACAAGTGCCTATCCTCGTGGAAACTACATCCTGTTTTGCGAATCCATGTCGGACAATTCTGAAGACAAAGATGGCGGAGGGGCAGGATTGGATTTTGTGGATCGTATTAACCGGCAGGCTTTTAGGTATGAAGTGATTGAAGCGGCCCCTGATGATTTGGATTCCCCGGATTTTTACTGGAATTCGGTTTATAAAGCGATCGCTGCTTCTAATCTTGCATTGGAAATAATTGATAATTCAGCTAATAAAGCACAGTTGAAGGCACAAAGAGGTGAAGCATTGTTGACAAGGGCGTATGGGCATTTTATGTTGGTTACGTTATTTGCAAAAGCTTATGATCCTGCAACGGCGGCAACTGATCCCGGAATTCCTTATGTAACCGCTCCGGAAAAAGTAGTGCTCGCAAAGTATGAGCGCAAAACTGTTGCCTATGTTTATGAAATGATTGAAAAAGATCTTAAGGAAGGGTATCCCTTGATCGATGAGAAGATCTACGGTACAGCTCCCAAATTCCATTTTAACAGACAAGCCGCTGCAGCGTTTGCAACCCGTTTTTACCTGTTTAAAAGAGATTATAGTGCGGTTGTAAGTTATGGTGCTCAGGCATTAACCGGTGCCACGGCAGAAAATTTGAGGCCGTGGGATGCAACTTTACAAAATCTGCAGTATTACGACCTCCAGGCTGAATATACAAAAGCTACTTTAAGGGGAAATTTAATGCTGCAGGAGGCTAACTCTGTTTGGGGGCGTTCGTACGCTTCATTAAGGTATGGCCTGGGTACCACTGTATTTACAAGAATATTTAACACAGTCAATCCTACTGGATGGTATTATGCCTATCCGGCCTATGGTACGCCTGCTTACTACAATATTCCCAAATTTTTTGAACATTTTGTTAAGGAAAGCATCAGTGCCTCCACTGGCAATCCTTATAATACTATTCCCTTGCTTACTGCTGAAGAGGTAGTGCTTAACAGGGCTGAAGCTTACGTTCGGCTAAATAACAGAACAGCAGCAATCGACGATTTAAACGCTTTTGTAAGTAAAAATATTGATCAATATTCTACCTCGGATAATGTAACAGCAAAAAAAATGGTTGATTTTTTTAAAATGCCTGCAGATACTTCTGGTGCAATTATCCTGACAGCACTTGAGTTTAAAAAAGCATTCTTCCTGCACGAAGGCCTGAGATGGTTTGATATTCTGAGGCTAAAAATACCGGTAACACATATAACTTCATCCGGCGAAATAATTACGCTGGGCCCCGATGATAAAAGAAGGGCGCTTCAATTGCCGGTGTTGACCAAACAGGCGGGTTTAGAGCCGAATGCACGATAATTTATCAGCTTTAATTTTATAAAATGAAAAATATAAAAAACATATCCTTTATCGCATGCCTGCTTTTAATGTTAGCATCTTGCAGAAAAGATGAAGTGCTAAATGTACAACAGCCCGTAGGTCTGGGGGGAGAAGCCAGGGGGACATCAGCTATAGATAAATGGATACTGGATAGCCTGACTACCCCTTACAATATCTCCGCAAAATACAAATGGGATCCATTTAATGTGTCTCTTTTTAAGACACTTACGCCTGCCGATGAGAGTAGGGTGCTTCCGCTTTTCTCTGCATTAAAGAAAGTATGGATCAATCCTTATAATGATGAAACAGGCAGTGAGCTATTTATTAAAAAATATTCTCCAAAACAGTTTGTACTGGTAGGCAGTGTCGAATATGATTATTATTCTGTTACACTTGGCCAGGCAGAGGGAGGAAATAACATTGTGTTCTTTGATGTAAACCAAAATTTCGATAAAAATCCGGTAACCTCAATTAAGAGAGTGATCCATACCGCACACCATGAGTTTGCGCACATTTTGCACCAGACTGTAATGTATCCACAAGATTTTAAAGGCACATCATCCAAACTTGGCCTGCCCGGATATACGGCTACCTGGTTTAACGTATCGGATGCTCAAGCTTTTAACGAGGGTTATGCCACCGCTTATTCCAGATCCGGGCCGGACGATGACTTTGTTGAAATGGTTTCTACAATGCTTACAGAAGGTAAACCAAAGTGGGATGAAATGAAGGCGGCAACTAATGCCACTGCCCGTCAGGCATTACAACAAAAAGAAGATTTTGTGGTAACTTATTATCGCCAGGTGTGGAACATCGATTTTTATAGTTTGCAGAGGCGTGTGCAAACAGCTTTAAATGCTTTATACCCACCTCCCATTGTAACCGATGCATACGGATTTGGAAAAACTTATACCAAAGCAAGTGTGAATCCTACGTTAACAACATTATTGCCACAACCTGCGGCATTCACCACCATTTATAATGCATCCAAAAATGCTGTTCCCGGATTACCTGGTGGCTTTAATTTGATCATGGACTCTATGGCAGTAATTACCAATACTGCTACTACTGCCATTGTAAGGTTTTATTTACACCAGGGAACGGCAACAGTTGTGTTTTTTGCTGATTTCAACCACACATTAACTAAAGATGCCGCCGGTTTATTTTCTTATACATATGTGTCAGCAAACGGAAACGGCACTATCATCAAGCCGGCTGTAACCCCTTTATTGAATTACTTTGCAAACAATAAATTTTCTATCAGTTGGTACACTGATCCTTCAGTAAGCTTATATCCTCGTGTAAAGTTTACGCCGCAAGCTATTCCGGGTACCTATTTCTTAGCACTTTTATTACCATAAACCATATCATTTATCCCATAAGGAACTAATATGAAATATTTATTTTATTACATAATAACCGCTGTTCTTTTTCTTTCAGGTTGTACCAAGAAAACCGATGAAATATTTGATAAATCGGTTGATGATAGACTGACAGAGACATTGTCAAGTTACCAAACCTACTTGACAACAGCACCAGGTTGGAAGCTTTTTGTGTATCCCAAAGGGTTGGAAGCGCAGGACATTACTGTAGGTGGTTTAACTTATTATTTAAAATTTACGACAGCCAACCGGGTTAGTATGGTATCTGATTTTTCGCTAAATATAGCTGCCACGCCTAAAGAAAGCGGTTATCGTTTAAAAGCCCTTCAGCGTCCGTCTTTGATATTTGATACTTATACCTATATGCATATTCCGGCTGATCCTGATCCAAACGTATCATTGTCACCAACCGGAAGCGGTGGCTATGGATATGGGACAGATTTTAATTTTTCTTTTACCAGTACAATTCCAAAAGATACCATTATACTTGAAGGAAACTTTAATAAGAGTTCAGCGGTACTAATAAAAGCAACCCAAGCTGAAATGGACGCTGCATTTGTGACCGGAACACTCAAAAAAATATTAGATTCTACCTATAAATACCCTGCAAAAAACCCCTTTCTTTATTTCCCCGCCAGCCCAACATTGAATGTAGGAGTAGGTTTCGATTTCAGTAATATTTTACTTACTTTTTCATACCTGAATGCCGGCAACCTGGTTAATAAAACTATAGCCTTTAGCTTTACTACTTATGGAATTCATTTAAAAGAGCCTGTTACAATAGGAAATTATACCTTCCAGGAGATTTTTTGGGATGATGTGAAAAAGATATATTATATAGGGAGTGGAACTACCAGGGTCGAATTTGCAAATGGCTCATCGCCCGTGGTTTCTTTATCCTTGGCCAATATTATTGGCAGTCAATATACCACTATTACTGTACCGGCTGGCGCAGGCTTGCCTAATGAATCTCCGCTGTTTGTTTCACGCTATAATCTTGCCAGATCCGGAATGTTAGCGGGTCCCTATAAATTAACGTTGGATAACCTGGATTTTGTTTTCAATGCAGCTGCCAAAACCATGATCGTTACAGCGTTTGTTTACCAGGGAGCAACAGGGCCTTTTTTGTGCCAGTACAACTATACATATACTGTTGATGCAACAGGCCTTTTCAAATTTACTAAAACTACTCAGAATGCAAATGCTGCCCTGGTGGTAGCTAACATGAATAATATATTGAGCTATATAGAAAGCGATCAATTCAAAATTGATGGGATTTCTACCAGTGTTGGATTTTTAGGGCAGTTTACCAGTAAACAAACACCAACATTTTATTTTAGTGGAAATTTATATTGATGGCTTATTTTAAATTTGGTTAAAAAAAGCTGTTTTAAAGAACAGCTTTTTTTTATAAACTGAAAATATCATTTGAGAAAGCAACAATAACTGCCGAATGTCGTTATTTGTTAAAACAATTGATAAAACAATTACCTTTTGTTAAATATCACTCAAAGAGACTTCCTCAAGCCTTTAAACTAAAAAATAAAAAGCTTTTAAAACAAGAGCCACGTCCCAAACTTTAAGATATTGTTAATTATCTTTGATTTACTAAAACAAATATGCACATGAGAAAAATTATTGTAACACTTACAGTGGTATTGCTGTTTGTTATTAATGCCACTGCCCAAAACCGTTCTGTTAGCGGTAAGGTAACTGATGACAAAGGAAAACCTTTACAAGGAGTCTCAGTTTCTTCCCTTGATGGTAAGTACGGAACCATGACTGGAAAAGACGGTAACTACATCCTCGCTCTCCCAACTACAGTTAAGACATTGTTATTCACTTCAGTTGATCTGGAAACGAATACAATTGCTGTCAATAGCAATACAGTAAATGCAACTATGGCTGCAGCAGAAAAAAAGTTGCAGGAAGTAGTTGTTACAGCTTTAGGTATTGTTAAGGATAAGCGTGCCTTAGGATATGCTACCCAAAGTTTAAAGAACGACCAGATTGCTAATAAAGGTGCGATTGATGTAATAAGCTCTCTTCAAGGAAAAGTTTCCGGGGTTGATATTGTGGGTGCAAGTGGAGCGCCTGGTGCTTCGGTTAATATTAATATCCGCGGTATTCAGTCTTTCAATGGAAACAACCAGCCACTATTTGTAGTTGATGGTATCCCTATAAGTAATGATGTAGATACCAGGAATGCGGGATCATTGGGAACATTAGGTAATGATCAATCTAATAGGGCGCTGGATATTGATCCTAATAATATTGAGTCGGTAAATATTTTGAAAGGCCCGGCAGCGGCTGCCTTATATGGTTCAAGAGCTTCTTCAGGAGCTATTATTATTACTACAAAAAAAGGTGCCGCCGGAAAAGGCAAAGCTGATATTAGTTTGAATTCTAACTATTCTTTTCAACACGCAAGTGGACTACCGAAATTTCAAAACCAATATGGTCAAGGTGCAAATGGGGTATACAACCCTGCATCCGGCCTTTCATTTGGGCCTGCTTTTGGTGCCACCCCAACGCTGGCAAATGGATTACTACTGGTGTCCGGTGCAACAGTACCTTACCAGGCTCAACCAAATAACTACGCAGATTTTTTTGACGTAGGATCTACCTGGGACAATAATTTAAGTATCAATACCGGAGATGTAAATCAGAATAACAGCTTCAGTTTAGGCAATGTTAGCCAAAAAGGCATATTACCAAATACAAAATTAGAAAGGAGCAATATTTCTTTTGGAACCAATGTGGTGGTAAAAGAAAGATTAAAAATCGGCGGTAAAGTTACTTATACAAATATCGGCCAGACAGGTGTATTAACCGGGAACGGTAATAGTTCTTTGGGAAGGTTAATCTCTGGCCTCCCCAGAAATGTTGACATGTTATTTTACAAGAAAAATTATAAAAATCCGGACGGTTCAAACAACTGGCCCATTGCTGGTTCTGCCAATCCGGCCTTTTATGCTTACGAAAATCCTGTTACCAGTAAAGTATCCCGTATAAATGGGAATGTTAGCCTTGGCCTTGATATCAAATCCTGGTTAAATGTGTCTTACAGGTTGGGGATAGACGCTTACAGTGATAGAAAGAAACAGGTTTTCGCAATTGGAACAATTGGTCAGAATACAACAGGCACAGTAAGCGAAAGTTCTTACTTTAGAAGCGAGATCAATGGCGATCTGTTGATCACTGCTAAAACCAACAAACTGTTTACAAAAAATTTAAAGGCAACTTTACTAGTGGGACAAAACGTAAACCAACGGCGTTACCAACGTGTGACAGCAAGAGGTGATCAGTTGGCAATTCCAAATTACTATAACGTGAATAATGCTTCTGTTTTTACCAATAGTGGTGAGTTTACTACAATACAACGTTTGTTAGGTTATTATGCTCAAACAACTTTATCTTTTAAAGATTATTTATACCTGGAGCTAACAGGAAGAGCTGACAAGTCTTCCACCTTACCGAAGGATAAAAACTTATTCTTTTATCCTGCAGCAAGTCTCAGTTTTGTGTTAACGGACGCAATACCGGCAATTAAATCAAATATATTGTCTTATGCAAAAGTTAGAGGAAGCTGGGCTAAAGTGGGAAAGGATGCAGATCCATATATTTTATCCCAATCTTTTCTTAAAACCAGTTACGGGAATAATGTAGCATTGACTACTTTTCCAATCACTGCGGGTACGCAGACATATGCTGGTTTTGCTGCCAACTCCACAATAGCATCCTCTTCTCTAAGCCCCGAGTTTACAACGTCATCTGAAATTGGTATTAATCTTGGCCTGTGGAAAAACAGGCTAAGCATAGATGCTACTTATTTTTCCAGTGAAAGTAAAGATCAAATACTACAATTGACTATACCTACATCAACAGGGTATGATAGCCGATGGGCAAATGCAGGCAAGATGACAAATAAAGGGGTCGAATTGTTGGTAAACCTTGTTGCTATTTCAAGCAGAACGTTCAAATGGGAAGTAACAGCCAACTATACTAAAATAAAAAATAATGTAGAATATATCGCTCCTGGTGTCACTAGTTCTTCTATCAATGGAAATGCTTTTGGCGGCAGTGTTCCTTCCTTCATGGTAGGACAACCTTATGGAATAATACTAGGCAACAAGATCCCAACCAATGCTGATGGACGACGTTTGGTAGATTCCACTACCGGTCTTTACAGAACAGCGATTGCAAATCAACCGATCTCAAATCCCAATCCTGATTACACTTTTGGTATAACTAACAGCTTCAAATTTAAGGCGTTTACATTGTCTGTTTTATTTGACTACAGGCATGGCTCACAAATACTTTCATGGACCTCCGCATTACTCAAATCATCTGGTGCAATGGATATTACCAGCATTGACAGGGATAAACCAAGAATTTTGCCTGGCGTAATTGAGACAGCAGGTGGCAAATTCAGGGAAAATAATATTCAGATACCTGCCCAATCATATTGGAATAGTGGTAGCGGTTACGGGGGCTTACAAACCGACCTGAACGTTTACGATGCTACAGTGTTAAGGTTAAGAGAAATGTCATTGTCATATGAAATTCCACCGAGCGAATTTTCTTCGAAATCCGTAATCACGGGTGTTCGGTTCAGTGTTTTCGGCCGCAACTTATGGTACCATGCACCACAGGTGCCCATTGATCCGGAAGTAAATACACAAGGAGCTGGAAACATCCGTGGCCTTGAATTACAAAGCGGGCCAAATTCAAGAACCATCGGTGTGAATGTTAAATTATCGTTTTAATCAAAACAAAAAAAGTAGCATGAAAATTAATAAGTATATAATCGGCTTGCTAAGTGCCACACTTCTGTTTAGTAGCTGTAAGAAATTTGTGGACGTAAACCAAAATCCGAATGCTCCTACTGATGTGCCGCCGTCATTGTTATTGCCCACGACACAAGTGGGGATAGCTAATGCAAGTTCTGGTGAACTCGGTAGAGCAGCTTCCGTGTTAGTTCAGCATAACGCTGGAATTGGTAGCCAGCAGTTCAGTTTTGACCAATTCGTTTTAGATGGCCTTGGCAACAATTCCTGGGATTATGAATTGTTTATTGGTTCAATCAACAACCTCGTCATCATGATAAATAAAACACAGGCCACCAGCCCTGCCTATGCAGGCATTGCAAAAATTCAAATGGCTTACGCTTTCTCGCTTTTAACTGATTTATGGGGTGATGTTCCTTATTCTCAAGGGGGGCAGGGGTTGCTTTTTCCACAGCCTCGTTACGATAAACAGCAGGATATCTACGAGGGCAATACAGGTCTGGGAATTACCAGTTTATTCGATATGGTGAGAAATGGTATTGCAGATCTGGGGAAAACAACTGTATTAGCTCCATCTGCTGCAGATGATATGATTTATAAAGGCGACCTGCTTAAATGGAAAAGGGCAGGTTATTCATTAATGCTGAAACTAGCTAATACCATTTCCGTAGTTAATCCAACACTGGCTAAAACAGTTACCACTGAAGTGATTACAGCTAACAATTATATTAACGCAAACAATCTCGACTTCGAAGTTCCTTTCGGAACTGCTACAGGAAGCCAAAGTTATCATTACGCTTTCAACGTAGTTAACCGCCCATTAGATCAAATGTTGAGTACAAGGTTTGTGACCTTAGTGAGGGGATTAAATGATACCGTTCGGCTTGGCAAACTGTATACGAAGCCAGGAGGTTTATTTGTGTCCACCAACAATGGCGCTGCTGCGCCTACAGGTGCTTCAACTGCTGCCCTTCGATCCGTTTTTAGTTCCTATATTGTAGGCACGGCTGGTGAAGCTCCTGTTCGCATGCTGACCAACTTTCAGTCGAATTTGAACCTTGCAGAAAATATAGTGAGACTTGGTATCACGGGTAATGCCGATTCGTTATATAAGGCTGGTATTAGAGCACATATGACAAAAATTGGAATGACTACTACCGAAATAGCAACTTATTTTACAGATAATCCACTCGCCGTTACACTGACCGGTACGACAGCAAATCAATTACAGCAAATTGTAACACAAAAATACATCGCCTATACAGGAATGGAAATAGAAGCTTATAATGATTACAGGAGAACAGGGATTCCGACACTGGCTTTGCCATTGGTTACACAGGGAGATAATCCCTCCGTTATACCTAAAAGATATCCATATGTATCAAGTGAACTATCAAGTAATCCAAATGCACCCAATCCCAGAACTAAGACAGATGTAAAGGTTTGGTGGGGTCTTTAATTTTTAATTCTAAATATTATCAACATGAAGTATATTCTTAGTGCAGTTTGTATCGCTACTTTTGCCCTTTCTGGTTGCAAAAAAATTGAGTCTATTCCTTTACAAGACTATAGGCCTGATGTACCAATAACAGTAACGAATGCTACAGATTACCGGCCAGGACCGGCTGTACGTACGTCCAAAGCTGCTGGTGGCATTATCAGCATAACACTCGAAATTCCTGCTACCAGTGGCAGAAAAATTAAGCAGGTAACGAAAGTTTCGGCTTCCACCTCCTATGCTTCTTTGCAAAATTCTTCGGCTGCATACAACGCTGCGCCTATCTTGCCGGCAGCCAACGGGTTAAGTGTAACGTTTAATACTACCCTAACTGAATATTTTGTCAAAACAGCAGTTACACCAAATCCTCCAACGTCAAATTTAAACTTGACACGAGCATTCTATTTTTTAATTACACTCGATAATGATCAGCAAATAATTTCTTACGCTGTTAACGTCCTGGTATTAGATTAACAGATGAATTTATAAGACAAAAAAAGGGGGAAGAAACGTGAGTTTTCTTCCCCCTTTTTTATATGCGATTTTTTTATTTTAGCAATTCTGCTAATTTGCTCTGCAGCGCCGAATCCCTTAGATTAGTAGCCACTATTTTTCCAGCCGGATCCACCAGCACATTATATGGAATTCCATCAAAACCATATAAGCTAACAGCAGCGCTGCTCCAATATTTCAGGTCGCTGATATGGTACCAGCTCAGGCTGTCTTCTGCTATTGCTTTTATCCAGGAGGCTTTGTCTTTATCAAGCGAAACACCCAATACGGTGAAATTTTTATCCTTAAAACTATTGTAAGCCTTTACGACATTCGGGTTTTCGCCCCTACATGGGCCACACCAGCTTGCCCAAAAATCAACCAATACGTATTTTCCTCTAAGCTTGCTCAATGAAAAAGGTTTGCCGCTCGTATCAGGCATATTGATGTCAGGAGCAAGTCCGCCATTTTGAGGCTTGGCTTTATACTGGGCAATCATCTGGTTGTATTGGGTTACCGTCAGGGCTATTGCCTGATTGTTGGGAAACCGTTTTGTCAGCCCGGCAACAATTTTTTCCAACTTATCCGGCTC